>JBATUR010000056.1:0-55397 GCA_049671305.1 Coleofasciculaceae cyanobacterium
GTTAAAGCGACAAATAGCTGATTTCTGAGACTCACATCAGCTTCATTTGCTGCCACATTATCAAAGCCGACTACATAAACCATATCTGCCTCATTTCCCTTTGCTCTGGGAACACGAGATATTGTTACTCCACCCTCCATCCAGAAGCGATCCTGGTCATGATTGGGCCATTGAGGCTTTAGTTCATTTAACTCCAAAGCTGTTGGAATATAAATATCTATTTCCTGCTCCATCAGAAAATTGGCAACGGCATTTTCTAATTCTATCGCCTCAGAACTTGAGCCTAAAACAATTACAAGAATATCACGACTTGGCTTTAAGTCATCTTCTCCTAAATTATACCAAATCTTATTAGCTAAAGCTGTAAATTCTTCCTGGCGAGATTCATAAGTCTCAAACTGTAATACAGGTTCTCCCCATAACTCAAGCACCGGATTGCAGGAATTTTCAGCAGGTCGATGAAGCGTAATTTTCTGACCCGGAATAAATTTTCCTGTAACTTCATAGCCAATTCTATCCCAATCAGATTTTCTAGTAATTCCTGTCAGCATTCCCTCAGAACGTAGCAAACCCATGCCAATTGCATGAGCTGCGATGAGAACTGTACCCGGAGTGCGATAACAGCGACGCATGACTTCTGATTTTTTAATGCCGCCAGTATACTGTGTGCCTTTTGTCAATAAATCACTGAGATTTTCACCAAATAATTCCCTAGCCGTTGGGACTTTTAAACTATCCAAACTTTGGGCTTCATCATATGCCCAAATCAAGCGCCGCTGCTCTGGATTATCCGGGTCAACAGGTCGTAAAGACTGATAAGCTAGCCAATAAATTGCTTGTTTGTCTTTGTACTTTAAATCATCTTCAGCAACCAAATCTTGTCCTTCATCAATTAAAATTGCATCAAACATTGGCTCAATTTTAACTTCTTCAGCTAGTCGCTTGCAATGTTCAGCTAATCCTCGAATTGGCTGTCTTTCTTTCGTCTCTCCTACACCCTTGGGACGAACACCATTTAATTCACAAATTGTTTTATATAAACCCTGATGCTCCTTACTTCCCCAAGCATGAATGATTCTTAATTTATTATTGTTGGGGTCGTATTGAACCTCTCCATTTGTGAAATAACGTAACCATTTATCTACTAATTCAGTCACCAAATCGTAAAGTGTACGAGTAAAAAATACTAAAGCAATATCCCATTCAGGATGCTTTAAGTGCATATGAGCAGCTTTTTGACAAAGCAATACGGTTTTACCTGAGCCAGCAGTACCCCGTAATCTTTGCAAACCAGGCGGAATTTCTTTACCAATATGTTCATAGTCAAGGTCTAAGTCATAAAGTTGCTCTTGCAGGGCTTCCAGTACACTAGCGCGAGTTTTGGTATTGCTAGAAACAAGAGTACGTGGTGTTTTTTTCAAAACTGGTCTACCACTAATAACTGACAACATTACTTGCCATTGTTTATCATCCAAATCTTCTCCAGGCACAGCGAGAGCTGCTTGTTTAATACGTTCTAACAAGCCAACTTTTCCTAACTGATTCTGAAAAATAATTGGTGGACAACTAGGTAGTTGATCGAAGCCTTTTTGCTGCCATTGTTCTTCGGTTATTAAAGGTAGCGCCACGATAGCTCGCCCCATAATTTTACGCCAAAGGATAGGTTCGCGATCGCAATGTGCTAGTAATGCCCTTAACTGATGCTCTGCTTGCTCATAAGGATTAGCTTGATCGGTGTAAAAATTAGTAAGTTGCCACTGATGTCCCTCAACGGCAACAATTTGGTCAATGGTGATGGATTTAACTTCAATTATTACTAAACTGAGTTCTCGATCAGCAATCAAAATATCAGGTTCCTTGCGGATCTTACCAACTTTTGAAAAAATTGGATAGCGCCAGTAACCAATATAATTTCTCTCCGCAAAAGCACTTTTTACCGCATCACAAACTTTTTGTTCTCCTGCTTCCCCACTTTTGCCAAGTGGTTCAGTCATAATAAATTTTCGTCCCTGATCTTCTTTAGTCATAGCCCTTAATTGATGCCCGTAATGATTAAGTTGTTTACAGAGTTTACGGTGAGCCTGTAGAACAGTAAATCTTTTGTGTAATACAGTGATAACATTGAGTAACTGCCAAACACTAGGGCAAATCTACGGAATGCCTGATTTAAACACACAATCAATTCAGTAGATACATCATGTTAATTTTAAAAAGCTTGTGTTATGGCAATCCGACCAATAATAAATCCCCGCCTTCTTAAAGAAGACGGGGATCTGATCAATTTGGCTTAATTATTAGCAATAACTAATTGCAACTAATCAATAATTTGTTCCATCATGCGGTTAGCTTGCGAAGCATATCCACCCCCAAACAAATTAAAATGATTGAGGATATGATAAAGGTTATAAAGGGTTTTTCGTCGCTTATAACCCTCTTCCATTGCACAAATATCGTGATAGCCGCGATAGAAAGCATTTGGGAAACCACCAAAAAGTTCCGTCATTGCCAAATCAACTTCGCGATCGCCTATATACGCCGCTGGATCAAAAATCACCGGTTCTCCTGACATGGTAATTCCCGCATTACCGCCCCACAAATCACCATGCACCACCGAAGGTTGAGGCTGATGATTTAATAGTTTCAGCACCGCTGCCATGACTTTTGCCTCTAAGGGAAAATGACCACCACGACGCCGCGCCAACTTAAATTGATAACCCAAACGATACTCGGCAAAAAACTCTGCCCAATTCGATGTCCAAGTATTAATTTGTGGCGTTGAACCAATAGTATTATTGACATCCCAGCCAAACTTATTTTGAGTGTCTTCCCTTATTAACTCTGAATTAGAAGAAGTCGAACTTGAGAAGGGATGCCAACAATGCATAGCCGCCAGTTGACTTCCCAAAGCTTCCCAAGACTGCGTATTATTGCCACTACCCAACTCCAGCCACTCCAAGACAATGTAGGCATATTCAACAGCCGTACCAACACAAATCGGTTTTGGCACACGAATTGTCTTAGTAGCCAGCATTTGCCTCAAACCCAACGCCTCAGCTTCAAACATCTCTAGTTTTGATGCTTGATTGAATTTGACAAAGTAAGTACCGGTATTACCAATGACAGCATAACCTTGATTAATACAGCCGCCAGCAACAGACTGACGTTGATTAATTTCAAAGGTTTTACCAGTGACTTCGCTGATGTGGCTGGCAATTTGTGTCCACATAATTAACTGTTAGCAGGTTTGATGGTAACGATACCATAAGCTTCTGAAGAGAGATACTTTTGGGCAGCATTTTGAATGTCAGATGCTTCAATTGCTTGAATACGCTTCGGATAGTTTAAAGCCGGAGTCAAATCACCAAGTTGGCACTGATAATAACCATATAAACCGGTGCGATCGCTTGGTTTTTCATTACCAAAAATAAAACGATTAGCAACTTGCGTGCGAATGCGAGCAATATCAGTTTCTGCAACTAATTCTGTCTGAAACCTGTGGATATGTTGAGCGATCGCTTCTTCCACCACAGCCAAATTTTCTGTCGGCAACTGTGCAGAAATATAAAACACTCCCTGCAAACGTTGTGTCATATTACTCACCCCAATATGATTAACCAACTGCCGTTCTTCACGCAAATCACGCACCAAACGCGACATCCGCCCTTGACCTAAAATTACCGCTAAAACATCCAACCCATAAGTCTCTTCCAACTGCATCATTCCAGGCACACGCCACACCATAACCAAGCGGGCTTGCTGCAAGGTTTCATCAACATATTCGCGGCGTACAATTTCTGAAAAAGCCGGTTCAGGAGCAAAATTTAAGGGCAATTGTGCTTCTACTTGCTGACTGTTGCTACCTGCTTTTGTAAAGCCATCAACAACAATTTCAATTAATTCCTCAACTGGCAAATTACCCACTGCCACCGCCGTAATTGACTGCGGTTGATACCATTTTTGATGAAAATCACGCATCTGTTGAGCTTTAAGCTGCTCAATTACGGAAGCCGGTCCCAACACCTGACGACGATAAGGCAACTGCTCAAACGTCGTCTCAATTGTACGCCGAAAAGTCCGACGCTGAGGACTATCATTACTACGGCGAATTTCTTCCAAAATAACCGATCGCTCTCGTTCAAAAGCATCATCAGGAATTGCCGCATTCAGCACAACTTCTAGTTGCAAGGGTGCCAATTGTGCAAAATCTTGAGGCGCTGTTGTGATGTAATAATGCGTATAATCATGACTAGTCGCCGCATTCATCACCGCCCCTCTCTGCTCAATCAACCGCTCAAACTCACCACTTTGCAAGCTTTGCGTTCCCTTAAAGACCATGTGCTCCAAATAGTGAGCCATACCGTTAATCTCATCCGCTTCTCTAGCAGAACCAACATTAATCCAGACATTCAGGTTAACGGCATCAACGGGCATCTGCTCCGCTACGATAGTTAAACCATTCGGTAATTTTTTAATTGTCGGGGCATTGAGCGGAGGAGTTTTGAGCAGTGTTGAGGTCATTTTTTATATGCTTTTTTGCCATTACCTTTCTATCTTAGTAATCTAATTATCAAATCTGGTTTGTTTTGAGCGCTGGAAACTATGACTTTTGTCAGGGGAAGTGCCAGATATCAGTCGTAATCTAGTTTACAACCCACATTTTGCCTGCTTGAGCGGACTTCTTGCACAAGTTGCTGACTTTTCTGCCTACCGTCACTGCCTAACAAAAAGCAAAACTTGTACCACTTAGCAGACTGTCCCCAAAAAGTCTGGGCTAACCTACAAAAACTCAGCACTTTCTTACTCCAATTAATAGTCAGCATTAACAAGTTGCATAGTCTTGTTTTGAACTTAAAAACTTTTTTCTACTGTTGAAGTATCAACAATTAATCGCTTTAAGAAAAACCATGACACCTATTGAATTTTTAGCCGCAGTACCAATTGTCGCTTTCATTAGTTTTATTTGGGGCGCATTACAAACTGAAGAAGTTAATGCCACCGCCTACAAAGAAGTGAAACCTCACTTATGGGTTGAAACAAAAACCAAAGTCAAAAAGCCCGTATATCCAAATATTTCTGACCCTGTTTTGCCGGATAAACAGACGAAATAAACTTAGCTTGGCTATCCCCGGCTTTTTATTAGAACCCCGACTTCTTCTCTGAAGTCGGGGTTCTGGGTTGCACGAAAAACCTCTGATTTAGATTAAAATTATAATTAAGTAAGTTTAAGAAATATAAAGCTAAGTCATGCCAAGCAGTCACGGCGCAAATAAATCTCGCGTAGTTGTCATTGGCGCAGGAATTGGCGGTCTTACTGCTGCGGCACTCCTAGCGCGTCGAGGTTATCAAGTATTAGTACTTGACCAAGCGCTAGTGCCGGGGGGCTGTGCTTCTACCTTCAAGCGTCGTGGCTTTACGTTTGATGTAGGCGCGACTCAGGTGGCGGGTTTGGAAGCTGGTGGCATTCACAAGCGGATTTTTGATGAATTAGAAGTTGAACTTCCCCCAGCAACGCCCTGTGATCCAGCTTGCGCGGTAGTTTTGCCTGGTGAAACTGAACCAATCAATGTTTGGCGCGACCCCCAAAAATGGCAAGAAGAAAGAATGCGGCAGTTTCCTGGCAGCGAACCATTTTGGCAACTTTTGGCGACTTTATTTGCTGCTAGCTGGAAGTTTCAAGGGCGTGATCCGGTGTTGCCTCCCCGCAATTTGTGGGACTTGTGGCAGTTGGCGTCTTCGGTTCGTCCTGATACTTTAGTAACTTTGCCCTTTACTTTGATGACGGTGGGGGATGCTTTGCGGTTATATGGACTATTTGAAAATCAGCGTTTGAGGACGTTTCTTGATTTGCAACTGAAGCTATATTCTCAGGTGAATGCAGATCAAACGGCTTTGCTGTATGCGGCGACTGCGTTGGGTGTTTCGACTGAACCGCAGGGGTTATTTCATCTTAAGGGTAGTATGCAGGTATTAAGCGATCGCTTAGTGGAAGCACTCTTAAAATACGGCGGCAAACTCTTGATGCGCCATAGCGTTGAACAAATTGGCATATCAGGCAACCAAGCAGCAAGTGTGACGATTCGTAATCAAAAAACAGCAGAAGTTTGGACAGAAACGGCAGATCATGTTGTTGCTAATGTAACTGTGCAAAACTTAGTTAAACTATTAGGAGAAAATGCACCTGCGGGTTATCAAAAACGAGTTGAGAAATTACCGCCAGCATCAGGCGCTTTTGTAATTTATTTGGGTGTTGACCAAAGTGCAATTCCGGCTGGATGTCCGCCGCATTTACAGTTTCTTTATGATTATGATGGCGAAATTGGCGAGAATAATTCGCTTTTTGTTTCTGTTAGTCATCCTGGAGATGGTCGCGCCCCGGAGGGAAAGGCAACTATTATTGCTTCTTCGTTTACTAATGCCGAGATGTGGTGGCAGGGTGACAAGTCAGATTATGACAAACTTAAGCAAAAATATACAGAAGAAGCGATCGCACGTCTTAATCAATACTTCTACTTAAAGCCGGAAACGATCATCCATACTGAAACTGCAACACCACGCACTTTTGCACATTATACGGGGCGTGAGTTGGGTGTTGTTGGTGGTATTGGTCAACGAGTGCCAACTTTTGGTCCGTTTGGTTTTGCAACTCGCACACCAATTAAGCATTTATGGTTAGTGGGAGACTCAACTCATCCCGGTGAGGGGACGGCGGGTGTCAGTTATTCGGCACTTACCGCCGTGCGACAAATTGAGGTAGATTCTTAATTGTGCTTTGGGTTTATGGTAAGGAAACGATGATACTGTGTCCTTACCTTGTCGATGCAACTTAAAAAGTGAAAGTTGTTCTGAGCGTACCAATAACCGCATCTGAGTTACGATCGCTTTGATTCGGCGCAGTCACCCAAATCACCCCTGGCGTAACCGAGATATTATTATTCAGCTTGTACTTATAAAAGGCTTCAAAATGCCAAACGTTGTCACGACTGAAACCTCCAGTTGGACGAATGCCAGGACTCAAACCTCTGAGAGTTGGTTCAACGCCGGCAAACAGCCCCAAAACATTACCTTGCTTACCCAAGTCAGAAAAAGCAACTCCACCACCATAAGTCCAAATATCAGCTTTTCCTTGACCAATCAAAATGGCATCAGTATAAGACCCAAAACCACTCAGTGAAATATTGTCGGTTAAACGGAAAGCGGCTTCTACTCCGTAGGAGTTAGTTACTACAGGTGTTTGGGGTCGTAAACCTCTCGAAAATAGAGATACAAATGTACTGGGATTGTTTGCCAAAGTAGAACCGACTACACCAAAACCATTGGAAAAACTACTATTAGCCTGGTTAATGACTGCCCGCCCACTTTCTCCATTATCGAAAATCGCCGTACCAGCGTTATGGTATCCGTGGACATAAGTTGCACCAATCCCAAAGCGATCGCCTACATTAACATTAAGCTGCCCTAAGGCGGCAAAATTGCCATCAAAAAGCCCTGCTTTCTCATTTGGATCATTCGCGCCAAAACTTCTCGACCCAGCTAAATAACCGACAGTTAGGGTACTTGGTCCTAAAATACTCGTTAGTGGACCGACGCCAAAACTAACTGCAGCACCCGCACCGCCGCCAATACGATAGATGGGGCTTTGGGAAGCTAAGGTAGAAAGGGCGCCATTACCTCCATCATCGCCGTCATTAAAGTAAGGATTGAGGACAGGGGCATAGTCAACATGACGACCGCCGGTGGCAAAAAGCGCTACTTTTGAGCTACCAAAGTTGAAGTTATATGCCAACTTATCTAAACCAATATTGTTGTTGGTTCTGCCGCCGACATCAAAAGTCTGTTGTCCTTCACTTAATGAGAAGCTGCCACCTGTAGCTAGGTTTGTTCTTGTGCTCAAGAAATTACCATTACCTGCAGCAATTCGCGTAATTAAGCGGTCTTTTCCATTAAAGCTGGTATTAAAGGTCAGCCGCACTCGGTCTTGTAATACGGTGTTGTTAGAAATTGGTTGATTAAATTCATCTGTTAGGGCAAAGATCGCTTCTCCTTGCAGTTTGGTTGTTGTGGAGAATTGATGGTTTTCTAAGAAGGCAGTCCGGCTCTCAAGTTTATCTACTCGTGCGCCTAAAGTCGTCAATTCGGTTCTGAATTCACTAACTAGACGCTGTAAGGTTTCTAAGTCTTGTTTCCGTACAAAGTCGGCTGTACTAGTTTGAATTAATCGCTCTACTTGGTTTAAGCAAGCATTTAATCCTGCGGCAAATTCAAAACGGCTGGTGGCGCGGTTGCCTCGGAAAGTGCCATCTGGGTATCCGGCAATGCAACCATAGCGTTCTACAAGGCTTCGCAAGGCTTCAAATGCCCAGTCTCCTGGTGAAACGTCCCGCAGTTGAGAAACGTTGGTGACTTGATCCATCGGGTTATGATCAACGTTTTCGTTAGGATTGGTTTCAATTGGATTAACTGTATTATTTGGTGCGGTTAGTTGATTTTGGTTTGGCGCTTCTGCTAGGTTAGTTTTAGTGACTTGAGGCTGTGTTGAGGCGATGGTTTCGGGAATGGTTTCAGTAATTTCTGATGATGCCAGATCTTTGGCAGAAACGGTAGATGCTGCAAGTAATAGCGTTGTTCCTAGAAAAGCTGGGAGAATTAAGATTGCATCCCAAGTAATTTTAAACATTGTCGATGCTGCCCTATTAAACATTTTTTGTAGATTACGCTTGTGATGTCTGGAAAAGTCAAAAATTTAAGAAACTTATTGCTATATTTCTCCTTTGAAGATTTGGTATTTGACGCTATGAAGAAGAAATGACAAGATTCACCTAGGCGATCGCTCAACTCCTCAGACAAAAATACCCTGACTTTTGACCTTTTCGGCAAGGCGATCGCTGTAGTTCGGTTTATTCTCAAACAAAATTTTAAGGATTGTATAAATTGTTACCAAAAAACGCCCTCTCTCTTTCCTTACTAGATGACAATAGAGAGTAGCGGCAACCGTTGTGTTTTTGTCAGAAAGAACGGAGACTGACCGATGTATGTCTATCGCACCTCTGGGTTCAATGAAAAGGCAGAGTTTTACGGGATACAATCTCGTATGGATGACCTATGTGCCGAACTCTTGACTCAAAGAATTGATGAGGTGCAGGCACGTTTTGAGCGAGTTTATCCCTACTTAAAGCGTCGCATCCTCAACCGTAGACTAATTGCTCGTATCATTAAGGTTGACAACGAGCAGATTTTATGCTTTCTTGATATCTTTAAACGTGGCGATAATGACTACGAGCAGTTTCTGGAAGCACCCGTAGACTATGGCAGAACTTATCTAGAACCAATACTAGATCATATACGCCTCAGAGAATGGCTAACCCTTGAAAAATTGAATCAAACACAAGTGCAACAACTCCCAGAATTACCATCAGAATTGCATCCCTGGCTAGAGCCTCCGGGATGGGAAATGGAAACGCTGACAGAGGACTGGGTAATTTACGAAAGTGAAGAATGGGTAGCGCGGTTTAGAGATAGTAAAATTCTCGATAATTGGGAAATTTATCATCAAATTATTTGCAAAATTCGCGATGAAAGTATTCAGAGTTCAGATATTTCTGGTTTAACAAATGTCAGAATCTGTGAATTTAATAATCATTATATACTCTACAGCCACTTAGAAACTATTGACCATCTAGTTGGCGCAGTTTTATTTCTTTTAGCACCTTTTGATAGTAAGCCATTGCATCGAGAAATTGTCGAAGTTGGTCAAAGAATTGCTTTATTTGATGATGCTTCTCAACAGGATACACAATTTTGGGTAGAGACGGCTGAAAACGCCCAATATTCTTCTACTCATCCTACACTTCCCGACCCGTTAGCTGTAAATATTGCACCATTTAATATTTTGGCAGAGCCATTAAGTTTAAATGAATTGACGCCTTTTGCACGACGTTCTTATCCAGCCTATTTGTTAGCAGATGAGCAAAGTTGGCTAGCAATTGAAAAAGCAAAAGAAGCAAATTTGGCACTTTCGGCGGAAGAAGAACAAATTCTTAAATCAGTTTCTACCTCAATACCTAATCACGGTTCGTTGCCTTTATTTATTAACGGACGCGCTGGCAGTGGAAAGTCTACAATGCTGCTTTATTTGTTTGCCGATTATTGCTACCGAAAGTATTACGATAAACAAGGGAGACGACGCAGCGAACCGCTTCCAGGTGATCCTTTATTTTTGACTTATAATGAGCGTTTGCTGGAGGTAGCAAAAGAAGGAGTAACTACACTTCTTTCATCTCATCACCGCTTTGTTGCCGAGAGAAGTCAGGGAGAGCCACTTGAGCGCGTTGATCACTTTTTTCAACCATTTCAAAAGTTTTTGTTTGACTTACTCCCACAGTCAGAAAGAAGGCATTTTGAGCAAGATAAATATATTTCATTTCATCGCTTTAAACAATTATATCAAGGTACAATTTCTTTAGAAGCAAAAGGGACGCCACTACATCTTCCTCAAGCAAAGCGTTATTCTCCTGAAACTTGCTGGCACGTTATTCGTAGCTTTATTAAAGGTTACGGTTTGCAGGAGAATATGACTCCAGAAGACTATCAAGAAGAAGTACCACGCAAAGAGCATACGATTTCGCTAGAGAAGTTTCAAGGCATTTACGATACAATTTGGGAGCGTTGGTATAAGAGAATTACGAAAGAGCAAGGTTACTGGGATGACCAAGATTTAATTGCCAAAGTTCTGGAATTAAAATGTTATCGTCCTAATTACACAGCAATTTTTTGTGATGAAGCTCAAGACTTTACAAGATTAGAGCTTCAAGTAATTATGCGACTGTCAATATTTTCGCAGTATCATTTAGGATATCAGCCGCTTCAAAGTTTACCATTTGCCTTTGCTGGTGATCCTTTCCAAACCTTAAATCCTACAGGTTTTCATTGGTCTAGCGTTCAGGCTATATTTGATGCAGAAGTGATTACAGCTTTAGATCCGGCTGACCAATTAAAGTTAGCAATTAATTTTCAGGTGCTAACTTTTAATTATCGCTCTACGCCGCCGATTGTGCAAGTTACTAACTTAATTCAACTGTGGCGTCATGTTTTGTTTGATATTCAAGAACTTCAGCCGCAAACAGCATGGCATCCGGGGAATTTTCCGCAACCCCAAAAGTTTATTTTAAATCAGAATATTGACACGGAAAGTCTGGCAGATTACATCAAGGATACGATTATTATTGTGCCTTGTGAAGAAGGTGAAGAAGCAGATTATGCCAAAGCTGATGAAGTGCTTTCTGCACTTTTTCCAGAGTCATCAAAAGCAGAAAATCTCAAGAATGTTTTAAGTGCAATTACCGCTAAAGGCTTAGAGTTTAAGAAAGTTGTTCTTTATAAATTTGGTGAAGAATGCAACCAAAGTGTTTGGAATTTGAAGGGAAAAAGTACCGACCAACGAGTTAAGATAGAATACTTTTTTAATAAGCTTTATGTTGCAGCAAGTCGCGCAACGGAGCATTTATTTGTTGTGGACTCGGAAAAAGGCGATCGCCAATTGTGGCAATATGCTAGTGATGAAGCATTACTACAAATGATGCTTAAGTTTGCCAAAAGTCGGGAACGTTGGGAGGACAGCGTTCAAACTATCAGTCCCGGCACTCCAAAAACAGTTCAACAACTGCGAGAAGATAACCCACAAGCCATTGCTCAAGAGTTTGAAAAGCAGGGATTAAATTCACGAAACCCGGACTTTTTACGACGCGCTAAACAATTTTATAACGACTTAGATGAACTGGCAAAAGCGAAACTCTGTGAAGCTTGGGCATTCAAATTTGAAGAGAATTTCTTAAGTGCCGGTAACCAATTTCTTGAGTTATCTAATAGCGAAGAAGCCTGGCAATGTTTTTGGCAAGGAATGTGCTGGTTAGAGTTAGTTAATTGGTACAATCATAACTCAACAAATCACATAGCAGAACGACCTATTGCCATTTTTATGGCTGCCGAACCTGATGATTTAGAGGCGGCAATTAATTTCACATCTTTCGTGAAAAGTCAATTGTCAAATTTTGATTCTACGGAAAAATCATCAACTAATGAACAACTGACTAACAGTAAGCAATGGAAAATAGCTTTAGAGGAATACATTAACCGCATTGAAGCACTCTTAAATATTCCTGACCTCAATTCCCAGACAGCACAACAATTCGGCGAGGTATTGGAAGTTCTAGTTATATCACATGGGGAACTAAATCAATTAGCCGCTAAGTGTTTTTATCGCGCCAAAAACTACGAGCAAGCGGTGCATAATTGGGAAGCTGCTAATGTTACCCAAACACCAGAATATAACCTAGCAAAAGCCCAATTATTACCCATCCCTGATGCTTTGCAGTATTTAGCACAAGCTGGGGATTATGACAATATTATTACTAAATGGGAACAAGCTGGGAAACCCCGTGAGCAAAATTGGATTCAATATATTGCACCAGTTTTAGAAGCAAAACAACAGTATCAACAAGCTTTTGTAGTTTATATTTGGTTGGATGAATTAACCAAGGTCAAACAATGCTTTGAAATAGCCAGTCAAGGCGCACCTTCAATTAAACTATTTGCCGTACTTTTACAATATTTTTACCGTCATAAGTATTGGCAAGATGTCATAGAGGTACTGGAAACATTGCCTATTGTTGTTGGTTCCGAACGCCAAAAAGCTAGCTTAAAGTTTGATCTAATCTATGAAATTGCTTGTTCAGAACTAAAACCAGAAAACTTAAGTAAAGGATATCGCCAGCGTTACGAGCAATTTATCAAGCAACAAGTATTAGCAACTGATTGGAGTCAACATTTGTTAATGCAACAAGTTGGAACTGCTTTAGAAAAAATTGGTTCTTTGGTAGAAACTTTAGAATTTTATGAAGAATTTGTAGTTAATTCTGACCCAGAACTTAGCCAGTTTGCCAGAGAACGTTGGCTTGCCACAAAGCAAAAACAAGAAGAGTATTACAGAAACTTAGGTCAGAACGAAAAAGCCTCAAAAAGTCACTCGGAACTACAAAAAAAAGCCAGTAATTGGTCAATTTCTCAACAAACTATATCTCTTGAACCACCATTAGTATCCAAAGAACGTCCCAACACAGAACGTCTTGATCCTCGTGCAACTTTGACGGATTTTTCAAGACCGACAAGCATTACGAAAATTGCTATCAAAGGATTACCTAATGCTACAAAAATAGAACAATTAGCCGGCGGAGTTGTGCGATTTGAAGTCCGTCATCTTGTGATTAAGATTCTCAAAAAAAGCAAGCAAATTATGATTACAGATGCTCTGAATAATCGAGAAGTGCGAGTTGATGGAGTCCAAAGCAAAGTTAATATTGGAGAAGCAACAATCACAGCAGTGGGGAGTAATCGATTAACTTTTACACTCTCCACAAGTGGCTATAGTGGAGTTTTAATAACTGAAGGCGGAAAATTTCAATTAGAGTTAGTAGTCCAAGGTTTAGGAGAAAAAATTACTATCGATTTGTAATAATTTTTAGTTTTTTAGGGAATTTTTGGCAAGCAACTCTCATCCTGTGTAAAAATACTCATAAGCCTAAAAAACTAGGTTAAATTTACATAAGGTGCAACTCAACTTTCTGCAAAACTATAAGTAGCAACCAAGGGGAATCAATGTTTAATCCTACCAAACTTCTAATTGATAATTTTGTCCCCGAACTAACAGCCGGATATTATTCAGCTTATGGCGGTCTCCAGTCCAATTATGCTGAAATTATTAGTTGGGTTGGCAATATGGCTTTGGAGAATATTGCTAATAGTAATGCTCTCTATCATAACGTTGAGCATACAGTTTTTGTAACATTAGTTGGACAAGAAATTCTGCGGGGTAAACATATTCGTGAAGGTGGGGTTTCTTGTGATGATTGGTTGCACTTCATCATCTCTTTGTTGTGTCACGATATTGGCTATGTTAAAGGAGTTTGTCGCCACGATCGCATTGCTTTTAGACTTTATGCTACAGGATTAGATGCCAAAACTGTGACACTAGCTTTGGGTTCAACAGATGCTAGCTTGACACCATATCATGTTGACCGAGGCAAATTATTTGTTGAAGAAAGATTCGGCGGTCATAAATTAATTGATGCCGATATTATTATGAAAAATATTGAATTAACCCGCTTTCCAGTACCTTTAGATAGCGACCATCGAGATACTATTAATTATCCTGGTTTAGTAAGGGCAGCAGATTTAATTGGACAACTTAGTGACCCCCGCTATCTAGAAAAAACTGCAGCCTTATTTTATGAGTTTGAAGAGACAGGCGTTAACAAACAACTAGGTTATCGTCACCCAGAAGATTTACGATTAAATTATCCTAAATTTTATTGGAGTAGTGTTTATCCTTATATCTCTGATGCCTCAGAATATTTGAAGTTAACTCAAGAAGGAAAACAAATTCTTGCTAATTTATATGCTCATGTTTTTGAGGTTGAACATGAGCCAACTTTGACGGCTTTGCCATCGTTATCACGAATGTAATTGGATGTTATGGCATGAAGCTAGTGCTTTCCAGTGATCGTGATGCGAACAAAAGATAAGCTTGGATGTCTGCTTCGACTAAGCCTTCGTATTCTTCGAGTATTTCTGCCACTGTTGTGCCGTGTGCGAGAACTTACACGACGCAGATAGAAGGTGAAGGGGAGTGGGAAGGCGATAGCGTACAGCCCTTTGGGCATGAAAACAGCGTTAGCGAAGCGGGGCGCTTTTGGCGCACAGCGGAACGTAGTTCAGCGCTGACTTCGGCGTGAGCTCAGTCCTTCGACAGGCTCAGGAACACGAATGCTGCTTTTCAGATCGCATGAGTGGAAGGGTTCGCCAGAGTTAGATTTACAATGATGAATAGCTTGATAGAGGTTTTTATGAGCATCAGCCTTACACCTAACCAAGAGCGCTTGATTCAAACCAAGCTGCAAGCAGGGAAATACCGCTCCGCAGAAGAAGTTCTGGAAGTTGCCCTACGCTTGCTTGATGAGTATGATCGCGCTGAAACTGAATGGGTGGAGGATGTTCGAGAAAAAATTGACGCGGCAATCGCGGTATCAGACCATACGCCGCCCATTGACGGTGAAACTTTCGTAAACAAAATCATAGAGCGGTTTCAACAAGTTCGTCAGGCACAAGAATGAATCGCTATGTTATTAATATTCTCGCGTCGCGAGATCTCAATGAAATTGCCGACTACTTTGCCGAAACTAACATTGAAGCGGGTGAGCGGTTTTTCAAGGAATTCAATCGTAAGTGTCAACAATTAGTTTCTTTCCCAAATAGTGGGAAAAACTATGCAAAAGTCAGCGCTGACTTGCGAGGATTGCCTCTTGAAGGCTTTATCATTTTTTACAGAGTTTTGGAGGACGGCGTTGAAATTTTGCGTGTTGTGAGTGGTCGTCGCAACTTCCCATCTCTTTTTGAAGAGTCTGATTGAAACCCTCTTCTCACCAGTTGTAAAGGTAAGCTGACGATAAACCTTATTGAAGACGCGATCGCATTCCGCATACTAACAAAAGCGATCGCCCTTAGATTGACTTTAATTCCTAGCTTTCAAGACATTAATTCCAAAAAACTATGGCTAATCAGCTAACTTTTAAAAGCAGTACAGATACTTGGTATCCAGCTTCAATATCTTCTTTAGAAGCACATCTAAGTGTATTAATTAAGCCAAGTAATTATTTTCAAGACAACCAAACAAGACCACTCAATAAAAACATTGCGTATAATTTACAGTATGTCGAATTTCTCGATCAGCTACTCAAAGACATTAAATTAAGCTCTGTTCTAGAAGCACAAAGCATTAAGTCTTTTGTCGTTCATGGTGCATCAATCATAGAGGCTTTATTTTACTACATTGTTATTAGTACTGGTAATGGAGCGCAGACAGAGTGGAAGTCTTATAGAAAGTTTAAGAGTAATCAGTATGAAGTGAAGGGAGATAATTTCATTAATGAAACTGAGCTATTTATTAAGGTATCACCTCCAATAAGGGTGGAGATGAAATTCGATCAGATGTGCAAGAAGGTCGAAAAGAAAAAACTAATCGGTGCTGTAGGAGATTTGTACACAGAAATAAGCAAGATTAGAAAGTTAAGAAATAGAATTCATATTCAAGGTATTAAGCATTCGACAGATACCGATTGGTGGACTTTTAATAAGGACGAATTTCAATTAATGAGAAGGGTATTGTATGGAATTTTGGTATCTCCACTATTTTCAAGCAGTTCTCATAGTACCCTATTTGATTACTTGAAATAGCCTTGACAGATAACCTATAGGCGATCGCGGTAGTTTAACTTAAGAAAGTAGTTGATAATAAACATTCTTGAAGACGCGATCGCCGGAATAGGAGAGAGTTTTTAATTATTCAAAAGCTGTTTTTTAATTGATGCTGGAAAACATTCCCAACCTTCAATTTCTCTAAGCTTATTTTCCTCTATAGGAGCAGCTAATTTGTCTCTTGTAGAGTCAGTTTTTTGCTTAGAATTTTCAACTTCTTTGGTGACTATTTGTAAGTCTATAACTGTAAATTTAAAAGCCGATTTATCATTTACAATGTTGTAATGACTATCCACTATATATCCCGATACCAAATCAGTTGGTACGCTACGAGCTATCTCGCAAATTTCCTCTGGTGAAGTTGCATACTTAACCTTTTTTCCCCATGATTCTGTGTCGTCATAGGACAAGAGTATAAGAAAGTTTTTGACGGCTTGTTGACCTTGTTCTGTCATTCTAATTCCCTATTTAACGAATCTTTTATATTAGTTTTAACATATACTTAATCCCATCATCCACCTAATTTTAGGTAGGATAGGGTTTCGCCTCTTGTAGCCTATCTCAGCTCACCTTGGCTACCTTTTAAGGAAAGATGAACAGGTTCGGATATCTGCCCTCCATTTGTCTAGTTTCCCGTCGTCAATTTCTGTAGCGAACTCTTACTTTGAACTCATAGGACATGGCTTTTGCTTCATGTTCGATAGGATTTCAAGAAATCTGCTCCTTCGGGGTGTGGGTTCGAGTCCCACCAAGCGTAGTAAGCGCTTGTGGCGGAATGGTAGACGCGGCAGACTTTCAATAGCAAGAGGGCTGATTCACTTCACTCAGACCTCTTAATTTTCTAGAATCTATGATCGCTCGCACCCCCTCCCCAACTTCCCTTATTAACCATCGCAACCAATGTTCTAGACTGAGATAGCAATAAATCCAGTCAACAAAAGGAACAAACGATGCGATTATCTAAAATGCTATTCGTCACCCTGCGGGAAGATCCAGCAGAAGCTGAAATTCCCAGCCACAAACTACTAGTACGTGCAGGTTACATCCGTCGCATTGGTAGCGGCATCTACGCCTACCTCCCCCTGATGTGGCGCGTACTCCAAAAAGTCTCCCAAATTGTCCGCGAAGAAATGGATGCCACAGGAGCCCAAGAATGCCTCTTACCGCAACTGCAACCTGCTGATTTGTGGCGCGAGTCGGGACGTTGGGATACCTACACCAAAGCTGAAGGCATTATGTTTGCCCTCGTTGACCGACAAGAGCGAGAATTAGGATTAGGACCAACTCATGAAGAGGTAATCACAACCATTGCCAAAGATATGATACGTTCTTATCGGCAACTACCTCTACATTTATATCAAATTCAAACCAAATTCCGTGATGAAATTCGCCCTAGATTTGGCTTAATGCGCGGTCGTGAATTCATCATGAAAGATGGTTATTCTTTCCATACCGATGAAGAAAGTCTCAAGCAAACTTATCAAGATATGTATCAGGCGTACAATAATATGATGCGCCGTAGTGGACTGAAATTTAGACCCGTAGACGCTGATTCTGGTGCAATTGGTGGTTCAGGTTCTACCGAGTTTATGATTTTGGCAGAAGCAGGAGAAGATGAAGTTCTCTACACCGAAGATGGTAAGTATTCGGCTAATACAGAAAAGGCGGTATCTTTGCCACCGGATGCCGAATCTTCAACTTTTACGACTTATGAAAAACGTGAAACTCCTAATACTCCAACTATTGAAACCTTGTCTAAGTTCCTGAAATGTTCGCCGACAAATGTGGTGAAAAATGTCTTATATCAGGTAGTTTATGATAACGGAATGACGGTATTAGTACTGGTGAATATCAGAGGTGATCAAGATGTTAATGAAGTCAAGTTATTTAATGAATTAACAAAAGTTGCCGAGCAATATAATGCCAAAACCGTTTTAACAGTAACAGTTCCTGATGCCGCCGCACAGCAAAAATGGGCAGCTAAACCGTTACCTTTGGGTTATATTGCACCAGATCTTGCTGATGATTATATTAGTCCAACTAAAGAAGTTGCACCTAAATTTTTGCGATTTGTTGATCAAACAGTCGTTGAGTTGAAAAACTTTGTTACAGGTGCAAATGAGTCGGGATATCACGTGGTTGGCGCTAATTGGGGTGAACAATTGCAGTTGCCTAAATTGGCGGTAGACGTGCGGAAAGCGAAAATAGGCGATCGCGCAATCCACAACCCAAACCAAATCCTGCAAAGCGCTCGTGGCATCGAAGCAGGACATATTTTTCAACTAGGCACTAAGTATTCTCAGGCAATGGGCGCTACCTATACCAGCGAGTCAGGGGAAGAATTGCCTCTATATATGGGTTGTTATGGTGTCGGCGTGTCGCGGTTGGCACAGGCGGCGGTGGAGCAATCTTATGATAAAGATGGCATAATCTGGCCCCCTGCGATCGCTCCTTATCATGTAATCATTTGTGTACCAAATGTGGGTGATGCCGCGCAAATGGAAGTAGCAGAAAAACTTTATACCGAACTTAATGCGGCAGGGATTGAAACTTTATTTGATGACCGCAATGAACGAGCTGGTGTTAAGTTTAAGGATGCTGATTTAATTGGTATTCCTTATCGAATTGTCACAGGAAGATCCCTTAAAGATGGCAAAGTTGAAGTTGTTGAACGTGCTACAAAAAAGGCAGAAGAAATTGCTATTGAGCAAGTTTTACCAACTTTACAGCAATGGATGGAATCAGCTTTGCAATAAGGAACGGCTAGAAAAATAGCGCTCAATATGTCATTGTAGGGGCGGCTGTGCGCCCCTACGGAATAAATCATGCGTCCCTACTAAATAAACCAAATGGAATTCTTCACCATCCTCCTTTCAGGTTTACTCGCCGCCCTCACTCCAGTAAACTTAATTGCCGACAAAGTTACCGCTGGTGCAATTCGTGCCAGATTTAATAAAGTAGAACAAATCAAAGTCCGCATTGACAACGCCCCAAACTACCAATTTATCCAAGGAAAAATTGAACGGTTACGCATTGCCGGACGCGGAATGTGGCTCAGTCCAGATATTAGAATTGATGCTTTAGAATTAGAAACAGACCCACTTAATGTTGACTTACAACGTCTTAGATCTGGCGCTCAAGCAAATCCTAGAGCAGCTTTTCGCCAACCATTACAAGCGGGAGTGCGTTTAGTTTTAACTGAAGCGGATCTCAATAAAGCACTAGCCTCGCCTAATGTCGCAGCGCGATTAAAAATCATCGCTAGTCGTGCCTTGGGAGGTACACCAGAGCGTTATGAATTTATTAACCCTAAGATAGAGTTACTAGCTAATAATCGCCTCCGGTTTAGTATGGAAGTACGAGAAAAAGATGCTCAACCCTTAGCGCTAAATGTCGAGTCGGGTTTAAGTATTGTTTCAGGGCGTAGTGTCGAGCTTGTTGAGCCAGTTGTGATCGTCAATGGCAAACCGCTTTCACCGTTTGTAGTTGGCTCACTCACGCAAGGCATTAGTAACGGGTTCAATCTCCGCACCTTGGAAGAGAGAGGAATTACGGCACGTTTCTTACAATTTAAAGTAGATAAAGGGAAGTTAAATATTGCGGCATTTGTGCGAGTTGATCAGGCAAAGTAGAGATACCCGATTTCTTTAAGAAGTCGCGTATCTGCCAGAAAATTTCCCAATTTTTTAAGAGGACTCTTGAAATGCAAGACCAACAAAAAAAACGTACTCGTCGAACTCCTATCGGTTTAATTGCTGCTGTTGCTGGGGCAGTTTTAACCGTGGGGGGTGGTGCTGGTTGGTTAGCGTGGAATCATTTCACCTCTCCCACAGCACAAGCGCCAACAGTAGCGCCGTCAGTGCAACCAAATGTGCCTGCAACTGAGCAAAAAGCTCAAGTTTTTTGGCTAAATACTGTTAATAATAAAATTGAAGTTGTTCCTAGTACAGTCACAGTTAAGGATACTAACGACAAGGGCAAAATAATTGAAGTAGCACTCAATCGTTTGTTGACGGGACCCGTCGAGCAAGGCATGGCGTCGTCAATTCCCAAAGGCACAAAACTTAGAGAAGTGTCATTACAAGCGGACGGAGTTCATGTTGATTTATCTGATGAATTTAAGACAGGCGGCGGCAGCGCTTCCATGATCGGTCGTGTGGCGCAAGTTTTATACACAGCTAGTAGTTTAGACCCAACAACTAGAGTTTGGCTGAAGATGGAAGGCAAGCCGCTAGAGGTGCTGGGGGGTGAGGGATTATTGTTAGAGCAACCGATGACTCGTGAGAACTTTAAGAAAAATTTTGAACTGTAGGGCAAACTACACTCAATCCTTATTCGCTAAACTGAAGTCGCGGAAATGACGGGCTTGCTCTTCAATTCTGGTGGCTAGGCGATCGCATACCAAATTACATAGCTCAAAAATCAACTCATCTTCGACCTTATAATACGCCGAGGTGCCTTCCGAGCGACGGCTGAGTATACCCGCTTGCAGCATGACTTTCAAGTGCTTAGAGACATTTGCCTGACTCGTTGCCGTCGCCTCGACCAACTCTTGTACACACTTTTCACCTTCCCGCAGCAAATTTAAAATTCGCAAGCGCATCGGTTCACTTAAGATGCTGAAATACTCAGAAACTTGTTGTACTACCTCTTTTGGCACAGTGTTTGCAGTTGGCATCGGCAGACCTGAGATAAGTGATCCCCAAATTTTAGCAGCTCTGATTACTCTTTAGTCAATTGATGGCAATAGAGTAATCTAAGAGGATGGGTTGACTCGCATTAAAGGCTGACCATATTCGACAGGTTCACCATTCTCAACTAAGATTTCCATGACCTGTCCAAACACCTCAGCCTCAATTTCATTCATCAGCTTCATCGCTTCGATGATACAAACAGTTTGACCAGTCCGAATGCGATCGCCTACCTCCACAAAAGGCGCTTCCTCTGGTCCTGACGCCCTGTAAAACGTCCCCACCATCGGCGACTTAACTTCCTCCCATTTGGGGTCTACAGCAGGCATTGTGGCTGGTGGCGGCACTGCCACAGACTCCTTAATAACCATTTCGGGAGTTGGCGGCGCAGAAATGGGGACTGTATTGGGAGTTGGCAAACCAGAAGGCGCAAGTGCTGTTTGACTAACCATTTGATGATCAGGCATAGTCGGAATGCCTTTTCGTACCGTCAGTTCAAAGTCAGTACTTTTTAAAGTCAATTCAGCGATGTCAGTTTGAGCGATCGCTGCTAGCAGTTCGCGGAGTTGATTAAAATCTAATGACATTCTATAAAAATTTAGGAACTAGGACGCGAGAATAAACAACTTGGGCGATTCTTATCTCCGTGTCTGCCTGAGTTGAGAACGCACCAAATCACACTCTACCCCACGCCCAACACACCATCATTGGCTCAAAACACTTATTCACGACCCTGATAAGAATCATTACGAGTGTCAACCTTAATACGTTCTCCAATGGTAATAAATAGCGGTACCATCACCTGGGCACCGGTCGAAACGGTCGCAGGTTTCGTGCCACCTGTCGCCGTATCACCTTTGACACCAGGATCAGTCTCGGTTACTTCCAGCACCACCGTATTTGGTAAATCCACTTCCAGCACCTGGTCACCCCAAGTAACTACATCAACCTCCATCCCCTCACTAATGTACTTAACGCGATCGCCAATTTGTTCAGCACTCAGAGTATTTTCCTCGTAGGTTTCCATATCCATAAACACAAACTGGTCACCTTCTTTGTAGGTATGTTGCATCTTGCGCTTTTCTAAGTTGGCTTGGGGCATACTTTCCCCAGCCCGAAAAGTTTTCTCAACAACACTGCCACTCTGGACATTTTTCAATTTGGTACGCACAAAAGCCGAACCCTTGCCAGGTTTAACGTGGAGAAACTCCACAACCCGCCACACAGAACCATCTAATACAATCGTGACACCGGTGCGAAAATCGTTACTAGAAATCATGAACCTGTTTCAAAGGGCACAACAAGATGCTCGATAGACTTGCTATCGGCAATTTATTTTACCGCTATACAGCAACATCACCCCAGATCGTAAAAAAGCACAACACAACTCAATACAGCGATAAGTTGCTTCCTATCGCAAAAATTCCCCAAATCAAGCCATTTGTTCTTTCACTAAAATATAGCCACTGCCAAATCGGCAGACAACTGATCTTTGGTCACGTTAGGGACGGACACCTGTATGGCAAGATGAAAAATACAGCGATCCGGCTCATAAATTAGCCCTGCCTCAGCTTAAAATGCCTGTGGGATTGCCCAGACAAATGCTTGCTCATAAACATTACCCCTTTTTTCTACCCGTCAAGACAGCTTGAGAGTGAAATATTTAATTTATGCGACCCTCAAAAATCTATCAACGCCTAATTAAGACCAGCTTCCTCGGACTACTCCTGGTTACGCTTTCCGTCGGTCTTAGTGGTGGTTGGTTTGGTGGCAGTACAGAAACTGCCCGTCCCAACCGATTACCTGTAGGCAATGCGATCACCGACGGCAAAGCCTTGTTACGCTATGCCCTACCCATCGAAAATCAGCCTATACGAGATATTCAAGCCAGTATTGAAGACATTGCTAACCAACTGCGGGGTAAACGCTGGAGTCCAATTAGTCGGGATGTGACCAAAGCTGGTGTAATTTTAAGCGATCGCACCGACCAACTGCTTGCCGATATCCCCGACGACCAAAAACCCCAGGCAGAAGCCTTAATTAGCAAAATGAATCAAGGCATTGCCTCAATTCGAGAAGCTGTTGACGCCAAGGATAAAGAAAAAACCTGGATCGCCCGTGGTCAATTCCTCGATGATGTAAGTACTCTCGAAGAAATGATGGTCAAAGATTTTCCCTTCAAGGTTCCTGAAGAATACAGCCAACTTGCTCAACTCCAAGGTCGCGCCACGATTGAAATGACTACCAAAAAAGGTAACCTAAAAGTCGTTGTCGATGGCTACAGCGCCCCCGTTACCGCCGGCAACTTTGTTGATTTAGTGCAACGCGGTTTCTATGATGGTTTAGAATTCACTCGTTCGGAAGATTCTTACGTCTTACAAATCGGTGACCCACCAGGACCCGAAGAAGGCTTTATTGATCCAAAAACCGGAAAATACCGCGCCGTCCCCCTAGAAGTGCTTGTTAGAGGCGACTCAGAGCCAATTTATGGCATTACCTTAGAAGAAGCTGGACGTTATGGAGATGACCCGGTGCTGCCCTTCGCCTCCTACGGTACTGTGGCAATGGCACGTCCTGGTGAAAACCCTGATGGTGGTTCATCTCAATTCTTCTTCTTCCTATTTGAACCAGAATTAACCCCCGCTGGTCGTAACCTCCTTGATGGGCGTTATGCTGTCTTTGGTTATTTGGTTGAAGGTAAAGAGGTTTTAGAAAAGCTGAAAGCTGGCGACGTAATTGAATCAGCAAAAGTGATTCAAGGTGCAGAAAATTTGGTTGCTGCTACTTAGTCAGCAACTATTGGGCAGCCAAATTCAGATGGGGGGTGGCATTGCCCACCCTACCTCTACCTCAGTTTGTCTTAATCTGGTTGTAGGCTTCACAGACGCCAAAAGTCTCGGCATAAAATAGAAAGTATTAAACGGAAACTTTTTTGTAATGGGTTGCAGGCAACAGGCAATCTAAAATTCCCATTAGCAATTCCCCACTATCCATGCCAATTATTGACGTTTTACTAGTAATTACATTAGGAGTCCTTGCACTAGTTTTACTACGTGGACGGAGCCAAAATCCTCAGCAACAGCTAGAAAATGCCTTCAAACGCCAGCAATTAGATGATGCTTTTTATCAATTACTGGAAGAGCAAAAAAGTTGTATTTCCCTAATTCAACTAACAGCAACAGCTAGAGTAGATGTACAACAGGCGCGGCAGTATTTGGATCTGCAAGTGCAGATGTTTGGCGCTGTGCCAGAAGTTGATGCTGACGGCGATACCTTTTATCGTTTCCCCAAGTTGCATCGGCGTCCTTCGGCGGATAAGTCAAGATGACATTAGTGCGAGATCTTGGTGAACAAGGACTTTTGGCACAATTACAGCCTTTTTGTCCGGTGGATATTGTCGGTGATGATGCTGCGGTGCTGCCTTTTCCGGCGGGTAAAAATTTGGTGGTAACGACTGATGTTTTGGTAGATAAAGTACATTTTAGCGATCGCACAACCTCCCCTCAAGATGCTGGTTGGCGTGCTGTTGCTGCTAATTTATCTGATTTAGCGGCAATGGGTGCTTCTCCTTTGGGAATTACTGTCGGTTTAGCTGTTACTGGTGATCTTGATGTCAGTTGGGTTTTGCAACTTTATCAAGGCATTAGTGATTGTTTGAAACAATATCATACGCCTTTAGTTGGTGGTGATGTTTGCCGTTCCGAAGTTATTAGTATTGCTATTACCGCATTTGGTCAAGTTTCACCAAATCGCATCATCAAACGGGCAGCGGCAAAAGTGGGAGATGCGATCGTGGTGACAGGTATTCATGGCGCCTCACGTGCTGGCTTAGAATTATTACTTAACCCAGAATTTGGACAAAATTTGAGTGAAGATGAAAGAAAACTCTTAATTCAAGCCCATCAACGACCCAAACCCCGCTTAGATGTCTTACCCATTCTCTGGAATATTTTAGAACCATCAACTCAAATTGCTGGCATGGATAGCAGCGATGGTTTAGCCGATGCCGTTTTGCAAATTTGTCGTGCTAGTCATGTCGGGGCAATTTTAGAAAGAACCTTGATACCAGTGCCAACTTCTACACAATGGGACTGGGTATTATATGGTGGTGAAGACTTTGAATTAGTGCTGTGCTTGCCTCCAGAAGCCGCTGAAGCCTTGGTAACACAAATAGGGAAGTCATCAGCCATTATTGGTGAAATCACGTCTGGAAACGCCGTCTGGCTCAAAGATAGCACGGGAGCTTATGCCGATCAAGTGCTGAGTTTGAGCAAAGGATTTCAGCATTTTTAAAAAAACTAAGCCTGAGAATTAATTCCCAGGCTGATCACTTAATTTTCCGTTGTCAAAGATTTAAACTAGCTTTCCCACTTTTGGGCAATAATTTCAGCCAAATCGACAACCCGCTGAGAATAACCCCACTCGTTATCGTACCAAGCCACAACCTTGACCATATCACCACCCATAACCATCGTCAGGCTGGAGTCTACAATCGAAGAAGCATCATGACCTTTGTAATCGCAAGAAACCAAAGGCAAGTCGTTAGAGTATGCCAAAATTCCTTTGAGGTAACCTTCTGAGGCTTCCTTAAGGACACGGTTTACCTGATCTGCCATCGTGGCTTTCTCAACATTCACCACCAAATCAACTACAGAAACGTTGGGAGTTGGTACGCGCAGGGCAATACCATTGAGCTTACCTTTGAGTTCTGGCAAAACCAAACCAACCGCTTTCGCTGCACCAGTACTAGTTGGCACAATATTCATCGCTGCTGCCCTTGCCCGACGCACGTCACGGTGGCTAGCATCCAGAAGACGTTGATCACCTGTATAGCTGTGGGTAGTCGTCATCGTCCCTTTAATGATGCCAAAGTTTTCATGTAAGACTTTAGCGAAGGGAGATAAACAGTTAGTAGTACAGCTTGCATTACTAACGATGTCATGCTTTTTGTCGTCATAGTCATCAGAATTGACACCTACCACAAAAGTCGCAACATCATCACCTTTGGCGGGTGCTGTAATCATCACCTTTTTTGCCCCAGCGGCTTGATGCTTAGAAGCACCTTCACGGGTGATAAAAACACCCGTTGATTCGATTACCAAGTCAACACCCCAGTCAGCCCAAGGCAGGTTAAGTGGGTTGCGATCAGAAACACACTTAATTGTTTTGCCATTGACCATAATTGAGTTGTCATCAGCGCCGATATCCGCCTTTAACGTCCCCAACATGGTGTCGTATTTCAAAAGATGGGCGTTAGTTCTTGGATCAGAAGTGTCATTAAGACCGACTAAATCAATCTGACTATTTTCTCTGGTTAACCAACATCTCAGGAAATTCCGACCGATGCGCCCAAACCCGTTGATCGCTACTCTAATCACTGCGTCTTGCCCTCTGTATTTAAAGCTCAGTAAAGATATTCTTAATGACCCAGATCATATCGCAAAGGCTGTAATTTTCTAAGTTGTAATTGGTTAAGGAATGAGTTGCACCATGCCCAAAATCTGCAATATTCTCAACTGTAGCTGGCTGCAACGCCCTGATGCTCTTACTAATTCCCGTTTGGCGGACTCTTGTAAAGGTTATAAGTTTTAATGTAGGTTTCGATAACTTCTGGCACTAAGTAACGAATTGAGCACTGATTGTAACAATTTTGGCGAATCAAACTCGATGAGATGCCAAGGCTTGGCATTTGCAGCAATTGCCAACTGATTTTGAGGTTTGAGGAAGCGATCGCTCTTACCACTTCTTGGCAGCACTCAACTTCGTCTCGGCTTTTAGCTTGATCTGGGCTGGAGTTTGTGGCATTAATACCTTCAGGGCGCGGCGCTACTAACCAGTTGCAGGCAGGAATTAGTTTTTCTCGACCATACCAGCGTGGCAATGTTTGGAAAGCATCTAGTCCAATAATCCAAGACCATTGTGATTGAGCATAAATAGCTTGAAGTGCTGTAAAGGTTTTAACTGCATAGTCTGTACCAGTTGGAGATACTTCTATAGGTGAGCAAATAAAAGCTGGATGATTGGCGATCGCTAATTCCACCATTGCCCGACGATGAACATAAGCCAACCCATTTTTGTGAGGAGGATGACCAGTAGGTACCCAAATGACCAAATCTAGATTAAGCTGACTCCAGGCAGTCTGGGCGACAATTAAATGTCCCAAATGTATGGGATCAAACGTGCCGCCAAAAATTGCCACTTTTTCCATATTTTTCCTTGGTTCTGGATTAAGGTTGCCATGCACCAATTCGCTCTTCAAACCCCAGATAACTTAGACCCCCACGGGCTTGGTATATCTAGAGTTTCTAGCCTTTAGACAATTCTTGTCTTAACGCTTGCCGTTATTGATCTAAAAGCTGCCAACTTTTGAGAATAATTACTTATATTTAGTAGTCAAAACCAGTTTGAGTATAAAAAAAGTACTTGTCGCAATTTAAGGCAGTAAATTTACCGAATCTATGAAATTTCTGATAAATATCTTAGTTAGCTATATCCTGAAAAATCAATTCTTGATATGATAGCGCGTGTCATAGGCACGCTCTGGTTTGTGTGGTGTGGTGTGTAAGGAGTTAAGATGCCGAATACTGTTGATTTTAGTGGGAAGCCATTTCATTTCATCGGCATTGGTGGAATTGGGATGTCTGCCCTTGCCTACGTTTTAGCAAAGCGTCAAATCCCTGTCTCTGGTTCTGATTTGCGTTCAACTCATATTACTCAGCGTTTGGAAGCTGTCGGGGCTCATCTTTTGGGTGACCAAGACGCGACGAATTTAGAATTTTTTCTAATCAAAGCTGGGTCTGCCTTGCCAGGATCTCAAGATAGTGCCGTCGGTGTAAAGCGGGACACCCTGGCTT
This sequence comes from Coleofasciculaceae cyanobacterium, assembly GCA_049671305.1. GTDB lineage: Bacteria > Cyanobacteriota > Cyanobacteriia > Cyanobacteriales > Coleofasciculaceae > CADCTM01. The sequence continues at coordinate 27,848 of JBATUR010000056.1, forward strand.
TAAAATCTAACTCGCTACTAGCCAAAGATTTGCAGTCTTTGCCTCAAGTCATCTGTTCGACGGCAATTAATCAAGTTAATTCTGAGTATCAAGCAGCAATGGATGGGGGCTACCCGATTTTTCATCGCTCAGACTTACTGGCAGCTTTGATTCAAGATTACCAAAGTATTGCTGTTGCTGGAACTCATGGTAAAACTACAACAAGTAGTTTAATTGGCTATCTACTTCTAAAAGCTGGTCTTGACCCGACAATTGTTGTAGGAGGCGAGGTAGATGCTTGGGATGGTAATGCTCGTTTGGGTAATGGACCAATATTAGTTGCTGAAGCAGATGAGTCGGATGGTTCTTTGGCGAAGCTTTCAGCGAAAATTGGCGTAATTACCAATATTGAGTTAGATCATCCTGACCATTATCAAAACTTAGAAGAAGTCGTGGCAATTTTTCAGACCTTTGCCAAACGCTGTCAAGTTTTGGTAGGTTGTTTGGATTGTGAAACTTTGCGAGCGCAAATTCAACCGAATATTAGCTACAGCCTACACAGAGAAACTGGTGCTGACTATAGCGTTGATCGCATTAACTATCATGCTGATGGAACAAGCGCCCAAGTTTGGGAAAAAGAACAACTTTTAGGTGAACTACATCTGAAATTGCTGGGAACACATAACCTCAGCAATGCCCTGGCAGCAGTCGCTGTGGGACGACATCTCGGTTTAGAGTTTGAGGTAATTAATGCTGCCTTGTCCAGCTTTGAAGGCGCAAAACGCCGCTTTGAACTGCGGGGCAACTGTAATGAGATTACCTTTGTTGATGACTACGCCCATCACCCCAGCGAAATTCAAGTCACCCTGGCAGCAGCACGCCTAAAAGTCGCAGCACCACGCCGCCTGGTGGCAATTTTTCAACCTCACCGTTACAGCCGTACCCAGACTTTTTTGCAAGAATTTGCTAAGTCATTTAACGATGCTGATCTGGTGGTAATTACTGATATTTATAGTGCTGGCGAACCAAATGTGGAAGGCATAACAGGAGACAAATTGCGAGAAGCGATCTGCTTGCAGCAGCGCAACGCTCTCGCATTTCATCACCCACAGGTTTGCTACCAACCACTGGCGTCAGTTCAAGAGTTTCTCACCGAAAACCTCAAGCCTGGAGACTTTGCTCTTTTTCTTGGGGCAGGTAATCTCAATCAGATTATTCCTCAAGTTATGGACTTCTACAAACAGCAAGAATTGAGTCAAAAAACCTGATTTTTCGCTTAAGTTCTTGAGAACAAGATCATCGACCACAACGTTCTGCCCACAATCCATCGGCATTCTTTTTAATGTGTTATTGATATGACCCTGTCCTATGAATCCCCTATCGTTACCAACACTCCAAGTAAAGAACTGTGCAAGCCACAGCTAATGCCTGGAACCGATTGCCCTCTACGAGCGGGCGCTCCCTTAGCTAGCCTGACCTCATTTCGGGTTGGGGGTCCCGCCGAATGGTATGTTGCTCCTCGGCGCTTGGAAGACCTACAAGCCAGCTTTGAGTGGGCAAAATCCGAAGGCTTACCCCTAACGCTTTTGGGTGCAGGCTCCAATTTATTAGTTAGCGATCGCGGTTTACCTGGTTTAGTCGTCTGTACTCGCCACCTCCGCCATACCCATTTTGACCCCGAAACAGGCACCGTTACTGTTGGTGCAGGCGAGCCAATAGCCCGTTTAGCATGGCAAGCCGCCGAACGTGGTTGGCAAGGGCTAGAGTGGGCAGTAGGCATCCCTGGTACAGTCGGTGGTGCTGTTGTCATGAATGCAGGCGCCCACAAAAGTGCCACAGCCGATATTTTGCTAAATATTCAAACCCTCCTACCAAACGGCAGCATTGAGCAATTGACGCCCCAAAACCTAGACTTTAGCTACCGCACCTCCAACTTGCAAGGCAGCCAGCGCCTAGTCACTCAAGCGACATTCCAATTAAAACCAGGTGCAGATCCAAAACTTGTCCACGCAGCCACAACCGAGCACATGGAGCGACGACGGCGTTCTCAACCCTATCACTTACCTAGCTGTGGTAGCGTTTTCCGTAACCCAGACTCTCATGCCGCCGCTTGGTTGATTGAACAAATTGGTTTGAAAGGTTATCAAATCGGTGGTGCACAAGTTGCCGAACGCCATGCTAACTTTATACTCAACTGCGGCGGCGCCAAAGCTAATGATATCTTTCAAATCATTCGCCATGTTCAACAACAAGTAGAATCTCACTGGGCGCTCTGTTTGGAGCCAGAAGTGAGAATATTAGGAGAGTTTCAATCAGTCTAAAGCTGTCGAACCGACAGCAGCAGTACTAAGATGAAGACTTAACATAATAGACATATCCATCACTCTTCAGATAGAGTCAAGAATTTATGGCACAAGGACAAGGATTTGGCTTCGGTTTAGGCAAAATGAAAGAACTTGCCGAAGCTTTCAAAAAAGCTCAAGAAGTTCAACAAGGCGCCAAGCAACTCCAAGAAGAATTGGAGCAAATGGAGATTGAAGGAACATCAGGCAATGAAGGTGTTAAGGTTGTTTTAAGCGGCAACCAAGAACCTCTGAGAGTTACAATTTCAGAGGAAGCAATGCAACAAGGAGCAGCGGCACTTTCTGAGCTTGTAACCCTTGCTATGCAAGACGCCTACGAAAAATCAACAGCCACAATGCGCGAAAGAATGGAAGAACTCACAAGTGGGTTAAATCTTCCCGGAATGTAACTATTCAGGACAAAGCCAGTAAAAAGAGGAAAAGTCAAAAGCCAAAGAAATTTGCTTTTGACTTTTTCCTTATTTAGGAGGCTTTGGCGCTGCTACTTGCAACTTAGGAATACTCGTCATCACTCGATAAAAACGCTCTGCTAGTAAGGCATTTGCTGGCTTCGACAAATGAACCGCGTCCGAGAAAACGCCTTGATTTTTGGGTAACTCGTCATCCAACTTGTAAAAATTGAGGGTTTTGACATTCTTAGGAAAGGCTGACTCTAATTTCTGATTGCCTTGCCACAACTGCTCATAAGCACCCTTTACCCGTTGCGTGTAACCTGAGCCCAATTCTTTGAGAATTTCCGTTTCTTTTGCTACCAGCAAGCCTGGGGCACGACCCGTAATTTCTGGCTGTAGACCGATAATTAAAGGAACACTCGCACTAGCTGCTAGTGAGAGAATTTGCCTTTGATCTTCCTGATAACGTGCGATACGGCGCTGTAATTCCGCCGAGTCAGCAGGCAGATGTTCCTCTAAAGATTTTGTCTCTTCTGCTGCCACCACACTCAACTCATGCACCGAAGGTTGGGGACGAATTAACCAATATTTGATCGCTTTCACCAAATATGTGCTGTTGAAAACTTCCTTGACTTGATAAGACAGATAAGCCCAAAAATGCCCCGGCGCGTTGTTCAAAAACTCTTCGGTGTGGGGAATATCTGTTTGTGCCTTATTACTTGGTAACATCAAATCAGCATAGCCATCCAAGACCACGATCGCATCTGGGCTATAAGGCAGAACCTTAAGCGCCAACTGCGCCAGGGTATTTCCCGCAGCATAACCGGGTACCGCCGCATTAATCACCCGATACTGCCCATCACGTACCCGTAATGGCAGCTTCATCACCTTATCCAATTCCGTCTTAAAATAAGGCAGAGTTGCCGGACGATACTTTTCTGGAGAGCGTTTTTGCTGTGCTACCCGTTCATTTAAACGCGCTTCCAGCAAATTCGCGATAGTTGCTTGGTTATTCTCATTCCATTGCCCAAAAGCAGTTGAACCCCCCAACAAAAAAATCCTAATTTCATTTTTGGGCTTACTGAGGGGGACAGGTTGAGCATCACGGAACCCTTGTTCATTAATTTGCCAAACACTGCTTTTTTGGTTACCAATCAAACCATAGCCCACAGCCGGACGCCTTTGTACGCCCAAACGACCACCAGCATACAAACCATCCAATGGTTCTTTGGTTTGACCAAAGTATTTCAGGCAATAATCAGTAACAATGGCAGGTGACCCTTCATAGGCAGCGAGTTCAGCATTTTTACCCGCTACACCAACCACAATCCTAGTCATTAATTCTAGAAAAATTAATGTTACTGGAATTGCTGCCAAGATTGCCAATAGTGGTATACGTTGGCTGTTTCTTTTTTTGTAAGTGTAGCGGCGCGACTTGAACATGGAATTCCTTTTTGTCAGCATTAACTCGGTATCCTTGACGACTAAAAGATTATTTTAGGCTTACCGATGGATTTGTCTTGTAATGACCCTGCCAACAGTTGAAGCTAAGTTAGGCATCTTTTATCTCATTTCAAGGGTAGTAGTGGGTAGCTTCGTTGCTAAACTTAACACGGGACAAATAAACATTTGGCTGTTAGTTTTTTAACTGTTCGAGAAAGCTTAATATTATGCCTATTCCCTGCAAATTGCTCTTTGTCTGTCTTGGTAACATTTGTCGAAGTCCATCTGCCGAAAATATCATGAATCACTTAATCGAGCAAACTGATCTTAAGGGTCAAATTATTTGTGATTCAGCCGGCACAGCAGGTTATCATATTGGTGCGGCACCCGATCACCGTATGTCACAAGCAGCCGCACGTCGTGGCATCATTCTCAAAGGGCAAGCGCGGCAGTTTCACAAATCTGATTTTGACAAATTTGATTTGATTTTGGCAATGGATCAAGCAAACTATCAAGATATTCTCTCCCTTGATCCAGCAGGTAAATATCGAGATAAAGTCAAGCTGATGTGTGATTTTGCCACCAATCACCGTGAGCAAGAAGTCCCAGACCCTTATTATGGTGGAACAGAAGGTTTTAACCAGGTAATTGATTTATTGCTAGATGCTTGTGAAGGTTTACGGCAACACGTTGTTGAGAATTATGCCCTGGTTGGCAAAGAATAGCCTTTCTTGACAAAGCCCCAATTAAGCCGATTAAACTCAATCTTAAACAATCGATAAACCTCCTCTAATCTTGAGGTAAGAAAATAAAGATGAAGCCTAACTGACCAAGTTTTGGCAAACGAAATTAACTACACCTTTGCTTTGATAAATCAACCTAGTGTCTGACAACACTAGGATTTTTTTTGAGCAAATTAAAAGTCAGTTTAATCGACTAATTGATTTTCCATAGCAAATCTTACCAGTTCAGCGCGGTTGCTGGTTGCGGTTTTTCTGAGCAGACTACTGACGTATTTTTCTATGGTGCGAGGACTAAGATGCAGTTTGTTGCCAATTTCTGCATTTGATGATCCTTTAGCTAGTAACTCCAAAACTTGCTCTTCACGTTTGGTGAGATGGAAGTCAGGGGCAGCAGAATCGATCGCTTGTGATATATTGTCGTTTGCTGCAACCGTATCACTATCTGCTGGTTTTCGCGTCACCTCATCGTTAGAAAAACGCCATTCTGATTGGATAATTTGCGATCGCTCTAACAAATTACGAATCACCGCACTCAATTCTTGCATCTCAAACGGCTTTGGTAAATATAAATCGCATCCAGTTTGATAACCGCGAATACGTTCTTCTGTACTGATACGTTCAGTCAAAAATACCACGGGTAATAAGCGAAACGCTGGTTTCTGACGGACTTGCCTCACCAACTCATAACCATCCATGCGAGGCATATTAATGTCTGTAATCAGTATATGAGGGTGATATGTTTCAATCATTGACAGCGCCTGCAAACCATCTTCAGCCACAACAACGGAATAACCCGACATCTCCAGGTAATCACTGACAGAAAGACGGGTTCCCAGATTGTCATCGGCAACCAGGATTGTCAAGGGCATAATGTAACTTTTCTAAGAGCAGAACCTAACCTATCTATTACGCTAGGTCATGTCTGCCCCTCTAAACAGGAACTGGGAACTTTTTTTGATAAATTCTTCTCGGCAATAAATGCGATCGCCTTCTATGTACCTTATACTCAATTTTTTAATCCTGGCTCAGATTTATCATAAGTTTACTTAATATAATCAGACACTAGCTGGATCACAAAGTTCTTTTAGGCTCAACTGAGCTGCTTCTAAATCATAAGCAAAAGGTCGTCTTAGCGGTTGATAATCTCGCTCATGGGGCGTGCCATGACGCAGTACCGCATTGACTAGCACACAAGCTTCTACACTCAGGTTAATTGCCCCGTGAGGTACAAATGGCGGTATTTTTACGACCACTGGCTGCTTTTCACTTAAAGGAATATACTGATAACGCCGATTTTGTAACACAACTAAAACGAAACTACCCCGCACTACCAAAAGTTGGTCAGTTTGAAAACGGTGTACAAACAAATCATCAATAGTCGCGGCGGGAATTTGCACCAACATTGTCTCATGACTAGATTGGGGCGTATAAAACTGAGCCATTCCTCCTTGAATCGACTCTAGCGGACGAATCTCGACGCTGTTGATTAAGCCCATACTCAGTCTCCTTGCCAGCTTTATATCTAAATTTAAGCGACAATATCTTAAAAAAATGTTGCCAAGGTCACATTTGTTTGACATTTTGTGATAGATGTGCTGGAAAATTACTGATGGTACACTTCAAGCAGCCGAATTTATTGAGCAAAATAAAGAGCAAGCAACATTTTGAAGATGCCACTTGCTCTTATGATGAAAATTCAGGCATTCTTAAGTCAGCTTAAAATCAAGCCACGCCTTAAATTGTTTTAAAATTAGCCCATCGCTGCCAGAATATCTTGAGCATGATTCTTGGTATTGACATTGGCATCAACATGAGTAATTTTGCCATGACCATCAATGACGTAGGTAACACGCTTGGCATAACCACCACCATCAACATCATAAGCTTTGGTAATGGCGCTATCAGTATCAGCTAAAAGCTGGAACGGCAAACCAAACTTTTCGGTAAACTTTTGATGAGAGGCTTCATCATCCTTGCTGACACCTAAGACAACCATCTCCTTGCCTTGATATTCAGTGTAATTATCCCGAAAACTTTGAGCTTGGAGAGTGCAACCAGGAGTATCATCTTTGGGGTAAAAATACAAGACAACGGTTTTACCCGCAAAATCTGATAGTGAAACGGTCTTGCCATTCGTATCTTTAGCGGTAAAGCTAGGGGCGTCTGTACCAACTGAGAGAGCCATAAATTTATTTTCCTGTGTGTTTAATCTGATCTTCCAATAAATATTACAGGAAAGGAGATTTTTCTAGGCGGGAAACCAGATTTACCACTGACTCAGGATAAATGACAAAAAAGTTGTCAGCAATTCCAACCAAGATATAACTCAAGAATTATTTCGGCAAGGCATAAAATCCCAAATGATTGGCAATTGGACGCTCGCGCATGGGAAGCTTGGTATGAATGGGGGCATTTAACAAGTTTGGTTGCTTGTCAGTTGCTGCGACTAGTGTAGTTGAACCGCCACCATCTAAATTTAAGGCTTGATCTGCGCCTAAATCTAGGATAATTTGAGTTAGTTCGGCAGCGGTTACGCCTTCACTATAAAGCGGCTGTTTGCCATCTACAGCTATTAGCCAAAGTTTTTTACCTTGCTTATTGATGGCTACGGCAGTACGGGGATAAGGTTTGTTTTGATCGCTGATCAGAGATTTGTTTAAGTTTACAGTGCCATCGGCAATTAATAGTTGATTGCCTGCCAATCCTTGAGTTGTACCTTTGGGACATTCGCCTTTTTTTGAGATTTGAGCACGATTATTGGCATTAAAACACAGTGCGGGAAAGCTTTTGTCAACTTGAGAATAATTAGAGCCATTTGCGATCGCTTCTCCTACTACGTTAGCGCGATTACCACTATGAGGAAAGTAATCCCAAGGTGTTACTTCCCGAAATGGGTAAAAGAAACTAGCATTAATTGCCACTTGTAGTTGGAACTTTTTTAAAAATTCTGATGTGGTTAGGGCGTTAATTTCTGTAGGAATTTCTTCTTTGCTGGTAGTTGGTGTGCCTGGAGTTACCTGCACTTTTATGCCTGGTGCTGTTAAGTCAATAGTTACAATATGAATTGCCAACGGGCGTGGCGAAACGCGAATATCACGTTTATAAACTATACCTTGAAAGAGCGTCCGTTCTTGATTTATTCTGGCTGGACGTTGAAAATGTAACTTTCCGTAAAGTAGCAAGGGCAATATTAATAAACTTGTGCCAGCAGCCATCCACGAGTATTTTATGCCAATCTGGTAACGATGATTCATTGCTGAGATGATTTTACTCAATTATGGCTAATTCTCGACTCAATTTTGCTGAACAAGACCTGCGAAACCGCTCTTTTAAAGGTCAAAATCTCAATCAGGCAAACTTTAGTGGTGCAGATTTGCGGGGTTGCGATTTTAGCTATGCTTTATTACAAGGTGCTAATTTTCAAGGAGTGAGGTTGGGTCAAACTTCTAGACAGTTGCTTATGTTAATTGGAGTAGCCGTGAGCGTGGCTTTATTAACTTTGAATGCTTTTAGTCAAATGATTTTTGGTATCTTAGGTAGGACGCCATCAGAGTCGGGTTGGTCTTTGGCGATCGCTTTATATATAAGTTTAGCACTTGCGGGTACTTTTGGCGGTATTAGAGCAATTATTGCTAATAAATCTTCAATTTCTGGACGTATAACACTGATTGTATCTGGTGCTGCTTCTGCTGCTTTAGTCGGTTTCTTTTATGGAGGAAGTACCACCAATAATAATTCTCAAATGGCAATTTTGGGAGCAGTTTTGGGAGGATTAATCATGGCAATTTTGCTTATTTCAAGAGTTGCCACGAGATTGATGGTTATTGCGGTTGCCGTTTCCGGGGTAGTTTCGGGCTATGGATTGGCTTTTTTGTTTGGTACAGTTGCGATCGCTAATTTTAGTGTGCAAAATCTAATTTGGGGTATGGTTTGGGGTACTTTATCGCTTATTTATATTGCTGTAACTATGGTTTCTTTGAAGTTCACAGTTACAGAAATTAAAGGTGTTGGGACATCTTTTAGAGGTGCTGACCTTACCAATGCTATATTTGACCAGGTTATCCTGCAAAATATAGATTTTAAAGGAAGCATCGGTTACATTGCCTAAAAGTGTCCCTGATGTTTAGATAGCGATCTTTTGACGTGAATTGGTGGCTAAATAAACACTGGTACGGTAAGTTAGATAAACCAAGCCTTTTTGATCCCGTTGTGAGTTGTATAATTCGGTCAAACTTGTAATTAATTGCTGATGTGCAACTCCGGTTTGGGGAATATAAGAAACACTTTGAACTCTGCCAATTAATCCTTCTAAGTTTAAAGCCTGGCGATAGTTAAAGGTATGGCAATGAACTTGTGTAAAAAGATTGCTGAAGAGTAGTGGGGAAATAGATTCAAGACGTGATTCGGCGGGATGTTGATTTGAGGCAATTTTCACTAACTGTGTATAGTTTTGGGTAAATTCATCGTCTTGATCGCGATTATTCCAAACTACTGCCAGTCGTCCAGATGGCTTTAAAATACGCTGCAACTCTTGTAAAGTTGGTTCTGGGTTAAACCAATGAAAAGCTTGAAAACAAGTCACTAAATCAACGCAGGCATCGGATAAGTTGGTGTTTTCTGCTGTGCTGTTGTGGAATTCTACTAAGTGATGCGGTGTTGCAACTTCACTCATTTTTAGGTTAGGCTCAATGGCAATTACACGTATGCCGTGTTGAGCTAATAAACGAGATGAAATTCCTGTACCAGCGCCAATATCTGCTGCTACTATTTGCGTAGAATTACCTAAGCCTTCTAGAATAATTGCGATCGCTTCTTCTGGATAACTAGGTCGATATTTAGCATATGCTGTGGCACGCTCGCTAAACCGAGTCAGTGGGTTCATTGTATGTAATACCGTTGTTTCGTTCATGAGTGTTTAAAATGAATGCTTTTTGTATATTAAGCAAAAATTGAGAGCGTGTGTCATACTAATTTATTCGGTAATTTTTGCGAAATTTAAGCTCTATTTTGCCAGATTTTTCCTTTTTTGCATTCTAGCTTGGCTCACGTAATACAAATTTTTTGAAAGTGTTGGGCAATTCCTCCGGGCAAAGGCTAAAATTTAGTGTAATATTTTATTTCTGAAGGGATAAATACTCAACAAAATATGAAGCTTCAGTAAAGATGACTAGTAAATTTTTAAGACTCCCATTTTCTCAGTATTTTCTCTGACAAAAGTAAAATTTAACCACAAAATCTAGGTAAATGTAAGGTTACTAGCTGGAATTTGGTTACTAAGTAAAGGATCGTTCACTCAATAGAGAGGTAGAGATATGAGCTATGAAGATGATTTGTTTTTTTTTCCTGTATTAGCAGAAAATGAAGATAGCTCAATTAAAGAGTTATCTAAGTTATGGGCGAAACGTTATATTCAAAACATTGTAGAATTAGACCCAACTAGCAGTGGACGCGAGGAAATAGCTAGTCAGTTATTTGGTAATCTTCGTTCAGCAAGTGCTCGTGCTTGGATGACTACAGAAAACTTATTAGCTCGTGAAGTTAAAAGGCATAAAATTGACTCGAAGTTAATTGATCCTTGGGAGATTTCTAAGGATGCTTATTATATATATGAAAAAGCTTTATCAGCTTATGCTGAAAATGTAATTCCGCGACGCTTATCTGTGCAAATATCGGCAGATTTAGGTAGCATCAGAAATAAATGGACAAATCTTGATCCGCGAGTGATTAGCTTTGTCAGTATGCAATTTCACCACACAGGACGAGAGTTAATTAGTGACTTGCCACAAAAAGATCAATATCTCTTAAGTGAGTATTTTAAAGTCATTGATGACCACCTTTATATGCCTCTGCAAAGAGCTTATGAAGCTGCTGCCAAAGAAGATTATAATTCTCCCAAGCTTGATGTAGTGCAACAACTACTGCCAATAAGTGGCAAGATTGCTCAAGATATTTGTAAAAGGGTAATTGATTTATATCCCAATTATCAATCGGCTAGCGGTTTGTTGAGTAAACCAAGTGTGCGAGTATCGAGTCTACGTGATGTGGAAATGTTTCAGGTTTATTTGTGGGTATGTGTTTTAGAAGGAAATACTTCTGCTATACAAGAAGAGTTATTTCCTTTATGTCTCATGCTATATCCTACTCTCAATGTTTCTTGGGAGTTGGTAAGGCAAATGTTGCATTTAATGGGACAAAGAATTCATGCAGAATTAACTGCCAAGCAAGTAGCGACTTTACAACCTTATATGCAAGCGCTATGGGTTATGTTCTCGCCACAAGTCTTGCTAGCATTGAAGCATTAATTGAAAATAAGATAGAATGCACCTTACTAAATGGAGGAATAAACAGAGGCTTTCTTTGCTCAATAAATTAGATAAAATTGAGATTATTTCAGTTTTGACGCTTGTGCTTTGTTTTACTTCGGTGCCGCAAGGTTTTTGCGAGTAATGTCGCTTCTCTTTCTGCTTGGAATAAATCAACGGGTTTTGATATTAGTAGAAATGTGCCATTTGCCTTGGGTTGGACTTGTGGCACGGCAGTTGTACGATACTCACAGACATTGGCAGGATTGGCAGGATTTTGAGTAGTTTGGATCGCTTTCCAGTCTGGGTTAACTTCATTAGCGATCGCTTTTAATTCTAATACTGCTGCTTCTAGTTCTGCTGAGAGTTGATTGATGCGTCTGGCTTGATTTTCCAAACGCCTGAAACCTTTGCTGGTACGTCGCCGCAGCATTTCTAAGGATAAGCTGACCGGAAAAGCTAACAGTGGTTTTGGCGATCGCTTTGAAGAAGAAGTGCGATCGCTGCGGTTGCCACCAACAGATCCGATAATTCCAGTATCTGAGGCATCTTTAAGGTTTTTTGTCTTCGGTTGAGAGTGAATCAACTTGGTTTTGACTAGCTGAATTCCCATTTGTAGTTCTTTCATCTGGGTTTGAAATAGTTGTCTAATGACTTGCAAACTTGATAGTACATTTGTACTATGAATTGCTGAAAATAGCAAAGCTTACTCAGATAGGGGTACAAGCTATACAACAAGATCTAGATGTGCTATAGAAAACTAGTATTTTGTGCAAGCGAGGCTTAGGTAAAAGTCGTGCCATAGCCAAAGCGTCGCTCTAACCTTTAACCAATGAACAACTTGACTAATCACAACTGGAGCAAACCCAAGCCACCACAGCCAAAAGGCGATCGCGAAAGCAGTGCCGAACCTAGTTCAACGCTGCTGCAAGCACGATCCCCCAAAACCACCGATAAACCTAGCGAAGATAGCGAAGCCCAAGTTATCCAGCGTATGGTTGAATACATGAAAGAGTTTTTAGAAAAGCCTCATCAGGTATTTCGAGGCTTGCCCGTTTGTCCTTTTGCCCGAAAAGCTCGTTTAGACAATCGAATTCTCTACAAAGTTCACCGCTTCGCAAGTACTCCAGATGTGGCAGAAATGGAGATGATTAGAGAGTTTTGTCAAGAGCAACGTTATGAAGTTTTACTAGTCATGCATCCGGAAAAACAGGCATTAACCCAGTTGCAGATGCAAGAATTCCTAGAAAAGCTCAATGAAAAAATCGCTGCAGCAGGTTTAGTCGCCTTTGGTGGACATCCTCAACAAGACTTTCAAATCCAAGGCATTTGTACCAGACAAGAACCCTATATCAACTTCACCGTCCAATTTCAACAGCGGCTTAAAGACGCATCAGATTTATTATTAAGAACAACCAGTTATTACCAAAACTGGACAACAGACAATCTTAGAGATGTTGGTATTCCAAGGGAGAGTAATTGTTCTTAGATGATTAACAGTTTGGCAATCATTGAAAAAGTAGGACTGGTTGGGGGTGCTATCACTTCTTTACTAGCGTTAGGAGCATTAGCGCTAGAAATACGATATCGGCGTCGTCCTGGCAACGAATTAGAACTAACGGCGGGTGACTGGAATCAAGAAATTACCGAACCGCAACGCTATAGACTTGTGGGAAAGTTAGAGTTCATTAACCGTAATCCGTTTAGAGAGGTAATGGTGCCGGTGGTGGAGGCACAGGTAAAGCTGTTGTCTAAGGCAAGCGTTGCGGATATAACCTGCCGTACTCAAATCATTCCTCGCCACAAAGATGAGTCGCCGAGGGCAGATGATTATTGGTTTGCCTATATTCTGAAGCCAACTGAGCAGACGAGCTTAGAAATAGCGATCGAAATTGACGGGGAAAATCTGGAGTCTTTGCAAACAGCATGGCTGCAGGTTCATTATGAAACCTATGGTCCTGAAGGTTTAGTTTTGAAAGTGCGCCATATTGTGATTCCGCTGAAGTTTCCACCAAGCGACAGTGTACCAAATTGGCGACAGGCAGAAATTGCGGAGGTTTTGCCAATTCCAACCCATATTCTGACTCCTTTAGATAATCCTGTGGCTGTGGTGAGGCGTTATGTGATGAATCATGCCAAACCTGGGGATGTGGTGGCGTTGAGTGAAACGCCTTTGGCAATTATGCAGGAGCAATGGCGTCATCATGCTCAAGTGCAGCCGGGTTGGGTGGCGAAGCGGCTATGTCAATTTTTCTATCGTACTTCTAGTATGTCCACGGCTTGCGGGTTGCAGACGTTGGTGGATATTAGTGGACCTGTGCGGGTGATTTTTGCGTTGGCAGTGGGAGCGATCGCCAAAAAGCTGTTCAGAAGACCTGGTGTATTTTATCAGTTGGCTGGAGAACAAGCGCGGCTGATTGATGATGTGACAGGAACTCTACCGCCTTATGATCAGTTTATTGTTTTGGGACCAAAAAACCCTCAAGAGGTTGTTGATCAAATTAAACAAGAAACAGGAATTGCCGCAGCAATTGTCGATGCAAATGATTTAAAAGCTGTTAAAGTTTTAGCAGCAACGGCGGATGTTCCGGCGGGGTTTTTGGAGCAAGCTTTGATTAGCAACCCAGCCGGAAATGCTAACGAGCAAACACCTGTAGTTTTGGTTCGTCCTTTGGGTGTAGCGAATACGCGCCAGGAATTGGTGAAGAATAAAGCAGGCTGAGGTCTTAAAGTCTGAATAAGATTTTTTTGTTGACGGCTGAGAGATTTTGGTCAGTGGCTTAGTAATTAGCCTCTCAAGCTTGGGGGGCTAATAATTTTTAGATAGTTACAATTTTTTAAAAAATTCTTTTAACAAAAAATTATCAGCTTTGACTGTAGGTCAGAGCAATGTAAAGTCTTAATTACTTAAAATTATTAGCATTTTTATCCGGAAAATAGACCTCATCCTCAAGACTGATTTTTATTGGCATTTACTGGTAGATAAAGGCATAATTAAGTTCAGGATTGAGATTTTTGGATGCGGTTTGTAGCTAAATTTCTCATAGCTGGTATAGATTTAGCCTATCCATCAAATTAATGCATAGCAATATTAATAATACTGAATTGTTCCAATTTACTCAGCCTGAATTGAGCTTTGGGCAGAAAGTCAAAACGGATGATCATTATCTTGGTTACATTGTTGGGCTTGATTTTTATCCAGAGACAAGTAGTTGGGTTCATGGTGTTCATTTAATTGATCGCAAACCGGAAATAACTGATGAGATTTGGTATGAACCCCAACAACTAAAGGTGATTCGTTCAAAAATTAATATTCTGCCCAATAAGTTAATGTATACCAATATTGATAATACTAAATTATTTGAATTTAGCCAGCCTGAGTTGAGTTTTGGAGAAAAAGTTAAGACAGAAGATAATTTTTTTGGCTATGTTGTTGGGCTTGATTTTTCTCTAGAAAGCAAAAGTTGGAGTTATGGTGTTTATTTAGTAGACCAACATTACCAGCTAATTGAAGAAATTTGGTATTCGGCAGAAGAATTAGAGATTGTTTTAAGATTTAATGTTGAACGTAATTTTAGCGGGTGATTTTGCTTATTTGGTAATGTATATTGCAGTTTTTTATAAGATGAAGTACTTGGTCTAATTATTGGGCATTTGGTATTAAATGTACATTATAAAGCGGGAGAATTGCTATAATTCGTTCTTGAGCAATTGTTATTATGCCTGTATATCGTATTCTTGCAGGCTTTGCAGATGGCTATATGAGTATCTAAAGGTGAATAGCTATTTTCAGAAAACTTTTTGGTTTACCTTAAAACATGGTAGTCATAAAAGGCGGCTTGACAACGACGGTGGCTAGCTAGTTAGCAAAAATATCAAGTTTTCCAGCCTTTTTGCTTGTATGTGACGTTTTGAAACTTGTCGGTGCTGCTAACATTGAAGCATCAATAATAGGTAATGGCTAACTTTGCTTGGTATTGAAGGCATTTGGCTTAAGTCTGAGCAAATTCTTATAATTTTTTAGTTTTTTGCATCTATCAAGCCAGAAAAATTAGTTATCTTGAGTTACTGACTTCAGTTTTGCCTATTAGTTGTCATAAACTAAAAAACTAAGGAAAATATAAGTATCTATTTTAGTAACATCTCTGTTGAGATAGATTAATTAGAAGGTTTTGGCAGTCTAACTGGTCTTAAAATATTCTCAACGTGCCTTGACTTCCTCGCTCAAACTGAGGTTAGGTGGAGTTAGCAATTATTTCAAATTATTCTACTGCTCTTTAGGTAAAGTATAGCAAACAAAACACTAAACTATTTAAGAGTAAAATAATGGATAGCAATTTTTCTGCAACTTCTAAACCTGACATTTTATTAGTAGATGATAATCCACAAAATCTACGCCTTTTACGCACGATGTTAAAGGAGTATGGCTATAAAGTTAGAGCTACATTAAGTGGAGGGCTAGCTTTAAAAGCTGTAGAAATTGTACAACCTGATTTAATTTTACTTGATATTAATTTACCAGATATGAAGGGTTACGAAGTATGTAAAGCTTTAAAAGCTGATCCAAACACTGCTGATATTCCAGTTATTTTTGTTAGTGCCTTAGATGAAGTATTAGATAAGGTGACTGCTTTTGAAGTTGGGGGTGCAGACTATATCACCAAGCCTTTTGAGGTTCATGAAGTTCTCGTTAGAATTCGTAATCAGTTGACACGTTTTCTGCAAAAAAAACAACTCATCGAACAGCAAAAACAACTAACAGAACAAAATGCACAACTTCAACTTTTATTAACGACAACCAAAGCGATTAATGAAGCTGCTGATTTCCAATCAGCATTAGAAGCAACTCTTTGTCAAGTCTGTAAAAAAATCGGCTGGGATTTTGGCGAGTTTTGGATTCCTAATGATGATGATGCCACAGGTTTTGAATGTGGTAAAGGTTGGTATGCTAGCAATGAAACCCTTGCCCAATTTATCCGGAATAGTGAAACCTTTACATTAGCAACTAACATAAAATTACTTCGTAAAACTTGCTTATCTAAACAACCTTATTGGTTTCCAGATGTTTCTAGTGAAGATGATATTTTTATTCGTTCCCAATTTGCTAAAGAAGTTGGATTAAAAGCTTGTTTAATCGTGCCAATTCTTTTTGATGAGCAAGTACTTGCAGTTTTAGTATTTTTTAAAAAAGAAGCAAAAGAACCGGAAGCGCGACTAATTGAGCTAGTTAATGCTTTGGCAACTCAATTAAGTTCTTTAATTGTGCGAAAGCGTTCAGAATCAGCTTTGCAAGCTCTTTCCCAGCTTGAGCGAGAGAGAACGTTGCAACTAGAGCAAACTTTAAAAGCACTGCAAAACACCCAATCTCAACTGATACAGCATGAGAAAATGGCAAGTCTGGGTCAGTTAATGGCGGGTGTAGCTCATGAAATTAACAATCCAACTAGCTTCATTTACGGTAACATTTTCCAAGCACATCAATATGCCGAAGATTTGTTATATTTACTGAAACTTTATCAACAATATTATCCCAATCCGGTTGTAGAAATTAGCGAACAACTTGAAGAAATTGAACCTAATTTTATTGCTGAAGATTTTCCTAAACTAATTGCCTCAATGAAAGAAGGTGCAAATCGAATTAATGGTATTGTCTTATCTTTGAAAAACTTCTCGCGTCTTGATGAAGCACAGTGCAAGAAAGCAGATATTCATGAAGGTATCGATAATACTTTATTAATTTTACAACATCGTTTAAAACAACAGCCTCAGCGTAGTGAAATTCAAGTATTTAAAGAATATGGCGAACTGCCTTTAATTGAGTGTTATCCTGGTCAGCTAAATCAAGTATTTATGAATCTTTTGAGTAATGGTATTGATGCTTTGGAAAGTTTGAGTTTGAGCTTGCCTCAACCTGAGCAAACTGCTACTTTAATTAGTATTAATGAGGAAACAGAGCAATCGAAAATAGATTTTCAATCGGCGTTGTGTACAACAATTGAGTCAACAGATTGCGAGCCTGTAACTTTTTATATTCGGATTATTACTGAAGTAGTTGATAATGAGCAAATTGCTATTACTATTTCAGATAATGGAGCAGGTGTCTCTTCAGAAATTTTGTCCAAGATATTTGATCCATTTTTTACAACTAAACCACCAGGTAAAGGTACAGGTTTAGGGCTATCAATTAGTTATCAAATTATCGTAGAAAAACACAGAGGTGAACTTAGTTGCTATTCAAGCCAAGGTCAAGGAACTCAGTTTGTAATTAAGTTGCCAATTACACAAAACCCAGAAATCTGATTTTTAAGTATTGGAGGAATTTTTTACAATATTGCGATTGTTACTATGAGAAGATGAGCGAATTTTTCTGGCAGGGCTGGATAGCCATTCTAAGGCTAGTAAAATCCCATTTAAAAAGAATGCTAAAATAGCTACAACTATCGCGCCTGCCCACAGTTTATCGTAGCGCCCTGATTGGGAAATACCATCAAATAATAATGTACCCAAGCCTCCTGCACCAAACTTTGCCCCAATAGTCGCAATGGCAATTGCTACAATTGTTGCTAGACGCACACCCGCCAAACAAATTGGTAAAATTAAAGGCACTTGTACTCGCCACCAACATTGCCAAAAATTCATCCCCATACCTCGTGCTGCTTCAAGAATTGCTGGTTGAATTGATTGTAATCCTACAGAAAAATTTCTTACCAAAATGACTTGGCAATAGATAATCATGGCAATGACCACAGATTGACGATTTAAACCGAAAATAGGTACTAAAAGAATCATTAATGCCAAACTCGGTATGGTGTAAAGGATGCCAAGAACGCCTAAAATTGGAACGTTAAGCCAACGATAGTGAGTAACAAGCAAGGCTAATGGAAGAGCAATCACAGCAGCAATCAGCACAGCCAAACCTGTCATCTCTAGATGCTCTAGCAGATAGCCAAAAACAATTTGAGGATTTTTGAGGATATAGCTCATATTAATACCAGATGCTAAACAATTGTGAACATTGAGATAATCTTATTTCAAATTAGATATTTGTATTTTTATCAGGATATAACAGAGGGAAATAAGTAAAGAGTAGGCAGCTTTACTTTTGTTCATTTTTAGGACAACAAAATGCAGGTGCCTCTAGGGAAAAAAATTTAACATCCAAAGCAAAAATGCATAACAGTTAGTCATAGGGAAGTACTTACAAATGACAAAGATAGCACTCATGATTGGTATTAGCGAGTATGGTTCAGGTTTGAGTCCACTCCCTAGTTCTCTTGGTGATCTTGAGGCAATGCAGCAAGTTTTGCCGTCCTTAGAAAAAGCTGGTTTTGATGAGGTTAAATACCTGTCAAATCCGAATCCGCCAATAATGCGAGAAGCCATTGAAACATTATTTTATAATCGCCAGAAAAATGATTTGATACTTCTATTTTTTTCTGGTCATCTTATTCAAGATGATCAGGCAAAACTCTACTTTTCCACATCGGTTAGTTGTAAAACCTCTAGACCAGAATTAATTCGAGTTAGTGCTATTCCTGCAAGTTTTGTACAAGACCTCATGAATAGCAGTGAGTGTCAGCAAATAGTACTAATTTTAGATTGTTGCTTAGACAATATAGCCGTTGCCGAAATAAATCCAAACAATGGTAAGTTTTTGGATATTAAATCTGAATTTGAAGGAGAAGGGCGAGTCATACTTTCTTGTTTTAATCATAGCAAAAAAGTTTGGAATCAAGAGGAAATAGACCTTAATTATTCAGTTTACACTAGCTATTTAATTGAAGGCATAAAGACGGGAATCGCTGATTTAAATGATGATGGATGGATTGCCGCTTATGAGTTGCATCAATATGCTAGCAATAAACTTAAAATTGTTATGCCTATTCTCAAACCAGAGTTTTATGCCATTGGACAAGCAAGTGAAATACTGTTACTCAATATAGCAGCTGATGACCCAAAACTACAATATCGCAAAGAAGTTGAAAAATGGGTAAGTTTTGGAAATATTTCTCAAGATAGTCATTATATTTTGGATGAACTTTCAACAAGATTATCACTAACTTCAGAAGATTGTCAGGCAATACAAAATTCTGTTTTAAAACCATATCAAGAGTATCAAGAAAAACTAATAAAATATCAAATAGAGTCTGAAAAACTAATTGCCAACATCAATTCAATAGATAAGCAAAAGCGTGATAAGTTAAGCAGTATTCAACATTTATTAGGCATTACAAATGAAGATGTTGCCTTAATTGAAGAACAAGTTGCCCTAAACATAAACAAAAATCAGTTGTTAGCGATAAAAAGTGAGGTAGATTCCTTTCCACAAGATAGCAATAATATAGTTGATTTGATACCTTTAACCCCTGATGTAGCAGTCATATCTACAGAAGTATCGATAGTTTCTCAGGAGCAAAATCAGAGCGAACCAACAGTTACAAATAGTGAGGATTTAAACGTAATATCCCCAAAAGTAGAACCAATTTCTCAACCAAATAATATCAATTCTGAAGTACAAAATCAGAGCGGGCAAACAGTTACAAATAGTGAGGATTTAGAGGTAACATCCCCAGAGGTAGAATCAATAGATTCTGAGGATAATAAGCTCGATCAAACAGTTACAAATGTTGGCAGTCTAATCAATTTGCGTCCTTTACCACCTAGCATTATTGTACCAGATGTCTCCGTAACTCCTAGTGCAGAATTTATAACAAGTGATTCAACAAAGAAACCTGTTAATGCTTCTATTTCTCCTTATAAACTCATTATACCTATTGGAGTTGGAGGAATAATAACAACTATTGGTGTAGTAATTGCCTTCTCTAATCGTACTACAATAACACCTCCTCCCGCTCCCACCGTGCAAGCAACAATAACTTCTGAAAAGCCACCAGTTCCTCGTCCTACTATTAGTACTAGTCCTACTCCTTTTAACTCACCTGAAAGTAAATTTTGTACAGTTTTTGTCAATGGAAATTTACGTTCTGAGCCAACTTATTTTCAAAATAATGTTGTTGAATCTTTAAGAGAACCTGTATTAGTTACTGGTAAGCAAACACAAGGTGGTTGGGTTGAAGTAAAAATGCCTAATAACAAATTAGCCTGGGCTTATCAAGATATTATTGCGGAAAAAGATAGAGAAGAAATGAATGATTGTCTTAATAAAAAGAAAATAGCAATTACTTTAATAGAAGATCTACTTCCACCAGCTTCACCTACCTCTCCTTAAAGATAATTTCAACTAACCCTTAACACCATTTTGAGCAGAATCACGAATATGTTCTAAGGTAAGAATACCAACTACTTTTCCTTGCTCAAGGACTGTTAATTTATCTGCACCTGTTCTCAGCAAAACTGATAAAGCTTGTCGTAGATTATCATGCCTTGCGATTGTATATTCACTTGGCAGATAACTATCATGAACTGATTTCATAGCAACCTCAACCCGTAGTAAACTCAGTTGCCGTACCAAATCATCTGACCCAATTAAATCACCAACAAAAGAATTAGCAGGTCGTGTTAAAATATTGAAAGGCGTATCAAATTGCACAATCTGACCTCGCTGCAAAATCATAATTTTGTCAGCCAAACGTAGGGCTTCTTCAACATCATGAGAAACAAATAAAATCGTTTTCTTTAATTGCCGTTGCAGCCGCAAGATCTCATTCTGTAAAGTTTCACGAGTAATGGCATCAATTGCCCCAAAAGGTTCATCCATCAACATTACCTTTGGATCTCCTGCCAAGGCACGTGCCAAACCTACTCGCTGTTGCTGACCTCCTGATAGTTGGGAAGGATAACGATTACGATAATCTAAAGGAGGCAGCTCAATTAGTGTTAGTAATTCATCAATTCGTAGCTGATATTGTGTCCGCGACCAACCCAAAAGCTTGGGGACAACTGCAATATTTTCCGCAACTGTCATGTGGGGAAATAAACCAGATTGTTGAATAACATAACCAATTTGCTGACGTAGTTTTGTTGCTTGCAACTTGCGAATATCATTACCATCTAAATAAATTGTGCCAGAAGTTGGCTCATACAAACGATTAACTATCTTAAGCAGCGTGGTTTTTCCACAACCAGATGGTCCCAAAATCACGACCAGTTGACCTGATTCAATCTCGCAAGTGCAACCATTTACCGAGGGTTCGGACGCGCCAGGAAACTTCAAAAATACGTTTTCAAAACGGATAGAACTCACTAAATACGCCTCATAATTATTCAAACATTAACTATCTTTAATTAACCCTTCTTTAATTAAAAAATCCTTAGCAACCGCCGCAGGTTCTCTTTGTTTACCACTAACTTCGTAGTTGAGGCGCTGCATTGTTTCGTTGGTTAATTTTGGTGCTAAAGCATTTAGAGCATCTTTTATTTTAGGGTTTTTATCAAGTATTTCTTGACGCACAACAGGTGCAACTTGATAAGGAGGAAAGAGCTTTTTATCATCCTCAAGTACAACCAAATTAAAAGCACTCAATTCACCATCAGTGCCAAAAGCAACCACAACATCAACTTGACCATCTATCATTGCTTGATATCTTAAACCCGGATCAGCTCCTTTATACGCCTTTAATTTAAAATTACCATAAGCCTTTTTTAGCCCAGGTAATCCATCCTCACGTGCCTCAAATTCTGGCGGTCCAATCATCACCAACTGACTTGCTTTCTTTGCCAAATCAGAAATAGTTTTAATTCCATATTTCTTAGCCCCTGCTTCAGTCATCGCCAACGCTTGGCTATTATTCATTGGTGCTGGATTTAGCCAAACTAACTTAAATTTTTCTTGATAAGCTTTCGATACAGTTTCAAATACCTGTTTTTGATTACTGTTTGCCGGAAGTTTTAAAATTGTTAAAAGACCTGTTCCGGTGTACTCTGGATATAAATCAATTTGCCCACTTTCAAGAGCAGCTTGAGCCACAGGTGTGCCACCAAGATTTAGTTTTCGCTGCACTTTTAAGCCTTGATTTTCTAGAACCAGCGCATACATTTCTCCTAAAATAAATTGTTCGGTAAAATCTTTTGAGCCAACTTTGATTGTGCCATCTGCGCCGCTACCTGAATTACAAGAGACTACACTGAACATTGTCAAGAATGCCAGCAAAAATGCTATTAATAAGCGATGAAGCGATTTCATAAAACAGCGCCTGAGCAGTTGAGGTATAGATATTTCTCAAGGGTAGCGCTGAAGTTAGGCGATCGCCCCAAGCAAGAGCGCTATCATAAAGAAAGTTAAGTTATGTAAAAAAAACTTCTTCATACATTTATTGTGACCGCAACATTAGACTCCGAAGATAGCCGCATCAAAACAACCTGGCACAATCTCGACTGCATCTGGTCAGGCAGAGAAGACATTGTGCAACAAGGCTTACCCCACAGTCAACTAGCACCCGCGTGGCAATTATTACTTTTGGGAGATGGTTCTCCGACTCGCCACCTGCAACTTTTGACCGGCGAAAGAACCGAGGTAGACGTAATTGATATGTCGCCCATTGGTATGAACTTAGATAATGCCCCAGACTCAGTTCAGGTCGTCCCTGGACCACGCCTGCGCCGTCAGGTATGGCTGAGGACAGCATCAGGGCAGCGCGTTGCCTACGCCACATCTTGGTGGGAGGCTAGCCACGTCGATGAATACTTACAAAACCGCAATATTCCCATTTGGGCGAGTCTTGCCCGTCTGAGAACCGAACTATACCGAGATATTCAAGGCATTTATTACGGCAAATCAGCAGAACTAGAAGCAGCCTTTGAACAGTCTGGTCCATTTTGGGGACGCCACTATATGTTTTGGCATCACGGACGCCCTTTAACCCTGATTTATGAAGTATTTTCGCCTTATTTAACCAAGTATCTGGGAGTGACTCAGCCCAAAAAGTAGAGACGTTTCACCGAAGAGACGTTTCACCGAAGAGACATTTCACCGAAGAGACGTTTCACCGAAGAGACATTTCACCGAAGAGACGTTTCACCGAAGAGACGTTTCACCGAAACGTCTCTACTATCAAGACTAAACCGTTGCTACCTTCTCCAACATCAACTTAGAACGCTTAATCATTTCAGGAATTGGTACAGGATAATCGCCAGTAAAACAAGCTGAACAGAAGCTATTAGGATCTTCGCCTGTAGATTCCAGCATTCCTGCCCAACTCAGATAAGCTAGAGACTCGACACCCATTTGGTCGGAAATCTCTTGCACTGACTTGGTGGCGGCAATAAGTTGGTCTTGGGTGTCGGTGTCAATGCCATAAAAGCAAGGGTGAGTTACAGGCGGCGAAGAAACGCGCATATGTACCTCCGTCGCGCCCCCATCCCGTAAGGCTTTGACGATTTTCCGGCTGGTGGTTCCCCGCACAACTGAATCATCAACAATTACAACTCGTTTGCCACTTAAGACATCTTTGAGGGGATTGAGTTTCATGCGAATGCCAGCTTCTCGCATAGCTTGGGTGGGTTGGATGAAAGTACGCCCCACATAGCGATTTTTAATTAGTCCTTCGGCGTAAGGTATGCCAGAAGCTTGGGAAAAACCGATCGCTGCAGGTATGCCAGAATCAGGTACACCAATCACAATATCGGCATCGACAAGTGACTCTTTTGCCAACTGCCGCCCTAAGCGTAAGCGATAGCTGTACAAGCTTTCATCCTGCATAATGCTATCAGGACGGGCAAAGTAAATCATCTCAAAGATGCAAAGCTTACGTTGGGGTTTTTGACTCCAGTGAAATGATGCCAAACCATCTTCAGTAATCCAAACTAACTCGCCTGGTTCCACATCCCGCAGATATTCTGCACCAATAATATCTAGTCCACAAGTTTCGGAAGATAGCACATAACGTTGAGGACTGCCGCTTAATGTGCCGATAACCAAAGGACGCACACCATTTGGATCACGGACTCCCATCAAACCAACAGGTGTGCCAATTACTAAGCTATATGCACCCGTACAGTGCTGAAAAGCACTAATTGCCGCTTCTAACCAGGGTTTCCCGTTATCAACTTCTGCACCAATCGCGATCGCAATCATCTCAGAATCGGTGGTTGTGGCAAAATCACAATTCTGCTGTTCTAAATGCTCTCGTAACTGTGGAGTATTGACTAAATTACCGTTGTGTGCTAAAGCCAGCTTTCCTAAGCGAGTTTCAACAATTGCAGGTTGGGCATTAGCAACCCGACTTGAACCGGTTGTAGAGTAACGAGTGTGACCGACTGCCATATATCCCGGCAGTTCATTCAAAATCGCCTCACTAAAGACATGAGACACCAAGCCCATATCTTTGTGTAAATGTACGAGATCGCCATCAAAAGTGGCAATCCCTGCCGATTCTTGACCTCGGTGCTGGAGGGCATAAAGACCAAAATATGTTAGCTTGGCGACCGCTTCTCCTGGAGCATAGACACCATAGACGCCGCAAGCTTCCTCTGGCTTGTCGGGTCGCTGTGCAATATCATCAAATTGAACAGGATAATCGTCAGAGGAAAAAGGTTCTTGGGGAATCATAAGTAAGACTTGCTCCTGATAACGCGGTCAGTCAGTGGGGCTTAATTCAGAACAAAAATTACTCTGAATTATTAACCAAGCTTAACAATTTCTTAAAAATACTACCAATTTATCAGCATAAATAATCGTTGTGACTATTGCATCTGCTAAAAAGTTGAGTTATTGAGGGTTATTAGGAGTGAGGTTAACCTAAATTGTTAAGCGCCGCTCGATCGCAGTATAAAAGCGATCGCATATTGCCGCCATCGTCACCTCAATTATCGGCAAATTATCCGCCATCACTTGTAAATTAGCATCCTGAGTCACAACACCAATATGCCAACTACCTGCTAGCTGTTGATTTAGATAAGTTTCCCAACTGGCTTGATGTTCAGCAGCAACCGAAACCAAAATCCGCATCCCACTTTCCCCAAAAAGAATTTCATCCCAACGCTGTCCAGAATCCTCAACAGGCAGCCCTAAACGAACTTTAGCCCCAAACTGATTAGCAATACAACATTCCGCCAGAGCCACCGCCAAGCCACCTTCAGCGCAATCATGAGCTGATCGCAGCCAACCCTGACGAATACCATAGCGCGTTGCCATTTGTACAGCACGTTCAAGCTCAAAATCTACAACTGGCGGTTTGCCTGCAACTTGTCCATGAATTGTTGCCAAATATTCTGAACCACCCAAAGAAAGAGGAGGACTTGAGGCAGTTAGAGGTAAACCTAATAAATAAATTAAATCACCATCATTTTGCCAACCCAAACCGCATATTTTAGTTAAATCAGGAATTAAGCCCACCATGCCAATTACAGGCGTAGGATAAATCGGTTGAGGATTACCCGTCGCGTCAAGGGTTTCGTTATAAAGCGAAACATTTCCCCCAGTGACAGGCGTTGCCATTTCCCGACAAGCTTCGGATATGCCTTGACAAGCCAAGTTTAACTGCCAATAACCAACCGGCTTTTCTGGGCTACCAAAATTAAGATTATCAGTAACGGCGATCGGTTCTGCGCCGACACAACTAAGGTTACGGGCAGCTTCGGCAACCACCATTTTTGCACCTTCATAAGGGTCAAGATAGACGTAACGGGAATTGCAGTCAACCGTTGCCGCAACACCAGGTTGAGAATTGGCTGTTTTTATCTTGCTATCAACAGGGCGCACTCGCACAACTGCGGCATCTGCACCACCAGGAAAAATTACCGTGTTATTTTGAACTTGATGGTCGTATTGACGATAAACCCAACGCTTAGAAGCGATCGTGGGAGTATCAAGAAGTTCTAATAAAACCTCATTCCAAGTTTTAGTAGTACCTGAAATTTCTATACCCTTTGTAGTGCAAGCAGGCAAAGATTCAGGTGTCCATTCCCAAGCTTTTTGGGCATATTCTGGAGCTTCTGCCATCAATTCTCGGTGGTAAATTGGCGTATTATCAGCCAACGCCGTCGCCGGAATTTCTGCTGCTATTTTGCATTCAAATAATATTCTGACAATTGGTTCCTTAATTACTCTGCCAGCAACCACCGCTTGTAGTCCCCAACGGTGGAAAATCGCTATTAATTCTTCTTCTCGTCCCTTTTGGGCAACAAACAGCATCCTTTCCTGGGATTCTGAAAGCAGGTATTCATAAGGCACCATACCTAATTCTCGTGCCGGAATTAAGTCTAAATCTAGTTCAATTCCTACTCCACCTTTGGCTGCCATTTCGGAAGTTGAACAAGTAAGTCCGGCGGCACCCATATCTTGGGCGGCGACAACGGCACCAGTTTTAAAGGCTTCTAGGCAGGCTTCAATGAGAGATTTTTCCAAAAAAGGGTCGCCTACTTGCACCGCAGGGCGGTCATCCATCGATTTATCGCTTAATTCGGCACTGGCGAAACTTGCGCCGCCCATGCCGTCCCTACCCGTCGTAGAACCAACATATAGGACAGGGTTGCCGATGCCGGATGCGCCTGATTTAACAATTTCGCTGGTTTCCATTAATCCCAGCGCCATCACATTAACTAAAGGGTTGCCGTTGTATGCTGGGTCAAAATAAACCTCGCCGCCGACGGTAGGGACGCCAACGCAGTTACCATAATGAGAAATTCCTGATACGACGCCATTAAATAGCCTGCGTGTACGGGCATCATCTAGGGAACCGAAGCGTAAGGAGTTCAGTAGGGCAATGGGACGCGCCCCCATTGTAAAGATATCTCGTAAGATACCACCAACGCCGGTTGCTGCACCTTGGAAGGGTTCGACGGCAGAAGGGTGGTTGTGAGATTCGATTTTGAAGGCTAGTTGTAGTCCATTACCTAAATCGATGACACCAGCATTTTCGCCGGGACCGACTAAAATACGTTCGCCTGTTGTGGGAAATTGTTTTAATAATGGGCGAGAATTCTTATAACAGCAATGTTCTGACCACATGACGCCGAACATCCCCAACTCAGCTTTGTTGGGATGACGCCCTAAACGTTGGACAATTTCTTCATATTCTTCGGGCTTTAAACGTTCAGCAGCTATTTCTTGAGGGGAAAAGGGAGGAGTAGACATGGAACCCACAGGACTTATGGCACAGGCTTTATTTTACCGACATCTTTGCTCTTAATGTTGTCAGCGCCTCAGATCTCCGACTTCTTGGAGAAGTCGGAGATCTCCTCTTCAATTTAAATTTTTTGGGCAACTTGAACTGCTGCCAGATAGGAAATTGGGACACTTGTTCCATGTCTTGATAAAACTTCCCTTAAACCATTAAACACATTCTCTTTCTGCTGCGGTTCTAACACTCTATAGTTTGAGAACGTATTTAACAGCATTAGATAGCGATCAATGCTATAAGTATCTTCAC
>JBATUR010000057.1:0-22070 GCA_049671305.1 Coleofasciculaceae cyanobacterium
GAATTAGATGGCAAGAACAAAACTTTAGTTACATTAGGAGCAGATGAAGATACTTACATGACAATTGGCGGCGGTGAATCGCAAAAATTTGTTGTATCAGTAACCTTCGATAATATCAGCTTCCATAACTTAGTGGATTTATCAAAACCAAACGGGACAGAAAAGCTAATCGTTGGTGGACAAGAAGGAATTTATCCAGCAAAGATGTGTGTTGATTTGCTTTCTTGCTTATTATCAGCTAGAACATTTGCCAAATCAGGAAAACTTGATTCCTTACTATCATGGCAAGAAGATGAATCATTAGTATTGGTCTAAAAATTAAGACTTACCAAAAATGCAACTACAATCTTAAAATAACTACCAAAACAACACGATGAATCCTAGCCTTCTCGAACAATCAGGTGGTAACTCAATCACCGAACAACGCATCATCTTACACGGCGTAAGTTGGCAACAATACGAAACCCTGCGAAAGACATTAGATGGAGTGTCAGGAACTCGTATGACTTACCTAAATGGCACTCTAGAAATTATGACTCCTTCCCCAGAACATGAAGATAGCAAGGCAACTATTGGTACATTATTAGATATTTACTTAATACAGAAACAAATCAGATTTTATAAGTGTGGTTCCCCTACCGTCACAAATCAAAACACGGCTAAAGGGAAAGAACCCGATGAATCCTATAGTTTAGGAACAAAAAAAGCGCTCCCAGATATTGCCATCGAAGTAATTGTTAGTAGCGGTGGTTTGGATGTTTTATCTGTATATCAAGGTTTAGGTGTTCCTGAAGTTTGGCTATGGAAAAATAATCAATTATCGATTTATCACTTACGCCCTCAAGGTTATGAGCAAATTTCCCGAAGTGAATTATTGCCAGAATTAGACTTGGCACTTTTAGTGAAATATCTGAATTATTCAGATCAATATGATGCAATCATTGAGTTTCGCAATATCATTAGTACTTAAGCTAAAAGCCTTCTCTAAACCCATTCCCTGCCTCATTACAGAATTTAGTAAAAGTTTTTGAAAAAACTTTCAGGAATCGCACCCATCAAGCTTGTAGACATAATCAACGTAGACTGCTAGAGCTTGTAGATACCCAAAGAAAGACCATTTCACTGGTTGAATGCCGCACCACGCGGAAGATTGGGAGTCTTCTGAACAGCGAGTGTACAGCACACCAAGCTGAAAATGGTACAAGTTTTTGCCCCAAGTTCTAGGTTTTCCTCCCTTGTTAGATATCGGTGGTTTCATTGTTGCAACCACCGATTTTTTTATGTCACACAAAGACGCGGTGCTCAAGAGACGGCATCTGGCGACGCACTTGCTGAAGACGTGCGGGATCAATTTCTGCGATCGCAACTCCTGGTGTATCTCCAGCATCAGCTAGAATAACCCCCCAAGGGTCAATAATCATCGCATGACCATGTGTATGGCGCATGGCATAATGACGACCTGTTTGGGCAGGTGCAATGATATAGCAGGTATTTTCAATTGCTCTAGCTTGCAGCAAAACTTGCCAATGATCTTTACCCGTATAAGCCGTAAAAGCCGCAGGAACAAAGATCAAATCAGCGCCTTTATATGCCAAATACCGGTAAAGTTCCGGAAAACGAACATCATAGCAGACAGAAAGCCCTAACCTGCCTAACTGTTCAGAAGCATAAATCGGCGGATATTGAGTACCAGACATCACTGTACTTGATTCTTGGTAAGTGTTGCCGTCGGGCAAGTTGACATCAAAAAGATGGACTTTTTCATAACGGGCGAGTTCAGTGCCATTAGCATCGACCAACAGGGCTGTATTGTAAACTTTAGTACTGTTGACAGGGACTGGAAACCCACCACCCAAAAGCGTTATTTGAAAGCGCTGTGCCATCGTCTTTAGGAATTTTTCACTTTGGGATGCGATCGCTTCGGCTTGAGTTATTTTCTCTTGCTCTGTACCCAAAAACGAAAAATTTTCGGGTAAGCTAACAAGTTCAGCACCCCGACGCACAGCAATTTCTATGAGTTCTTCCGCCTCAACCAAGTTTTTTTCAAGGTCGGGCAAGCTAGTCATTTGAATTGCAGCAGCAAGATAGGACTTCATTATTTTGTGCAGGACGGACAGTTCTAGAACCAAGTTTCGGTAAATATAACAGGCAACGGGTTTAAAGGCTATACCAGTCTCTAATGCCAATGCTAAATACAAGTCTTTATACCTGCTTTCTACGACCGCAAGGACGCTTATTTAGCGCCGACAAATCCTTTTTTTGGAGGTTGTGTCGTGATTACAAGGTACTTAATCTTACTTGAGACAGATAATTCAACACTAACTATTATGTAAACTTCACATGGATGTAACCTAAGATTATAGTTGTGGCAGAAAGAAAATGTAACAAAAAAGATTGTTATGGTAACGTATTTCTGGTACGAACTAATCAAGTACGAAACAAAACTTAAACTAGTTCGTCCTTGTTCCTAAGGTTCCGGCTTTTACCTCAGCAGACAAGGATCGGTGAATTACTTTTTGATAATTTATCGTCACCTCGGAAACAAATTACCTTAAAGTGCAGTCAGCATTGATGTGGAACCTTTCACTAACGCAACCAAAGCCGTTTTAAGTCTCGCAAACTTGAGAAATTATAATTCAGGGAAGCTTCCAAACAGGAAACTGAGTTTTCTTAGAAATTTCAGGTTGCCTTTATCTACTAGCCAATGAGGACATAAACCATGAGTCGAATTCAGGACATCGTACAGCAAACCTTAGCCACGGGCTATCTCACAGTAGAAGCAGAAGATCAACTACGTCAGCTTTTATTGACAAAGTACGATTGGGAAGACTTTAAGGCTTTTATTCGACTACAGCAAGAGGCAATGGAAGGACGAGTTAAGCAACAGTCTCGTGAACTTTTGTCCTCACGTCGGCTTAGTTGCTCTAGTTTTAAGGAAGAAGTAGCGATCGCTTCTTGACTTTAAGGCTTCAATTATCAGATACAAGATGTCCATCCTTCTCAAAACCTAAACTGTTGTTGCAATTAGTTAACATCATTTTGGCATCACTTGTAACCTTGATTCAAGTGGTAGTACTCGATTTGAAAGCTTAGTTTAAAAAGTCCAAAAATAGTTTTAATTTAATATTTGTGTCAAGGTCACATTAAAGACAAATTATTATATATTTGATTTCCTATAACTTGGGTCATACTGAGAAATAGGAAGGCTTCCAATTTAGTATGCTACACAAAAATAAACTAAAATCGTTTTATTTATAAACAGTAGATTGTACGAAGTTAATCAACAGCTAGACAACTTCTATTATATTAATTATTTTTACAATAATCAATATAATAGAAGTTGTCTAGCTTTAATAAAAACTCAGGATCTCAGCAATATTTACTCAAAAAACTACACACTAAAAATCAATAATAGGCAAATAGGAAAGTGTAGATGTCAAAAACCGGGCTTTTTGTGGGAATGATTGCTTTAGACTTAGTTTATTTAGCAACAAACTTGCCCACTAGTAACCAAAAAATAGTTGCCTCTGAATACACAATTGCCGCAGGTGGTCCCGCAACCAATGCGGCAGTAACATTTAATTATCTAGGAAATCAAGCAAAAATTGTCGGAGTTGTTGGCATTCACCCAATTACCCACTTAATCCGCAGTGATTTAGCAAATTATGGCGTAAAAATTGCCGATCTTAATCCTACGCAGACTGAACCACCACCGATCGCTTCGATCATTGTCACACAAGCAACCGGCAGTCGCGCCGTCGTCTCAATAGCTGCACCAAAAATTGAGGACAGCCAACAGCTTGCTGAGATTAACTTACAATCAGATATCATCTTGATTGATGGTCATCAAAGCAGTGCCGGATATGCGATCGCTTTAGAGGCAAAACAACATCAGATCCCCGTCGTGATCGATGGCGGCAGTTGGAAACCCGGATTTGAAAAAATCTTACCTTTGGTAGATTACGCCATTTGTTCTGCCAACTTCCATCCTCCCAACTGCCATAACAGCACCGAAGTTATTGCCTATCTGTCCGCCCTCGGCATTCCACACATTGCCATCACCCAAGGACAAAAACCAATTTTATACTCCAGCCGTGGCATCTGCCGTCAATTAGCCGTCCCTGCCATTGATCCCGTCGATACAATGGGCGCAGGTGACGTATTTCACGGCGCATTCTGTCATTACATCCTCCAGCAAGACTTTACAGACGCCTTAACCGCCGCTACAAAAATTGCCTCACATTCCTGTCAATTTTTCGGCACACGACAATGGATGTCGGGGTAGTTCCCCCGTGCTTACGACTAAGTAGATATACTGAAGACACTAACCCCAACAACCTAAAACCAGACAGATGCAAACCTACCAACCGCCTTGGTACTTGAGTAATGGCTTAGTGCAAACTATTGCCACAAGCTACTGGTACGGCACAACCTGGAGTTGGTGGGGTAGCAAAGTTCCCTGGTTATCTCACCTAAAACCCATACCCTGGCAGGAAAAAGTTTTTAGCGGCGCTGACGACGTACCCATTTGGGGAATGTGGAGTTGCCCTCCAAACGCCAAAGCTACCCTAATTATTACCTACGGCATTACAGGACAAGCACGCACCGCTTGGTATGCTCATATCCTTGCCCGCAAAGCCTATAGCCAGGGTTGGGCAGTGCTAATTTATGATTGGCGAGGGCATGGCAAAACCGCAGAATTATCACCAGTACCCTCGGCTGATGGTTGGCGAGAAGGCGAAGATCAATTAAAAATGGCTGCTGAGATGGTTGCGATGGGTTGCCCTGACGTAGTGGCGCTGGCGGGGCTATCTTTAGGTGGGCAACTGACGTTGTGGGGACTAAAGGCAGCTATTGAGCAAAATTGCTCTTTAATTAAATGTGGAGCTGTTTTGTGTCCAAATTTAGAATCAAATCGTTCTTTAGACTTTCTCTTATCATCGCCTGCAGGACGAGCAATTGAGCAGACTTTAGCCAAACAACTGCAACAAGAAGCTCGAAAACGCTTAGAAAGATTTCCTGATGCAGTTAAACCAGAAGCTGTGGAACAGGTTAACTCAATTCGGGAATTTGATCAATATATGGTGATTGATTACTACGGATTTTCTAGCGTGAATGAATATTACCAGAAAACGAGTGGATTGTATTTGCTTGATACTCTAACTCTGCCTTATTTAATCGTTTATGCCGAAGATGATCCCTTATTTGATCCCCTGCTTATTGCAGAGCTCCAACAACGAACCGACTCTAATCCTTATGCTCACTTAATTTTAACAGCTCAGGGTGGTCATGTTTCTCACATTAGTACACCAACCGCCCAGGAAGATGAATTTTGGGGTTTAAACCGACTGCTGGAATTTTGCGATCAGCTTAAGTTGTTGTAATTGAAGGAATATTTGTTTAAATGTTAACCAGAGTCAAATAATATTGCTTCTGCTTGTCTATTTTTGGCAGTTAAGCTATTACCGAAAGCTCATCAATAACTCTGACTCGTCCTCGATAAAAAGAACGTAATAAGCGATCAATTGCAGCTCTTTCTTCTTCGGTGAGAGAGTCTTCCATCAAGGCTGCCATTAAACCATAGCGATCGGCTAATGTCAGAGTACCAGAATTACTGGCAACAGCAAATAAGTCGGCGACAGCACCAGGTAAAAGGCGGACTGTAGGAAACATCGAAAGATATAGAACTCAACTTTCTCAGTATGCTTGATTTAACCGCAAACAAACGTGATTGAAACTTGGTTGATTTTGTGATACTTCCGTGCTTTTCAGGTGAGTCATGCCTCACTTTTTTTGTGATTAAAATTAGAAATACTTGTGATACCAAGCTGGTTTTTGAGTGAGATTTATCACAACCCTAATATTAAGAGAGTCTTAAATAATTTATGTCTAAAGCATTAATCCTCAAGAGAGAATGCTAATAATAGACAGTTATAAAATCGTCCTGATTAATATTTCTTTTTGAAAAAAGACTTGGGCAGAGGCAATTGCTTGGATGGCAGACACAACAACACATCCAAGAATTGCAACTTTATCTAAACCAATAACAATTTTTGTCTCAATTGAGCCAAGCACGAGTTACTTGATCTAATTGGGCAATGTCTTCTGCTGCCAGACTCCAACCCAAAGCACCAGCATTTTGGATAGCTTGTTGTGCGGTTTTTGCGCCGGGAATAGGAATAACGCCTTGAGCAATTAGCCAATTTAGAGAAACTTGTGCTGGTGTGCGGTCGTGTTTTTCAGCCAGTTGATGTAGTACATTCATTACTAAGGAAATTTTTTCTAAGCCACTTTTGCTAAAGCGCGGATCAAGGCGACGCGCACCTGTGGGCTCAATGTAATTCTCCGTGGTATATTTGCCAGTAAGTAAGCCTTGAGCCAAGGGACTATAAGCAAGAATTGTTACCCCTAGCTGCCGTGCTGTGTCCAGGATGCCGTTTGTTTCAATTTTTCGGGATAAAAGCGAGTATTGCACCTGATTTACGGCTAGAGGCACTCCACGTGCCGCCAGATAGCCGTGTGCTTCGCGCATTTGCTCGGCTGAGTAATTGCTAACGCCGACGGTGGCTATTCTGCCTCGCTTGACTTCATCTGCTAAGGCATTCATTAAGGTTTCCTGACTCATGAAAAAGCCGAAGGGCATATGTACCTGATACAATTCAACTTGTTCAACTTGCAGGCGTTTGAGGCTTTCGGTTACCGCATCTGTGACAGATTGAGCGTTTAAGCGCCAAGGTACAGGAAAGTATTTTGTAGCAATTTGTGCAGGACGCCCTAATTCTTTCATGAATTGTCCCAACAGTTTCTCAGATTCTCCTAAGCCGTAAATTTCGGCGGTGTCAAAAAAGCTGATGCCACTATCTAAAGTCGCGGCAAAGGCTTCTTTTACTTGTGGGACGCCATAATCACTACCATAGCTCCAAAATAATTTGTCGCCCCATGCCCATGTCCCAATTCCTAACGCGGTTACGGTTGGTCCGTTTTGACCTAAAGTAGTTGTTTGCATTGTCAATTTGTTTTTACATTTCTTTATACTATTTAGTCTAGCGTTGTCGCATCTTGGTGAGAAGTCGCCTAAAGGTTGATGGTGAAGAGGAGATCCCCGACTTCTTTAAGAAGTCGGGGATCTGAGATGCTGAGAACTGAAGAGTAGAAAACCGAGTAACCAATGCCAATTGACTTTCGTAACACTAATACCGTTTGGGCTTCGATTTTAGTAGAAACCTTACAGAGACTAGGATTAAAGACTGCTATTATCTGTCCTGGATCGCGATCAACACCTTTAGCGATCGCATTTGCCCAACATAACCAAATCGAAGCTATCCCCATTCTTGATGAACGTTCAGCCGCCTTTTTTGCCCTAGGCATTGCCAAAGCGACAGGACGCCCAGTTGTCCTGGTTTGTACTTCTGGAACAGCAGGCGCAAATTTCTACCCAGCAGTCATTGAAGCTAAGGAAAGTCGCGTCCCTCTGCTCGTTTTAACAGCCGATCGCCCCCCGGAAATGCGAGACTGTCATTCTGGGCAAACCATCGACCAATTGAAGTTATACGGTAACTATCCCAACTGGCAAACCGAGCTAGCTGTGCCGTCTTGGGAGTTGGCGATGCTAAATTACCTGCGCCAAACCGTTGCTTATGCTTGGGAAAGAGTGCTGTTTCCCACTCCCGGCGCGGTGCATTTAAATATACCTTTTAGTGACCCTTTAGCACCCTTAAAGCAAGGTGATACTAGTCAGCTCAAAGGTATCTTGCAATTAGATCATTTTTTTGCTATTCTTGAGCATAATGCATCTCCCCGTGCCTTTAACCAATCGCCGCAATATTTAAGTTATTGGCAAGAGTGGCAAAACTATCAACAAGGCATAATTATCGCCGGTTCAGCGCAACCGCAGCAGGCAGAAAAGTATTGTAAGGCGATCGCTTCCTTATCCGCAACCCTAAACTTACCCGTACTAGCTGAGGGACTTTCACCAGTCCGCAACTACGCCAAACTTAATCTTAATCTCATTTCCACATACGATCTAATTCTGCGTAACCGAGAACTAGCAGATCAGCTAAGACCAAAAATGGTGATTCAAATTGGCGAATTACCGATTAGCAAAGAACTAAGGGCATGGCTAAAGGAAACCCAACCGCAACGCTGGATAGTTGACCCAAGTGATCATAACTTTGATCCTCTCCACGGTCAAACCATCCACTTAAGAACCAACATAGAAAGCCTTGTAGCTCATATTCTACCAACGATGGGGGAACTAGCAGGGATAAATTCTTCTTACTTGAAAGACTGGCATGAAGCCGAAATCAAAGTCCGTTCAGCCATTGACCAAAAAATGACTTCTATCAATCATATCTTAGAAAGCAAAGCTGCCTGGTTACTATCGCAAATTTTACCAGCAAAGACACCATTATTTATTGCTAATAGTATGCCAGTGCGTGATGTTGAGTTCTTTTGGCAACCCAATAATTTAGGAATTCAACCATACTTTAATCGCGGTGCAAATGGCATTGACGGCACATTATCGACGGCGTTAGGTATGGCACATGGTAATAAAAGTAGCGTCATGTTGACGGGTGACTTAGCCCTGTTGCATGATACCAATGGCTTCTTATGTAGAAACAAATTTATTGGTCATCTAACGATTATTTTAATTAATAATAATGGTGGTGGAATTTTTGAAATGCTTCCCATTTCTCATTTTGAGCCAACCTTTGAGGAGTTTTTTGCTACTCCTCAAGATATTGACTTTGCCCAATTATGCTCTACTTATGGAGTGGAACATCAGCTTATTAAATCTTGGTCACAACTAGAGCAATTATTAAAGTTATTACCGACTAAAGGTATACGAGTTTTGGAATTGCAAACTAATCGTAAAGCTGATGCGAAATGGCGGCAAGATAACATGAGTAAATTTGCGGCAGAGGGGTAAGCACTACCCCCATTGGTGTTAACTTAAGGTCAAACCCATATTCCGGCAGAGGTTTAAACCCCTGCCTTATACCCTAAGTCCTCTTAAGAGGACTACTAGAGTCTTTAGTCCTCTTAAGAGGACTTTCGCTATTAGCCTGGGACTTAAGTCCCAGGCGCGTTTCTGCTTCAACCCTAGAACTAGATTTATTTTTATTAAAATTCTTACCACAAACACTTGATTTTGTCAAAAGCTTGTGCCACAATAACATTGTTGCAACAGCAACGGAGTGAGAAGCCAGCCCGTCACAGTGGAAAGTCTCAGGCTGGCTCTGGCTCCCATCAAACAAATAAAAGGAGACAAACCTATTATGGCTTACAAAGACAGCCTTAAGCCTTGGGCAGTCGTGCGTCAAAGCGCAAATTTGGGATGGATAATTATCGCCCGTTACAAATCACGTTCCGATGCCGACGGACATTTATTGTTATTACGTCAGCGTGTGTCCGATATTGAGTTTAAAGTCGTCTTCGATTTACCTGGCAAGGAATAGAGAATAGAGTCTCAACTCAGATCCCCGACTTCTTCAAGAAGTCGGGGATCTCCCCTTCAGGTTAGTGGAACAGGTAATGAGAGCTACTTAAGCCTTTTCCTCCTCGTCTGTTAGTTCGATTGTATCGATTGTGCTGCCCTGACCACCTCTGTCAATCTTGAGTTGAAGTACACCACCCTCGCCTGACCACTTTTTGTAATCCAAAGAGGCAATGTCATTCGGATTAAGACGAATGTTGTCGTGGTAGAAAGTTTGCTCTCCTTGGTCATTAATACGCTCCATCAACAAAGCATAGGTTCCTGGCTTCTGATTCTGTTTCGTATCAAAACTTAAGACACCTTTAGTCTTGTCTAGATTGACATTAATCACACCGCCGCCATCAAGATCTACTCCTTTGAGTGAAAAACCGTAGTCAGGTCCAGCAGACTCAAAGCCAATATCAATCGTTGGGGATTCGTTGCCGTTGGTTTTGTAAGTCAAAGTTTGCCCGTCTGGCGACAAGGTAAGCGTATCTTTCTGACCGGGGTCTAGTTTAATCTCTTCAATTCCTAAATCGTAACCCGGTCCAAACATGGTGATAGCCGTCTCAGTTTCGTTCTTAACATTACTGCCATCAATTGTTAAGGAAAATTGGATGCCAAGGGGAACATAGTAGATCTGTGGACTAATATCCTCCCAGGGTTCGGCAGTTTGGATCGTATCCATTTCAACACCGGGTATTTCCTCAACCAGCTTGCCATTCACATAGCCAAACCGACGACCCTGTGAATCAGTAATCAGTAGCTCGCCTTCTCCTTCTTTCCAGATTTGGTTGTACTTGATTTGATTGGATTTCTGACCTGTAGTCTTAAGTGCTGTATTCTGATCATTGAGGCAAAAATCGCATTCTTGAGGAGTCACTAATCGCTTTATAGCGTTCTTAAGCCTCAGCGTCTTCGTTTGTGCATCACCTTCATATATACCTTTGTATAAGTTCTTTGGTATTGGTAATGTGGAGCCGCCGCCAAGATCATATTCAATGTCCTCCCAAATGTCGTACTTCCAGGTATTAGTGTTACCATCAACCTTCACGGCTTGGGGTTTTTCTGGAATATTACTGTCGTAGACTAAAATTTCATATTGTTCGTCACCTAAGTCTTTTACAGCGTATGGTGTAATTGCGTGACCACCTTTCATTTCCCGTGAATAAATGCTCATTGTGTAAAGTTCAGATGCCTTACCTTCTTTTACAGCTTGGAAGGACTCTTTCAGCTTTGTTATTACGTCCATTGGTGTAATCTTAAGGACGCTATTTCGAGTGGGCTGAGTGTTTTGAGTGGAAAACCAGTAGGCAATTTCTCGTTGCAATTTCTGATTTTCAGTAATTTTTAGAGCATAAGCATTCTGTCCACCAAACTCAGATCGTTTTCCTTTTATATCACCGTAGAGTAGCAAGCTCAATGCCGCCATTCCATCACAGTGCCCACCATTCATAGATGTGTTATGTTCCTCCATCCACTTCTGATATGGAGGGGTTAAGGTACATTCACCGTCGGCGTTGCTACCACAAACTTGGTCGCCAAACATTCTCTTCACGTCTTCCGAGGTCAAGTTTGTCGGAGTTGGCGAGTTTTTAATATAGAGAGGTAGTTGTAGGTTTGGTTCCGTATCTCCGTAATTCTCGAAGCTAAACCCATGACTTTTGAGATCAAAACCGGGTAGGGCAGCCACAATAGTTCCGCTATCAGCAGTATTGGCTTGTTGTGTGGCTACTGCTTTCTCACGAGTGAATTTGCCGCCGATGATACCGGTCAAAATCACCAGCAAAAATGAAATTAAAGACAATACAAGTTTACGCATTAAATCCTGTATCATTAGGTAGATTTTTTTTAATATATTCTACGTCCAAAGGGATGTCTAGAGTAATACAAAAAAACCTACAGTAATACAGGATGGTGGTTTAGTTAGACTCAGGCTTACATGGAACTTATTGCCATTTAAGCACCGATAAAGTTGATATCTTCAAGTCATGAGTTCATTTAAACCTTGATTGCACCGGATTTGAAAACCTAGGTTTGTAAAACCACCAATTCCATTGCCAGAACATTCATACAGCTATTCACGAAACAATGTCCGATGGAAACGCTGAATTAAAATTACCACTTTCCAACTTCACAATTGAACCGGAATTATTAGTGCGATAAATTAGCGTTTTTTGCCCACCAACCACCTTAACTTGCCAACCAGAAACCACTTGTTGAATACACATAATTCCAGGTTTAGCAAGTTCCAAACAACCATCAGACCAATCTCTTTTTACAGAGTCAACAATACGCAGTTTTTCAGTGGGCAAATTTGAGCGCTTTGAGGCATCCTGCAATACCGCTTTGGCAACAGAACCCGGTAAATTACTAACATCAGCCCTTGCCGTATTGACATTAAGGTTAATTGACAAAAACAAGACCAGTGTTAAAACTAAAGCTAAAAAAATCCGTTTAGAAGCAATGTTTTTTTGAGACAAATACTGCCTATTCATGTTATGCAAGTTAATTTGCTAAAAAATATTTAATCATCCAAACTCGATTCTTGATGCTTAGAAATCATCGGAATTACCAACACTTTATCAACGCGATTTCCATCCATGTCCATCACTTCAAAACGCATTCCTTGCCACTCAAAATAATCAGCAGCAACCGGAATTCGTCCTAGTTGGGTAACCACAAAACCGCCCATTGTGTGATAATTACCTCGCTGATCTCTGTGCAATTCTTGCATTTCAAATAACTCAAAAAATTCCTCCACAGATAACATTCCATCAACCAACCAAGAACCATCTTCACGCTGCACAGCTTGCGGTTCATCTAGAGCATCAATAGAAGGAATATCACCGACAATTTCCTCTAAAATATCCTTGAGAGTAACCAAGCCTTGAATTACACCATATTCATCAACAACGATCGCAATATGAGTGCCAGACTGCTTAAACAACTCCAAAATTTTCAAACCGGGCGTACTTTCCGGCACATATAAAGGGCGTCGTAGCGAGACGGTTAAATCAAACGGTTGATTAGTCAGGCAGCGAGATAACAAATCATTCACCTGCACAATACCAAGCACTGTGTCAAGTTCCCCTTGGCAGACCGGAAACTGACCATGAGTATGATCAAGCATAATTTGACGATTCTTCTCTGGCGAATCATCCAAATCAAGCCAAATAATATCAGGGCGCGGCGTCATCAAAGCACTGACACGACGATCGCCTAATCGAAACACACGATTAAGCATATCTTGTTCAGCTTCTTCAAAGGTCCCCGCCTCAGTACCTTGCTCAATAAGAACCTTAATTTCTTCTTCGGTGACTTGCGGATCAGTAGACGGTCTAGTACCCAAGAGTCTGAGTACCATATCCGTAGAAGCACTCAACAGATGAACCACAGGAGAGGCAAACTTCGATAACATCTGCATTGGTTTAGCCACAGAAGAAGCAATGCGCTCTGGATTGTTGAGTGCCAAACGCTTCGGTACTAATTCGCCAATAATTAGAGTCAGATAAGTCACAACCAAAATTGCCGAAGTAGAAGCGATCGCTTCTCGATAAGCAGCAACTGCCGGAATTAACTCTAACAACGGTCTAATTTTGGCAGAAATCACCGTTTCACCAAGAGCACCGGAGACAATTACAAGTAGAGTAATCCCCACTTGCACCGTTGCTAAAAACTGATTGGGGGCATTAGCAAGATCTAAAGCAACACGGGCACTGGCATCACCCTGGTTTGCCATTTGTTGCAGACGCACCTTTCGGACTGAGACAATTGCCATTTCTGACATCACAAAAATGGCGTTAACAAGAGTCAGTAAGAGAACAAGGAGAATTTCCACGCTTGAAGATAATAAACTTTTGCCGACGATGGGGTACTGCTCTAACGATTTTAGTATCCTGCCTTCACAGGTGAGTATTCCAGTAGCAATAGTTGACTAGTGAGTCTAAAAAAAATTGAGGCGTCATAGATTTAGAGCTGATGCATGATCAAATATACTTTGCTGCATCAAAGCTACTCTGTAAAACATTTTGGCGAAATATCTCAGAAATGGATCTCAAGATTAGGCAACGCCACTAGTTGAAAAAATTGCCCTCACTTTTGGGCAAGACTTCTAAAATAAGGAAGATAGCAGATATACTTTGATTTTCCAAGCACGAGCGAGTTAAGCATTTCCCCCTTTCCTCATGGCTTTCTCTTCCATCATTCGTACTCTAGGGCGATCGCCTCTTACCTCTGAATTGCTGTCCAAACTTGAACAGCAGCCGTCTTTGGCACTTAGTGGCATCCCCCGTCTTCCCAAAGGCTTGGTGGCATCTGCCCTTGCCAAAACCGCTGGACATAACTTGCTTGTGGTTGCCAGCACCCTGGAAGAAGCTAGCCGCTGGGCAGCACAACTAGAAGCAATGGACTGGCAAACCGTCCTCTTTTACCCAACTTCCGAAGCTTCGCCTTATGAGCCATTTGATCCAGAATCAGAAATGACTTGGGGACAAATGCAAGTATTGGCTGACTTAGTTCAAAATAAGTCTTCTGTGGCAACGGCTGAGTTGACGAGCCCGGCAACTCCCAATAAATCAAAATCCCTCAAATCAGCCCTATCCTCAGTTGATTTACCTCCACAGACAAAGGCAGCACCTTTACAGCAGTTTGCCCTAATCACAACTATTGCTGCCTTACAACCTCACCTACCACCAGTAGAAGCCTTTAAACCCTACTGCCTGCCTCTGCACCTTGGCATGAGTTGGAACTCAAAAGCAGTTGATCAAAAATTGGCAAGCTTAGGCTATGAGCGTGTACCGCTAGTTGAAACGGAAGGTCAATGGAGTCGGCGCGGTGATATTGTTGATGTCTTCCCTGTCGCCGCTGAGTTACCAGTACGCCTAGAATGGTTTGGCGATGATCTCGAACAGTTACGAGAATTTGACCCAGCAACTCAGCGTTCTCTTGACAAAATTGAACGTTTGGTATTAACACCAACGGATTTTAGTCCAATTATCATCAGCGCCCTAACAGGAAGCAAAGCAGAACAAGTTGGCGCTTATCTTTCTGCAGCAGAACAAGAACAATTTGAAATGGGTCAAATAGAAGGTAGTCGGCGCTTTTTGGCGATCGCTTATGATCAACCAGCCTCGCTCTTAGATTATTTACCCGAAAATACTTTAATTGCGATCGATGAACCAGAGCAATGTCTGTCCCATAGCTGCCGTGCCGAAGAATTTTATCAAGAACAACTCTCCTCAATTACTCCAGCACTTCCCAAAAACCATCGTAGTTGGAGTGAGTCTCTCGCCACCGCCCAAAACTTTAAGCAAATTCAGCTAGCGGAACTTGCCGAAGCAGGTAACGGACTAAATCTTGCTAGTCGCCCTGTACCCGCAACTCCTCATCAATTTGCCAAACTAGCAGAAGTCCTGAGAAGTGAACGCGATCGCAATTTTAACGTCTGGCTAGTTTCTGCTCAACCCAGTCGCTCGGTTTCCCTACTACAAGAACACGACTGCCCTGCCCAATTTGTCCCCAACCCGAAAGACTATCCAGCAATTGATAAGCTACAAATTCAACATACTCCTGTAGCTGTAAAATATTCAGGACTTGCAGAACTTGAAGGCTTTATTCTGCCAACTTATCGCATCGTTGTTGTTACTGACCGCGAATTTTTTGGACAGCATAACCTCGCTACACCTAGTTATGTCCGCAAGCGCCGCCGCGCCGCCTCTAAACAAGTTGACCCCAACAAATTACAAGCGGGAGATTATGTAGTTCACCGCAACAACGGCGTTGGTAAGTTTCTCAAATTAGAAAGCCTAACTATTAATCATGAAACTCGTGAATATTTAGTAGTTCAATATGCCGATGGAATTTTAAGAGTTGCCGCTGACCAACTAGGAGTATTATCTCGCTTTCGTGCCACAGGAAATCGTCCGCCAGAATTGCATAAAATGTCTGGCAAAGCTTGGGAAAAAACTAAAAATCGTGTCCGTAAAGGCATTAAGAAACTTGCGGTTGATTTATTGAAACTGTATGCCCAACGTACACAACACCAAGGTTTTGCCTATCCAGAAGATTACCCTTGGCAGGAAGAATTAGAAGATTCTTTCCCTTACCAAGCCACGCCTGACCAATTAAAAGCGGTGCAGGATGTAAAACGAGATATGATGAGCGATCGTCCGATGGATCGTTTAGTTTGTGGTGATGTCGGTTTTGGTAAAACAGAAGTAGCAATTCGTGCCGTTTTTAAGGCGGTAACGGCTGGTAAACAAGTTGCTTTTCTGGCGCCGACGACAATCTTAACTCAGCAACATTATCATACTTTAAAAGAGCGTTTTGCGCCTTATCCTGTCAATGTTGGTTTATTAAATCGTTTCCGTAGTGCTGAGGAACGTCGTGATATTCAACGCCGCCTTAATACGGGAGAATTAGATGTTGTAGTAGGGACGCATCAATTATTAGGTAAAGGTGTTACTTATCGAGATTTGGGGTTATTGGTAATTGATGAAGAACAGCGGTTTGGTGTTAATCAAAAGGAAAAAATTAAGTCACTAAAAACTCAAGTTGATGTGCTTACTTTAAGCGCTACGCCAATTCCTCGCACGCTTTATATGTCTTTGTCGGGGGTGCGGGAAATGAGTTTAATTATGACGCCACCGCCTTCACGTCGGGCAATTAAGACTCATCTTTCGCCTTATGATCCAGAAGCAATGAGGACAGCTATTCGTACGGAACTTGATCGTGGTGGACAGGTTTTTTATGTGGTGCCGCGTGTTGATGGTATTGAAGAAGTGGCGACTCAATTACGAGAGATGATACCGGGGGTGAGATTGGCGATCGCTCATGGTCAAATGGAGGAAGGTGAATTAGAGTCAACGATGCTGACTTTTAGTGCCGGAGAAGCGGATGTTTTGGTTTGTACGACGATTATTGAGTCAGGTTTGGATATTCCTCGTGTTAATACGATTTTGATTGAAGATGCTCAAAAATTTGGTCTTTCTCAGCTATATCAGTTGCGGGGAAGGGTAGGACGTGCGGGGGTACAAGCTCATGCTTGGTTATTTTACCCGAAGCAACGCACTCTTTCGGAGCCAGCTAGGGCGAGATTGAGGGCTATTCAGGAGTTTACTCAGTTGGGGAGTGGATACCAATTGGCAACGCGGGATATGGAAATTCGTGGCGTTGGTAATTTGTTGGGTGCCGAACAGTCGGGGCAAATGGAAGCGATCGGTTTTGACCTCTATATGGAAATGTTACAAGAGGCAATTCGCGAAATTCAAGGGCAGGAAATTCCCAAGGTTGATGATACGCAAATTGATTTGCAGCTTACGGCTTTGATTCC
Source organism: Coleofasciculaceae cyanobacterium (assembly GCA_049671305.1). Lineage (GTDB taxonomy): Bacteria > Cyanobacteriota > Cyanobacteriia > Cyanobacteriales > Coleofasciculaceae > CADCTM01. Next base: position 16,809 of record JBATUR010000057.1, read on the forward strand.
TGCTGATTATATTCCTGATTTAGACCAGAAGATGAGCGCTTATCGGGCGGTGGCGTCGGCAAATTCTAAGGATGAGTTGGTGCAAATTGCGGTAGACTGGAGCGATCGCTATGGGGAAATTCCCAAGGCAGCAAAGCAGTTGTTGCGCGTGGTGGAGTTGAAGCAAATCGGCAAGTCGTTAGGGTTTAGTCGCATCAAACCAGAGGCAAAGCAGCACGTGGTTTTGGAAACGCCAATGGAGGAACCTGCCTGGAATTTGCTATCTGAGAATTTACCCGAACATTTGCGGACACGTTTTGTCTATTCTCCTGGTAAAGTCACGGTGCGCGGTTTGGGAATACTTAAAGCTGACCAACAATTAGAAAATTTAATCAACTTTTTGAGCAAAATGCAAGGCGCTTTACCAGAAGCGGCATTAGCTTAAGTTAGGTGCAATTGCTCACTCCAGATTGGTCAAGAAAAGTATAGCAAGTTAAAGCAACCTCAGCTAGCCTTGCTAAAATTCAGCATCTACCTTCGGTAATAAAGAATTTGCGCTAAATCATTTCTTAAAAGCGCCACTTCCTCAGTAGCACCCAAAACATTAGCTAAAGCGATCGCTTGTTGATAAAAAACTCGTGCCTGCCCAAAATTCTCATTCCTCTGATAAGCTCTGGCAGCTAACCTTAAAGATAGCAATTCTTCTTGGGGGTTTTTCATTTTTTTTGCCAAAGCTAAATGTTGCTCCAGCACATTCAACGCCGCCTGATATTGTCCAATATTCAGGTAAGATTGCCCTAAACCGCGCATTGCCCGAAATTGGCTGGGAAAGTCGCCACTAATTTGAGCCAGAGATAATGCTGCTTGATAAGAATACAATGCTTCTTTGGGCACATTTGCTGCACGATAAGCATCACCTAAATTATTGCGCGTATTCGCCTCTCCCAAAAGATTGCCCGAAAAACTCCGCAACGCCAGTGCCGCTTGATACTGCTTAATTGCCTCACCATAATTGCCCACTGCTGTTGCCGCCAAGCCCAAATTACTTAAACTTAAGCCTTCACCTTGCGGGTTTTTGATACTACGAGCAATTTGCAGCGCCGCCAAAAAACTATCTTGCGCGGCTGTAATATTTCCAGCTTGCAGCAAGACTGTACCAATATTATTTAAACCATAAATCTGCCCTGTAAAATCCTGCCTAGTACGAGCAATTCCTAAACGTCGTCGCAAGGCATCTTCTGCTTCTCGGAAGCGCCCTAATTTGGCATAAGTGACACCCAAATAATCATAAGTCTGCCCGATCGCCTCAATGTCGCCAGCTAATTGGTAAAAATCGAGGGCTTTTTTCCAATTAGCGATCGCACTATTCAAGTCTCCCTGACGCTGTGCCTGTGCTCCCACACGCACCAAAGCATCTGCCCTAGCGCGATCTTCCCCGATAATGCCATTATTTAAAGGCGCATCTAGTTGTTGTTCTAGATTACTTCTGGGCGCACTATCGAGGGGAAAAATCTGCCCCAACGCTGCCCGACTCGCCAGTAATACCGCCATATTTAGGGTTACCACCACGCCAAAACAGCGATAAAACTTAGCCATCTGCCCCTCCATAGCCACTGATTTTTAGTGGAGATCGAATTTGATATTTTCTGAAAATTGGGATGTAATCGAGGCACATTAGCTTTAAATAAAGGCTCACCTTCTGAGCTGCCACAACTAATAACCATTTGAGCATTAAATTACTCCTTAAGTACAGGCATCGCACCCACAGGCGGCGGCGGCATCACTTCACCCAAATAAATTTGCCGAATATCATCAGGTAGTGCTGCTTCCAAAAGCTGATAGCCTTGGCTTAGTAGAATACTCACCTGTTGTGGTGAAAGCTCTTCACCTTCTGCTTGTAGGTAAGCGGCAATGCGGGTTTCACTCCAATGAAAGGTTTGAGACATGACAATCATTAACCGCGTCATCGGTTGTAATTGTTCTAAAGCTTGTTCAAGATAGCACCACAAGGGAGGCGGTGAGACTTGCAAATTGTAATGAATTGACTCGACAGGGGGCAAGTCAGCTTGATTTATGCAGATGGCAGTTTGATTGATTAGCCAGTTTTGGAAGGAATTTGTCTCTGGGTTAGGATCAAGGCGTAAATCTAAGCCACCGAGTTCGTAAAAGATGTGCCGCCAAGTGAGGGCAAACAGATAATCTGCCTGTACAGGCGATCGCGCTGAATGTCGAATTAAAGTAAAAACAATCGGACTATAGCGACAAAACATGGTAGTGAAATACTTACCCTGTTCAGGATGACGCTGAAACAAAGTCAGTAATTCGCGATCGCTTGTCTGAAACAGTGACTTGACAATTTGATGATTAGCTTCGGAAAATTGCGGAATTTGCACGGGTTTTAACTTCCCACTCTTACTGAAGGCTTAAGTATACATACCCCAACAACGATATTTAGCACCAGTCCTCGTACAAAAAAAGTCTGCTTGTGGCTGATGCTGCATCCCATCTCAAAGAAATAATAATTGATCAAGATTAACATTACACCGATTGAGCTGAGTGATGGTTAAAATTAGTATCATCACTCCTACTTGTGTAGTGGTAATAATCTTACCTGCAACGAGACAATAGATTCATAGAAGTTAAAATTGATTCAGTAAGTATCAGTTCATGATTTTATCAGTTGATATTATTTGCTTAATGTTCAGTCCCCTACCTCTTGGCGCTTTTTTGCCTGGTTTGCCTTTAGATAGCTTGTTTTCGACTCAAGGCATTATGGTCATGCTCTTGGCAGCTTATGCTGTTGCCATGTGGATGTTCCTCACCAGTGCCCCCAAAGTTTATACCGTGATGGTTTCTGATTTGGAAGTGGCGCGGCAATTTTATGAAGGTTTGCTTAGTTTAAGCGCCGCTGAAGTACCACTACACTACTACTACAATTATGAGCAAACTTTAGGCGCTACTAGTATCGACCCACTTTATATGTCTGCTGGTATGAGCGCAACAACGACGACAGCAACTAGATTTAAAGGAACTGAAGGTTTGTGGTATCAGCTCAAAAAAAATACCCAACTTCATGTCATTACTGGGGCAAGCATTGGTAAGAAAAATCAACAACGTCATGTTTGTTTTGACCATGACTGTGTGGAACAAGTGCTAATGCGGGTGCAAATGCGACGCCTTAAGTATAAAGTTCGTAGCGAAAGACCGCTGAATTTTTTGGTCAAAGACTTGGAAAATCGTGTTATCGAAATGGCAGAAGTTGCTAATTAGGCAGTATCCCCGACTTCTTAGTTAAAGCGCTCAAGAGAACCCCGACTTCTTGGTTACAAATTAGGTCATGCTTGTTAAGCTGACGATAGAAGTCGGGGTTCTAGATAAATCTACGGCTGTTCAGCTTCTTGGAAATTTCCTAAGTTAAAGAGGAATGGTACGCTACTTTTGGAGTCACCACCCATTACGAGAACCTTTGGCATCTGAGAACCGCCTTGTCTCCAAGCTTCGATCGCTTCTTTTTGCAGAACAAGTTGTCCACCTTGAGCTTTTAGGGTTTCTGCCAAGAGTCTTTGTGCTTCAGCTCTACCTTGAGCGCGGTTAATATCTGCTTGTGCTTCTTGTTCGGCTTCTTGGGCTACATACACTGCACGTTGTGCTCGTTGCTCGGCAATTTGTTTCTCTTCAACAGCACGAGAAAATTCTGGCGAGAAGGCAAGGTCAACGACGCTGGTATCAAGGACAATAATGCCATATTTGTTTAAGCGCTCACCTAAGGCAAAATCAAAATCTCGCTTCAATTCATCCCGTTTGGTAATTGCTTCTTCAACAGTTCTCCTTGCTGCCGCTACTTTAAAGGATTCCTGAGTTTGAGGAGCGATAATTTTTGAGACAATATTTTGCAATGTGCCTTGTTTTCTTCTAATCTCCACAACCTGGGTTGGATCAAGCAGAAAGTTAATCGCAAAACTTGCTGATAAATCTTGAAGATCTTTGGTAGAGCTTTGCGCTGGGACTTCAAATTTTTGCACAGTTACATCATATATGTCCACTGTAGAAACTAGTGGTGGTTTGAAGTGAAATCCTTCTAATAATGCACCATCTTGGGCACTACCTAAAATGCTGAGAACCCCTGCCTGTCCTGGGTTGATGATTACAAACGAACTAAAACTAAGCAGCAAAAGTGCGGCGGCGATAATACCTCCTACTAAAGCTTGCCAGTTTTGAGAATTTTGAGTTTTCAAGGCTTAATCTCCGTTGCTTTTTGGATTAATAAATTTAGAACAAATACCTATTGTGCTTGGGCATTTTTTATGATGTTTGGCTTGGTATTGTGTCTTTATTTTTTTAATCTCTTCTTCCAGAGTAACAAGATTATTTAGGTGTTTTTCAAACGAACCAGCTCTTTATTCGTTATATTCGCTGTCAATTTCTACATCAAGGGTATCTTCATCAATTCGCACATATAAGAGATTGGGATGACAACAAACTTGACAATCTTCCACATAAGACTGTTGTCCACCTGCACTTAAATCAATAAAAGTTAGGTTTGGTTCGCCACAATAGGCACAAGTATATTCAGATGTAGTTTGCATTTAATGATACTTAACAGTAAATCGTTGATGAATTGGCATTGTTACTTTACTCGACACTTTTGGCTAAAGCAATACCTGGTCACGACTTGCTATATCTTGTCTAAAGTACTAAGATTTAATCTTCATACAAAATATATTTGACTTTATCTATTCTTCTTAAATAAGTCTCTGCGTAAGCATTATAATAATGTTCATCGCCTCAGTAATAATACGGAAAAACTATCAGTAATTGCACTGAGGTAGATGATTGAAGTTAATGCTTATATTGAATGAGTAGAGAAAAAACTTCAAAAAACTTCTTGAACTGCTTCAGCATCAGGAAAGCAATCAAAGCATCTACAAAAGTGATTGCACTCTAACTATCGTTCCTACCAAATTTCAGCATTTAAGTAATACGAATTGCAGTGCATTAACGATTAATTTCATTATTAATCGTAGCTCTGAGCTGTCAACACGGCTTTACATATTTCCTAAGTCCATTAGTTGTTTACCAAAAGCGTAAAATCGTGCTTAAAACTACCAATCTTCCCAACACTCCTGCAGTTAATCGTTTAGTCAAACTTTGGGCACAGCGTTACACACCAGATTTATCTGTGCTGGCATCAGAAGCAGATCAAGCATCTGTCGCTTATGCCTTATCATACGCTGCTTCCCCAGAAGGTCGTGCTGCAACGGCAACTAAATTAAATCAACGTTT
>JBATUR010000058.1:0-4615 GCA_049671305.1 Coleofasciculaceae cyanobacterium
TAAATTTTCTTAAAGACTAACTACCCAACAAGCTTAAAGCGCATCTGTAATGTCTAAAGATTTGCATCTAACTATTGTACAAGTTTTACCCGCAAGAAAATTGCCAAACGGTAAAGTTTTACTAACAAGAAAGTTTAAGGAGGCTACCGTAAAATTTTGCGAACTTTGGCCCGGTTCAATTACTGTAATGATGGAAGAAACCGAAGAAGATAGTCGTCAAATTGATCCCGAAGAACTTACACTTAGTGAATTACCATTCAAACTAGAAATTGGTTCTTTTGATAATATAAACCCTGATAAACTCCGAAAGGAAACTTCATTAGTCTTAGCAACCTTAGGCTATAGACAAAACCATATTAGTCAAGTTTGTAAACAAGCAAATATTCCCTGTATTTATATTTCTGAATACACCATAAAAACTAGAAGACAAATTGTAGCAGTAGAAGAATCGCAACCAATCAAACGCCTGTGGCGGACTCGCTGGGAAGTAAAACAAGAGCAGAAACAACTAAACGCCATAGCGCTTGCTGATGGTTTGCAATGTAATGGAACTCCTACATATAACGAATACAAAAAATTGTGTTCTGACACACTACTTTTTTTTGATACTCGCATTGAAGAAGATATGCTAATAACTTCTGATGAACTTGAAAAGCGCACTCAAAGTTTGATTGATAACAAACCGTTACGCCTAGTTTTTTCAGGACGCCTTAATAAAATGAAAGGTGCAGATCATTTATTAGATGTTGCACAAGAATTAAAGTTACTAAAAATCCCCTTTGAATTGTTCATCAGCGGATGTGGTGATTTGGAAGAGACTATGAAGAAAAGAATTGCCGCTGAAGGACTTAGTGATTATGTCAAAATGTTAGGAGTACCTGATTTTAAGACGAACTTTTTCCCCTTTGTCAAGGCTAATATAGACTTATTTATCTGTTGTCATCGTCAGGGTGATCCATCTTGCACTTATATAGAAACAATGTCCTGTGGTGTGCCAATTGTCGGATATGCAAATGAAGCATTTGAAGGCATGGTTGCCCAGTCAAAATCAGGGTGGCTTGTGGAAATGAATCAACCCAAATTACTAGCAAAAAAAGTTGCTGAACTTAATCTTCAACGAGATGAAATTAAAACCATGTCAAAAAAGGCAATCAGCTTTGCTCGAAAACACACATTTGAGAAAACTTATGATGCACGAATCTCGCAGATGAAGCAGATTGTCATGAGAGAGAAACCAACAAGATAAATAACTACTTTCTTCTAAAATCGAAATAGCTTGCTTGTTTAAACAGTTACTTGAAGATTTTTCATCAAATTAATTTAACTAATTAAAAATCGGTGCTTATCATTTCTCCATTTGTTCTTTCTAAAAAAGAAAAACTGATAAATTAAAGGATAAAATTATGATAAGCCCCTGATGACCACAGGTATTTTTCTACTTAATAGCCTAATAGCTGAAAATCAACCAAAAATAATTTTGGGTGAACTTAAATAAAAACCTAGTAAACATTGCAACATACCACTTAATTTTATGTCGGACGAGAATCTTTTAACCGTAGTAATCGTTAATTACCGTACTCCTGGTTTAACAATTGACTGTTTGCAATCATTAGAAAGTGAAGTGCGATCGCTTCCTGGAACAAAAGTTATTGTCACCGACAACGACTCTGGCGATACCTCAATTGAACAAATCAGCACAGCAATTGCCAATCAAAACTGGAGTGAATGGGTAACATTCATGCCATTAGAGCGTAACGGCGGCTTCGCTTACGGCAACAACGCCGCCATTCGCCCAGTGCTAGCAGCCCCAAACCCACCCCCTTACATTCTGCTGCTCAACCCCGACACAATCGTTCACCCAGGGGCATTACAAGCCCTAGTGGACTTCATGGAAAAACATCCCGAAGCTGGCATTGCTGGCAGTCGTTTAGAAGATCCAGACGGCACACCACAAGAATCAGCCTTTCGCTTCCACACATTTATGAGCGAATTAGATCAAGGCTTTCGTTTAGGTATCCTTTCCAAACTGTTGAAAAATTGGTTAGTTGCCCCCCCAGTCTCCTCAGAAACCTGTCAAACTGACTGGGTGGCAGGAGCAAGCATGATTGTGCGTCGCGAAGTGTTTGAAGCTGTAGGATTAATTGATGAAGCCTACTTCATGTACTACGAAGAAATGGACTTTTGCCTACAAGCACAAAGAGCCGGTTTTAGTTGTTGGTATGTTCCCCAAAGTCGAGTCATTCACCTAGTTGGACAAAGTTCCGGCGTTACCGATACCAAACGCCCCCCCAAACGCCTGCCCCAATACTGGTTTGATTCAAGACAACGCTACTTTCTCAAAAACTATGGTTGGTTGTATACCGCCATAGCAGATACATTCTGGGCTTCAGGTTTTGCCGTTTGGAGGGTGCGCCGAGTCTTTCAGGGCAAACCAGACTTAGATCCGCCTCAATTCTTAACCGATTTTCTGCGTAATAGCGTCTTCCTCAAAAAAAGCGCATCAGGCTCTAACTGATCTTATGGCGTAAATCAACCGAAAGAGAGGCTGGCATTTGCAACAATTTCCGTTTATGTCTGGCGCTTTCCAGGCTAACAGATTGTGGCTTACTCAATCAATAACCACTGTACAGTAGCACTCCTGCCCATAAATTTAGAGGCTGCTAACTTTGGTGTTTCCAGTCAAGGCTTGCAGGGCTAATCAACATAATAAACATAATAAACACCAAAGACTTCCAACTTTTAGGATTGTAGAGTTAGGATGGGCAAAGATTTGCGCTTTTTCTGAAAAAACCACCTTCAGCAAACCTATACTATGGTCACACAACCAGAAACCAAATCGAGTGTGAATGAACTAGAAACCCCTGCCTTGGGCTTCTGGCAACAGCTCAAAGAAGATTGGATTGCTCATGGGCGTGATTGGACAAAACCCGGATTTCGAGCTGTTGCTATCCAGCGCTTTGGCGTTTGGAGAATGACACTTAAACCGATAATTCTGAGAGCACCCTTTAGCATTCTCTACCGTGCCTTATTTCGTAAGGTTAGAAATACTTATGGCATAGAACTACCTTACACAGTTCAACTTGGACGCCGCGTCGTTATAGAACATCAAAGCGGCATTGTTATTCATGGCGAATGTTCAATTGGTGACGATTGTATTATTCGTCAAGGCGTAACTATGGGAAATCGCTATCTAGATCGACCATTTGATGCACCAAAATTAGGCGATCGTGTTAATGTCGGCGCTGGGGCAAAGATTTTTGGTAACGTCACCATTGGCGATGATGCAAATATTGGGGCAAATGCTGTAGTTTTATCAGATATTCCGCCTGGTAAAACCGCTGTCGGTATCCCTGCCAAAATTATCAATACTAAGCCCAAAGAAAACGACTAAAAAGAGTGATTATACTGATGTATGAATGAGCTAGTTAGTATTTAATAAAGGAGAATAAACCCTAAAAATTTGGTATTGACTTTTTGTCTTAGCCATTGACTGAAATCGCCAAAGAGCAGTCTTAGCTATTGAATGAAGTCGCCAAAGAATAGATCTATGGCTCAATTAATTAGTATTTGGTAGGTGAAAATAACGCCTATAAATCTATCACCCACTAATTCTTCAGACTTTTAGCTGTTAAAATACGGCAGAGCCAAAAAAATACTCAAATTAAAATAGGGCAGTCAAAAAAATACTCAAATGTTGGTTATTAAATGTCTTTGAGTAAAGCTTTTAGATTTTGGTTATTAAATGTCCTTGAGTAAAGATTGATACCTATAACAATGGTCAACACGTTCTTAAGGAACTGCCATACTGAAGAAAGATTATTGCTGATACCTTTAAAGACGTATGATCTATTAAGCCGCTTTCATCAGCTAAAGCTTTCGGAGAAAATATCAAGACTAATTAATAGTCTGAAAATCAAGGTTATGTAATAGTCGTCTGAAAATTGAGGTTATGTTAATATCGGAACTAGCGGAGAAAATCTTCGTTAACAACGAAACTAGTGAAGAAAGTCTTTGCACCGATTAGCTCGACAACCTAGTAAAACTAGGAGATAATTAAAGCAATACTGACAGTGCCTATAGATAAGAATTAGGTCAAAAACAAGTTTTTGGATGGTAATTCTTATCAGGGAAGATGTTTTTGCTAGGACAAAACAAATTGAGTTTGAGCAGTAAACAAAAATCAAAAGTTTGCTCTCAAAAAGAATGGATTAATAATTTAATTTAAATCAATTCAAATTAAATTATTAACTGTAATAGTCAGCAGCTAAAGTCAGTAGCTGTAACCAGAAACAGTTTAAACATCAAGTTTTTTAAGTTAGGGTTTGCTCATAATTAATAAAAATTAATGAGGCATCTACAGAAAAGTTACTCCAGCAGCATTAATAAGTCAAGAAAGTGACAAGATTCAAGAAAATTTCTTGACGATTACGCTAGGGAGTCTAAAATTTCGGTTAGGTTGATGGTAAAAGAGATGCTAAATGAATATTATCCCCACTGAAATTTCTGATGTTTTTATTACTGAACCGCGTGTCTTTGAAGATCAGCGTGGTTTTTTCTATGAAAGTTTCAATGAGAAAGCTTTTGCCGAGAAACTTGGAGTAGAGATTCATTTTGT
>JBATUR010000059.1:0-6381 GCA_049671305.1 Coleofasciculaceae cyanobacterium
AAAAGAGTCAAGTCTTGTTTATACCAACCGTCGCTATTATCTTAGCTTTTATCCTCAATGGAGTGCGAGTAGCATTGATGGCTTATCTAAACAACTACTCACATAAAAGTGCCTTTGAGTACTGGCATCAAGGAAACGGTTCTCTGATTTTTTCACTTGTTGGTATAGTAATGTTTGGATTTTTTTGCAATTTTTTAGTTAAGCAGCCGTAAGTTGAAACTAAAGGAAAAGTTGAGTGATCAAAACTATCAACCGCTGGGAAATTTTTAGAATATCCATTCTAGTAACAACAGCTAGTAGTGTCTTTTTTGTTCTTTTGAAGTCGTTTTTATCTCCTAGCTTTACCGGAGCAAAAGTGGCAGCTTTGGTTTTTCCCGCAACCGTACCTTTAAAAGAATGGCAACAGATTACAAGTCCTTCTCTGGATATTAAAAAAGATGAAATATCTAAAGAAGATTCAGCAAAATCTTACAGATATATCCAGAACAATCTATTTCTAGATATAGAAATGCACTACTTACCTAGTTCCGATGGTAATGTTCTAAAACTAGTCAAGCTTTACGATCAGTTAGGTGCTTCTCAAATCTCACCAGATATTCGCCAGCAACCAGAAATTGGTCATTATGGTTTATTTACTCATCAAAATAAAGCTAGTTTAAGCGCTTGTATTAATTCTCAAAGAAATAGCACCTTTAAAGCAGAACAATTTGTTCAAAACCAGCTAAATGTTGATGTTATTTCTAAGCGTTTCATTCCGTGGTTATTTAGTGGAGAATCTCTAAGAGATCGACGTTGCCTCTTGGTAAAATTATCAGTTCCTTTAGATAATTATTCAGCTAAAGATGCTTACTTAATTTTAGAGCAAGCCTGGTTTAATTGGTATCAATGGTGGCAACCTCGCTTACCTTCTTAAGTCCTTACAAATAGGTGTTAGTTTAATGACTGAATCAACAAGTAATCAAAAACGCTCAATTTCTCTTTTACGTTGGATTGGTTATGGTTTATTAGTATTAGGCTTATTCAACATAATTGAAGTCTTTGTGCCATTTCGTTTGCTAAACCCCACAGGAGGAATTCAAACTCTCGGAGCATTAGTTGAACGTGTAATAAGTCCTTTACTAGGATTAGCCTTAGTTTTTTATGGGCAAGCAAATTATCGAGAAGATTGGGAGATTCCTTTATTAAAATGGTTGTCCTGGTTGTGTTTATTAGTTAGTGTCTTGTTTGTCTTGCTAATTCCAATGGGTATTAATAATACAGTGCAGCTTTATGCTTCAACTGAAACTCAAGTTGCCGCTCAAGTAAATCAAAGGATTACCCAAATTAAAGATTTTAAGACAAAGTTAAGCAACGCAAAAGACCAAGAGCTAAAATCCCTTTTTACCCGCATTAATCGGACTGGCATACGTTTACCTGTAGATGATCCTCAAGGGCTAAAGCCATTAAGAGATCGCTTTTTGGAAGAACTTACTAAAGCGGAAAAGAAGGTAAAAAGTGAAGGAGAATCCACTCAAATTACGCAGCGTCTTGCATTATTAGTAAATTCTGTGAAGGTTAATTTAGGCGCTTTAGTATGTAGCATTTTGTTTGTTGGTATTTGGCGACTGACTCGCTGGGCAAGAAGGTTGGCTTAAATTTGAAGTGTTTCGTTGAACTGAAATTCTGAATTGAGTTTTACTTTTGGATAGAGGATAATTCTAGAAAGTTTAATTTAACTTTCTGATTCAAAATTATGGTGAGTTATGATTTGAGAATTTCAAGCTTTCTAGCTAACTGAATCGGTTTCAATTTTTCAGTATGAGAATGAAAACCTGCTGACTAGGTAAAATTTGATCTCTAACGGGGTTTTCACCCCGTCAGGTACTTTCGTTCAAAAATTCAGCAGGGCAAGTCTTAGAAAGAGGCAAACTTGCGATCGCATACTGAGTCGGCAAAGCAGCACAAATCAATTGAGCACTAACCAGCAGCGCGAACACCCTAGAAAAAATCACAATCCTGTAGCAAAAGCAAGTTATTTATCCAAAAAAAGTCAATTTACAAAGCAGAATATCCACTTGGACATTGCAGCTTTTCTCGAATATCTTCAGGCGAAGTTGGCATCCCTGGCGCGATTTTAGTTGGTTGATTACTGCGGCAAATTTGTCCCCCCAACACTTCCAACTCACCTACCTTGGAATCTACATGAATTAATCCAACCGAAAAACTTCTTAGTCCATCTGCTTTTGGAGTCGCCGTAATTTTTAACTGTCGAGGGTTTTTCTGGTCTGGAATAATTGCAAAATAGTAGTTATGTCCTGGCAGATCAGGAATCTGACTTTTGCCGGAAAAGCGACCATTTTCTGAATAGTAGAAAAGTTCTTTGAGTGCCAGCTTTTCGACTGCCGCTTGTCCAATATTTTCTAAATTAGCAAATGGGACTTGTGCATCTAAATCTTGACGAGTTAGTGTTAGTGTTGTTTTTGGATCAAAGGTTTTTGGAAATGCCTTATTAGGTTCCCCAAAATTCAAGCGGAGATTATTTTGACCTGAAAATTCGACAATTCCTTTAAGTGTAGTTCGCTTTTTATTATTGTTAACATCATCGAGAGCAGTATTCACTTGAACTATATTTGTGCTGGCATTGACGACATTGTATCGAGACTTCAACAATAGAGATATATATGTTCCATTCTGCTGACTAATTGCGTGTAGAGTGCCATCTGATTTGAACTTGATGATCATATTTGTCGGTGTTCCTGGTTGCGAACCTTGCCAGATGCCGATTAGTTTTTGGGTGGCAGCGACTTTGCGGTCAAGTTGAGGTGGAGTGACTGATGATTGTGCAACAGCAATTTGCGGTAAGAAATATCTCAAAGCGATCGCACTTGCAGATACTGTTACCACCAATAAGACACCAGAAAGCAGCACTTTTTTATTAAAGTTAAAACTCATTCTTTCTAATTCCTCTAATGATTAATCATCTTGTCTTCAATTCTGTTGCTTTTATGAGTAGGTTACAAAATGAGTAACCATCAGGGAAAATGTGACTGATCAAGACATGATGGCGATCGCCTCTAGGAAAAATTGGCTTAATATAATACATCAAGATTTACGCGCCAATTCCGTATTCAGATCTCTTTTGCAATCACTCTGGCAACTCACCAAAGCGATCGCGATACTGCTTCAACAAATTTTCCATTTCCTCAGCTCTTTGTTGCTCTTGCTCTAATGACTGCTCTGCTTGCTGTGCTCTTTGTTGCTCTTGCTCCAAAAGCTGGCTAATTTCCGCGTAAGATAAAAACTTAGTCCCATCTGGACGATAAATTTGCAACTCTTCTGCCGACAAATCAAAGCGAATTCCTAACTGCAAACTCACCCATTGATCAAGAGATGCAATTGTATCCAACCCATCCTCGCCTCGCAACCAACCTGTAAGCTGATTACTTGCCGGATCATAAATATAATATTCACTCACTCCATAGCGGTCATAAAATAGCAGCTTCCGCTCCATTTCTCCTTGAGAATTGCTAGGAGAGAGAATTTCAAAAACTACCTGGGGTGCAATATTATCCTCGTTCCACTGTTGATAAGAACCCCGCTCTCCTTTTGGTCTACCCAACACCACCATCACATCTGGGGCATTAACAATCTTGGGTTTTCCTTCCACAGGATACCAAAACAAATCCCCCGCCACAAAAACATTTGGCTCACTCGCAAACAGCCAATCCAAATTTTGCTGAATTACCAAAATCCAGCGAAACTGTATGGTATTGTTTGCCATTGGCTGCCCGTCAGTTTCTGGATAAATGACCTGTGTTGATTCAGTTTGGGATTGTATCTGAGAAACCATAATCCACCAGAAGAAATCGCCTCAATATCTCCAGTTTAACATTGAGGCTACGACCGTGCTTTCTCATCAAAACTACACTGGTTCCTGTCCCGAAACCACAGGGGCAATCTTATTCAACTTCAACTCAGGATGATCCGTTTCCACCTGTTGACAATTCCACTCATTTCTAAACAACAAAACCGGACGCCCAAAGCCATCTTTCACCGTCACAGTATTAAACAAACGCCCTACCTTTTCCAAAGCATCCCAACCACCAACTACCCAACGTGCCACCTTATATTCCAACATCTCCAACCTTGTTTCAACGTTGTATTCATTCTGCATTCGGAACTGCACAACCTCAAATTGTAACTGCCCAACCGCCGCCAGAATTGGGTCACGCTTCGCCTCATCTGCCGAGTACATAATCTGCACTGCACCTTCTTCTTGCAGCTCCGTAATACCTTTATGAAATTGCTTAAATTTAGAAGGATTGGGATTTCTTAAATAGGCAAATAATTCCGGAGAAAAAGAAGGAATTCCTTCATATTCCAACTTCATACCGTTATAAATGGTATCGCCGATCGCAAACACCCCCGGATTATTCAAACCAATCACATCACCGGGATAAGCAACATCAATCGACTCACGGTCTTGAGCAAATAACTTCTGAGGTCTTGACAAACGCACCACTTTACCAGTCCGGGCATGATTCACTGTCATATCCTTTTCAAACTTGCCCGTACACACCCGCACAAACGCCACACGATCGCGATGTTTCGGGTCCATATTCGCCTGCAACTTAAACACAAACCCCGTAAACTCCGGATAAGTTGGTGGCAGCGCCCCAGCCGTCGAATTACGTGCTTCTGGCTTTAAAGCATAATCCAAAAACGAATCTAAAAATAGCTGAACACCAAAATTGGTCATAGCGCTACCAAAAAAAACAGGCGCCATTTTCCCTTGATGAATTAGCTCTAAATCCAGCTCCCCACCTACCCCTTCAATCAGCTCCAAATCCTCTTTCAACTGATAGTAAAGGTCTGCTTCCAAGAGGTCTTCAATTCTTGGATCGCCCAAATCAATTACAGTATCCTTCGCCTCAAAAGCGCCGTGAGAACTACGCTCAAATAAGTGAATTTTTTGAGTGCGTCGGTCAAAAACACCCTTAAAGCGATCGCCCATTCCAATAGGCCAATTCACCGCATAAGTCTGTAACCCCAACTCCTGCTCAATTTCATCCAGCAAATCCAGTGGTTCCCTTCCTGGACGGTCTAACTTATTAACAAATGTAAAAATCGGCAACCCCCGCAAGCGACACACCTCAAACAACTTGCGCGTCTGCGGTTCCAAACCCTTCGCCGCATCAACCAACATCACCGCATTATCAGCAGCAGCCAGCGTCCGATAAGTATCCTCACTAAAATCTTGGTGACCCGGTGTGTCCAGCAAATTAATCTGACACTCTTGATATTCAAACTGCAACACCGTCGAAGTAATCGAAATACCCCGTTGTTGCTCCATTTCCATCCAGTCAGAAGTCGCCTTACGCTGTGCCCTGCGTGCCTTCACCGCACCCGCTTCGTGAATTGCACCCCCGTACAACAACAGCTTTTCCGTTAGCGTCGTCTTACCCGCGTCCGGGTGGGAAATAATTGCAAAATTACGCCGATGTTCGACAGCCGTTTGCAGTTCAGCCTGAATTTCAGTGGACATCCAACACGCCTACATAGAGTCTCTTATTCAACATTTTTACACTCTCCCGGCGTTAATAGTCCAGGTAATCTGCAAAGACACTCTAATATCTTCTATTTGGTAGTTCCAGCATCCTCCTTTAGTTGAAGATCCAACAGTCATCAAATCATCAATTAGATTGAGTAAATCTGGCTTCTCTTTGTTTTTAATCACCTCAATATATCCATACACCCTGAATGAGGATAGCCTCCCCCGTTCTGGACGGCATTTACCACCTGTATTTAACAAACCAGCATGATAAAGTCATGGTTAGAAGCAAGTAAGATTAAATGAAATTAGGACATAGTTTTATGGAATACGATCTAGACAAACGCAAACTTTTATCAGCCCTTTGTCATGGCTCAATCTTTTTTAGCTCATTAGTAGTATCAATTGCTATACCAATTGCCGCTTTATTGGTTTCAGATGATCCAATTGTTAAAGAAAGTGCCAAAGAAGCAATTAATTTTCATCTAAATGTCTGGGTTTATGAAGTAATTGTTGGAGTACTAGTTGCTCTAAGTTTCGGTTTGCTGGGCATAATACTAGTGCCAATATTTTTCCTTTTCCATTGGGTTCCTCCAGTTTTAGCAATCTTGCAATCCTTGAGCACTCCCAATCAATCTTACCGTTATCCTTTTATCTTTCGCATCGTTTAAAAGGTTTGAGTTTTTCCAAAATACTAAGCTAACTGCTTCCCAGGAGATCCCCCACTTCTTTGAGAAGTCGGGGATCTAAGATGCTGACAGTCGCCCAAATCAACGAAATTATTTGCCTTAGCGTCCAAATGTAACGGAATGCAAAGTATAATAAGTTTTCAGACAACACCAAGCATTTAG
>JBATUR010000060.1:0-60562 GCA_049671305.1 Coleofasciculaceae cyanobacterium
CCCAAAATCTTAGCTCCGAAACTAGCAATGCTAATGATCAGTTAGAAATAACACTGGTTACCGCTAAAGGTTCACCAATTCGCCGTCGGGTGGAGGGAGTGGTACGTGATCAATTTTTCAAAACTACTAATGAATTTATCTCTGAAGTAACTAATGTAAGAAGTGGTCGCGGTTATTTGCCAACAGCTCAAACACTATACCAGTGGATGATTGCGCCCATAGAAGCTGATTTAAAAGCACAAGGTATTCAAAACTTGGCTTTTATTCTGGATAGTGGTTTACGCTCTATTCCGATCGCGGCTTTATATGATGGTCAAAAGTTTTTGGTAGAGAAATATAGTCTCGGCTTGATGCCTAGTCTTAGCCTGACTAATACTCAGTTTAAGAGTGTTAAAGATGCACAGGTTTTGGCAATGGGAGCGGCAAAATTTGCAGAACTTAAACCGTTACCAGCCGTGCCAGTAGAGTTATCAACTATTACACAATCTCTGTGGCAAGGTAAGTCTTTCCTCAATGATGCCTTTACTTTACAAAACCTGAAAGCACAGCGACAGCGGCAGCCTTTTGGTATTGTTCACTTGGCAACTCATGCTGCATTTAAACCGGGTGTGGTTAGTAACTCTTACATCGAACTTTGGGACACTAAGTTGCGGATGAATCAATTAAATCAATTAGGCTGGAATAACCCGCCAGTTGAGTTGTTGGTGCTGAGTGCTTGTAAGACGGCGTTGGGAGATGAAGAGGCAGAATTAGGCTTTGCTGGCTTGGCTTTGCAGGCGGGAGTAAAAAGCGCGATCGCTTCTTTGTGGTCGGTGAATGATCAAGGTACTCTCGGACTCATGACCTCACTTTATCAAAAATTGAAGACAGCACCTATAAAATCACAGGCATTGCAACAAGCACAAATTGCCATGCTCCAAGGACAGGTGAATATTACAGATGGTAAATTGGTTGCTAGTAATGAATCGGTAGCTTTGCCACCAGAACTTGCCAAATTAGGCAACAGAAAGCTTAATCATCCCTATTATTGGGCATCCTTTACAATCGTTGGCAGCCCCTGGTAAATAAATTTTGGTTCTGCAATCTTGATCATAAATGGCGTGAAACTAAAGCAAAGTCTTCAATCCAAGCAGTCCTAAGATCGCCTGCTTGATTAGCTTGCCAAATTTTACCACTTGTGGTGTCCAAACAAGTCAGCCAACCTTTGCCATACACTCTCGTATCCAGACAAATTGCATGACCAATATTTAAGGGTACGCCAGTTTTTTGACTAGTATGACCACAAACCATAATTTTGCCAGAGCAATGGGGTTCAGGAAAGCCAAACTTTTCCCAAAACAACATCTGCTCAGGTTGTGCGGCTAGAGGTAAATCAGGATGAGCGTTAGCATGAACAAAAAAATGTGTCCTTGTTTCGCACCAGTCTACACAGATATTTTTAATAAAGTGCCAATGACTATCAGGCACGTCGCCTAATTTACCAGCTTTGCCAGATTTTGAGTAAGATGCCAGTGTCGCCTCGCCACCACAACTGCGCCAACGAGATTTTTTTTGACGATGAGTTTGGGCGTCTAACATCATTAATTCATGATTACCTCGCAGAGCTGTAAGCTGACCTGTATGATGCCACGCTAATAATCTTTTGATTATGCCTTTTGAGTCGGGACCTCGGTCTATATAGTCACCGAGTGTGATAATTTGGTCGTTTAACTGAGGTTTCACAGCGGCGATTAAGGTATCAAAGGCAATGGAGCAGCCGTGAATGTCGCCAATGGCAAGAATACGCATAATCAGGATGATTGCTAAAAGTTTGAACCTGAAAGCTTGGTTATTTTTGCTTAAGGTTACAGCCTTTATTATCCCTCTTTTAAAATTAAACTCTCCAGCGCTTGTCGTAGATCTTGTGTCAATTGGGTTACGGCTGTTCTCGCGCCGTGACGATTGGCATGATAAGTTGGATAGAGTTCTGAGACTGATAAAGGTTGCCCGACTGTCATCTGTACCCGTTGCTTGCCCAAACGAGGGCGATGAAAAGGGTTACTGCCTTTGATGCGAGTTACCAAATCCCATAATAGTAAGGTGGTTTCGGCAAAACGTTCAGCGGTTGGTTTTTCGAGAATATAATGTCCGTTGACAGCGACGAAAGTTTCCACTAAACGCATATGCCACATCCGCAAGCTTGCTTCTTCGGCAATGCGATCGCTTAATCCTCGTTCTAGTGCTTTAATATCTGAGAAATCTTCTCGATAAATGTAATTCCAACCCGCTTGCTCTAAACGACGGCAACGATCAATTAGATTCCCTTTTGCTGGCAAGTCAAAAAACTCTTCTGCGACCTGTAGCGCGGCGTTTAACAAAGCATTGAGGCGAATTGATAGGAGATCATTAATCGGGTTTTCAGAGGGCTGAAGCAGCTTTTTATCTTCAATGATTGTTGGCAGCTTTTGATGATAAAAACGACTATAAAATTCTTCCATTAATGTTAGTAAATGATCACTTAAACGTATCAAGCGAGCATATAATGAGCCATCGTGAGCTTGAATTTTAAGTTCAATACCACTGATTGCTTCTAATTGGCTCAAAAGCTGTTCGATGCCTTGCCAGGGCTCTTCCAAATAACTATATTGAATGCCCACAGGTACAATGACAACCTCTTGTGTGCGTCCAGCTTTGAGCAAGTCTTCTACACACCAAAATCCTAATTGAGCAATACCAGGTTCTAGGGAACTAATCAGTTCATTGTGACCATTAACTGCGCCTTCGGGGGCAGCCGCCATTGGTAGATTACTATTAGCAAATAAATAACGCGCCGATCGCAAACCTGTCCAGTCTGCCTTGCCACGATGCAGGGAAGTGCCACCCAAGCGAGAATAAAACCAGCCTACCCAATTTCCAGCCCAGATGGGAATACCGCGATCATAGATAAAATGGGCATGAGTTGGCTGTTTTAAGGAGATGCCTTGTTGTTTGGCAACTTGTGGTACCAACTTCCACAGCAAATGTGTCATACACAAGGGATCATCGACACTGGGATGGCGAAAGGCAATCAGGAAGCGAGTTTTACCGTCTTGAAATTGGCGATATAAATCAACTAAGGTTTCCACATTTGCCGCTTGGATGTCGGTAATAGCAGTTTGCGATCGCATCCACAAGGGCAGTAGTTGTTTGGTAACGCCCAAGACTAACGGGTTGAGGGCGGGTGGGATGAATTCGAGGGGAGGTTGGGCGTGAATTGTCAAGTCAGACAAGGTGGTTTTTCCTACAAATTAATAAGTTACCACTTCGGCAAGCTCAGGGCGACGCCAGGTGACGGATACTCTTAGGCAATATTAATCTCAACAAAACCCCAAGCCCGCAAAAGGGCAACCCCGCAAGATTGCCCCTGATTAATTCACCAAAACCTACCCTTGATCATTCGTCGTTGGAATAACTTCAGATGATGGCACAGGAGCAGGAGGGGGAGGAGGCGGCTCCAAAATCCTTTGCCAGTCTTGGATCTGGCTTTGTGCCGCATCATAAGCTTGAGCACTAGAAGGAATCAATTTAGCAATGTTGATCGCTTCTCGAATATTGTAAGATGAGCGGTCTTGAGCGATCGCCAAAAGTTGATTACTCCAACGATTAACCATCTCCCTCGCATCAGATCGAGCCGAAGAAGAAGAAGGCACTTGCCTTGCCACTTTAATTGCTTGTCCAAGCCCATCTGTTGTACCAGAACTTGCCGCCAGATTCGCCTCCTGCAGACGCTGCTGACCGCGAGTTTCAGCTTGCCAGGTTTCAATATCATTTTGGGCATCTTGGTACAATGACCGCCCTGAGCGAATTTGTTGAGCCGTGGAAATGGCGGCAGGAATATTACCCACGCTGGCTAAATTCCTTGCCTGGTCGAGGAATGGCTGGTCTTGTTGCCGTTGAATGCTATTTGTCCACTGCCCAATTTTTTCTTGAGCTTGCCTGTACAGTGTCCGACCTTTACCAATGCGACTGGCTTCATTAATTGCCTCTTGCAAAGAAGGTTGCCCACCAAAATTGGCAAGTTGGGTAGCGCGGTCGAGGACTGGCTGGTCTTCGATAGTTTCAACTTGACGACTCCACTTGCTGATTTCTGTGCTGGCTTCTGAATAGCGGGGGTTACCACTAGGAATGGCTTTTGCTTCATTAATCGCTGTTCTCAAATCAGGCACTAAACCGGAACTCGCAAATGTCCGTGCTTTTTCTAATTGAGTGATATCTTGAACTTCCCGTTGCCAGCGAGCTAGTAAAACTTGTCCTTTGGCAAATAAAGGACGACCACTGGCGACTTGTTGAGCCGAAGCGATCGCTGCTTCTAATCCTGCCGCATTGCCTGCTGCTGCCTGGGTTAGGGCATTTCCTAAATTAATCAAGTCATTTTTTTGAGCTTGCATTTTAACAGATGCAGGAATTTTTGTGGCAACTTCCAACACACCTTTGCCATCACGTTGTTCCAAGCGATAATCAGCAATTTTGAGCAGCTTTTTCCCCGATTCAGCTATCAACTTTTGTGCCTCTTGGTAGGCATAGCTTTGGGGAGAAATCTTCTCAGCTTGTTTAATTGCCGCCACAATATCGTCAACGGCATCGCTTTTACTCAACTCATGAGCTTTATCTAATTGAGCGCTAGCAACTTTTGCTAGTTCAATCAGTTTTGTTAGTTGCTCATACTTAACTGTTGCCCAGTATTTATTATCCACCGCCGTCATTTTCACGGCTTCTCGGAATGCCTGAACCCAGTTTGATTTCCTTAATTGCTGTTCAGTTTTGTCAAAAATTGCTTGAGCGCCAGACCAAATAGTTTTCCATTTTTCAATTTTTTGATCTACAAGTTTTTGTGCCGAGACACCCGCTGGAATACGTTGGGCAATTTTGATTGCCTCTTCCAGTTTGCCTGCCTGAAACTTTTGATCGCCAATATTTAAGATATCTTGCGACCATTCTTCGATATGGCGATTAATTTCTGGGCGTAAGGGATGATCTGTGGGTAAATCTTCCACTAAAGCGATCGCTTGTAGTAAATCTTCGGCAGTCTGTTTATTTGCCGCCAACTGGGCGCAATATAAACGCATTGAAGCCGAAGCCGTGGGCCAAAATGTAGCAGGGCAATTCGGCACCGCCGGCAGCTTCAACAACAGCGCCACTGCCGATAAGCCTACCCCAGTCGAAAGCAGCACAATTAAAATTGCCCAAAACCGCAAGCCAAAGTTATTAAAACGACCCTGAAGCAGTTTTGGCATTTTTGATGGGGGATCAGGCAAGTCAAGATTTGCCGCTTGGGGCGCAGCTTCCACCGGAGTAGATAGCTGACGCCCAGGGGCTTGACTTGGCTGCCCCTGACTTGCCTTTTTTGGAGGACTTAGAGGACGTGTACCATTATTATTTGGGCTTCGCCTTCCATTAGGCTGACCTGGTGTTGACTTGGGTCCTTGCCAACGGTCAGGAATGTCTCGATCTCTTGTCATATCTCACACCACGCACTATGGTTGATCCAGCGTGTTTACACCACTATGCTTGTAGTTGCAATCCTACTCTCCTCTGCCAGAAAAAGCTACATCCTGTTAACCAGGTGTTGCTTGGTACTGACTGCTGGTGTGCCCCCATATACTGCCTTTAAAGAAGATTTGTCGTTACCCACATTTCCTATAACCCTTGTTACGCAAAATGTTTGAGAAACCACAATCATTTTCCTAAGTAAGAAAGAAAAAGTCTCTCATACCGTTGAATATTGACAGTAGATTTCGACTTTTCATCCAAACTGCTATCCCGGTTAGATCTCGTGGGTAGCGACAAGCTGTTTCAACTTGACTCAGCTTGTAAATCATCAATCAAACGAGCCAGTTCGTCGGAACTTGCCTGATAAACTTCGCCACAAAAGTGACAAGTGGCTTCAGCTCCATGATCTTTTTCAATCATATCTTGCAGTTCGGCAACACCGAGCATTTTTAGTGCCCCCAAAACGCGATCAAATGAGCAACCACAGTGAAAACGCAGCATTTGGACTTCTGGCAAAATTACCAAGTCCATATCTCCGAGAAGTTGCTCTAGCATCTCTGGTAAGGTTTTGCCTTGTTGTAATAGCGGTGTAAAACCTGCTAGTTTGGCAACGCGAGATTCTAAGGTTTTCACCAAAGCTTCGTCGGTTGCGGCTTTGGGGAGAACTTGAATTAAGATGCCGCCAGATGCTGTTACTCCTTCTGCGCCCACAAAGACACCCACAACTAAGGCTGAGGGGGTTTGTTCTGATGTCACCAAATAGTGAGCAATATCATCGCCAATTTCACCAGATACTAGCTCGACGGTGCTGGAATACGGGTAGCCATAGCCAACATCTCGAACCACGTAGAGGTAGCCATCGTGTCCCACTGCACCGCCTACATCAAGCTTGCCGCGAGAGTTGGGAGGTAGTTCGATGCTTGGGTTGTCTACATAGCCGCGAACTGTGCCGTCGATTCCAGCGTCAGCTAGAATGCCACCCAGGGGACCTTTGCCTTTGACACGAATATTAACTCTCGACCCTTCTCGCTTCATGGAAGACGCCAGTAATAACCCTGAAGACATCGTGCGTCCTAATGCGGCTGTTGCCACGTAGGAGAGTTTGTGACGCCGACGGGCTTCCTCAGTCAGGCGTGTTGTAATGACGCCGACGGCTCGAATGCCACCTGCCGCCGCCGTAGCGCGAATTAACTGATCAGCCATGAAAAACCTTACACTTCTTAACAGACTCTATTTTTATTTTAGGACTGGCAACTTAGTGTGAAGCTAAATTAAGTAAGAGTTGCACCAATAGTTTGTCTCCCAACCTAAGAAAATGGGAGCTGCTACCGTTCAAAATCCTCTATTGAAAAGCTAATCAACAGCTAAAAACAGTTGAGATACCATAAAGTAAGGGAAACTTGCTAAGACCGATTATCTGTTTACCTTAAAAAAATCTATCTCAAGATGGATGATAATATGATGTTGTCTGAATCTAGCTCATATTAAGGTTATAACGATTGTCCAACTAATTTATTAATTCAACACGCTTAGATAATATGCTAGGAACCTTTCAACAAAGCCATCTCCGCATTGAATTAAACGCCCCACAAAAGGCGATCCGCGACAGTTTGCTTAATTCAGAACAACTGCAAAGCTGGCTGTGGTCACAACGCTTTCAAGCGGGACTACCAGAACAACTTTTTCCGGGATTAACTTTCACAACTTGGGCGGGACCTGTTGCTATTCAACATCAAGTGGAAGTTGCCAAATCTGATTGTTTACGCCTAATTTTAAGTCAGGGAATTGATGGTTATCACGAATGGTATTGGGGCGAAGGTTGGGTACAGTCTTGCTTGGAAGGAGTGTCTTTACTGCCGTTAAATTGGGGTCAAACTTTAAGTTTGTTGCAGTTGCGTCAGTTTCTGACAGCTAAGAAATAAGGCGTTACTGAACTGATCAGAAGGTATAGATCCCCGACTTCTGAGGTTAAATTTTTATAATAACGGAGAAATCTTATCTAAGAAGTCGGGGATCTCTCGCGCATATTAATAAGGAGTAATAACAGTGGTTAAAATTATTGGTTGCAAATCGCTAGGTGTGCAATCTGTTTACGATATTGGAGTTGAACGCGATCATAATTTTATTTTAAATAATAGTAAAGTCGCTTCTAATTGTTTTAATAAATCCCACTCAACAGCTTATGGTTATGTAACTTATCAGACGGCTTATCTGAAGGCTAATTATCCGGTTGAATATATGGCGGCGCTGCTAACAGCTAGTAGTGGAAATCAGGATAAGGTGCAGAAATATATTGCCACTTGTTCGAGTATGGCAATTACTGTGCAGCAGCCAGATATTAACCGTTCAGAGTTAGATTTTACGCCAGTTGATAAGTCAATTTTGTTTGGATTATCAGCGGTTAGAAATTTAGGGCAGGGCGCAATTGAGTGTATTTTAAAGGCACGGGAAGAGCGACCTTTTAAGACAGTAGCAGATTTATGCGATCGCGTGGATATGCGTAGTGTTAACCGCAGGGCATTAGAAGCCTTAATTCATTGTGGTGCTTTTGATAGTATTCAACCAAATCGTAAGCAATTAATTGAGTATTTAGATATAGTAATCGGCTGGGCGCAAAGTCGTGCTAAAGAGCGAGATAGCTTGCAATATAATCTTTTTGACCTTTCTGGAAATAAAAACGGCAAGCAAAATAATAGTGCTGCGGCTTGGGAATCTGCACCTTTACTTCCCAATATTAAGGATTTTTCTCCTCAAGAGAAGTTACGTTTAGAAAAAGAGTTGCTAGGTTTTTATGTGTCTGATCATCCTTTAAAGTTAGCTAATAAAATTGCTAAAGTTTTGTCTCCCATCAATATTTCCGAGTTAGGGGAACAACATAAAAGAACGATAGTAAGTGCGATTGTGATGCTGACAGAGGTTAAGCCTCACCTTACCAAAAAAGACAGCAAGCGCATGGCTTTCTTGCAAATTGAGGATTTAACAGGTCAAGCTGAAGCTGTGGTTTTTCCTCAAGCGTATGAGAAGATTGAGTCAATAATTCAAACAGATGCCCGTTTAATTGTTTGGGGAAAAGTAGATAAAAAAGATGACAAAGTTCAGTTAATTATTGAGGATGCAGAGTTAATTGAAGAAGCCAGAATGGTAGTTGTAGAACTTACACCGCCGCAAGCAAATGATACTAGTCAAAATCAGCGATTAAAATCAATTTTACAAGAACAATCAGGAGATAAAAATCAGGCAAGAATTCCAGTACTTGCTACAGTGCCTGCCTCACTTCGCCGCCAATTTGTACGCTTTGATTCTAAATATTGGGTACAAGATTGCACTACTGCGGTAAATGCACTTAAAGCGGCTGGTTTTTCGGCTCGTCCTTCTTCTCTCACAGGTAGTTGAGTCTGTGAGGCTAACTTACAAATCAAAGTTATTTGTCAATTGATTGTATTAAAGGTGGTTTATATACCCGTAAAGTTTGAATTGGTATAATTCCATTTTTATCAGCAATAATTTCTAATTTGTGTTTGGAGTTAGTGAGATTTTGCGCCAAAATTGTCGATGATTCAAATGCCGAATTCTCGATTGGTGCAATATAATTATCAACAAACATCGGCTTAACTTGCCACTTGATTTCAAAACCTTTTGGTGTTGATTTACCTGAAAGTTCCTGGGAATTTTTCAGCCACCAATTTTGGGGTTCAATAACAACACGACCAGAATTTGAGACAAACTTATTATCACTCGTGCCACTGCCATCACGTCCAGTTTTAGACCCCACAACTTCAAACTTAAACTGACTGGAATCTTGATTAATTTCGGTAATTTTTGCTGTCCAATCTTCGATAAGTAAAAGCTTTTCTGAAGATACTTGAATAATAGCGGGCCAATCAACACCTACTGCATTACTAGGTCGTGTAATTGTATATAATTCAGGATATTCAGAAGGTTTTTTGCCATCAATAAGAATTTTTGCTGAAGCTGATTTACTACTACTATTAGCAGCAATGGCATCAATACGATTGCCTTCAAATTCCAAAACTAGCTTACCATCTTGCCATTGTATATCAGTACCAACTTGATAGTTATACACCAAGTTTTTCCACAAATCAGTAGAAAATTTGGGGTTATATTTTAGATGAGGTTTGATAAGACTTGCTAGCAGAAAGTTACCTTGATCGTTGAGATGAATATTATCTGATAATAGTGCTTTTGGTTGAAGATTATAATCCTTTAAATATTGTCGCCAAGGACGGCGGATTTCCATTAATTCACATTCATACTTTTCAGCAATTCTAGCTAACCAATGAAATGAATGATAGTTATGCCATTCGTAGGTTTTTAGCTCATCAAAAGTGTCTGCTTCTGTACCAGTTGGTAGCCAGGTAATATGATCAGAATGAAAGGCAATTTCACTAGTTGTACGACGGCGGATATTAGCAATAATTGCCTCATAATCTTGATCTCCTCCATAGACATGAAAAATTGTTAAATCTGGATAAAATGGATACAAATCATGTTCGGCAGGACGAATCAAACGTGAAGCATCAAAACCACCTAGGGCGCGATTTTCTATAACTAAATCTGCATTAGGAAAGCGTTTTTTTAGGTCATTGGCAACATCAAGCCACCATTTTTGCTTAGTAATTGATTGACCGTAAAAGAGAATTTTTACTTTGTTATGATGTTCTGGTGTACTAGTTGTTAATAAAGTCATTGTCCGCTGGATTCCTGCCCCAAAAATCCTGTCATTTTGGACAGTTGCAGGAGGTGGAAAAACCTCTTTTTGTGGTGATGTTTCCGCTACTAAAGTATATAGCAGAACTATAAATATGAAAATGAATGAGAGAAAACCCCTGAATAGATACCGACGATTATTAAACATTTTATTATCAGTTATCTGCTGAAGAAAATTATTGAAAGTATCAAAATTTTTAGATGAAAACCCGCCGCTAAAATCAAGTTCTATTATTAAGGCAAACCGAATCATAATTGATACAGATTTCCGACTTCTGCCTAAGATTTCCAAGAGTCATTTTTCTACTTCAGAAGTCGGGACTGCATATTCGCTTTTCATTTCCTATTAGCGTAGAACTTTGAGAATTTGTTTAATTTTAGCCTCCTGTTTTGGCTTAAATTGTTCAGGAAATTTCAACTCAACCACAAGAGCAGTCTCTGTATTACTGCTAGCTGCTGATACAACATCTAAAGTAACAATTTGGGCTAAGAAGCGAGAAGGTGCAATGTCAGCCTTTTCCGGGCTTAATAGCAACCCTACAAGGGGTTTTTCTTGTTGAATTCGTGCCAAATTTTGGTCTTGCAGCATTTTATCTGAAGATACAGCCTTGCCAGATAACTCTAAACGCAAACTACTAATTCCTATTTCTGTTACATTACCTCCATAAAATTCCCCATTAAAAAAAAGTTGTCCACTTGCCTGTACCCGCTTACGGACTTTGGTAATGCGGTCTGGTTTAAACTCTTGGAAAGAACGAGCTAAACTAGTTGCGAGGAACTTAAAAGAAGCTAGAGGCGCATCAGTAAATTCATTCTTTTGTGAGTACCATTCCTTAACATCTGAATAAATTACTAAAGCAATTGAATCTAATTGGGCACGAGAAAGATTAACAAATTCAAGTGCTAATCTAGTTTGATTATTATCAAGTGGCGTTTTGCGAATAATCTTGCCATCCAAAAAAGCTCTTGCGCCATAATCTCCGACAATTTCAACTTCTATTTCATCCGGTAAATTCGCCCAACTATCTAACAGAATTAAAGCCCCAGTTTCAGAAACATTAACAGTTTTTCCTGTCCAACTACCATCAACACTATAAATTGTGACATCAAGTTTTCGAGGTAAGCGGTGGGCAACTCTTAATTGTGGTTGCTCAAATGCTACCAGCATTGCCGCACTTAATAAAACCATGTTAAACACGCACCACATGGCATTTACAAGCACCGCTTCTGTATCTTCTGGACGCAACAAAAGCCAAAAAGGAACACTTAATAAAGAGATAATTACCAAGAAACCAACAACTAATAAACCCCGCACCGACTCCCAATCAAAACTACGTTCCGTTACCGATAATCCTTTGTCGGTAACATTAAAAGAACCCAGCGAAGGATTAATTAGCGCCATCACAGTTACATATCCAGCTTGGAATGCCATGACAAACTCAAACACCTCATTCCAGAAAGAAAAACGAACGTGTTTGTAAGTAATGTAATTGGCATTTAAGGAAAGCAAAATATGAGGCAAAGCATAAACGATCGTTTCGGTTCCCAAACCTTGAATAGGGTTGATGCCAAACAGTAAAAATAAAGTTGGCGCAATGGCATACATTAACCGAGGTAAGCCATAAAAGAAGTGAGAAGTTGCACTAAAATAACAAATTCGCTGCGATAAAGTTAGATTCAACTTGCGGTTAAACATCGGGTTTTCCAGTCGCAAAATCTGCGCCATACCCCGCGCCCAACGCACTTGTTGACCAACATAAGAAGAAAATTTCTCTGGTGCTAAACCCGCTACCATAATCTTGTCATAGTAGATTGATTCATAGCCCAAAGAATGCAATCTAAATGCTGTATGACAGTCTTCTGTAACTGTTTCCGTAGCAATGCCGCCCACCTGCAAGGCATACTCTTTACGAATTACCGCCGCTGAACCGCAAAAAAAGGCAGCATTCCAGAAATCATTACCTTTTTGCAATACCTTATAAAACAGTTCATTACCAACAGGAACTCTACCACCTGTAAACAAGTTTCTTTCAAAAGGATCAGGATTGTAAAACCAGTGCGGTGTTTGCACAAATGCCACATTGCGGTCAAAGAAAAAACCAACAGTATGCTGAAGAAACTGGCGAGAAGGAATATGATCGCAGTCGAGAATTAAGACTAAATCACCAGGAGTGCGAGTAAAAGCCGTATTAATATTTCCGGCTTTGGCGTGTTCGTTATTATCTCTAACTAACATCTGGACGCCCAAATCATCACACATTTGGCGCAATTCTTCTCGTCTAGCTTGGTATTTTTCCGCCCTGCCATCATCCAAAACATAGACCCGCTTTTTATCAGCAGGATAATCAATTGCCACTGCCCCCAAAACCGTTTTGCGGACAATTTCTACATCTTCGTTGTAGGTTGGAATATAAATATCCACATTAAACCATGTGTCTTGCGGAAAATTAGCAAGATCAACAGGTTCGCGGTCTTTTAATTTTAGGGTTTGGAAATATGCCAGAATTAAAGTTGCGATCGCATATAACTCTGCCGCATACAACAACACACAAAAGAAACCGTTAACCCAGGTATTAAAATTCAGCGTGTAACTGGTGCGGTAATACAAATAACGTAGCGTTGTCACCAAACTCAGCCAGACTAAAAACAAGTGTAGATATTCACTCGTAACTTTGTCAGCTTGGCGATATTCAATTCTCACCACAATTTGACCAATTGCCAACAAAACCAAAGCCACAATTCCCTGCTGCCAAATTTTGAGCGGCGTTGTTATCAAAGGAATTGAAAGAACAAATAGTAGTAAAAGAATCAGCTTTAAAAGACCAAAATCTACCCCTCCCAAAGTGCGATCAAAAAACTGAGGCAAAAGATCAACAAGCCAAGATGTTAGCGAGGGACGCCTGGGGCGACGCTGCCTTAAACGAGATCTAAACGAAGAAAGAGACATGATTTTATTAGTTATTAGTCAGTAATCATCAGTCATTAGCTAGCAACTGAAAAGTTATCTCCGCACTGCCACATCCGTTAAATATGCTGCCTAATTGGTCAACTATTAATAATTAAAAGACATCGCTATCTAAAAACTAATAACAATTGACCAACGACTAATTATGACGCTTCTTATCACTAAAGCGCTTGAGATACAGTTGAGCGATACCATAAAGCAGAAGCGCGATCGCAATCATGCCCAACGGTAACAAGAACCAGTTTTCCTGAAGAAAGCGAGACACCTGCGCTAAAGGATTAGTATTTTCTATACGTCGCTTACTAGGTGCACGTTCCAAAAACTCCAGTTTAAAAGCATCTGCCTGATAACTTGGGGCATCTTGGTCATTTGCCGCCACCAACACCGTATCTTCTCGTAGCTGGAAAAACCACGGATCAGACTTAATAACTTGCTGTACTTTTTCTAAACCTTGTTCAGTTTGACCACTCAAAGCTAAAATAACGCGGTCGCTATTTTCATTATTCAGCACCTCCTTAATTACACCCTGCTCATCCGCCAAAGCCTGAATATTAGCCTGATTTGCCTGACGTGAAAACGCCTCACTCAGCTTAAAATTACCTGACTCCAAAGCTTCCGGAAAAGGAAACCTCTCCCTCGTACCAATACCCACCAAATGATTCTGCTTACGCACCTCAGCAGGCAAAACATCAGTAGTATAAGCCGTCAACTTAACCGAATCAGCCTGACTCAAGCGCCCCAAACGCTCACTAAAAGTTAGCAGCGTCAACAAATCCGTATCCGTAGGATCTTTGGGCACAACCAGCGTCGTCGTCGATAAATCTTGAGGTGTCGCAAAGGGAAAACCCGACTGTAACAGCTCTAAATTGGGCAACTCTACACTTGTTTGACGATTTAGGTTAAAACTAGTATCCGAATGCAGCGTTCCCGTCAGTTGCTGATCCGTCACATCACCGCAGATCCCCGGTTCCCTAGGATTTAACCGAAACGCCACTTGCAACTTAGAAGTTGGCTTAATCAAATTTGCAGGTAAATCAACCTTCAAACTTTGTCGCATTGCCCCAGCCTCAGAATTCAAACGCGCCCCACCGATAAAATTATTATCTAGTAAGACTTCTAACGCCGAAGTTCGGGGATTAACCTGCGGACCATAACTATAATTCAAAGTCATAGAACTACCGCGAGTAAACTGATCATCCGGCAATGCCCGAAAATCAATCTCAATCGGTGGCGCTCCCGAACCTCGTACAGTAATATCTTCAATTGGCTTACCATTAGCCTGCTTTTTGATTTCCTGCAAACTAAAAGCATTTTTTTCTGGCAAATAACGCGGCCAATTTCGAGGTGAAGGACTAGGTATCGGCTTCAACTCATTAACCACAATTGCCGCACCCGTGCCAATTTTTGTGGCATCTGGCTGCACCAAAAACTGTGCCGCCTTAACCACACCTTCTGCACCATTTCCTGTTATTACTAACACCGGGACACTACCTTTTTGAGTAGTCGCCAGCATCAGCACCCCAACATCTTCAGCCAAAGGACTTTTATTACCATCAAGTAATTGATTGTTGGCAATATTAAACGGCAAAGCCAAAGACTTCAAAGCTGGTTGATCGCTAGGAGTACCAATAATTACCAAGTGTTCATTAGATTTAACACCATTGAGGTTTTTAACAATGCGAGTATCAATAGGACGAAAATCAGCCAACCTACCCAAAGCTGCTTGCAGTCGTGGTGCCGCCGTCAACCAAGCCTCATTAGCCTTTGGCAACAGATAAGCCAAGCGATTTGTATCCAGACTTAAATCATCAAAAAATGGATAAGGATAGCGCGACAAATTTAGAGGAATCGGTTGCGCCTGATAACCAAAAATTAACTTAGAATCCGGTAAAATCTCAGTCCATAAAGTAGTATCACTGGGGTTGCTGCATTTGGGATCATTGTTTTGTTGGGCAACCAGAATTAGATCGTTGTAGTCTTGAATTAAATTAGCAGGAATCGTGAACGACGCCTGACCAACCTGAGATGCTTTACGGTTCAGTGGTACACTGCCGATACTTGTGCCATTAACACGCAGCGTCAGATTTGAGCGACTAGCAATTAGCGCAGGCGAATGTTGGAAGCGGATTAAAGCTTTGACAGATTGTACTTTCCAGCTACGAGGGCGAGTAAAGCCAAGTCGTGATTCGGCATAAACACCCCGCAAACGGAAGCGGTTACCCACCACAGGAGAGCGATTAAATTCTAGCGTGTACTGACCGCTAGGAAGATTTGCCGTTTTGGCTTCAGCCTCTGCTGGCGGTTCATCGTCGTCACTGCTAGCGGGCTCAGGCTCAGGTGTCGGCTCAAAAGAGCGTGCAGGTGCTGCTTCCCGCCGTGGTTCTGGTTCCGGTTCTGGTGCCGGTTCTGGTGGTGGTGCTTCCTGCCTTGGTGCGGGTGCCGGTTCTGGTGGCGGTGCTTCCCGTCGTGGTGCGGGTTCCGGTTCTGGTGGCGGTGCTGCCTGTCTTGGTGGTGGTGCGGGGGCTGGTCTGTATACTGGGGCTTGAGTTGGGGCTTTAGGTAAAGGAACGATTTGACGAATTAATTGATCTTCTTGCTGTTTGAGTCCTTTGTCACTTTGAGCAAAAACGACAGTGGTACTAATTCCGAACACCAAAATCAAGACACCGCCTAATCTCAATAGCCATGTTAGTATGCCTTGGCGGCGTGGTTTGTCTCGACGCGGTTTTGTCTTTGTGGAAGGGAACAAGCGTTTCATAAGCCAAAGGTAAAAGATTCAACAAGAGCAGGATTAGAAATAAAAAAATCTCTAATTACAACTAGGGTTTAAGTAGTTGCGGATCAATTGCATTGGGAGGCAACAATCCTAACCAGGCAAGGTTTTGGGTGTAGTATGCAGATTCATCATCCCAAATGCCATTTTTATAGCGGGGTAATAGCTTTTTGTCCAGTTGCTGTTGCGCCATTTCTGGATTGATCAGGCGCAGAGCGGGATAAAGCATGGCATATTGGGATGTTGCTTCATAATTGACAGTCGGTTTACCCTGAAGATTGATTCGTGCAGGCAGGTTTCCAGTTTTGCTCCATTGTGCCTGCAAAGACTTGGTAGCGCGACGCAAATAGCGCTCGGCTTCTGGCGCCTTGTAAAACTCAGCATCCCAAGCGACGCGCCACCAAACTCGGTAAGCATCAAAGCTGTAAACGCTTTCTAATTTAACTCCAGGAGGGATGGCACTAAATTTACCAGTTTTGGCATCCAGAGTAATCCAATCGCTTGGCAAGCCTATTGAAGAGGTTTCAGAGGACTTTTCCAATACCTCGTAACTAGTTTCTACTAAACTAAGCCAGTTGTTTCGGGTGTCAACTTGAGCAAAGAGACGAAAGGCATAAGGCGCAAGATAAGAAGGATTAAGATAGAAAGTTGTTGGCGTCGGTACAAAGGCTTTGATCGGTCCCGGTAATAGATAGCGCTTGCCTCCTGGTGCCCCAATAGTAGAAACCCGCCAGATATCTTGCAGCTTGATTTTAGCTAAATCCAAATAATCGGGTCGATTCCAGCGCCGTGCTGCCCAGATTAAAGCTGTAACCGCATCAATATCAGCATCACTGGCAAAATTTTCGTCAATGGGACCCCATTTACCTTGCTCTTTGCCCCATTTCCAAGCCCAAAGTTGATCGACAGCTTTGCCTTTGGCATCATAACGTTTGAGGTTTTTTTCTGCCCAATCTAAGGTGATGGCAAAAGTATCAGGATCATCAATTAAGACAGCCCGTAGCATCGCATAAGCTTGTCCTTCGGAAGTTGAGCGATCGCTTGCTTCGTAGTCGATAACTCGCCCATCTTCTTGTATAAACTGCTGTCGGTAAATTACCCAGCTTTCTTCTAATAACTTTTTATTAGCCGTACCTGCTGGTAAAGTCGGTGTATTTACTCCCTTCGATAGCTTGGGTTTCTTTTCATCCTGCAGCGTTGGAGATGAGCTTGACTCAGTTGGTTGAGGTGCGGTAGAAACTTTGATACAGCCTGTTAGACTGCACAAAATGGCAACAGTGGCAACCGTTCTGAGACTACCGGATGACCTTTTAGTAAAATTGATTAATCTGAACAGTTGCAATAAAATCCGCATTTATGACTCTCGATCTTGGCTTGTCGGTTAAAAACGTTCCCAGGGGGGCTGAAAGCCGCGCCGTTGCAGAAATCCTTCTTGAATTTGCTGCCGCTGACGGGCTAAGTCGTTGTTAAATACACCCTTAAAGCTTTGTTCGATTTGCAGTGCTTCTAGCGCCGCTAATGCCGATAATTGATTATCTTGAGCCGACTCTAACCCAATTAATGATTGCTTGAAGCCAATATCATCAGGTTTAAGTGCCAGTGCTTGGGAATATAACTCCGTCGCTGAGTTAAAGCGCCGTTGTTGGAAGCGAATTCCTCCCAATGCCGACAAAGCTTCAATATTGAAGGGTTGAGCTGACAAAATTGTTTGATAGGCACGACTCGCCAAGTCTAAATCACCAATACCCTGACCTAACTGCCCTTGTAATAAGTAGCTATTAATATTATTGGGATTACTGGCGACAATTTGTGCAATGCGAACTTTTGCCTGGGCTGGACTACGTTTAGCGATCGCCTGTAACAATCTTAACTGTACTGGAATATTATTTGGATCAATCTGCACTAAGGCATTATAAAGCGGCTCTCGTCTCAAATCCGCCGGCAACGCCCCAACTAAAGTAAATAACTCAGCCGGTGCATTGGTTATCGGTTGTGTCTGCAACCAATAATTTAGCGCCGCCTCAGCCTGACTTTCGGGAATTAGTTTCGCTTGATAAGCTAAACTAGCTCTTGCCAGTTGCAAGGTCAAATCTTGAGGATTACGTGCAACTAATTGATCAAAAATTGCTACCGCTTCCACAGTGCGATTTTGCTGAAAACGAACGCCAGAAAGCCCACGCAACGCCGCATTTAATACATCATTATCCGCTCGGTTACTAGTAATTAAAGCTTGATAACGCTGGGCACTGGCTTCCAAATTACCTTCTCGGCGCTCAATTTCCGCCG
Organism: Coleofasciculaceae cyanobacterium; assembly: GCA_049671305.1. Lineage (GTDB taxonomy): Bacteria > Cyanobacteriota > Cyanobacteriia > Cyanobacteriales > Coleofasciculaceae > CADCTM01. Next base: position 18,261 of record JBATUR010000060.1, read on the forward strand.
CTAACAACTGCGGGGCAACATCTTTTGCCCCTTCTGCCGTGGCACTGTATGCTGCTAAAGCATTTCTGGCTGCTGCTAAATTATTGCCTTCAATCAACAATTGAGCAATGCGGAAATTTAAAAACGGCACATTTACACCAGTCGCCACCAAACTTTGATATACTCCCAAAAATTCTGGTCCCGGCGGATCAATACCTGCCAAAGCTTCGGCTAATGCCTTAAGATCAGTAGGATCTTGAGGTAGTGGTTGTACAGCTTGTGCCAAACGTGCTCTTAATTCCGGGCGGCTAATTAAACCAAGCTTACTTTCTAAGGTTAGTTGTTTAATAAAAAGACTGCGGTCATTTGGATTACTAACAACAAGTTGGCGGTAAATTTGGAGAGCAAATGTTTCTCCTTGCGGCAACCCCACAAAAACATCGGCAACTTCTCGTAATAATTTAGGATCAGGATTAGCATCTTGAGCAAGTGCTTGACGGTAGAGAGTTGCCACCGAGTCGGCAAGGCTTAAGTCGTTAGTTTGGGTCAATATTTCATTCAAACTGCGCGCCAAAGGTAGAATAGCCTCAGTCTTGCCCTGCAACGGCACTAAAACTGCTCTAGCTTCATTCAACTGCTGATTTGCCAAATACGCCCGTGATAAGGCGGCACGAGTTTGAATTTCTAATTCGTCGAACTTTTTGGAGCCCCTCAACCCAGTTTCTAATACTGATACCGCTTGTGCAGAGTTGCCAGTTTCTCGTAATGCCCGTGCATAGGCAATTGTCGAAAACCCTGTTACAGTTTTTCCAGTCCTCAAATAACGGTTAAATAAATCTATTCCTTGTTGTGGGTTGCCACTGTTGGTATAAGTCTCAGCAGCACCTAATATTATTTCTGGCGTCGGGTTGGCAGCAAGCACGATTTGATAATCTGCTATTGCCTCACTAAAGCGCTGTTGATAGCCATAAAGCAAGCCCCGCAAACCCCGCGCCTCATTATCGTCGGGCGTCAAAGTCAGCAAAGTTGACAAAGCTTCAATACCTTGCACTTGCCACTCTGTGCGATAGGTGCCAAATAAACCAACTGATTTTAGTGCTAGTAGATTATTCGGGTCTTGAGCGAGTACATTTTGATAAGCAGTCCAAGCTTGCGGAATTAAACCTTGGCGTCGATAAGCGATCGCTAATCCTAATTTTGCTTCCAACGATTGCGGATTATTGCGAATCGCTTCTTGAAACGCCTTAATCGCATCATTTACTCTGCCGTCGCGCAACAAAGAAAATGGTTGTTGCAGTGCCTCAGAAGCGCTTTGAGCCAAGGCTGAAGGTAGATTTGTAACTACCATCAACATCGATAGTATTCCTAGTAGAACCACTGAGCAACCACGCTGATTTTTAAGCTTAAGAATGCCAAATTCCCGATTAAAACTCATGGAGTTATCCCTCTAGGAGTCAGATCAAAATCAGTTTTGACTCGAAAACCCGCATAAGTATCGTCAAAACCATTGCGTTGCTGGATTGTAAAACCTAAGCGCAAATTTGGTAAAAAGCGGAAATCATAAAATAACTCCAAAACATCTGGCACATCAGACCTATCTTGGCGACGCAACAAATCATTTGATAAATTACGACCATAAGCTAAACCTAAGCGATCGTCTTTGCTAATCACATCAGCAAAACTCACCCCAAGACTATAAGTATCACCGCCACGTTTGATCGTCTGGTTTTCATAGCGACCATAACGCGCAAATAATCCCATATTTAAATTAGGCACAAAATATTCAGCATTGACACCATAAGAATCTTCGCGATCCGATGAGCGAATACCTGTGGTACCATCATCTCGTATTACGCCAAAAATCTCCCGAAAGCCATCTCTCGAACCTGCATCTCGGTCTGAGCTATAAGTACCACGAATAATGGCATTACCATAGCGAAAGCCAATTTCTCCAGCAAAGGCATCCAAACTAAAGTCACCTAAACTGCGAGAAGAAGAAAATATAGCCGCTTTAGCTTCAATATTATCCGTCAATGTCCAATTCACCAAAGCCCCCGGACGAGAAGCAATTCCCGTAGCACTCAAAGCTGGATTAGTCTGGAAAACAGGATTAAAAAATTGAGTTGCTCCATCTTTAGCAAAGCTATTGCGATCAAAGTATGATGTTAAATCTAACTGACCCACTACAAAGCGCAAATTCGGCAAACCTGTAAATGGTGCCGCTGCTACATAAAGTTCATTAACATTCAAACCTTGTCCACGTGAGTCAGCAAAGCTATTTGCCTCACTAGTCAAATCGAGACTAGCACCAAACTGCACTTGCGGTGTCAGTGGATATAAGGTTGAAAGACGTGCCCTTGCTGAAGATTGATCGCCTTGATTGATATAAGTACCTTGTAGCTGCAAGGAAGGTGCAGTTAATGCGGTGCTACGCAGCAAGGGCGGTTGTTGATTTTGTAATGGCGCTGTGGTTGGTGGTGCAACTGGTACAAGTTGTTGTGGTTGCTGATAGTTATTGAAATTAGGTGCAACTGGTACTTGCTGGTAATAAGGTTGCTGCCCTAATTGTTGTGGTTGCTGATAATTATTAAAACTAGGTGCAACTGGCACTGGTTGGTAATAAGGTTGCCCTAATTGTTGTGGTTGCTGATAGTTATTAAAATTAGGCGCAACTGGTGCTTGTTGGTAATAAGGTGACTGCCCTAATTGTTGTGGTTGCTGATAATTATTGAAACTAGGTGCAACTGGTACAAGTTGTTGTGGTTGCTGATAATTATTGAAATTAGGTGCAACTGGTACAAGTTGTTGTGGTTGCTGATAGTTATTAAAATTAGGTGCAACTGGTACTTGTTGGTAATAAGGTTGCTGCCCTAATTGTTGTGGTTGCTGATAATTATTAAACCCAGGCGCAACTGGCACAAATTGTTGTGGTTGCTGATAATTATTAAACCCAGGTGCAACTGGTACTTGCTGGTAATAAGGTTGCCCTAATTGTTGTGGTTGCGGATAATTATTAAAACCAGGTGAGGGTGCAAGTGGCGCTGGTAGAGGTGCTACCTGCATTTGTGGATAATAAGGCTGCCCCATTTGGTTAGGTACAGGTTGTACCATTTGCGGATTGTATACCGACTGCCCCATTTGTGGATAACCAGTTGGTGGCTGCATCATGCCTGTGGCTGGCATGGGTACCAACATCATCATTTGGGGAGAATACCCCGGCTGCACCATTTGCGGATAACCAGTTGGTGGCTGCATCATGCCTGTGGCTGGCATGGGTATTACCATCATCATTTGGGGAGAATACCCCGGCTGCACCATTTGTGGATAACCAGTTGGTGGCTGCATCATGCCTGTGGCTGGCACGGGTACCAACATCATCATCTGGGGATAGTAGGCTTGTCCCCCCATTGGGCTATAGTTATTACCCACGGGTGGGGGAGTTGGTACTGCACTTGGAGGCTGCGGTAGATAAGGCAGTTGTCCTAATCTTGAGTTGGAATTGTTACCACCTGGAATTGGCGCAGCGGGTACGGGTACGGGGGTGATGGTTTGTGGTAACGAGGGAAGTTGTGCGACGATGCTGCAAGTTGTACCGTCACAGGGGTTTGGGCTGGTAAATTGCGATCGCTGTTTGTCTTTTTCTACATTGCTCTCTTTGACAGGTTCTCTTACCTCTGACACTGGCTCAAATGCTGTTGCTGTTTCTATCACAGCTACGGTTGAGGTTATACTAGGTGTCTTTAGTGGCTGTTGTTGTGCCAATTCTTGGCTATTGGTTATTGATAGTGAGGCATTGAGCGGTTCAGTGCCAGGTGTCACTGATTCTGGTTGATTTGCTTGAGCGGGCTGGCTACTAATTCCTACCATTAATGAGATGGCAATTGAGCTAGCGCCCACTAGGTTTATCCACAACAAAGTTGAAGATGCAATACGGTGACAATCAAGGCTCATTTTGTTCATTGCCTAGGTTGTAAAAGCTTAAAAACTCGTCGGTTTGCACCCTGTCGCCACTTTAGCAAAGGCATTGTTATTTGGCGACCGATGAAACTGTCGTTTTTTTTGTGCAGGACTACTATACGTGTTTATTACTGACAACTGGTGAAGGTAACCAGCCGTCAGGTTGAGTGTAACAACACCTGATATAGGTAAAACAGCAATTTATTAGATTAATCCGGACATTTAGCTAAATTTACTCTGCTCAATTGATTTTTGACCGAATTGGGCTGGGGCGAAATTATTAGCAAACTGAAAGGATTAAATTCAGGTGTTTTAGGTAAGGGGTTGTATAAAATGTTTCTCTTGCTGATTTCTTGGTCATGTTAGTCTGGATTCTGGCGAATGACAACTAAATGACGATTAAGCAGCAGTTTGCCTTTTTTAAGGTAAGAACAGACTATGAACTTTTCTGATTCACAGACCAGTTAACAACTTGTAGATGTGTTGCTGCCGTTATTTCGGCTGGGGTTTGTCGAGAAGGCTGTGTCTCAATTGAGTTAGATGATGTGGAAGCGATCGCATTTTGTAATGTTGCCATCTGTGATCTGATTTGTTCAAGCTTGGTATGAAGTTCCCGAACATCTAAGGACACATCTAAGGGAGCTTGAGTAATGGGAGCAGGTTGGGGGACAATTTTTGCTCTCATGCGAGCATAACCCAGAAATGGTTGAGCATTGGCAAATCCTGACACAACTTGCACTGTGCGCGACGAATGAGCAGAGGGCACGTTTTGTGGTGCAGCAAATGGTTGAGCTGTGATAACTAAAGCTTCAATTGGTGCGGGTTCAACGTTAGCAACAACTGGAGGTTGTGTTAATTGTTGCGGTGCTTCAACGTTAGTAACAACTGGGGGTTGTGTTAATTGCTGCGGTGCTTCAACGTTAGCAACAACTGGAGATTGTGTTAATTGCTGTTGCGGTGCTTCATCCAAAAATGCACTCAAGCCAGCCGCTTCTAGCTGAGATTCTGACAGTTTTAAGGCTTCTAATTGCGCTTCTTTTTCCCGGAGGTTTTCGGTTAAATTCGACAATTGAGCCTCAACTTGGGAAGATTTGTGAGTAGAACTTCTCCAGCCTGTAATCGCCACGCTAGCAAACCCAGCACCCAAACTCAAGATACTAGCCAAACCAAGATAAGGAGCGGCGATGTCCCGAAGTTGACCACTAAATATTGGTTCTTCTTGCAATTGAATAGTAACTGGCTTTTTGCCAAAGAAGGCTAATGGTAAAGTCAGTGTGGCAAAAACTGCCGCCGAAACTAGTACTGGGGTTAGGACGAGTTTCTTAAGTGGAGCTGGCATGATTAATAATTCCTGAAATGATTTTAGGTTTTGTTCGGTTGTCAAGTATCAGCCAGTATATTTTACCGGATCTTTACAATTATTCATTGACTGCAACTACTAATTGCGTAATTTCACTTAGCTTCAACGTTAATTTCTGTTTTAGTGTTTGTGTATAAAGTATTGATAAAATATATATTAATTTCTGTGAAGATTTGATAAAGATTTTGCCGAAATTTGAGATGTTGCAAGTTTTCTGAGCAGGATTTAACTATTTAGAGAGTGGCATCATTATTATGCCTTGCCAATAAAAAACGGTGGAAATTACTAATTTATCTTGGCAAAAATGTCTAAGCACAAGACAAATTTTTTCCACCGCTTTTTAAGCCGATATTAACCTCAAAAAGTGGGGATCAAGCAAATTATTTGGCAATTAACTATGCCTTAACTCTTTCTGTCTCCCCGTTTACTTAACGACCAACACCTACAAAGCGAAAACCTGCATTTGTCAACATTTCCCTGTCGAGAAAATTACGACCATCAATCATTACAGGATTATTCATCAGTTTTGCCATCTTGAGATAATCCAACTTTTGAAATAGCTCCCAGTCTGTCACTAATACCAAAGCATCACAGCCATCAGCTAGTCGTTCGGGATCAGTTTCCACAATCACGCCAGATAAGCCGTGACGCATACCTGTTTGTGAAATAATTGGGTCGTAGGCTTTAACTTTTGCTCCTAATCGATTGAGATTTTCAATCAAATTTAGTGCAGGTGCATCGCGTAGATCATCTGTATCCGGCTTGAAGGTTAATCCGAGTAATCCAACAGTTTTACCCTTAAGGATTTTCAGTTCTTGCTGAAGTTTTTCAATGGCAATTAAACGCTGACGTTCATTCACACTGACAGCGGCTTTGAGCAGTTGAGCTTCGTAGCCATAATCATCTGCTGTATGAATTAAAGCTGAGACATCCTTGGGAAAACAAGAACCGCCCCAACCAATTCCTGCCTGCAAAAACTTATTGCCAATGCGAGAATCTAAACCGATACCTTTAGCAACTTGGGTAATATCAGCCCCAACGCGATCGCAAATATTGGCAACTTCGTTAATAAAACTAATTTTGGTGGCTAAAAAAGCATTAGCTGCATATTTAACCATCTCAGCCGAACTAACATCAGTAACCAATACTGGCACAGGCGGCAACGATTTATCTTCAGCTACCCGACGCTCTACAATCGGTGCATAAAGTTCTTGCATTACCTCAATGGCGCGGTGACTATTGCTGCCCAAAACAATTCTGTCTGGATTAAAAGTATCGTAAACCGCCGAGCCTTCCCGTAAAAACTCTGGGTTACTAACAACTTCAAAATCCGGTATAGTCTCGCTGGTTGTTGCCTCTGTCAAACCGCCGCCAGCGCCCACCAAAGTGCCTTGACGTTCCGCCACGCCATCCAAAACAATCATCCGCACCCAGTCGCCGGAACCAATGGGTACAGTTGATTTATTGACAATAACTTTATAGTCGCCGTTGAGATGAGTGCCAATGCCACGGGCAACTGCTTCCACGTAACGGGTATCGCTTTCGCCATTTGCTAAAGCTGGTGTGCCCACAGCAATAAACAAAACCTCACCGTGAGCCACTCCAGCCGCTAAATCCGAGGTAAATTCTAGTAGTCCCCCTTGAATTGCCGCCTGCATAATCTCTGAAAGTCCGGGTTCATAAATAGGCGACTGCCCAGTTTTCATGAGCTTGACTTTTTCTTCGTTGTTGTCTACACAGATGACATGATGCCCAATATGAGCAAGACTTACACCCGTAACTAAGCCAACATATCCGGTACCAATAACACAAACACGCATAGAGTTGAATCCTCGTTGATATAAGTTCGGGATTAGAAACTTCCGCTGTTTGAGGCTCGTATCCTGGCATTCTGAGTTGAAGATAGCTTAAATTGAAGCCAATGACTGTCCCTCTGAAGCCTTAACACGACGACTAAAATCCTCTACCGTTAGTTTTAATCCTTCTTGTAAGGGTACGGTAGGTTCCCACCCCAGCAAAGTTTTTGCTTTGGTAATATCGGGGCGGCGGCGTCGAGGGTCATCAATCGGTAAAGGTTTAAATATAATTTCAGCATCAGGGTTTACCATCTTCTGTACTGCTTGTGCCAGTTCGAGAATTGTGTATTCACCAGGATTACCTAAATTAATTGGTCCTTGATGCTGACCATTCATCAACCGCATTAATCCGTCCACTAAATCTGAAACATAGCAGAAACTGCGGGTTTGTGAACCATCACCGTATACAGTTACAGAATCTCCTTTGAGGCATTGCACGATAAAGTTGCTAACAACTCGACCGTCATTTTCTAGCATCCGAGTGCCGTAGGTGTTGAAAATTCGCGCTACACGAATGTCTACGATATTTTGGCGGTAATAGTCAAAAGCGAGGGTTTCAGCGACTCGTTTGCCTTCGTCATAGCAGCTACGAGGTCCAATGGTATTAACGTTACCTCTGTATTCTTCTGACTGGGGGTGAACTTCTGGATCTCCGTAAACTTCTGAGGTGGAAGCTAGCAAAAATCTGGCTTTGACTCGTTTGGCTAGCCCCAGCATATTTAGAGTTCCCATCACGTTGGTTTTGATGGTTTTGACTGGGTTGTATTGGTAGTGGACTGGCGAAGCGGGACAAGCTAGGTGATAAATTTGATCTGCTTCTAACCGAATTGGTTCTGTGATATCATGACGGATTAGTTCAAAGTTGGGGTTGCCTAGCCATTGCAGAACGTTGCGTTTATGACCGGTATAGAAGTTGTCGATACAAATGACTTCATGTTCTTGAGCCATCAAGCGATCGATCAGGTGGGAACCAATGAAACCAGCCCCGCCCGTAACCAAAATTCTCATGATTTTATGTAAGGATGTATCAAGCTTGCACACTATGCTAATCGTCTTCAGCTCTAAATGCCACAATTTCTGAAAATGCTTGTCATGAATGGCAAGCATTTTCAGCGACATCAGCTCAAAAGACTTGAATAAAATTCTGTTCACTGGTTATATTTGTGGATAGGTGTTGCATGATATAAACTGGATTGAGGGAAGTGATGAATTCTCCCGAAATCGACGATTGCAGTCTCGACAGAGATAGCGAAAGCTTACCATGGCAATGTCCTTTCACTACTTTATTACTGGTGCAGCGAGGGCAGTTCGTGGCTCAGTCTCAAGTCATCATTTGATATTGTGCAACACCTGTTGAAGAGGCATAATTTCTGGTTAGGTATCATCTAGCTGGCTTTTAGTTGTGTATATCTATCAATACAGGTTGCAAAAATCCGGATAGATATGATCTTAATTAGTTAAATATTAAAGCCATTGAGCTATTGTAGTGCTGACGCAATATTCCTGGCTTAACTGAGCAGCTAATCTTCTATCTGAATCATGACTTAGTTGTTCGATGCCGTTTGTTGAGCGATATTTGAATACCCTTAATTAAGGAAATTTTGATATCTGAGCAATTAGTTTTTCTTAAGAGGTAAATATTGATGATTCCAGAATTGACTGAAACACAGCATGGTATTCATAATTCCGTTGGAAAAAAGGACGTGATACTGTCTTTAGCCACCAATCTCCAGTTTAGTGATTATGCGCGTTTCCTGCTTTCGGCACGCAAATTTTGTTCCCCTGAAACTACTGACATAGTTTTGCTGGTGCAACCAATGGAACCTCAATTTGTAGAACTTGCTAATGAGTTGAAGGTTACTCTTTTGCCCACTTGCAGCCTTTGGCGCGAAATTGGCAGTAACTTAATTCTTAAGGCTATGTATCGAGGGTTATTAATTGCCCTAGAAAAGGGAGCTTCAGGAAGTTCTAAGCAGGCGTACCAGCCAGTTTATCGAGCTGCCACTTCAAACTGGATACATCCCATTTGTGGCAGACATTTTTTATATCATGATTTTCTTGAGGCTAACCCTCTTTATCGGTGTGTATTACTATGTGACTCCCGCGATGTTATCTTCCAAAGTAATCCATTTTCTGAGGTTAATCCAGATGTTTTGAATGTATTTGAACAAGATCGCTCAATGGCTTATGGTGGCAAAAATCTTGATTCACAATGGTTTGCCGACATCTTAGGCAATGATTTACTGAATGCCGTCAAGGGTAAGACAACGATTTGCGCGGGCACAATTATGGGTTCTCCTGAGATCTTACTAAAACATTCAAAGCTCATGGAAAAAGAAATCTTGGCTCATAAATACAAGCCAATCGATCAACCCATGCACAACAAAATAGTTTATCTTGATTGGCCCCAAGAACTTTTGGAAATTCACTCGAATTTATCGGGCTTAATCTTTACAATTGCTGAAACTTCAGACAGTGATTATGAGATTAAAGATAATCAACTTGTGATCAACAATAAAGTTGTACCCGTATTGCATCAGTATGACCGAGTACCAAAACTCAAATCAATGGTTAATTCGTTGTATCCCAATGCCCTGGGTTACGAGCTTTGTGAAAATTGATTTCGTCTTAGGTTTTAGGTGATTCAATAACCCAAGCTTTTAGTAGCTTGGGTATAAAATCCTACTGTGGATCGAGGCGCAACACCGCCATAAAAGCTTCTTGAGGTACATCAACAGTACCCACTGCTTTCATGCGCTTTTTACCCTTTGCCTGCTTTTGTAGTAGCTTTTTCTTACGACTAATATCACCGCCATAACATTTTGCCAGCACATCTTTGCGTAAAGCGGGAATGTTTTCACTGGCAATAACTCGGCTACCAATAGATGCTTGGATGGGAATTTTAAATTGATGACGTGGAATTAATTCCTTAAGTTTTTCTACCATTGCTCGACCAACATGATATGCTTTGTCGCGGTGGACAATCATTGCTAACGAGTCAACGGGATCACCATTAATTAAAACATCTAATTTAACTAAAGGATTCTCTTGATAGCCGATAACTTGGTATTCCATACTGGCATAACCACGCGATCGCGATTTGAGTTGATCAAAAAAGTCAGTCACAACTTCCGCCAAGGGCAACTCATAAATTAAAGTAGTACGTCCTTGAGCAAGATACTTCATATCCTTAAACAAGCCGCGCCGATTTTGACACAATTCCATTAACGTGCCAACATAAGTTTCTGGCGTAATCATCTCCACCTTGACATAAGGCTCTTCGATTTTTTCCCGCTCTTGAGGTGATGGCAAGCGGCTGGGGTTGTCAATTTCAAAAACTTCACCACTAATGGTTGTGACTTTATAAACCACCGAAGGCGCAGTTGTAATCAACTCCAGATTATATTCTCGCTCTAGCCGCTCTTGGACAATTTCCATGTGCAGCAAGCCCAAAAAGCCACAACGGAAGCCAAAACCCATCGCGCTTGATGTTTCTGGTTCATAATTTAGCGCAGCATCACTCAGCTTCAACTTTTCCAACGCTTCTCGCAAATCTACATACTGATCAGCATTGATGGGAAATAAGCCACAAAATACCATCGGCTTGGCTTTGGTATAACCCGGTAAAGGCTCTTTAGCTGGATTGGCGACTAAAGTAATCGTATCACCAACACGGGCATCTTCTACGCCTTTTATGGCGGCGGCAATATATCCAACTTCGCCAGCGTGTAATTCATTTACTTGGACTTGGGTAGGAGAAAGCACACCTAATTCATCAATTTCATATTCTTTGCCAGATGCCATTAAGCGTACTTTATCGCCTTTTTTGACAGTGCCATCCATGACACGGAAATAAACAATTACACCACGATAAGGGTCATAGTAACTATCAAAAATTAAGGCGCGTAGGGGCTGATCTACTGTATCTTGTGGCGGTGGAACTAGATGGACAATTGATTCCAGGATTTCGTTGATACCAATGCCTTCTTTTGCCGAAGCATGGATGGCTCCGCTACAATCTAAACCAATGATTTCTTCAATTTCTGCACCTACTCGTTCAGGCTCGGCTCCAGGCAAGTCGATTTTATTTAAAACTGGAATAATTTCTAGATTATGTTCCAGAGCTAGGTAAACATTTGCTAAGGTTTGAGCTTCAACGCCTTGAGAAGCATCAACAACCAGTAGGGCGCCTTCACAAGCAACCAGACTGCGGGAGACTTCATAAGAAAAGTCTACGTGTCCGGGTGTGTCGATGAGATTAAGGACATATTGTTCGCCATCACTGGCGGTATAGTTCATCCTTGCCGCTTGCAGCTTAATTGTAATGCCCCGTTCCCGTTCCAAGTCCATGCTGTCGAGGAACTGTTCCTTCATCTCGCGAGCAGTCACGGTACCTGTCGTCTGCAAGAGGCGATCGGCTAATGTGGATTTACCGTGGTCAATGTGGGCAATAATCGAAAAATTACGGATGCGAGAGACAGGTACATCAGTCATAAACTATTGGGGTGAACAAGATTGAACCAAACAGCGCAAAATCTTAGCACTTAATGTATTTTAATGTTTCTGTAACCGATACGGGTGACACTCTTAAAATGAGGTAAAAGTTGTTATACAAGTACGACGGGTAATAAAAATAGGATCGGTTTCAAGTTTGTGGCTTGATAGTTATCGTAAAATAGATCTGGGGGGACTAATATAGATTATGAATGATAATGGCTTGCATCAGGAGCGTTCCAAGGATAAGGAAGAAATTTCGATCCATTTGGACTCGGACTTGCTAGACCAAATCAATCACCTGACTAATGATCCGAGTAGGGTAATTGAAACGGCAATTCGTCAATGGTTGAGGGGTGAACGGGAACGGGATGACGAATTAACCCGTACTTTGGAGCGCAACCCACCAGTGCCGGTGCGTGGAGAATGGAATGATTAGGTTACAACAGTAGAGGAGTATTTTGTGATCAAACTTTTCTTATGAGGAGCGATCGCTTTAACCAAAGCTCCACTAATCCATTCAATTATAAAGAGTGATCTCTAATGATTACTCGCAGTTTCCAGGTCTCTTCTGATGACTGCTCATGCTAACTTACAATGTCCTAGATCTGGGTATACCGATATGGAAGCTGCTACTGCACTAGGCAATTCTGGCTTTTTGCAGGGGCTGGGGTCCGAGCTTGTGTTTACTCAGGATGCATCCGGTCAGTACCGTGGGTTTTATTGGCAAAACGCTGAAAAATACGGGCTGAAAAATGAGCAAGTAGTTGGACTTCCCCTGACTGATACGTTTTGTCCGATCGCCTCTGATGCGTATCGAGAACAAATTCAACGAATTTTGGAGCAACGGACACCTGAACGTTGCATCCATTCTTTTTGTTATCGCGAACAATGTTTTACGTTTGAGCTAATTATTAGCCCGATTTTACAACCTGATGGCATCGCCACGACGGTGCTAGTTATGGGTCACCTATTGCCAGAAGCTTCGATCCAAACGGTGATCGACTCGCTTGTGCCGTTGAGTCTTGACCCTAATCAAAAACTACTAACTCAAATTGCCCGTAAAATTCGGCGTACCCTCGATTTAGACACGATTTGGCAGCAAACGGTCAAAAGCTTGGGGAAAGCTCTGCAGGTTAGTCGTTGCTCAGTTTGTTCTTATCAAATTGACGCCCAAAACGTCAAGGTGGAGGCAGAATACAACCAAAAAAAAGTTGAGTCGATGCAGGGTAGACTTCTCAAACTAGAGAATGAACCTAACCTCAGACAAGCGCTATTTTGTCGAGAACCCGTGGTAATTGAGCAAAGTGGCAGTTGTGATACTCAGCCGCAATCAATACTTGTGGTTTCGACTTGTTACAAAGACGAACCAAATGGTTTGATTAGCTTAGAACAATGCGATCGCCAACGGCAATGGAGTGAGGCAGAAATTGAACTAGTACGAGAACTAGCAGAACAAGTAGGAACCGCGATCGCTCATGGCATCCTCTATAAAGAGCTAGAACTTGCCAGCGAACAAGCAGAAGAAGCCTCACGCCTCAAATCTGAATTTCTGGCAAACACCTCACACGAACTGCGAACCCCCCTCAACGGCATGATTGGCTTTCTCAAGCTAGTCTTAGAAGGCATGGCAGACGATCCAGAAGAACAGCAAAACTTCATCGAAGAAGCTCATCGCCTAGCCATACATCTACACACATTGATCAACGACATCCTTGACATTGCCAAAATTGAAGCTGGCAAAATGGAGCTGGAATTTGGTCAAGTCAGCCTCAAAGACGTGATGCATGATGTTGAGGATTTTACTCAAAACCTCGCACAGCAAAAAAACCTCAGTCTGAACATCGAACTGCCTGCAGCACGAGATGAAATTATACTATTCGGCAACTACCAACGATTGTTACAGGTGCTACTTAACCTGATTGGCAACGCCATCAAATTCACTCATGAAGGCGGTGTCACCATCAGTGCCGAAGTCTTGAAGAAAAAGGTAACCTTTAAAGACCAGGAATTACCAGGACTTGTCAAAATCCGTGTTGCTGATACAGGCATTGGTGTATCTTTGGACAAGCAAGATAAGTTATTCCAAAAATTCAGCCAAGTCGATGGTTCTCGTACTCGCTCCTACGGAGGAACCGGTTTAGGGCTAGCAATTTCCCAAAGACTGGTGGAAACAATGGGTGGCGTGGTCAATTTTTATAGTATGGGAGAAGGATTAGGTTCAACCGTAACCTTTACTGTGCCTCTATATCAAGAACCTGTGATGATTACTAGTCAGTCAAACGATACTATTGATTTGTTGATTAATTAGTCAAAACGTGATCTGGAGTAGATTTCTAAAATCGGTGCTTAAATTTGGGATTAACCGTCAATACAGCAAAAAGTTTTTTTACACTAGAAGAAGTTGATTGAAAAAAGGTTTTATGACAGATCAAAACAGCGCTCGTGACTTATTCCAAGCGGCATACGAAAACCGCTACACTTGGGACGAAAATTTTCCCGGTTACAGCGCCGATATTGAAATTAAGCAAGGTGATGAAGTCTACACAGGCAAGGTGAAGATTAATCGTGACTTGACTGTAGAAGTTACAGGCATGGATGATGAGAAAGTGCAAGAAAGCGTTTATAACCAAATGCGCGATATTGTCACTCACCGCAAACGCTCATCTTTTGAAAAAGCCCACGGCAAAAGTTCGTTTAACCTAGGTGAAGAAGATGCTACAGGCGCTGTAGAAATTCTCGTCAAAGGCGACTCAATGGGTTCTAACTACAAAATCCGAGGTACGGAAATTTGTCAAGTTAGCCGGGTTATGGGACCAATGGCGTTTACGATTAATACCAAGGAAAATTTGGATACTGGTGAAGGCTATGTCTCTGCTGGTTATAATGCCATTTTCCGTGATGCCAAAACCGGCGACTTACGGGGCAAACGTGAATTTGAAGATACCTTTGAGAAAATTGGCGATTATTATGTGATGACTCGCCAAGTCGTTCATGCCATTGAGGAAGAAGGACGAACCACCACAGAGTTTAATTTTTCCAATATCAAAATGCTAGAACCTGCAATGGTTTAATGCTTAATCTTAGCTTCCCTGAAGAAACTAATCAAGGAAGCTAGGATAAACACATAGGTTGCAATCTTTAACAAATCAAACATAGGTGAAGTATGTCCCAAACACTAGCGCTAACTTCGGAAAACGTCGAGACAGTTTTGGATGAAATGCGTCCCTACTTGATGGCAGACGGCGGTAACGTCGAGCTGGTTGAGTTAGATGGTCCTGTGGTCAAATTACGGCTTCAGGGGGCTTGTGGGTCTTGCCCAAGCTCTGCTATGACTCTAAGAATGGGTATTGAACGCCGCCTGCGCGAATTTATCCCAGAAATTGCCGAAGTTGAACAAGTGTTCTAATTGTTTTCAATTTTTAGTCAAGAGTTAAGAGTCAAAAGCCAAGAGAACTATTATCATCAGCTTTAGCTCTCAATAAACACACAACTCTTAACTCTTGACTCATGTCTCATCCCTTATATGTCGCCTTAATCTGGCATCAGCATCAGCCACTGTATAAAAGCCGTGATACTGCTGGTGTAACTGGAAAATACCGTTTACCTTGGGTACGGTTACATGGTACGAAAGATTATCTGGATTTAGTGCTGCTTCTAGAGCGCTATCCTAAGCTACATCAGACGGTTAATTTGGTGCCTTCGCTGATTTTGCAGCTAGAAGATTATATTGCTGGTACGGCAATTGATCCTTATCTGGCAGCGGCGCTAACTCCAACGGAAATGTTGAATGCTGAACAACAGCAATTTATCGTTGAGCATTTTTTTGATGGCAATCACCATACTTTAATTGATCCTCATCCTCGTTATGCCGAACTGTATTGGACGCGGCAGGATAAAGGGCGTCAGTGGTGTTTGGATAATTGGACGGGGCAAGATTATAGTGACTTGCTGGCTTGGCACAACTTGGCGTGGATTGACCCGCTATTTTGGGATGATCCAGAAATTGCCGGGTGGTTGAAGCAAGGGCGGAATTTTAGTTTAGGCGATCGCCAACGGATTTTTTCTAAACAAAAGGAAATCCTCAGCCGTATCATTCCCCAACACCGCAAAATGCAAGAAGCTGGTCAGTTGGAAGTAACAACAACACCCTACACTCACCCAATTTTACCGCTACTTGCAGATACTAATACCGGGCGAAGGGCTGTGCCAAATATGAATTTGCCTCAGACTCGCTTCACCTGGGAAGAAGATATTCCCCGGCATTTGCAGAAAGCATGGGAAATGTATGAGGATCGTTTTGGTTGTGCACCTCGTGGGTTATGGCCCTCAGAACAGTCTGTAAGCCCGGAGATTTTGCCTTATATTACCAAGCAAGGGTTTAAGTGGATTTGCTCGGATGAGGCGGTGCTGGGGCATACCATAAAGCACTTTTTCCATCGAGATGAAAGGGGGAATGTGATAGACCCGGAGAAGCTTTATCGCCCTTACCGCTTGGAGACGCCTCATGGTGATTTGGCGATCGTGTTTCGCGACCATCGCTTGTCTGATTTGATTGGCTTTACTTATGGGACAATGAATGCCAAGCAGGCGTCTGCTGATTTGGTGGGGCATTTGGAAGCGATCGCACGTTCCCTCAAACATCGTCAAGGTGACGGTACTTCCTTAGAACAACCCTGGCTTGTTAATATTGCCCTAGATGGCGAAAATTGCTGGGAATATTACGAACGAGATGGTATTCCTTTCCTAGAAAGCCTTTATGAGACTTTAAGTGAACATACTGAGATCAAACTGGTAACAGTTAGTGAATTTATCGAGCAATTCCCACCAACAGAAACTATTCCAGAAGGGCAACTCCATACCGGTTCCTGGGTAGATGGTAGCTTTACGACTTGGATTGGTGATCCGGCAAAAAATCGTGCTTGGGATCTATTGACAAATGCACGACAGATGTTGTACGAGCATCCGGAAGCGACAGAAGAAAATAATCCCGAAGCTTGGGAAGCATTGTATGCGGCGGAAGGTTCTGACTGGTTTTGGTGGTTTGGTGAAGGTCATTCTTCCAACCAGGATGCCGTGTTTGACCAGTTGTTCCGGGAACACTTGTGTGCAATTTATGAGGCATTAAACGAGCCAATTCCGCCTAGTGTCAAGAATCCTGTGGAAGTTCACGAGGCTCTTGGCGACCATCAACCGCATAGTTTTATCCATCCTGTGATTAATGGTATCGGTGATGAGCAGGATTGGGATAAGGCAGGGCGGATTGAGATTGGTGGCGCACGAGGGACGATGCATCAAAGTAGTGCTATGCAACGGCTTTGGTACGGCGTGGATCACTTGAACTTCTACCTACGGCTAGATTTCAAGAGTGGTGTAAAACCAGGTAAAGATATTCCGGGAGAGTTGCACTTGTTGTGGTTTTATGCTGACCGGACAATGCACAATAGTCCAGCACCTTTGGCAGAGTTACCAGATGAAGCGCCGTTGAATTACCAGTTTCATCATCATTTGGCAATTAATTTGCTAACTCAGGCGTTTTGGTTCCAGGAGGCTGTGGAGTATTCTCAATGGCAACCACGGGCGAGTCGCGCTCAGGTGGCGCTGGATCAATGTCTGGAGGTGGCGGTGCCTTGGGCTGATTTGCAGGTGGAACCGGATTATCCGTTGCGGCTGGTTTTGGTATTTGCGGATAATGGCATTTATCGCAGCTATGCACCGACGAATGCTTTGGTGCCAATTACGGTGCCGTAGAACCGCTCCTACTCTTGAGAGGGAACTGGAAATAAGATGACTTTTGTTAGTTGTGATAATTAAAGTCTGCCTCCCCTTCCCGGAATTGGGAAGGGGGGTTAAGACAGCGTTAGCCTCTGGAAAGTCAGGTGGGGTGAGTGCCAAAAATCTGGTAGAGACGTTCCGTCGGAACGTCTCTATGATATGTGCGGGTATTGAGAGAGATAAATTATTTAACTAAAAATTTGGTGGAGAGGTTCCGATATTAATTAGACGTTGCGACATTTATTAATTAGACGTTGCGACGGAACGTCTCTACAATAGATAATATTACATATATAAATTTGAATGTGTGTTTTGAAATCGTTAATTAGACGTTCCGACGGAACGTCTCTACAATAAATGATCTCACATATATAAATTTGCTGGATTATTTTTGTCCAATTTCCATTTCAGCGGGTTATTAACGATATATTCTCGAATATTGTGTAAAGATTCTTCATCCCGGATAACGTGGTCATAAAATCTGTCTTGCCAATTGAAATCATCAAACCCAGCTTCCCAAATCTGTTTAGTGCAAACCGATTTAATTTGACCAATAATTGCACCTAAAGATTTCGGTTTTAACCGCGAGTTTACCATTTTCGTAGAGACGTTCCGTCGGAACGTCTCATTCTTGAGGATAATAATTCCATGCAAATGATTGGGCATAACAATCCATTCATCTAATTCTATATATGAACGGAGTTGGGCAGTTTTTTGCCATTCTTCAGCTACAATTTCTCCAACTGCTGACAACTGCATTTTATCTTCGACAACATCACCGAAAAAATATTCTCGATTATAAGTACAAATAGTAACAAAATAATAGCCGTTAGATGTGTAATCCCAATTTTGACATCTAACAGATTCAATTCGATACTTATTTTTATACAAAGTCATGGTTAATTAGGGATTACTGGGAGAGAGGTTCCGAAAGTCATGGTTAATTAGGGATGACTGGGAGAGACGTTCCGACGGAACGTCTCTACAATAGATAATATTACTAACATCTTCAAGCCAAAAACTCATCAACTGCCACACTAAAACCTTGCAACACTAATTGCGTACTAACTACATCCCCAACACTATATCCAAAAGTCTGATTTCTAGTTAGCACCAAAACCCGGCGCGTCTCAGGAAACACTAACCAAACTTCCTCACAACCTGACTCCAAATACTCTTGTGCTTTGGCAAATAAATCCTCAGCAGAGTCACCAGGAGAGGCAATTTCACCTACTAATGGTGGACTTTGGGGCAACGCACCTGCTTCGCCAAATTCTGCTAACATTTCGGCAGTAATATAAGAAACATCAGGACGCCGCCCCTGCTTCAAAGTACGACAAGGAAGTTCAACAAGAACCTCTCCTCCTTGTCTACTTTCGTTTTTATGATTTCGCCAGTAACTGTCTAAGCGAGACTGAACTATACTATGTCTGACTGTCATACCTGTTTTTTCCAGTAGTTGCCCATCTACCCACTCCATCTGATCGGGTGGATTTGCTAAATAATCTTCTAGAGAAATGTCTGCAGTTATAGTTGCCGTTACCATCACTTTTTACTGTTTTAATTGTGTATTGAGATTAAGATAATTGTACTAATTCAGCGCATAATTGGACTGCCGTGATGATGAATTAAATACCATTTCAAACCCATCTTTTCAAAAATATTTGTTGCCATTGATTGTGCTTGAATGCTTCTACCACCGCTAACTTGTAGTAATTTTTCAATCAACACAATATAAGCCAGATTTTCCCGAATTTCTACTGTTAAAATTTCGGTTTCAATCTCAATATATTTGGTATTTCTAAATATCTGTAGCCAAGATATTTCTATTTCCTTCCAACCCCGTAAAATATTCCGTCCAGGATGAATGCACATACTGCCTGTTCCCTGTGACCAAATAACGCTCATAGCTTCAATATCTTTTTTCTCAAAAGCTCGATAAAAAGCCTCATTTGTGGCTACAACTTCAATTCTTTCGTTACTCATAAACACACCTTAATTGGTAATTGCTCATTAAATGTACAATGATTGCTATCTAAACAAAGTAATAGTGTCGCAAAAGTCAAGACTTTGTGGCAAATCGTTTCAAGTCCAGTTGCATACCAGAATTTAGCCCAATTTTAGCCAACAAAAATCAGCAAATACTTTATCTAAGTGATGTCTCCTTGACCCGTATGATGAAGAGAGGGGTTGAATCATCATTTTTTGCATGAGTATTTGGGAACTAGATTTTTACTCGCGTCCGATTTTAGATGAAAATCAAAAAAAGGTCTGGGAAGTATTACTGTGCGAGGCACCTTTAGATACTCGCCCGTTAGATCAGGAACTGTTTAAATATGCTCAATATTGTCCAAATCAGCAGGTAAACTCGATTTGGTTGCGGACGGCAATTGAAGAGGCAATGCAACAAACTCAACAAAAGCCCCAAAAAATCCGCTTTTTCCGGCGTCAGATGAGCAATATGATCATCAAAGCCTGCGAAGAACTAGGTATCCCTGCCCAATGCAGTCGTCGCACATACACTATAGACCGCTGGCTACAAGAACGTATGCTTGGCGTTTATCCCAAACAACCAGGCTATCAACCAACGGCTGCCGCAGCGGCGTTTGTCCGCTATCAACCCCAGAAACCGCAACTATTGCCAGATGCGTTGGAGGGGCAAAAATGGGCATTTGTGACGCTAGAAGCCTCAGCTTTTGCAGAAATGGATGAATGGGAAATTGATTTTGGTGAGGCGTTTCCTGTGGCAATGATGGGGCTAAAGAAAGAGACTCGTGTTCCCGGAATGATTATATACTCTTCTAGGGCAACGCCTTTGGCAGGGTGGATGTCAGGCTTAGAGTTAGCATTCGTCAGATTTGATGAGCAAAACACCAGGTTATTACTAGAGACGGGTGCGAGTGATAGCTGGATTCTGGCTAACATCAAAGATGCTCAAACCATAGTAGAAGCTAAAGGATTTGAGTTAGCAAAAGCACAAGCCGAGATGGTACATTTTATCGCGGTGCAATCAAGCACAACTTCAGAGACTTTTGCAGGGTTTTGGTTATTGCAAGAGTTAAAGTAGCGATCGCGATGTGAAGTTCAGCTTTTATAGATCGCACATTACTGATTATTAGATTAGAAGCTTTCTTCCCCGTCTTAATCGAGAAGAAAGGTAACGCCAAAGAAAAACAACAGACAAGCATACATAAATTATGGGTTCTCACGATTTGCCGCCATCGCTACATAGCGAACAGCTTTTAGAGTTAGCGCTTCAGTCGGGGGCACAGGAGGCAGAGGTGTATCAATCGCGATCGCTTGCTCGTCCTGTGTTTTTTGAAGCAAACCGCCTCAAACAGCTAGAAAGCAGCCAATCAGAAGGCGTGGCGTTGCGCTTATGGCGAGACGGGCGTCCGGGTTTGGCGGTGGCGTATGGACCTGCCCAAGCGCAAGATTTAGTTGATCGGGCGTTGGCAATGACGGCGCTAAATGAACCAGAATTGGTTGAACTTAGCGAAGCTAGAACCGATCGCTATCCTGATTTGGGTAAGGTGGTTGGGGTGGGAGAATTAGTGAAAATGGGCAAACAAGCGATCGCTCAAATTCGTGATGCTTACCCAGAAGTTTTGTGTGATGCTGAGTTGGAATGCGACGAAGAAACAACTCGTTTGATTAATTCTAAAGGCTTAGATTGCCATTATACTGACACCACACTAAGCTGTTCTGTGGGCGTCGAATGGGTGCGCGGTGAGGACTTTTTGAGTGTTTATGATGGTCAAACTAAACGAGGAACTTTAAGCCATGAAAATGTTGTTCAAAGTATTTTACAACGTTTAAATTGGGCAAAAGAAAATGTTGCCTCGCCAGTTGGTCGTGTACCCGTTTTGTTAACAGCAAAGGCGGCAGATTTACTTTGGGATACCATTCAGGCAGCCTTAAATGGTAAACAAGTATTAGAAGGATCATCACCTTGGAGCGGTCGCTTAACTCAAGTTGTCACCTCAGAAGCTTTGACACTTTTTCAGCAACCGGATACGGGTCCTTATAGCTGCCCATTTGATGATGAAGGTACTCCCACTCAACCACTTTTATTTATTAGAGAAGGGCAATTACTGCGATTTTATAGCGATCGCACTACAGGCAGATTACTCGGTACTGGTACTACTGGCAGCGGTTTTCGTCCTGGTATGGGCAGCTATCCAACTCCCGGTTTAGTTAACCTTTTAATTCAACCAGGCAATGGCTCGCTTGATGATTTAATTCAACAGTTGGATCAAGGATTAGTTGTTGATCAATTATTAGGAGGAGGCGCTGATATTTCTGGTGATTTTTCCGTTAATGTTGAACTCGGTTATCGTGTTCAGAATGGACAAATTACCGGGCGAGTTAAAGACACCATGATTTCTGGTAATGTCTATACTGTACTCAAACAGCTAGTTACATTGGGAGGTGATGCTGATTGGAATGGTCCTTGTTATACACCGTCGTTAATTGTAGAAGGAATTTCGACCACAGGTAGAAGTTAAACTTATTTATACCATTGTTTTATTGAATTACCTCTATTCATCTTAAACGAGGCGCGAAGGCAGTTTCCCGGCTTTTCCAAAAAGTCGGGAAGCTAAATCAATGACTTCAAAATGTATGCTTATTAATTATTAATCTATAATTAAATCAAGAAGAGATTATAATAATTACTATGAATTTTCAACAATTTGAGGTTTTGAGTTTTGATTGTTATGGCACTTTAATTGATTGGGAAAGTGGTATTTTAACAGCATTAAAAACAATTCGTGCCAATCATAATATTACTCAAGATAATCTTAGTGATCAGCAGCTTCTAGAAATGTTTGCTCAAAGCGAATCAGCTCTTGAAGCAAAAGAATATTCAACTTATCGAGAAATCCTCAAAAAAGTCGTGCAAGATTTTGGAGTTAAGCTAAATTTTGTGCCGACTGAAGCAGAATTAAATTCTTTAGCTGAATCTCTGCAAAATTGGCAACCATTTCCTGATACCGTTGCCGCTCTAAAAGCGCTCAAAAAAAGCTATAAACTAACAATTATTTCTAACGTTGATGATGATTTATTTGCCCATACAGCCAAGAAATTAAAAATAGATTTTGATTGGATTATAACTGCCCAACAAGTCAAATCTTATAAACCATCATTACAAAACTTTGAAACGGCAATCGAGCGCATGGGCATTAGTCCCAACAAATTATTACACGTAGCTCAAAGTGTATATCACGACATTATTCCGGCAAATAGCATGGGACTATCAACAGTATGGGTAAATCGCAGGCAAAATCAAGCAGGGCATGGAGCAACTGTTGCCGCCAGTGGCAAGCCTGATTTAGAAGTTGCCGATTTAAAAACATTGGTGTCTTTGCTAGGTTTAGAGTAGAACACCAAATTAGACAAGGTAATAGTGTTATATTTTCATTTTCCAAATCTTAGGAAAATTGAGCGCCAGTTTTCATTTGCATCTATAGTCCGTTACTACTAATATATGACAACGCCATTGTCCTTGCCCAAACGCTTTCGTCAATGGTTACTTCCTAGAAGACGCCTTGCGATCGCAGAAGCCTGTCTGATTGGATTAGTATCTGGACTTTCTGCCGTCTTGCTCAAGCAAAGTATCGGTTGGTTAGGTTCATTTCGAGTTCAAGCTTCTAATACTTTACCTGCTAGCTTGGTTTTACCCGCCGTGGGACTTTGTTTGGGACTCCTTTGCGGGTTGCTTATTGAACGCCTAGAACCAGACGCGACGGGCAGTGGCATTCCTCAAGTCAAGGGTGTACTGGCTCAATTTCCGATCGCCCTGAATTTACGAGTTGCTCTTGTCAAGTTGGTGACAACAATTCTATCTCTCGCCGCTGGCTTGACAATGGGGCGGCAAGGTCCCACCGTACATATTGGCGCCGCCATAGCTGCACAATTGAGCCAATGGGTGCCAACCTCTCCAGATCATCGGCGGCAAATGATTGCTGCAGGTGCTGGTGCCGGTTTAGCGGCAGGATTTAATGCTCCCCTTGCGGGCATTTTATTTGTTATTGAAGAACTAATGCGGGATCTTTCGAGCCTGACATTAGGTACAGCAATTTTAGCTTCTTTCATTGGTGCGGTTGTGTCGCGATTATTAGGTGGACGCAGCCTTGATCTCAACCTAGAGTTAAGTAGCCTCAATAGTAGTTTTACCGCCCCAGAAATTCCCTTTTATCTATTATTAGGTCTTTTAGCTGGATTGTTAGGAGCCTTGTTTAATCAGGGCTTGCTAAAAAGTCTTAACTTATACGATCGCCTCAATCTTGGTTTACCGATGCGTATTGGCATGGCTGGGATGATTTGTGGCTGCTTCGTTGCCCTCCTACCAGAGTCTTTTCGTGATAACAATGGTTTACGGTTGTTGCTGTTGACCGGTGAGAAAAGTTGGCAATTTACAACTCTTGCATTGGTTGTCTACTTTCTTCTAACTTTAGTTTCCTATGGTTCTGGTGCGCCAGGAGGATTATTTCATCCTTCTTTAGTTTTGGGTTCTGCCCTTGGTTACTTAGTAGGAACGGCACAATTACATTTACTGCATTTTGGTTCGCCGACAAGCTTTGCCTTGGCAGGAATGGGGGCATTTTTTAGCGCAGTTTCCAAAGTACCGATGACGGCAATTGTCATTGTCTTTGAGATGACAACCAACTTTAATCTTGTGCTGCCCTTGATGATTACTTGTGTGGTTTCTTACTTAGTTGCCGATAAAGTTGCTAAGGGTTCACTATATCAACGTCTGCTGGAATTAAAAGGCTATAATTCGCCCACCCAAGCAACTGAAAGTAGTTCTTTAGCCGGGCTGACAGCGGCTGATTTGATGCAAAATAAAGTAGAAACATTGGTGAGTCAGATGAGTTTAGATGAGGCAATAAAGGCTTTTTCTAGCTCTCATCATCGTGGCTTTCCGGTAGTTGATGATAGTGAGTTGGTGGGTATCATCACTCAGACTGATATTTCTAATGCCAAAAGCCAACATCTATCTGGAGAGACGAGACTTGCGGAAATGATGACGCCGCAGCCGATCACGGTAATTCCCACAGATTCTTTGAGTCAGGTACTGTATTTACTCAACCGTTACCAACTCAGCCGTTTGCCTGTGACGGAGGGGCGGCATTTGGTGGGAATTATTACTCGTGCTGATATTATTCGTGCCGAAGCTGATAAGTTGAGTGGTACAAGTAGCCCGATTGGACCTGCTCCTGATCCGTCTTATGTAGTGTATCAAACTCGTGCGCCGCAGGTAGGTAGGGGACGGATTTTGGTACCTTTGGCAAATCCGCAAACGGCACCTGTTTTGTTGCAACTAGCGGCGGCAATTGCACGCGATCGCCATTATGAAATTGAATGTCTGCAAATTATCTCGATCCCTCGCAGTAATAATCCCGCTCAAACTGCGGTAAAAACGACCAGAAGCCGTCGCTTGCTGCGTTTAGCCGAAAAACTAGGGCGAGACTGGGACATCCCTGTACATACGCAAATACGGTCATCTCATGATACTGCCCAAGCGATTCTGGAAACGGTTAAGCAGCGACACATTAACATGATTTTTATGGGCTGGAAAGGGTCGCCGGTCAAGAGTCCGGGTCGCATTTTTGGTAATGTTGTGGATACGCTGATTCGTTCTGCACCTTGTGATTTGGTGTTGGTGAAATTGGGATATGGTGAAGAAGAGCAAGGCGATGGCACAATGATCGCATCTTGTCCGTTACCTGTCGCTTGGCATCATTGGTTAGTGCCAATTGCAGGTGGACCAAATTCTAATTATGCCCTAAAGCTTTTACCGGCGTTGGCAAAGCTTGCTGTCAAGCCAACGCTGAAAGTGGTACAAGTTTTTCCGCCCTCAAGTAAGCTACCTGACACATCGGGATTAGAAAAAGCGGCTTATTTCCTTAGCCATAAGCTGAATACAGGTGTGGCGACAATTCCGGTTAGATCCTATTCTGTTGCTAATGCGGTGATTCATTTAGCTGAGTCGGATCGTTGTGATGTGGTGGTTTTGGGTGCGAGTCGGGAGGGTTTGTTGCAGCAGGTGGTGCATGGGAATATCCCAGAAGCGATCGCACGGGGTGTTAATAGTACCGTGATTTTGGTGCGGAGTGCGCCTGAGTAGTTTTGTCGCATTACTAAATTTTAATAATACTTCGGACAGTATTTTGAGGGGCATTGCCAGCATAAACTTAAGCCGATAGTTTTACGATTGTCAGACTAAATTAATAATATTTAAGGTAAAGTAACGTACAGAATAATTACTTTATATCGGTCAAAAGTTACTTATAATTAATCTCTTTAGTATGCTATCGTTTGGTGTTATCGTTACCAAAAATTCTAAACAAAATCAAGTCATGTTTTTAAAATAATTGGTTATAAAAGCAAGAAATCAACGGTGTATTTTAGTTTTTCAAGTCGGACAAAGAGCAAAAATCAAGCGAGGAAATGATGAACAATCTACGGCGACGACTGAGTAATTCGTTTGTCATTCGCTTCTTGCTATTATTTGCCTTCGGTTGGGCGGTTCTACAGGTTTTGAATTATTTTAGAACAGTAATTGCAATTTTCACATTCGCCGCAACTTTAGCCGCTTTATTAAATTATCCGGTTCATTGGTTGCAGCGTTTTTTACCACGCACAGTTGCAGTCATTTTAGTTTTTTTTGTTAGCTTGTTAATTATCGTCGCCTTGGTAGCCATTCTCGGTTTAGCAATACTGTCTCAAGGGCAACAACTAATTAATAGATTTCTGGAAATTAGTATTTCTGTCACCACTTTATTAGAACAACTACAAGCTTTTCTGCAAACTCGCGATCTTGAAGTAAACTTAAATGCTATTGCCGTACTAATCAGAAATTTTACTTCATCATCTATTAATTACCTTATTGGTTTATTAGGAACTTTCTTTACCAATTTAATAAATTTTATTTTTATTGCAGTAGTTACTCTTTTTATGTTGCTGAATGGGAAAAATGTTTGGCGATTTATTTTAAAAGTTGTGCCTGAGAGATCGCGTCAAAAATTTGCCGATACAATTGAAGCAAAGCTTTTAGGCTTTTTTCGAGGGCAATTAATTTTAATGCTATTTTTAACAACTTTTAGTTTTTTAACTTTTATATTACTAGAAGTTCCTTTTCCTTTAATTTTGTCCATAACAATTGGAGTTCTTGATGCAGTTCCAGGAATTGGTGCAACTTTAGGAATTGGTACTGTTTTCTTAATTTTATTAACTCAAAATATTTGGCTGGCTTTCAAAGTTTTAGGCATCTCAATTATACTTCAGCAAGTACAAGACAATTTAATCTCACCGCGAGTCATGCAAAATGCAGTTAATATTAATCCTGTAGTTACATTTTTTGCTTTGTTAGTTGGTGCACAAATTGCCGGGTTGCTTGGCATTTTTCTGGCTGTGCCAATTGCTGGTTCGATTGTGAGTTTATTAGAAATTGATGAATTGAAAGGAGGGGTTTAAAAAGTAGTATTAACTTAAATTTTCAGTACGAAGCTATTAACAATATTTGCTAATTATCATCAAGCTTGAGTCAAAATCGAATCAGTGTAATCTGGTGGTTTTGGGTACGAGTCGGGAGGAGTTGTTGCAGCAGTTGGTGCATGGGAATATTCCAGAAATGAGTCCACAGGGTATTCTTCATCGTACTGTGGTTTTAGTGCAAAGTGCACCGGAATAAGCAATCATTATCACATTACTATATAATTAATGATAGCCAATTTGCCAAATCATCTTCATTGGAAAAGTCTAATAATGCCTCAGCCAAATTATTTAATTGAGCAACCGATAACTGATTGACTTGCTCCTGTAATTGCTGATTTACTGCACCCAATCGGCGTAATAGCATACGGTTAATTAATTCTAAAGTTGTGTCTTGTCGAACTTCTTTAACAACTTCCTCGCGAACTTCTTTAACAACTTCTTCGCGAACTTCCTCGCGAACTTCTTGATAGTATCTAGTATGTTTTAGCTCATTGAGTCCAAACATTATGACTAACTCCTGGCGGCTTATCTTTGGCAGTTTATACAAGACAATTGTCTCTATCAAATCTAACACTTGTCGTTGAATAGCTTCATCAGCAAGCTCTTGTCTTGCCTTGTCTACCAACTGTCGGACTACATTTGGTGTGCGCTTTTTGGTTTCTACGACTAACTTAATAATACCAATTCCTAAAGATTGTTCCACCACATCTCCTAATTCGTCCAAGTACAAACGAGTTACATGAGAACTAGCTAACAAAACCTGATATGGCACTACTTCAGTAGGTTCTAGGCTACGTTTAGCAAATACTACCACACCTTGCCAAGCTGTTGTTGGTGCATACAGACGTAGATAAAGGAAAATCTCGCTAAAGAAACGGGCGTAAAACTCTGGATCTTTTTGGAATTGAACTTCTAGAAAGTATATAGGTAGTTGTTGACTAGCAATTGGGAGAAATACTCCATCAATTCTAAAAGCAGTTTGTTTTAATTCAACGCTAGCAAATTCATAGGCGTTAGCTTCGGCAGCTTGGTGATTAATCAGTTCAAAAAAGATGCCGGGGAAAGTTTGAAATAGGCGATAAAAAATTGAATCTGTTTTCATGATGGCAAAAACTGAGCAATCAATGTTAGTTTAAGCCATTCTGGATTTTCTGAAAAATACCACAACTAGAAGTTGCGGTTATAATCTCCGAGTCAGCCTATGACTAGATATAATAAATTATTTTAGCCCACAGAAGCAGGCTAAATTTATGTAGATTAAACGGCAAGAGAATAACTAAACACTCACCGGATCTTTGACATCTTCTAATTTTTGTAGTTTCGCTTCTTCTGCTAAAAATGCTTGTAATTGTTCTTCAATTTGCTGCTTAACAATCACCCGATATTCAACAAAATGTTCAATTTGAGCACAAACTGATAAATAACTACTAATACCACCGGGGTTATGGCGATACATACTCAACAAATTGCGCCAAAACTGCCAACGAGTCTCACGCAGCACACCTTGTCGCCAAGCAATTGTGAGAAAGGCTTTAACTACCATCCAATTTATTGGCTTCTTTGCTCGTTTTCCCTTATCAGGATAAGTCGCTTCTCCTAATAAACGATAATGGCGATAAGTGCGGTCTAAGAAACATTTTGGATCATATAATGTCCAAAAAGCCTCAATAAATTCATGAGCAATTTCTTCTAAAGGACGAGTTGGTACAAAGTTCATCAATGTAGTCTGATTGATGTTAGCTGATTCCACTCGCAGACGCCCTTCTTTTTTTAAGCGATGTGACAAAGCTGTATCAGGTAACGCTTGCAACATACTAAATAAAGCAGTAGGAATTGCTGTTTTCTCGACAAACTTGACAATGCGATCGCCTGCGCCCGTTTTTTCGCCATCAAAACCAATAATAAACCCTGCCATTACCCGTAATCCAGAACGAGTAATTGCATTCACCGCATCACTCAAAGAATCTCGCGTATTTTGATACTTTTGGGTTAAAGTTAAACTCTCTTCATCCGGCGTTTCAATTCCTAAAAACACCGCCCCAAAATTACACTGCACCATCATATCCATCAATTCTTGATCATTTGCCAAGTCTACCGAAGCTTCAGTTGCAAATGAGAAAGGATATTGATATTTAACCATCCAAGGTTTTAACTCTTTCAAAAATAACTTGACATTGCGTTTATTGCCAATGAAGTTATCATCCACCATGAAAATACTACGCCGCCAACCCAACTCATAAAGACGTTCTAATTCTGCTAAAATTTGAGCTGGGGTTTTTGTGCGAGGTTTGCGTCCATAAAGCACAATAATATCGCAGAATTCGCATTGAAACGGGCAGCCCCGCGAAAACTGCACCGACATTTCAGAATAAGCCTCAAATTCCAATAAATCAAAGCGAGGAATTGGTGTAGAAGTAACATCCGGTTTCACGCCATCTGAGCGAAATGTACCACTTTTTTCACCTTTTTTAATCGCTTCTATAAATAGTGGTAAAGTAATTTCTCCTTCATCTAAAATCAAATAATCAGCGCCAACATTTTGCACTTCTTGTGGTAAGGCAGTTGGATAAGGACCACCGACTGCAACCGCTTTGCCGCGTCGTTTTGCTTCTTGAATTTGAGCCAACAAATCTTCTTTTTGGACAATCATTGCTGAAAGAATTACTAAATCTGCCCACTCCCATTCGGCTTCTGTTACTTGACGAATATTGCGATCAACTAACTTGAATTCCCACTCTTGAGGCAAAATTGCGGCAACAGTTACTAAACCCAAAGGTGGTAACATTGCCTTACGCCCTAACAAAGCCAAAGTTTTTTCAAAAGACCAAAAACTTTTAGGAAATAGGGGATAGAGAAGTAATACTTTCATAGATTTTAAAACCTCGTCACACTTAATTGGTCTTTTTTGATTTAAGTCGCAATGCTTAACGCGGCAAAGCTTTTTTCTTAATCATGTTTGGTTTAAAATAGCGATAAGTCTGCACCCGGAAAACCGTTTGCACTCTTCACATTGCTAATTAACCAGAAATCAGATTGCCATTAACTTACTCAGGCTAGTTGCACTAACACCATCACCTGAGAATTTATATTTCTCTTTTGTTGCAAATTTTTAGTCCAGTTTGAAATAGGTCGTCCAAAGATGCAGACAGATAATAGTGCTTGAAAGTTCCACAAGTCTCAGCACTAATACTGGGGATGATTTAAGCTTCTGTTTGTCCTACACCCAGATAATCAAGGTAATCAAATAATGTGTGGGAATTTAAAACCTGTAAATTTTTGATCATTCTATTTGGGCAATCCCAAAAAGGGAATTCTTCCATGAGCGTAGTAACGTCGATAGAGCAGTTCCAGCTTACCACCATACTCTTGAATCAACGCTAATTGCCGCCGATACAACCCGCGAAAGGTGTTGGCAAACAGTAAAGTCAAAATCGCTACGCACAACCCCGTTACCGTCGAGATTAATGCCTCGCTGATGCCTCCTGTCACCCCAGTTGTATTAGTACCCCCAGCATCACCTAATTTCAGTGCCGAAAAGGAATTCATCAACCCTAGAATTGTTCCCATAAGCCCTAACAATGGCGAAGTACCAATGATAGTTTCAAAGATGGTGCTGAAACGATTCAAGATGGGTAATTCGGCTTGTGCAGCGCTTTCTAGGGCTAATTTAAACTCCTCTGGAGTTGCTTGTTCAAGTTCTAATGCCGCTAAAAACACCCGTGCCATCGGTAAGTCAATATTTTGCTCTAGCTTCAGGATCGCCGCCAAGGCGTCGTAGGGGTAAAGCTTGAGAACCTCGCGCATAAGCCGCTGCTGGCGTTTGGTGACTCTTTGCCAAAAAGCAATCCGCTCTAAAATTAAAGCGATCGCTAATAGAGAAAACGCTAGCAGGGGAATCATCACCACCCCACCCGCCGCAAAAAATGCACTGATTGACATTATCGACTTTCAAGCTCAGGAATTATTCGGGATATGGTCAATCTCGGCGTAGCCACTAAATACTAACTTTTTCCCCTGAGTTTCCAGGCGATTAATTCGCAATGTAACGCCATCCAGATTGAAACGATCCAGATCCACCATATTATTCAAAATCTCCGCCATTGCCATTGTCAAGGTGCGTGAAATGTCTCGCAATGATTCAGGCACATTTTCTCCTTCAAATTGCGGGTTTTCAAAAGAAATCCGGCGTCTGCGTGCAACTGCCAAAGTGCAACTCAAACTAATCGGAATTAAACCCTGATCAGGCAAGTCAGCTTTGGCAGACAGACGTATTGAATTATTCGCTTGCAACTGTACCTCCACATCGGTAAAGGAAATCGCTTGCCCTCCCGATAGCTCATCCAAAGCTGGAATAGCCAGATTTTCCAGGCGCTTTCTTACCAATTCTGCCTTAAAGGAGCTATTAATATCATCCTCAGTTAAGACAACTTGAGCGATCGCCTGAGTTGGCTGCTTTAAGTTAAGCTGACCTTTGAGAAGTGAACCAAAATCAATCGCCACAGCATCGGTTTCAAAGGACATCTCCTCCGTCCGAAATTCCCGACGAATCACCAAACCTCGACCACTCATCTTAAAACTGTCGATACTACCCTGCAACAGCTTGCTAGAGGGAAAGCAACGTACAGAAACATCTACAAACTCGCTCTGAGTAAATAGGTGGCGAATCGTCTTACTAGCGACTGTATTGAGCATTTGCTCTCCCCAGTCAGTGCCAGAATTATTTTTTGTCCCGGTGAAGCCACCCAGCATATTTTTCTGCATCCACGAGAGTTCTTTATCACTTGTAACAAAATGTGAAGTTCTCAGCAATTTCTTTCCTCCCTCTTGGAGTATTTGAGTTCGGGCAGCAAAACTAACTCAGGGCAGCTATCCTTAATTTTTAAAGAAGGTTTCTTAATACTTTCTTTAGTTGTAGCCGCAAAACGAGCTTTATTGAGCACAGAATTTTTTAAGACAGCCATCAGTTTTTGTAAACTGAAGAAAATGTCAGATAAGCAAGTTATATGCTAGAACGCTCTAACAAATAACTCAATCTAATCGTCCCTGCCATCCTGAGCCGTGTCAGCAATCCCCAATACCCAATCTCGTAAAATAGCATTTACCTGCTCTGGTGCTTCATCATGGGGGCAATGCCCAGCCCTCACATAATGCTCGGTTAACTGAGGATAATATTGCCGAAACTGTGCGCCACGTTCCCTAGCACGCATCCAAGGGTCAGCTTCTCCCCACAAAAGTAGCAATGGACAGGTCATTTGCTCTAGCAAGACATCAATTTTTTCACCTTGGGGTGATTTAAACACAGAAGCAAAAACGGTTGCTGCACCCGTATCACAGGAAGGGCGATAAATTTCTTCCACCAACTGGTCGGTAATGGCACTTTGATCAAGATAAACTTGGCTTAGTGTGCGACGAATCAGCCAGCGTTGCCGTACATACTGAAACAAAATAAAACTTGCCCAAGGTTGCAGCAAAATTGAGCGCGTTAAGTCACCCAAAAATTTTTGTATTCCATTCGATTGAGTCGGAACTTTGCTGTCAGTAAAAGGTCCTGCACTATTGAGCAAAACTAAGCCAGCAGCAGCATCTGGACGCTGTGCAGCGACACACAATGCCGAATAGCCACCTAAAGAGTTTCCTGCCAAAACTACAGGTTGACCAATCACATTGGTAATAAAATCATAGAGTTGATCGCGCCACAACTCGCCGCTATATTGCCAGTCAGGTTTAGCGGATCTTCCAAAACCCAATAAGTCTATTGCCCAAACTTCAAAATCATTTTGTAATTCGGCAATGTTTTTGCGCCAGTGGTCTGTGGATGCCCCAAAACCATGAATTAATAATAAGGGTGGTCTTCTGAATTGCTTTTGACCAGCTTGTACATAATATATAGATTGCCCCCGCCACTGCCAGTAAGTGCCTGGAATTGGCGCTGTAGTTTTAAGAATTGTCTGGGTCGTCACGGGAAATGTTAAGTAACTTTAACTCTATTTTAGCGGTGGGGAGAGTTGAAGGGAAATGATCAGCACATAGGCATAGATGCCCATAATCATGCTTAAGGATGGTTGCATTACTTCTTCCCCCCGGTAGAACCAGGAAAGCCGCAATCTGTCTTGTCAAATCGACAAATGTAGACTGGGTGCAGTAACCAGCCTTATTTAAATAAGCCTTTTCCTCTAGATGTAATGGCATCGATAATGTTTAGTAATATAAAGGAAAGGCTGAGATAGTTCCCTGTACCACTGGGAAACTAATTATAAACACCTGAATCACAAGAGAGTAAAATACAGTGTCTGTCGAAACTATTGAGAAGCGTTCAACAACCCGAAAAATCGCGCCTCGCTACCGCGTTTTGCTCCATAATGATGATTTTAATTCTATGGAGCACGTGGTACAGTCTTTGATGAAGACAGTGGCGAGTATCACTCAGCCTCAAGCTGTCAATATTATGATGGAAGCTCATATGTCGGGCGTGGCTTTGGTGATTACTTGTGAACAAGAGCACGCGGAGTTTTACTGTGAAACTTTGAAAAATCACGGTTTGACGAGCACAATTGAACCGGATGAATAAGCGGCTAGATTTTAGCCAAAATTAGCCCTTTCTCATAGTTAGGGAGGGTTAATTTTTGCTTGATTTTACTATAAAAAGTTGTCCTATGAATGAGCTGTGCGATCTGAAGAGCAGCAGCGCTAGGCTAGCGCCTCGCTTCGCTAACGCTATCGCTTTTATTGTTGTATAAGGAAGAAAAGCGATCGCTATCTCCCAGAAGTTAATCAGTCGGTGGATGCCAATTGCTCTCTATCCATAGTATTCGCGCTCCAACTACATAATCATTGTTGAGCTTTAGAGTGATAACAGTTGCTCGACCTGTGGGTGTTGAACCGACAATATGAGTTCCTCCATTTGCCCAGACAAAATGCTTTGTCCAAGATTGTGTGCGAGGATTGAAGAGAAGTACTAAAGAACTTGTTGCCGGATCAGTGCTATGAGTTTTTGCTCCTTTGAACTCATTACAGCGATAGCAGGCTGCTGCTAAGTTTTCCGGTTCATCACTGCCACCTGCAACTTGAGGCAGAATATGATCCATGACTAAAGGCATTCCTGTTAGCTTAGACGATGTTTTGCAGTATTCACAACGATAATTAGCGGCGGCGCAAATTTGTTGACGATGCTTGTTCAAAATCGCCACTTTCTATACAGACAAATCCTTGAAAGGCGGTACTCGGTGTCCTCGCCAGCGCAAGACTGCCCAAGCATAAGCTTTACATACCATTAAGCGATCAACAGTTGAGCGCAATCTACTCAATTCTTTAAGTTCTTCTTGGCTAATCTCGTCCTTTTGATTCTTCTCTAACAAAGCAGTATGCTGGACTTGCTGTAATGGTTCTATTTGAGCTTGGACAATTTCTAAAAGTTCGTCAGTGCTTAAACTTTGTATTCTTAAAAGTTCTGTCTGCATTTCTGGTGGTGCATTGTCAACGGAGGGAGGCAAGTTGCTTGTAATACTTTGAGCAGCAAGGACTTCAAGTGGTTGAGATGTTGCCTCAGCGATGCGAACAAGTTGCTGAAAAACAGGCTCAGGCAATTCAACAGTAACTCTTTGCATAGCCATCATTACTCAGATTTGTCTAGGTCTACTTTGATCCTAGCAATCATTGCTCTAATCGGCATGATCTGTGAGATTCCTTGGCTTGGCTATTTTTCTATTTCAGCTATCCTTATCTCTAATAATTTCAATACTTTGTTTAAGATCTCGCTCCACTCCTTGTGCTGCTCACTATACTGATGATCTGAAAGAATAAATTTTATTTTTCCTACAAGTTGTTTCAAATTACCGATTTCTGTGCTTGATTTAACAATAGCTAAATGTTCTATACATTCTCTTGCAGAATTTTCAATATCTATTGAGACATCTTGACCTTGGTTTGCTTGTACACTAAGCGAGAAGAATTTATCTAGATAAATTTTCAATAGTCCTTCTTCGTATTCTTGTACGCTAAAAATTTCCTTATTTTGGTGAATGTTTGCAAGTTGTTCGCTAACAAATTTACAGATTGTGAGCATACTATTAACTGCTTGCACAGCTTCATCTAGGGTTTTGCCTTGATTTTCATACCTAATATTCATACCTGGAACTAAATCATGAAGATACTTGACTTGCTTGTGTATCTGTTTCTTTTTAGGTTGTGTTTCAGGTAATTTGTTGTACAACTTTAAGAGTTGATGACCACACATCAACAATCCGTTTTGACCTCTATCATACTTTTTGACGATAGCTTTCTGATAATCTAACTCTATCCAAAGAGCTTTCAAAAACTTTTCTGCTGCTTGATGTGAATGAAAAATTGTATTCTGAATGTCAACTATGTTTGAAGCTGATGCTTTAATATCTACAGCTCCTCTTAAAAGAAAATCCTTTGCTTCTTCGTGTAAATGCTCTAAAAAGTGATATAGACTCTGAATTGAATTGGAAGAGTGATACCCTAGCTCAAATTCTTGTAATATCTGATCTTGTTCGACTTGAGTTAAAGAACATTTCATCTTTTCTGTTAAATCTTCAACACAACTCAAAACATCAATCGTGTATTCTCCACAAACAATAGGATAGTTAATATAATAAATTTCTCCTCTTAATTTAAATGGCTTTTTGCCAATATCAAAATTTGATAGCGTCTTTTTGGAATACATATCCTGATACCAAAGCCGTATCTTATCGAAAAGATTAGGTCCTTCAAATTCTCCAAAAAATCTTTTATCTTCCGGAGAAAGACTAAAACTAGAATTTGGACAAAACAGTTTTAGAGCTTCTAATCGACGACCTTCAATGGGAATACCTTTTTTGATTAACTGAGTATCAATAGCTTCCATTCTTTTGTCAAATTCTTCTTGGTTCATTATTCTTTCTCACTAAACCTGAGCTTTTAGTCTGAGCAGTCAGCCACTGCTGTAACTCCTTTAAAAAATTACCCTGGAAAGAAACTCTCCAGGGATTTTGAACAGCAATTCATGCGTGGTCTCCCACTTTTACTTTTGAGTGTCGGCAGGAAGTTGAGGCTGCTCTAATGGTTGAGATAGCCAGATAGATATTTCTTTCTGTCCATCCTTATAGACCACTCCGCCACTCAGTAGCGACAGAAGGAGCAGTATAGGTGGCACTTGTCGATTAAACCAGTTTACAGGTCGCTTCATAATGGGGTCCTTTCAGAAGTTATCTGATCGGAACACACAAATAGTGTGCCGGATCGGCACCACACATGAATCGCTGCAAGTCGATTCTAGCCAATCGCAGAACAAGTTTCCACTGTGCAGAATGCAGAAATAAAAGCTTTTAAAACAATAAATCTCCAACTCTAATTAAGGTTGAGGCTGTTTGAGAACGAGAATGATTTAGCTTTAAGATTGGATTTTACATTAAGCAACAGTTTGGGCGGACAGAAGATAACCCTAGATAGAGGCACAAACAGCCCACTTTGCCGGATCATGCGTAATTATCTAAAGAAAGATTAAGTGCAATGGTGGCAAATATTACAACTCAACTATCAGGGGTGATCCCTGATCGCTGGCATGATTCAACAATCGCTCAGGCTTTGGAAAAAGCAGCCGCCATTGCTGAATATAGCGCAGCACACGCCGCTGAAATTGATCATAATGGTGCTTTCCCCGCAGCGGAATTTGAATTAATCGCCCAAGCTGGTTTACTAGCGGCACCTCTCCAGCGAGAATGGGGAGGCTTGGGTTTAGGAATTGATGCCCATGTAACTCGCCAATTACTTTTATTACTTAAACAGATTGGACGCGGTAATCTGGCTATCGGTCGCGTTTATGAAGGTCATGTCAATGCTTTACAATTAGTTCAAACTTTCGGCAGCAAAGAGCAAATTGCCAAATACGCTGCCGATGCTCGTGACCATCATAAAATATTCGGTGTCTGGAATGCAGAAGCGGCGGATGGTGTAAAAATTATTCCCTTAGATAGAGGACGCTATCGCCTCGAAGGTTCTAAAACATTTGCATCAGGATCGGGATATGTGCAACGTCCTTTTGTGAATGGGGCATTACCTGATGGTAGTTGGCAAATGTGTATTGTACCGATGGATGAGGTCGAGACGACTGCTGATACTTCTTGGTGGCAACCGTCGGGAATGCGGGCAACGGCTAGTTATAAAGTAGATTTTACTGGCGTTGAGCTAGATTCTCTATCTATGATTGGTAAGCCTGGTGATTATTATCGACAACCTTGGCTAAGTGGCGGTGTGGTGCGGTTTGCGGCGGTGCAACTGGGTGGTGCTGAGGCGTTATTTGAGGCTACTTGTCAGTATTTACGGGACTGTAACCGCACTACTGATCCTTATTGTGAGGCACGGGTAGCAAAAATGGCGATCGCTATCGAAAGCGGTAATCTTTGGTTGCGGGGCGCGGCTCAACAGATGTTAGATTATGATCCCATATTTTGCGGCGTTCCAGATGTGGCAAACGATAAGGCAGAAAGATTGGTTGCATACGCCAATATGGTACGCACAGCAATTGAAGAAATTTGTATAAACGTGATGCAGTTAACCGAGCGTACTGTTGGCACTCGTGGACTTTTGCCACCTAACCCGATTGAGCGAATTATACGGGATTTAACGCTATATTTACGACAACCAGCTTTTGATGCAGCGGCGTCTAACGCTGGGAAATATTTGCTGGCACAAGCTAACAATTCCTGGTTTGATCATGCCTAAAACCCTTACCCCAACTCAAGGCTGGCTTGCTGATCCAGAGAGTTTTC
The DNA here is from genome assembly GCA_049671305.1 of Coleofasciculaceae cyanobacterium. Lineage (GTDB taxonomy): Bacteria > Cyanobacteriota > Cyanobacteriia > Cyanobacteriales > Coleofasciculaceae > CADCTM01. The sequence continues at coordinate 55,952 of JBATUR010000060.1, forward strand.
CCTTGTATCCAGATACTGTAACAGAATTTGGCTCAACTTTGATCGTTGCACCACATCCTGATGATGAGACTTTGGGTTGTGGAGGAGCGATCGCTTTATTGAAACAAGCAGGCAACTCTGTACAAGTATTAGTAATTAGTGATGGTACAGCTTCTCACCCCAATTCGCATCAGTATCCAGAAGAAAAATTGCGCTCATTACGACAACAGGAAACCTTAAGTGCGCTATCCTCATTAGGAGTTGATTCATCAGCCGTTACCTTTCTCAATTTAAAAGATGGCGCTGTACCAATTCCCGGTAAAATCGAATTTGAGCAAGCCGTTGCCGATTGTTGCACTTACCTAAACACATTTAAACCTGAGACTATTATCCTACCTTGGCGACGCGATCCTCATGCCGATCATCGTGCTTCTTGGAGAATTATCCAGAAAGCTATCAACAATTTAGCAATTTCTCCCCGAATATTAGAATATCCGATTTGGAGTTGGGAACAAGCCGAAATTGATGATATTCCTTTACCGCAGACAGTTAAAGCATGGCGACTGGATATTAGTCGAGTATCGTTGCAAAAAAAAGAAGCGATCGCTCATTATCGCTCTCAAACTACTGATTTAATTAACGATGATCCCCAGGGTTTTCGCCTTACACCAGAAGTTTTAGCGCATTTTGCCCGTCCTTGGGAAGTTTATTTGGAAGTTGGTAATGGGTATTGAATATACTTCATTACTAAGGAGATGTTATCGTTTTTGTAAAAACTTCTTACTTATTAAGCGTCTATTTAAGCTTTTAATAGATTACAAATTATAGCGTTTGTATTTGAGATGTAAAATGAAAAACTTGGCTAAATAAAGTTGTCAGCACCTTTTTTATAGACGAACCATTTACAAACGCTATATTCAAATTTCCTAATCTAAAAAACCACGTAGAGACGCTTCAAACAGCGCATCTCTAGTTTTTTAATTAATACATCGTTAATTTATCTTAGTGGAGCAAGAAAGCTCCCACCCAGAACGAGGTAGGAGCTTAGTGGCTATATGAATTACAACCAACAATTTTACGAGGGCGCTTTTATCGGTTAGTATTAGCCGTCTGCTGTTCTAGTTCTGGTGTGATATTAGAGTTTGTTTGTCTGAAGGGAAAATTACCTCCCCCTTCGACATATTTACTGACATCACATTTAATAACCAACTGTCCACTATTTAAATCTCCTCTACAATTGGGTCTTACACGACCATGTATATCTTCTTTGACAAATTTGGTCAAATCTACAGAAATTCTGTTATACCCTCGATCGAGATTAGCCTCAGTACGAACTTCTATAGCCTTGGCTGAACTAGCAGTCAATATCATTCCTCCGAACATTGAAGCCAAAGCTGCACTACTGAATAAAGCACGGCGTAGATTTCTTCTTTTTGTTGTAAAGTTCATTTTTGGATTTCCTTGATATGTGAAAGTTTAATTGAACAGAAGGTAAGGTTTGTTTACCAATAAGAGTGCATATCACTCCTTACGACGGCAAATTATTTTTATGCATCTGCCTGACAAAAATTTGTTAAATAACCTGTAAAGTTCTTATACAGCAAGGAATTTAGTCTCTATTTTTGGCTGTATAATTTTATAGTTCATATAATAGTTAAAATACCGGAGAACATACCATGCAAGCCCGACAAGGGATTGTGGAAATTTTCTCCACTTTTGTAGAATTTGACGTAGATCAATTTAGCGGTTGGATAACCGACCCTAAACTGCGACGTAGTATAAAACAAAGCGTAGAACAGTCGTCAAATCAGGAATCAGATACCTTTTGGGCACTTTACTGGTATAAAGTTTGGCACGATCAATCCAGTGCTGTAGCAATGGCACATCTTTCTGCGTACTTACAAGAAACGTGCTACTGGAGTGCAAGAAAATTTGCCCTTAATTTTAAGAGTGATTCAACATTCCCGGATTATTTTCAAATTGCGATCGCTCATCTTGCTAAAATTCTCAAGAGTTTTAACCCCCAATACAGTTCCCATTTAAAAAGCTATGCAGAATTAGCTTTTAAGCGGATTATTAAAGATGAGTTGCGCTTACGTCGGGAAATAGATATTTGTTCGGACTGGGCTTTATTACATAAACTTAGTCGTAGAAGACTGATAAAATCATTGCAAAATATGGGCTTAAATACTACTTGTATTGAAAGTTATGTTTTAGCTTGGGAATGCTTTAAGGAACTCTACACGAGTGACAACACAAAAATTCGCACGCTTACTAAAGCAGATGCCCAGACTTGGGAAGCTATAAAAAATCTTTATAATACAGAATGCTTAAGTCAGTTTTCATCAACATCCGCAGTTGATTGGCAAACTATAGAAGAATGGCTATTATCTTCTGCGAAAGCTGCTCGTAATTTCCTCTATCCCAAAGTTATCTCGGCAGATTCTCCCCTCAAAGAAGGTGAAGTTAGTAGTTTGTTAGATATATTGCCTGGGGATGTGGAAATATCTTTCATCGCAGAAATTATCGAACAAGAAGAAACTGCAAATATACGAAGTCAGCAACCTCAGCTAAACCAAGTCTTACAGCAAGTAAGAACCGCACTAGATACTGAATCACAACAAGTATTGCAGCTATACTACACAGAACAAGTTACTCAAAAAGAAATTGCGGTACAGTTAAACATTAAACAATATACTGTTTCTCGCCGTCTCACTAGTGTTAAAAAGTCATTGCTGCTGACTCTCACCCAGTGGAGTCAAAACACCCTACATATTTCTCCAAAATCTGAGGTAATAGATGCCATAAATATTAGCCTAGAGGAATGGTTGAAATTCCATTACAGTCATGCCAACGCGAGTCAAAACTAAAAGTTTATTTATCAGCAATTCTTTTTAGCTTTTACTTTTTATATTTCACCCTCACAATATAATTATGTCTAACTCACCTCCCCCGTTTACCATTGACTCACATCAGTTACATCTGGAAATACCCCAATTTCAGATGCAAGAACAAGCATATTCAACCCCAGGTGCTTATCAGCGTGCTTGGATAAATCAACTTTGTTTGCAAGCATTTTTACCTTGGTTTAGAGAAGAAATTGACCCCAGCGCCAAAGTATACCCTAGTACTACGGCATTGCCGAGTTTTTGGGAATTAGTCAATGGTACAGCAATTACTTTTGATACATCTCGGCTCATATTAATTCCTACGCTAGCAATGGATGGAGATGAGTTACGGGTTCCACAAGAATGGGTAGATATTTTGGAGTGGGCTGCTGATTATTACATTGCAGTAGAAGTAAATCCCGATGATGGTTGGATAAAAATTTTTGGTTACACAACTCATAAAAGTCTTAAAGAAAAAGGAGTTTATGATTTTGGAAACCGGACTTACAGCCTGGAAAGAGAAGATTTAATCCAAGATATAAATGTGCTTTGGGTTACTCGGCAAATGAATTATCCAGAAGCCTTACGAGCTGATATTACGCCTCTAGCTTCTATCCCCCAAACCCAAGCGTCCAACCTCTTAGAGAGGTTAGGTAATGCTGATGTTAAATTTACCCCGTTTGACTGTTCCCTTTCCACTGTGGGGGGCACTGATTGCTCATGGTGGCTGGCGCAAAAAATTATACGAATTACGTCAAGGTTTACCTCAACAGTGGTCAATTATACAATGGTTACAAACAGGAGTAGCAAATTTACCTCAACAGTGGGGATGGAAAAAAAAGGAATTTTTGATGGTGTCTGAGATAATGCGGAGTAAGGAATTATTGATGATGTCTGGCATAATGCAGAATACAGAATCCGTTCAAGGCTTATCTCGGCAATTGATCATTGCAGGTGATACCTATGAATTACGCATTTTCCCTCAAGGTATTGGTGAAGATATTATTTGGAGATTTGAATTAAGAAATGCAACTCCTGGTGGTGAAATTCCCGTTGGGTTTAAGTTGCGATTATTAACGGAAGACTTGCAACCGTTTGAAAATAATGAAGATACGGCAATAAATCCTGTGGATATGTTGCATTTGCAAGTAATTTTAGAGCCAGGAGAAGGGTTAGTTTGGGAAACAGAACCAATTTCTGAGGATTATGAACGAGAGATTTTGCGATTTTAACAGGGCAAAAAAAAGAAGCGATCGCTCATTATCGCTCTCAAACTACTGATTTAATTAATGATGATCCCCAGGGTTTTCGCCTTACACCAGAAGTTTTAGCGCATTTTGCTCGCCCTTGGGAAGTTTATTTGGAAGTTGTTAATGGCTAATTTAATCTAACTCTCAATTATAATTTCTCTAGTTATGATTGGAATAATCAGGGATATATCATGACATTACTAAACCATTTAAGATTGATGGCTCAATATAATCAATGGATGAATCTATCTTTATATGCAGCAGCAGCTAAACTTTCTGAAGCCAAATTACAAGAAAATAAGCAAGCCTTTTTTGGTTCAATCTTTGGTACACTCAATCATATTATAGTTGCTGATACGATCTGGTTGAAAAGATTTGCTAAACATCCAGCAAATCATCAATCTCTTGAATTTGTTCGTTTGCTTGAATCTCCCAAAGCTCTTAACCAAATATATTATAATTCTTTGGAAGAACTTCAGCAGCAGCGCCTAAAA
>JBATUR010000061.1:0-14678 GCA_049671305.1 Coleofasciculaceae cyanobacterium
AGAACCCCCTCATCCCCTAACCCCTTACTCCCACAAGGGGAGAAGGGGGACTGGAATTCTTTCTTTCTTACTCCCCTCGCCCCTTGTGGGAGAGGGGTAGGGGGAGAGGGGGAAAAGATGCCGGGACACACCTTTACTCTCCTTGTGGGAGAAGACAGAACCCCCTCATCCCCTAACCCCTTACTCCCACAAGGGGAGAAGGGGGACTGGAATTCTTTCTTTCTTACTCCCCTCGCCCCTTGTGGGAGAGGGGTAGGGGGAGAGGGGAACCATAACAAACTACACTTAAAAAAATGCGAGCTCTACTTTTATATCCCCTCTTTCCCGAATCATTTTGGTCATTTGATAAAGCGCTGGAACTGATTGGGCGCAAGGTTTCTCTGCCACCTTTGGGTATGATTACTGTGGCGGCGATTTTACCGCAAACTTGGGAATTTCGCTTAATTGATCGCAATATCCGCAAGGAAACTGAGGCAGATTGGGAATGGGCAGATTTGGTAATCCTCTCTGGGATGATCGTCCAAAAAGCCGATATGATGCACCTGATTCGCGAGGCAAAGCGCCGGGGCAAACTGGTGGCGGCGGGGGGACCTTATGTAACTTCCGTGCCGCAGGGGGCGCAGGAGGCGGGTGTAGATTTTTTGATTTTGGATGAAGGGGAAATAACTTTACCGCTGTTTGTGGAGGCATTGCAACGGGGCGAAACTTCGGGAATTATCCGCGCTGATGGCGAAAAACCGGATGTTTCGACGACGCCGGTGCCGCGCTTTGATTTGTTGGATTTAAAATCTTATAACGAAATGTCGGTGCAGTTTTCGCGGGGCTGTCCGTTTCAGTGTGAGTTTTGCGATATTATTGTGCTTTATGGGCGCAAGCCACGCACGAAGACGCCGGCACAACTTGTGGCAGAGTTGCAGGCATTATATGATATCGGTTGGCGACGCTCGGTATTTTTAGTTGATGATAATTTCATCGGTAATAAGCGTAATGTGAAGTTGATGCTGCGGGAATTGGGTCCTTGGATGGCAGCACATGAGTATCCTTTCCGCTTTTCTACGGAAGCGTCGGTGGATTTGGGGCAGGATCAGGAATTGTTAGATTTGATGGTAGAGGCGAATTTTGGCGGCGTGTTTTTGGGCATAGAAACGCCGGATACTGATAGCTTGTCGATGACGCAGAAGTTTCAGAATACTCGGAATTCTTTGATTGAGTCGGTTGAGAATATCAATCGGGCAGGTTTGAGTGTGATGGCTGGTTTTATTTTAGGCTTTGATGGCGAAAAAGCTGGCGCTGGCGATCGCATTATTGAGTTTGTGGAGGCGACGGCTATTCCGAAAGCGATGTTTGGTATGCTGCAAGCTTTGCCGAATACGGCTTTGTGGCAGCGGTTGGAGAAAGAAGGGCGTTTGTTGGAGCAAAATCAGGAAACTCAGGGGCATCAAATGGCGTTGATGAACTTTGTGCCAACGCGATCGCCTGAAGAGTTGGCTCGTGAATATATTAACTGTTTTTGGGAATTATACGAACCGCGTCGTTATTTATCCCGTGTTTATCGCCACTTTATGACAATGAAGCCTTCGCCAAATAAGGTGCCGTTTAAGATGTTGGAAGTTGTGGAGTTGAAGGCGGTATTGACGATTTTTTGGCGGCAGGGAATTAAGCGTAATACTCGTTGGCAGTTTTGGCGTCAATTGTTTGCTGTGATGCAGAAAAATCCTGGTGTGTTTGTGCCGTATTTAAGTAATTGTGCTTTGATTGAGCATTTTATTCATTATCGTCAAATTGTGCGGGATGAAGTGGAAGGGCAACTGCAGGAATATTTGGCGAGTCAGGTTGAGCGACCTGCTGTTGGTGTTAGATAAGATTATGGTGCTACCGCTTGGGTAATGGCAGGGTTTTTGCGCCGACCTGTAGGTGTTTTTTTTGGTAAGTTGAAAATATGGGCTGTAACTCAGATGCTGTGAGGGTTTGAGGGCTGTTGCTGTTTTTTGAGGTTGGCGCAAAGTCTGTAGTTGTTGATGGGTAAGGGTTTTGAGGTTTTTTGTTGGGATGCCTATTTACAAACTGATGGCTGTAATGATATTTTTAAGGAGGTTAGCGCAAATGCACCTTGAAAATCAAATATTGTATGGGTTTCAGAGTCCCGCTCTTTGAATCGTAATTAATCCCTTTCAGGGATTGAAACTTGTTGCAACGGGCGCGACGGAAAGTTGACCCTCATGCTTTGAATCGTAATTAATCCCTTTCAGGGATTGAAACGCGAATTCTTTACGAATTGGCGGCGCTGCGACAAAGCTTTGAATCGTAATTAATCCCTTTCAGGGATTGAAACCACTGTTAATATTAGCAGAACCAATATAGAAGCGTTGCCGACTTTGAATCGTAATTAATCCCTTTCAGGGATTGAAACTCGTCGCTGGGCAGCACTAACGATAGTGCCGCCAGCTTTGAATCGTAATTAATCCCTTTCAGGGATTGAAACACTTTGCTGTTTATTGGACGATAGATTATTGGTCTTTGAATCGTAATTAATCCCTTTCAGGGATTGAAACTCGTAGCAGTAGCTGCATCTCTTCGATTAAGTCAGCTTTGAATCGTAATTAATCCCTTTCAGGGATTGAAACGAGGTGGTCTTTGGTTTTCCCAAAAGAGGAATCATCCTTTGAATCGTAATTAATCCCTTTCAGGGATTGAAACAAGAAAGCCGAGACTTTACTTGTCAAAGTCCTAGAGGCTTTGAATCGTAATTAATCCCTTTCAGGGATTGAAACTTCAGAACGGACTGAACTCTCTCAAGCCGAAGCCTGGTTTTGTACACTTTGAATCGTAATTAATCCCTTTCAGGGATTGAAACTTCATAAGTGAACCTATTACAAATAATGATGAACTTTGAATCGTAATTAATCCCTTTCAGGGATTGAAACTGGTCGCTGGGATTAGCTAAAAGATAACGGGCTAAAGCTTTGAATCGTAATTAATCCCTTTCAGGGATTGAAACAACAAAACCCACTTTCAATCATGTCAATCTGCTTTTTCTTTGAATCGTAATTAATCCCTTTCAGGGATTGAAACATGGCGCTGCTTTGGTTGATGGTAATTCAGCCGGCTGTTTAGCTTTGAATCGTAATTAATCCCTTTCAGGGATTGAAACTGCCAGGATGCCAGGGGGTGTCTGTGCTAGAGGCTTTGAATCGTAATTAATCCCTTTCAGGGATTGAAACGCTATTTTTGCTTTTTGAGATTGAATATAATCCCTTTGAATCGTAATTAATCCCTTTCAGGGATTGCGTAGGAAAGGCTTAAACCCACACCTAGCAATAACAAGAAAATGACCCAACAACCAAACTCAGAGCAGCCAACATCACGGCACGCAGTAACCGATCGCCAAAAGTGCTATCAGATGGAACAGAAATATGGATGGAAACTCTTGAGGATAGAGTTAACCGGAGATGAAACTCTTAAATATAACTGTGTGTTTGAAGGTAAAACTGAGTTCCCTAAATACACTGAGGATTAACAAGTGGGCAGAAAATACATCATCTTTAGAGCGATCGCGAGCGAAGAACACGGTGCTGACGCCCGAACTTTAGCTCACACTGGGGCAGTAACAGACATTTTGGCAGAACATTTCGACTCCAGCGACTCTCCAGCACCGACGAGAGGATACAGACTCAGAGAATACCACCAGATCCAGCACTTTGCCGATCAAGCTTTTCCTCATGCCAGCACACCCAGCAGACAGGGTGACTGGGTAGTATCTCGGACTTCAGAGTATAAGTCAGAGGACTTGAGCGACTTTGAGGCAATTATTATCTGTTACTGTCAATTCGTTCCAGTAAAGACGCCATTGGAACCACTACCAACAGTTGAGACAAATCAGTTAATGCGATCGCCAGTTTCCTAGCCAACAATTCCGAGTAATGAAAAATCTTTTGTAGGGATTGAAACATTCAATCCCTATCATACTAAACCTTCAAAAAATCAACCTCAATTACCTAACTCTGACTCGGCGGCGGAATCGTAATATCCAACGAAGTCACCTCAGCCGAAACACTAGATAAAGGCGGTTGAATAGCCGCATTATTACCAACAACCAAAGTCACAAGCTGATTTGGTTGCAAATACTTCTGCGCCACACGTTGAACATCCTCAATAGTCGTCGCTTTCACACCCTGCTGATAACGAAACAAAAAATCAGCCGGATAACCAAAGTATTCATAACGCATCAAACGTGATAAAGTCTGCACCGGATCTTGAAATTTGAACACAAAAGAATTCAAAACCTGATCTTTCGCAAAAGCCAACTCCTTATCCGTTATCGGCTTACTTCTAAGCTTTTCAATTTCCGCCCGAACCGACTTAATAAACGGCACAGTTGCATCAGAACGAGTTTGTCCACCAGCCAAAAAAGTACCAGGATAATCAAAACTTGGGTTCCAAAAACTGTAAACCGAATATGCCAAACCTTGACGAGATCTTACCTCATTAAACAAGCGTCCACCAAAGCCATTCATCACCTGATTTAAAACATCCAGCGCCGCATAATCAGGACTATTTAATAAACCTCCCAAATGCCCCATTTGCACATAACTTTGAGTCAATTGAGGTTGATTAATAAAAAACACACCCCCCTGCTTTGCCTGAGACGCCGTTGGTACAACTGGCTTTGGTGGCTGACTTGGGGGCGACCATTTACCAAATTTTTCCTCAATAAGCGATCGCATTTTATCACTTTCAAAATCACCAATAATCCCCAAAATCATACTTTCCGGATGAAAATACCGCCCATAAAAATCCATCAAATCATCACGATCAATCTTATTCAGCGTCGCATACTCAACCGTACGAGCATAAGGACTACTTTCACCATAAATTAACTTCTGAAATTCCCGCCCCGCAATACCATTAGGGTCATCATTTCTCCTAGCAATTTGACCCGCCGCTTGTCGCTTGGCAAAATCAAGTTTATCCTGAGCAAAAGCAGGTTTTTGAATCACCTCAACAAACAGATCAAAAACCGTATCCAAATCACGACTTAATGCACTAAAACTAGCACTACCAGAAGTCGTACCAATACCAGTTTCCACCGAAGCTGCACGTTGCTCCAAAAGCTGATTCAACTGATCGCCAGAATGCACTGTAGTGCCGCCAGTACGCATCACCTGCCCCGTAATGCCAGCCAAACCAATTTTATCAGCAGGCTCAAGGCGATCGCCTGTACGCACCAGCGCCGTGCCTCCCACCAGCGGTAACTCGTGGTCTTCCATCAGATAAACCACCATACCATTATTCAATTTGTAGCGCGTATATTTAGGAATTTGAACCTCTGCCAAAGGAGCAAAATTCAAATCCGTATAATGCTTTGCCATATCCGCAGCAGCAGGCAAACGCGACACCACAACCAGCAAAAAAGTCATTACCAAAAATCCCAACCAGCGGCGGATTTTTCGATATGGAATGAGTAACTGAAGCTTGTTCATTGTTTAATTAGTATTAACTATCTCAATTCTTTCTCCCCCTTTCTTAAGGGGGCTGGGGGGGTTCTAGCTCTAACAGCAAAGGCAAGAGAATACCGCTTATCAATGCAGTATAAACAAGATAACTCCCATCCCCAAAAACTACCTATGATTCCTTAGATAAAAGCCGTCCCACCGTGCGATTTTGAGGCGTAAAAGTTGCCTGAGAAACTCGCAAAATATCATCAGGAGTAACCGCTGCAATTGCTTCCAACTCCTTAAATAAATTGCGCCAAGAACCAGTTTTCACCTCATATTCCACCAAAGAACGAGCCATGCCAGAATTAGAATTAAGCGATCGCAATAACTCTGCCCTTGCCTGAGTCTTCACCCGCTCCAACTCTTGTGCAGCAACAGGTTGAGTCTTCAACAACTCCACCTCACCATTCAACGCCGTCGCCACTTCTTCCACCGTATGTCCCGGCGCCGTCAACGCATACAACAACATTAAATTAGGATATTTATTACCAGGAAAACCACTAAAACCTTGAGCTGAAAGCGCCACCTGTTTCTGTTCCACCAAAGACTTATAAAGCCGCGAAGTTCGACCATCACTTAACAAGCGTCCAATAATATCATAAACCACATTATCATCACTCTTAATTGACGGTCGATGATACCCTTCCAAATACCAAGGTTGAGACTGCAACTTCAAAGTTACTGCCCTTGTTTCCTGCTGTGGCGGCTCAACTAAAGTGACTTCCACAGGCTTTGGTTTAGCTTGATAACGTCCAAAATAAACTTTCGCTAATTCTTGCACCTTTGCCGCATCAACATCACCAACAACAGCCATAGTTAACTCAGCCGGCACATAATGAGTATCAAAAAACTGCTGCACATCTTGTCGTGTCAAATTACGAATATCTTGGTCATAACCAATAACTGGACGCTTATAAGGATGTGTTGTAAAAGAAGCATCAAGAAACGCCTCAATCATCTTACCAATTGGCGAATTATCAGTCCGCAAACGACGCTCTTCTAAAATTACATCTTTTTCCTTATAAAACTCCCGAAAAACCGGCTCTAAAAAACGCTCCGACTCCAAAGACATCCAAAGCTCTAACTTATTAGCAGGAAAGCTGTAAAAATAAACCGTAGCATCTGCCGAAGTTGCTGCATTTAAGCCAACACCACCCGCTTGCTCAACAATTCGCCCCAACTCATTTTGCTTTACCAAACTTTTAGCTTCGTTTTCAACTTTTGTAAATTCTGCTTGCAATTGAGCAACTTCCGCCTCTTTTCCGGCAGTCTTTGCCGCTTCAAGTTGTGTCGCTAATTGATCTAATCTATCCAAAAGCGGCTTTTCTGCCTGATAATCTGTCGTACCAATACGAGTTGTGCCCTTAAAAGCCAAATGCTCCAAAAAGTGAGCCACACCAGTTTTACCATCAGGCTCATCCACACCACCAACATCAGCATAAGTGACAAAGGAGACAACCGGCGCTTTGTGGCGCTCTAAAACAATGAATTTAATGCCATTATCCAGCCGAAACTCACTAACTCGCTCAATAACTTTATCTAAATAAGGTTGGATAGAGCCCGTAGTAGGTTTAACAGGCGTCTGGGTATCGGCACTCGCCACAGGCACTAATCCCCACGCCAGCACAGTCGCTAAAATAGAGGTAACAACTAATTGCCAGAAGCGTTGTTTCAACCAGGTAGCAAGTTGGCGCATGAACAGAAATCGATTGAGCTGAATCATAGAATGATCACGAGAGAACAGTATTTTTTGAGTAACAATTTCCCAGTCTTCTAATATATCGTGACAAAAAATCTCTTAAAGATCCCCGACTTCTTCAAGAAGTCGGGGATCTGCCTCACCTTTTCAATTTGTGAGAAACTGTAAAGGTTTTTGGGTTTATGGGCTAACCTGTTGCACAATAACGCTACACATGAAAGTTTTACTGCAATGCGAATCTTAAACCACCCTCCTCAATCAGAGACAGAGACAAAGCAACGCATCCTCAAAGCGGCGCTGCGTCTGTTTGCCTCTAGGGGGTATGACGGCACAACCACCCGTGAGTTAGCAAGTGCAGCAGGTGTTGCAGAAGGTACCTTATTTCGTCACTTTGAAAATAAGAAGGCAATTTTAATTGAGGTAGCAACACAAGGTTGGGTAGAAATCTTAACCGACTTGCTCACAGAATTAAGCGAAATGGGCAGTTATAAGGCAGTAGCACAGGTAATGCGCCGGCGGATGCTGCGGATGCGTGAAAGTGCCGATCTGATGAAGGTTTGTTTTACAGAGGCGCAATTTCATCCAGAATTACGCGATCGCATTCAGTCAGATGTCATAGTCAAAATGACTGATGTTGCCGAAGCTTTCTTTCAAACCGCAATGGATCGAGGCATCTACCGCCGCACCAACCCCAAAATTGTCGCTCAGGTATTCCTAGGAATGTTTGCTGTTGCCGGTTTTAGCCACGATACCATTATGCCTGGAACCTCACCCCAAGCCATGCAAGAAATGGCAGAAGGCATTGCCGATATTTTCCTTAATGGTGTTTTGGTAAAAGAATAACAGCATCAAGCGATCGCCTTAGCGTACAGCTTGTGCTTGCTTAATCCAACCCGCCACCACATCTACCTGTGGACAGAGATCTCGACGCTGCAGCATTGCCACCTGCAAGCGTAAAATTTGCTTGTGTAATTTATAAGCCGGAGTTTGTGCCAACTGCGCCACAGAGCAAATGCCTGCGTGTAACAATAACCCCGAATAGCGACAACCGATGCCCGGAATTCTTGCCAAATCAGCCAGCGCCACCCATTTATTAACATAATTATCCTTAACTTGCAACTGACTTGCCAGGACTTGCCGTAATTGAGGCGTCCTGGTTTTTTGCAGCAACTGCCCAGTTGTTGTAATATCAAGCGATTGTAATTTAGAGCAATCGTGATCACTTAAACCAGGTAAATCCTCAATCGCCCAATCAGCAGTAGGAGACATAACAACACCCTCAAAAATTTGTCTATATTTAAATTTTGACAAAAATCCCCACAATTGAAAATTAATGAGCCCAAATCTCAATTCTTGAGAAATATTTGGAAACCGAGAAATTCCCGAATAATTTTTGAAAACATCGTGATAACTTTAGAGGCAACGTTTCGCGCTCAAATTCGGTACTCGGCATGGAAAAAATCTCCACACTATCGGCTCCAGAGCCTGAAAACAAGTGCTTGGGCAGCCTGTTTCTGAAACTAGAAGCAATTGTAGTTAATCCCGTAGCAGGACAGCAACCGCAACAAATCAAACTCTACTTAACCATACAGTTCAAAGAGCAGCGAGAACTACTAGTTGGCGGTCATATTAAATTTGGTCTTAAAGGCGGTAAACTGCGTGTCAAACTCAAAAATGCCGCAATTCCCGCTACATCTGATCAATTAGGACGTTCCTACGAACTAGCTGTTCATAAAAAGCCACCCTTAGCAAGTATCCCTCAAAACTCGGAAATTCCAGTCAACCTGCCCAGCCAAACAAACGAACTACAGTTAATCTCCTGTAAAGTAGCGGTAAGAGGTACACCCACACGTCCTGTTTGGATTTTTCAAGTAGATAAAGATGGCTCAGTGTTGAAAGGCGTCTTAAAAAATACTAGCTTGGCAACCCTCGATATTACAGAAAAACCCTGCTACATAGAAGCCACTTTTGAAGTTGCACCACGAGATATCCATTTGAGTGAAGCAGAAGGGTTGTGGCCCAAAAACATCAGTAAAAAGAAAAGTGTAGTCATTGAAAGAGCGATCATTCGTCGCTTTTTAGAGCTAAAACTATCGCCCTATCTGAGTCGGCAAATAATGCGTTATGACTAATGAAAGTTTTCGCCGAGAGGTTCAAAAAATAATTCAGCAAATTATGGAAGCAAATACCCAAGATTTTTCGGAATTATTAGAAATTGTAGGTCTTAATCTTGCTGAAGATTTTGTTGGTGTAGACCTCAGCGGACAAGACCTTAGTAACGACAATTTGAGTGGTACAAATATGAGTGGTGCAACACTCAATGAAGCCGATCTTAGTAGTACCAATCTTAATGGCGCAAACCTCAAAGGAGCTGACTTAAGTAGTGCCAATTTAACCGAAGCTGACTTAAGTTTAGCCAACCTCAAAAAAGCTGACCTCAGTATGGCTGACTTGAGCGAAGCTTGTTTAATTAGTGCAAATTTGAGTGGTGCCGACTTGGTAAGTGCTGACTTAAGGCGCGCCGACTTGAGTGGTGCAGACCTCAAAAAAGCCGACCTCAGCCTTGCTGACTTAAGCGGTGCTTGTTTGATTAGTGCCAATTTGAGCGGTACTTGTTTAATTAGTGCCAATCTTAGTGGTGCAAATTTGAGCGGGGCAAATTTGAGCGGGGCAAACTTAATGAATGCCAATTTGCTCAATGCTAACTTGTTAAATGTTAACTTGAGCAGTGCAAATTTACGGCGTACAAATTTGGTAAATGCCAACTTGATTAGTGCTTTTTTAACTAAAGCCAATCTAAACGGAGCAAACTTGAAAAATGTTAATTTAAGTTTAGCAAATGTTGAAAAAGCTTTATTTGGATATAATCAAGGGCTTTCTGACGAGATGAAGCGTGACTTAATTCATCGTGGCGCAATCTTTGCCGATTAAGCAGCATCAGTTTTCCTGGAACTTAATACAATTCCTGGAGTAGAACCTCTAACAAATGGTGGAAGTAATTTATTAAAGGTTTATGGCAATCTAAAACAAGAAAATTAAACCTCATAAATCAGATTATGTCATCTTCGCTTAATCCGTCTAATAATCGCTTATTAATTGCTTCTGGTATCTTAATTGGTGCAGGTCTTTTGGCAGGATTTGTTGATGGTATTTTGCTCCACGAAATTTTGCAATGGCATCACATGATTACCAGTGTTCGACCTGCAACAAATCTGCCTAATCTAGAACTTAATACTCTAGGAGATGGTTTATTTCATCTAGGCACATGGACGATGACGATGATTGGTGGCGTGCTGTTGTGGCGTGCTGGAGAACGGCGTGATGTAGCTTGGTCACCTAAAATATTTGGTGGTTCCTTACTACTTGGTGCTGGCTTATTTGATCTAATTGAAGGCATTATTGACCATCAAATTTTGGGCATTCATCATGTTAAACCAGGTCCAAATCAGTTGGCTTGGGATATTGGTTTTTTGGTTTTTGGTGCAGTTTTAGCGCTAATTGGTTGGATTATTTTAAGAAAGGGACAAAAGGAAGTTGCTACAGAAGTTTGAGGCTATTTTTTTAGATAAAATTTCTGAAGGCAAGTTGGTATTTTCCAGTTAGTATCTTTAAGGATATAAAATATTACCCGTCCTTGGGTCAAAAACAAAAAGACGATCGCGACTACCGTAGGCTATACTCCGCTGGAAGAGTGATGCCAAAGACGATCGCTCTTGATCAACCATACTTTCTATCTGAACATTAATATAATCACCCACAGCACCCCGCCAATCTGAACCGGCAATCACATTCAACACCACATCTGAATGGGGTAAACTGCCACGAACTAAAACTTCACGCCCTAAAGGTTCCACAACCTTAATCTGCATCATCAATTGCAAATCATTGCTTACTGCCCCAATAGTCAAATGTTCCGGGCGAATTCCCAAATCAACCTGTTGTCCCTGGCTTAGTTGTAGCTGATTTTGCAGCGCCGTGGGACAAGGCAAAACCAGACTTTCTACCAAAAAACCTGCACCCGTAAAAGTGGCAGGAAAAACATTCATGGGTGGGTTGCCCAAAAAGGTTGCCACCATGCGGTTAGCAGGCTTACTATAAATCTCCTGTGGTGTGCCAATTTGTTGAATGCGACCACCTTGTAAGACTACAATTTGGTCAGCCAGTGTCATCGCTTCCACCTGGTCATGAGTGACGTAAATTGTCGTAATGCCAACTTGTTGATGTAACTGCTTTAACAGCGCCCTGGTATCGTCGCGTAATTGGGCATCAAGATTAGATAGAGGCTCATCCAAGAGGAAAACTTGCGGTTGACGAGCGATCGCCCTCCCCAACGCTACACGCTGCTGTTGCCCTCCAGAGAGCTGTTTGGGCTTACGATCCAAAAGAGTCAAAATATCAAGCGATCGCGCTACAACTTCCACCCGTTGCTGAATCGTTGCCCGATCAACATTCCGCATCCGCAAACCAAAGGAAAGATTTTCCGCTACCGTCAGATGAGGATACAAGGCGTAGTTTTGAAAAACCATCGCCACATCTCGCTGCCTTGCGGGCAAATCATTAACCAAAGTATCGCCAATATAAAGATTGCCAGCAGTTGCCCCATCTAAACCAGCAATTATCCGCAAAATGGTAGATTTGCCGCAACCCGAAGGACCAACCAGCACCCAAAATTGACCATCCGGCACTTCAAAACTAATATCTTCAACTGCCGCCACATCAGCAAAATTGCGGCTAATGCCTTCTAATCGAACCTTTGCCATTTTTAATTGTGTTAAGCGCCTCGTGTCATCTTAAATCTTCTTTTGCTAGATTTTTGAGCAAAGTAAGATTATGCGATCGCGCTTCATCGTTGCTTGGTGCTGGTTTCTCTGTAGAGTAATCAAGATAGCGATCGCGCTTGCAATGCGTTCATAAATAAGGAAAACCATGACAAGTATGCACCTATTTCCTTTCATGAAGCTGCAAAACCAACAATTCCGTAATTTCCCGGTCAAAACTTGTCAAGAAAACTGCTAACAATAACATAGCCATCAACTGCCATTGTGTCTAAATGCAGCCATCACCATAATGTCACTGCTTTAGCCCAACTAATATTTCCTCGCTCGTTTAGGGTTAAAGAAAGTGCCGCACAAAAAAGCCAGACGCAAGCCAAAATTAATAACCAGACTGGCATCAAGTAAAACAAAAGACAAGCAACCACAAGAGCTTAATGGTTTTTTTGACTTATCCTTAGACTTACTCTCGATCACTGGAGAAAATGGCTACTGGCAGCGCCTCAACCCAGCCTGGGAAAGCCTTCTCGGCTATAGCACTCAAGAACTCTTGGCAACACCACAAATCGATTTTGTCCATCCTGATGACCAAGCCAGCACCCTTGCAGAGCTTGAAAAACTGACCCAGGGTATCGGAAAAACTCAATTCCAGAACCGTTACCGTTGTAAAAATGGCAGCTATTGCTATCTTGCCTGGAAAGTTGCCATCTGTCCGACTAGTCGGCGCTTGTATGGCACGGCACGGGAAATTAGCCAGCCAAGCGAGGAACAACTCAAAATCGCCCTCAGCTACAGCGAAAAACGCTACCAAGCCTTAATTGCCGCCACTGCCGAGATGATTTGGCACACCAATGCTGAGGGTGAATTTCTGAAGCCATCTAAATGGAATGCCTTTACTGGGCAAACTAACGAGGCTATGCAGGGTTGGGGCTGGTTAGAGGCAGTCCATGTTGAAGATCAAGCCCAAACTAAGAAAGCCTGGTTAAATGCGGTTGCCGAGGGTAGTTTATATCAAATTGAGCATCGCCTGCGACGTTACGACGGAAAGTACCGCGACATGAGTATTCGGGCTGTGCCAATACGTGATGCTGATGGCATTCAAGAATGGTTGGGTATTTGTACAGATATAACTAAATACAAACAAGCTGAGTCGGCTTTAATTCAAAACGGCGAGATGTTTTGCTTTTTATTAGAACATACACCAGTTGCGATCGCGATGTTTGATAAAGAGATGAAGTATCAATTAGTTAGTCGTCGCTTTTTGGAAAACTACAATCTTGATTACTCAAACATTGTAGGTAAAACTCATTATGATGTTTTTCCACAACTTCCAGCATCTTGGCAGAAAATTCACCAACGCTGTCTGCAAGGTGCCAGCGAACAATGTGAGGAAGATTTATTTGTTGGCATTGACGGACAACAACATTGGGAAAAATGGGAAATTCGTCCTTGGACTAACAGCAACGGTGAAATTAGTGGCGTTATCTTAGTTACAGAAGTAATTACTGAACAAAAGCAAGCTAAAGAACAACTACAACAACTTAATCAGAAGTTATTGCAATCTAATCGTGATTTAGAACAGTTTGCTTATGTTGCCTCCCATGACTTACAAGAACCTCTACGAGCTATCATTAGTTTTACCCAACTTTTTGCCCGAAAATATCAAGGTAATCTTGATGATCAAGCTGATAAATATATTAAATATATTGTAGATGGCGCAGCTCGGATGCAGCAGTTGATTGAGGATTTACTGGATTTTTCACGCATTGGCACTCATGGTAAAGATTTGCTGCCAATTGATTTGGAGATGATTATTGCTCAGGTTTGTAATAATTTAAAAGTAGCAATTTCTCAAAGTCAAGTTGAAATCACTCATCAACCTTTACCGATGGTTATGGGAGATCAAACTCAACTGGTTCAGCTATTTCAAAATTTGCTTGCCAATGCTATTAAATTTCGTCAGTTGGAAACTCCTAAAGTTGAAATTAACGTGATACAAGAAGATGACAAATGCTTGATTTCTATCTCTGATAATGGTATCGGCATTGCCGCAGAATATTTTGAGCGTATCTTCGTTATTTTCCAACGTTTGCATTCACGCAAAGAATATCCTGGTACAGGAATTGGTTTAGCAGTTTGTCAGAAAATTGTTGAGCGTCATGGTGGAAAAATCTGGCTAGAATCAACCTTGGGAGTTGGTACAACTTTTTATTTTACCCTTACTGTTACCGAGTCTATACATAATTATAATGACCTTAATTATAGCAATTAATTGCCCAAGTTAGCAGGAAAAAACAGCGGACTTATGTCAACTTTTAGAGAGTAAAAATGTCAATTTGTCAGTTTAATAAAACTTCCTTTAAACCTCTGGAAATTCTACTTGTAGAAGACTCGCCAAGTGATGCAGACTTAACTGTAGAAGCACTCAATCATGGTAAGCTACTAAATAACTTACATCATGTTGAAGATGGCATCGAAGCTTTGGAATTTCTCTATCGTCAAGGAAAATTTAAAAGTGTACCTCGTCCTGATTTGATTTTGCTTGACCTCAATTTACCAAAAAAAGATGGTCATGAGGTGCTTGAAGAAATTAAAACAGATCCAAGTCTTAAACTTATTCCTGTGATTATTCTTACCACATCAACCGCTCAACAAGATATCCTAAAAACTTATGAATTAAACTGTAATTGCTACATTACTAAACCAATGGAT
>JBATUR010000062.1:0-34974 GCA_049671305.1 Coleofasciculaceae cyanobacterium
TACGCCCCTACATTGATTGGAAAAATACGATAAACAGTGTCAAACACCACTTGACAATTAAGCGAATGCTTATCTATTATGAAAGATAGTTAAGCATTCGCTTAAATGTTGAATCAATAAGTTGAGTAGACCAACAGCCAGTACAGATATATTTCAAGCGATCGCCGATCCAACGCGACGCGCCTTGTTAGATCAACTGCGTGAAGGTGAACAACCCGTCAAGCGGCTAGCAGAGCCATTTGACGTTAGTCTGCCTGCGATTTCTCAGCACTTACAGATACTTTGTGAAGTAGGGTTAGTGCAAGTGCGAAAAGCCGGACGACAGCGCCTTTATCGACTTAATCCAGAACCTTTAAAACAGGTATCTGATTGGATTACTAATTACGAGGAGTTTTGGCAAGAGAAACTGGATGCACTTGGTAAATATTTGGAGGAAAACTAATGCTTCAAAATGTAAAAACAGAAGTATTCTATCCATATCCACCTGAACGAGTCTGGCAGGTAATAACTAATCGTAGAGCTTTAGCTGAATGGCTGATGGAAAACGACTTTGAGCCAAGAGTAGGGCATAAATTTCGCTTTCAAACTGAACCTCAACAAGGCGTAAATAACACTATTTATTGCGAGGTTATTGAACTTGATGAGCCGAGATGCCTTTCTTATACATGGACAGGTAATTTTATGTGTCCACCAACCATTGTTACTTGGACACTTTTACCAGTTGAAGGCGGCACAAAACTTCAGCTTGAGCATACAGGATTTGAGAGTAAGATGTCTCAGTTTAGTCAGCCAAGGCGTCTTGCTCAAACTAGGCTCAATAGTTATCAACCCAAGGCAATATTAGAAATGCAATTATTAGATATAGCTAATCATCAAAAGCCATTAAAAAGTTATCAAGCTGTTGATAACGTTGACAGTGCTACTAGCAAATTTTATCTCAACGGTGGCTGGGAAATTGCACTTAATAGCGAACTAAAACAAATACTAATAAAGAATAAAACATGAACGAACAAACGTTTACTGATACAAATAATAAGCCGTGGTTTGATTTAGAACAGTTTCCCGGAACGCAAATTTTACCATTAGCTGAACCTGTACCACAAGGCTCAATTCATTGCTTAAAAATAAAGGCTGGCACAGTAATTCCTGTCCATGTTCATCCTTGTGATGAATATGTCTATATTCTAAATGGAACTATTGAAACAGGTGGACATGAATGTAAACAAGGAACCTTTTGGTTTACGCCGGCTAATGCAAAAAATGGACATCATAAAGCAATAACAGATGTTGAAATTCTGACCATTCGTCTTGGTGAACTAGGAACTTTTGAAAAGCTGTAATAAATAGCGAGGAATATAATATGAAAATTCTCATAATTGGTGGAACAAATTTTATCGGACCACCTGTAGTTCGTCGTCTCAATGCAATGGGTCATGAAGTAACGATATTTCATCGAGGAAAAACAACAACTGACTTACCGGAAGGAACTAATTATATGCAAGGCGATCGCAAAAATCTTACTGCTTATCAAAGCGAGTTTGCCAAAATTGCGCCGCAAGTTGTCCTAGATATGATTCCTTATACTGAACAAGATGCCAGAGATTTAGTTAATACTTTCAAAGACATTTCTGAGCGTGTTGTCGCCATTAGTAGTCAGGATGTTTATCGTGCTTATAATGTGCTGCTTCGGCGAGAAGAAGGTATTGAGCCGATACCTTTAAAAGAAGACTCAGCCCTACGCACTCAGTTTTATCCCTTCCGTAACCTTTCTGAGCGCCCGCTTAATTGTCCAGCCGATTACGACAAAATCTTAGTTGAACAGGTCATCATGGGTAACCTAGACTTACCTGGGATAATTTTACGACTGCCGATGGTATACGGTTCAGGTGACCCTTTAAACCGCTTGTTTCCTTATATAAAACGTATGGATGAAAATCGTCCGGCTATTGTTTTGGAAGAAAGCATTGCTCATTGGTGCGGGTGTTGGGGTTATGTGGAAAATGTAGCAGAAGCGATCGCGATTTCCGTCACAAACAAACAAGCAGCAGGTCAAATTTATAATATTGCAGAAACATCAATAATGTCCGAAGCCCAAAGAATTAGAAATATTGGGCGCATTGCTGGATGGCATGGAGAAGTCGTAATTGTGCCAAAATCTCAAATGCCAAAATCCTGGAATTTAGTTTTTAATACAGAACAAAATTGGGTAAGTGATTCAACTCGTATTCGCCAAGAACTCGGTTACTCAGAACCAATACCACAGGATAAAGCCTTAAAACAAACGATTCATTGGCAGCGTAATCATCCACCTGAAGATACTTCAAAATGGGTAGCACCTGAATTGTTGGACTATGCAAATGAAGACGCAATTTTAGCTTCTTTAACTTAACTAATACAAGGATTGATCATGAGTACTTTCTGTTTAGTACATGGCGCCAGTTTAGGTACTTGGTGTTGGGAACATTTAATTCCTAAACTTGAAACGCAGGGACATCAAACCATCACGATGAATCTGCCAATTAACAACCCATCTGCTAGTTTATCTGACTATACCAATGTAGTAGTTCAATCGCTGCAAAAAGTAGATGACGACATTATCTTAGTTGGTCATTCTATGGCTGGTATGATTATCCCTTTGGTAGCAACACAGCGCCCAGTCCGAAAGTTAATATTTTTAGGTGCATTGATACCACAAATTGGCATGAGTGGATTTGATCAATTTTATGATGAAATCGATCCTAATATGTTAGAAGAAATCGGTTATAAACCACCAGCCGCTAATTTGTTTGAGCAGCTACAGGATGAGCCTGATATGTTTAAGACCACATCGCTGATCAGGCAACAAGCGTTAGAGGATAAAACCTTGGTAATGGAGTGTTGTTTTCATGATTGTGAGCAAGATGTAGCAGAGTGGGCATTCTCAAATTTACAAGATCAGCGATCGCCTTGTTGCCTAACTGAGGTGACTCCTTTACAAACTTTCCCAGATGCCGAGTACGCTTACATCGTCTGCACAGATGACCGCATAATTTCCCCAACTTGGTCTAAATATGCCGCACGTAAGCGTTTAGGAGTTGAAGCAATAGAAATACCTGGTGGACATTACCCTCATATTGCCCACCCAGTTGAGTTTGCGGAAATACTGATCAAAAATGTTTGAGCTTACCAATAGCCTCGAAAAAGCGATAATCCTACGGGATGTGAGCGCTTAAACAATCCACTACAATCAGCTAACCATCAAAATACAGATGAATCATCTGTATTTTGGTGTTTCCTGCTTTGAAAACATCTTTGCCGAAAACCCCATTAAACCCATGCCTCCATCTCTTAACCTAATTTCCGAAAATCGCAGCTTTGAAGGCACTGTTGGCGTTTATAGCCATGCCTCAACCACCTGCAACAGCGAGATGCGCTTTTCCATTTACCAACCGCCCCAAGCAAAATCAGAACCGCTTCCAGTACTCTACTTCCTGTCCGGCTTAACCTGCACAGAAGAAAACTTCATGGCGAAAGCCGGCGCCCAGCAATATGCCGCCAAGCACGGATTAATCCTCGTAGCGCCTGATACCAGCCCTCGCAACACAGGCATTTCCGGCGAGGATGATGATTTTGACCTTGGCACAGGCGCGAGCTTCTACGTTGATGCCACCGTTGAACCTTGGTCATCTCACTACAAAATGTACAGCTATGTAGTTCAGGAATTACCCGCCTTAATTGCCGCAAATTTCCCGATACAAGCCAAAAAACAAGGCATATTTGGTCATTCAATGGGTGGACATGGCGCGTTAATTTGTGCCTTAAAAAACCCACAACAATATCAATCAGTTTCGGCTTTTGCCCCAGTCGCCGCCCCCATGCGTTGCCCCTGGGGAGAAAAAGCCTTCACTAATTATTTGGGTGTAGACAAAGAAACTTGGCGCGATTATGATGCCAGTGAACTCGTCTTAACCGCTAACTACAATCATCCCATCCTCATCGACCAAGGCACAACGGACCAATTTTTAGCAAAACAATTGCTACCTGAACTATTTGAGGCAGCTTGTCAAAAAGCTGGACAACCGCTAAATTTACGCTATCAAGACGGCTACGACCACAGTTATTACTTTATTAGCACCTTCATCGAAGATCATATTCGCCATCACGCAGCGGCTTTGTGCGGCTAAACAGACGCTTGCTGCCAGTCAGTCCAACCTTTTACCTTTAGAAAATATTGGTTAATGGATATACTAGGGAAAGAGCAAAACCTCTGTACTCCAAGATTGTGACTTACCTCACAGGGCTATCCTCAAGTAATCACCTGTATATCAAAAATTTCATCACAACCAATTCAGTGATTTTCAGGGATAGTAGAAGTATCAAGTTCAATTTTGGTATCAATATGTGCTGTTTTTGGGCTGAATGTGATATCAGATCTATTAGATCAATACCAGCGTCAAAATTTGCTTGGCGATGGTCTGAGGCACATTTATTCTGTCTGTCCAAAAGCTTAATGAGGCTATCCCTACCTCATCCTGTATGTTCCCTGTTAAGAAGAAGCTTAAAATATTTATGATGCGGTGTCATGCTGCCTCATAACCATAATTTCTCGATGAATCAGAAGAGTGAGGACTCGCTATGTTTGACACCACGCAACTACTAATAGACCACTTTGTTCAGCAAATTAGAGCCGGTTACCACCGTACCTACGGGGGCTGGAACTCTCATTTTTCCGATATCATTGGTTGGGCAGGCAGCATGGCTTTAGAAAATATTGCCAATAGCGATGCTCTATATCACAATGTTGAACATACGATTTTAGTTACCTTGGTTGGGCAAGAAATTCTCCGAGGCAAGCATATCCGTGAAGGTGGTATTTCTTGCGAAGATTGGATGCATGGTATTATTTCCTTGCTCTGCCATGATATTGGTTATGTTAAAGGAGTTTGCCGACAAGACCGGGTAATGGATGGATTATACGCCACAGGTATTGACGGTAAGATGGTTTCTCTACCACCTGGTGCGACGGATGCTAGCCTGACCCCTTATCATGTGGATCGAGGGAAATTATTCATTGGTGAACGTTTTGGTGGTCATGTTTTAATTGATGCCGAAATTATTAAGATGAATATTGAACTTACCCGTTTTCCTGTACCGAAAGACGAAGATCATCAAGATAGAATTAACTGCCCAGGTTTGGTGAGAGCGGCTGATTTAATTGGTCAACTTTCTGATCCCCGATACCTGAAAAAGATTAGCGCTTTGTTCTATGAATTTGAAGAAACTGGGGTAAATAAAGCTTTAAATTATCGTCATCCAGGCGACTTGCGTTACAACTATTCCAAGTTTTATTGGAATGGCGTTTATCCCTACATTACTGAAGCATTGCGCTACTTAGAGCTAACCTTAGAAGGCAAGCAAATCATTGCTAATCTTTATGCCAATGTGTTTGTAGTCGAGCAAGAGCAGCGTTTTATGGATAATAACGTAGCTGCTGCTTAAAACATTACTAGTGCAAATTAAGGTAGGGTGTGTCTCGGACGCAGCCTACTTTTTATTTACCCAGCTTGACGCTATCAGCCAGTTAATCTCATCCGCACTTCTGCGGCACGGTTATTACTTATGTATGCTGCCTAAGTTATATGTAAGAGCGTAGTTGAAGGTCATCGGTAGGGGTGCGATCGCTCTCGTAGCCGTGAGTCTTAGATAAAAGCATTATTAAAAGGTCATCTGTCAAGTGATCATGGTTAGTTCTCAAGGAAGTTGAGAGCATACTGAGGAATCATATAAACCCTGTAGTAAAAAAGGTCTTTTTTGTGACTGAACTGTCTTGGGATCCAAAAGTATCAGGTCAAAAGGTTAGGATGCGTAACGATCCTGGTAAACAAGGAATGACCACTGGCAAGATAAAAGAGTCTGCTGGACGACTTCTAGTCGAGGTTGATTTTGGTCCAAATGAAAAAAGCCTCAGAAAATATGATCAACTAGAGCTTATAGAAGCAATACAGAGTCTCCGAGACTTATTTCTCACGGGAAGTTACGGTTCGCTATTTGATTTGAGACGAATCTTGACTTACGAAAAAGTCAAAGGACAGTTGACTAATATTCTCTACAGTATGGAGTCAAGCAATACAGACTTCTATCCTCACCAATTCAAACCTGTTCTCAAGTTTCTTGACTCACCCGTAGGAAGAATATTGATCGCAGACGAGGTTGGACTTGGAAAGACGATTGAAGCTATGTTCATTTGGAAGGAGCTTCAAGCAAGACAGGATGCTCGACGTCTTCTTATTCTTAGTCCATCAATGCTGAGAGATAAATGGAGGACAGATCTACAGACCAAATTTAACATGGATGTTGAATTGATTAATGCTAGAGAACTTAGTGAAAAGATTAAAAGAATTTTACAAAATAGTAGTAAAAGAGCTGCCAGTACGTTTGTTCATATTGCGAGTTTAGAAGGAATTCGTCCACCCAAAGATTGGGAGGACCCACAAAATTTCGATTCTCGTGCGGAGTTAGCAAGGTTGCTCTATCAAAATACCTCAAGAGAAGAATTCAGCATTTTTGATTTAGTTATTATTGACGAAGCGCATTATCTACGTAACCCAGAAACTGCAAGTAATCAACTAGGGCAACTTCTAAGAGATGCGTCTCGATACATGGTCCTTTTAACTGCTACTCCAATCCAAATCAGCAGCAATAACTTATTTCAGGTTCTTAAACTTGTTAGTCCGGATGATTTTGAATATCAGCAAATCTTTGAACAAATGCTCCAAGCAAATAAGCATATTATTGATGCACTCCGGTATTTATGTCAGCAGCCTTTAGATGTAGAGGAGGTTTCTAGAAGTATCTGTAAAGCTCGTTCGTCAAGCTATTTTAGTCATAATTCAAGGCTAGAGTTAATTCAAGAGGAACTAGAAAAATATCCGCACCCAGATATAGATCGTTTGATGAGATGGCGTCAAACGTTAGAGAGTTGCTCTTTATTAGGGCAATTTATGACACGAAACCGTAAGCGAGATGTGCTGGAAAATCGTGTAAAGCGATCGCCACAAGCACTGGAAATAAAATTTTCTCCTTTAGAGAAGCAGGTTTATAACCATATCTCAAGTCAGGTTCGGAAGCTGGCTAAGGGACAAAAAGGAGTTAGCTTATTTAGTCTTATAATTCGTCAAAGGCAAATGGCAAGCTGCATGGTTGCTGCTCTAAAAACATGGAAAGAGAAGGGCATTCTCGATCAATTTATACAACGCGATGAAGAGATGCTTATGGAGGATTTATGGGAGGATTTTGGATTTGTAGTCAGTGAAGATGAAGTATCAAAATATCAATACCCATTTTCCGGATTCGAGGTCAATGATGAAGATATTAATCAGTTGAAAGAAAATGATAGCAAGTACAACGAGTTGGCACTTTTTTTAAAGGAAAAAATTTGTGACAACCCAGAGGAAAAATTTGTTATTTTTGCTTACTTTCGAGGAACCTTAGAATATTTAAAAGAGCGTCTAGAAGAAGATGGAATATCCAATTGTATTATTCATGGAGGAATTAAAGCTAATAAAAATGAAGTTTTAAGGATGTTTAAAAACGAAAAAAAATCAGTTTTATTATCGTCAGAAGTTGGTAGTGAAGGTATAGACTTACAATTTTGTCGATTTCTAATTAATTATGACCTTCCGTGGAACCCAATGAGGGTCGAGCAGCGGATTGGTCGCTTAGATCGCTTAGGGCAAACAGCCGAGCGAATATCCATTATTCATTACAAGATTAGCGACACCGTTGAAGAAAGAGTCCTAAGCCGGCTCTATGAAAGAATAAACGTATTTGAAGAAAGTATAGGAGATCTTGAGGAGATACTAGGAGAGGAAACTGAGCACCTAATTGTTGATTTACTGAATTCAGATTTATCAGAAGATGAAAGAGAGGAAAGAGCAAACCAAACTTTGAGTGCAATTGCAAATAAGAAGGTTGAGCAGGAGAGGCTTGAAACCGAAGCTGTCAATATGGTGGCTTTCAGTGATTACATATTAAATGCAATTACACAGAGTCGTGAGCAAGGAAGATGGCTAAGACCAGACGACCTTAATTCTTTTATCGGTGATTTCTTTAAACTATATTACCCTGAAACTACAATCATTCCAAAGGATAAACATTTCATTGAAATCAATCTTTCACAACAGGCTAAGGTCGATTTGAGAGTTTTCTATGAGCAAAAACGTCTCTCTACACCAACAAGACTACATCTTACGCCAGTAACCTGCTTCTTTGACCCTAAAAAAGTTGAGTCTATGGGCAAGGGCGGAATCGAATTACTCGATTCAACTCATCCGTTAATCCAATGGATTCGATATGAATATGAACACAATGCAGGTTCTTCAGGAAAAATTCATCCCTTTCATGGAGTGTCTGCTCTGGAAGCGGCAAGTAAAACAGTGGGATTTGAGCCTGGAATTTATGTCTATGTCGTTCACCTGTGGGAATTCCAGGGGTTACGTACAGAGACTCGTCTTTCTTTTCGAGCAGTTCGCGTCGATGACGGGGAGAGACTGCCAGATAACACCGTGGAAATTATTCTGGACAAAGCACTCTCTCATGGTAAATCTAAACCCAATGCGGCTAATCTTATAAATCTAGAAAAGACTGTAGAGGCTTATGAAGAATGTGAAGAGCAGCTACAATTTGCCTTCTTGGAAGTTGTGGAGGCATTTGAGAAGGAAAACTCTGACCACTGCAATGTTCAAGAGCAAAGTGTAAGAGCTTACACTCAAAGAAGAAGATTAAACATTCAAAAACGAATTGAGCTATTTAGGTTTGAAGACAAGCTACGAACCATCCCAGCTCTTGAAGGACAACTCAAGAAACTAGATCAAGATTGCCAGGTCAATCTGAAAAAAATTGCACAAAAGAAACAGTACCAGGCTCGTAACCCAGAATTAGCGGCTGGACTTCTCTTCATTACAAAGTAGTTCATGCTATGGCAACATCACTGATTAGCCTTAACCTTGGGATTGATTTCGGCACTAGATATACAAAGATTTGTGTTCGAGATACTGATCGCGATGAGTCTTGGGTGGTCATTCCAGGTAAGGCAAAAAATTTATTAGATCGAGCATTAATTTTGAGTCAAGTGGGAATTCAACATGATGGAACACTTTTAGCTGGTCTAACGGAAGCAGAGTGGAACACCCAAAGAGCTTCTTGTGCTGTAATCATAGACTTTATCAAGATGAGGTTGGCGCATCTTGATCCTGGACGAGAAGCTGCTAATTGGTACTCTCCGAAACTATCTAGTTTTCAAGGAGTTAATCTGTCTGCTCCTAATGCACTAGAAAATATCTGTGCATTCTTTTTATATCGAGTCATAGAACGATCCAAGGAATGGATCTATCAAAATGATTCGGACAGACTTAAAAATGTTGAGGTTGACTGGAGTGCAACGATAGGGGTTCCTGTTGAATACTGTGACTCTCCTGCTTTAGCCAGGTTTCAACGTGTGTTATGTCTTGCTTGGCACTTATGCGAACTTAATATTAATCCAATTACGCTCTTGGAATTAAATAACTATTTAAACGATATTAGTCAGTCGCTAGACACAGAGAATATTCCTTGTTTCGGAGTTCCTGAAATTGCTGCGGCTGTTTATTCCTACACATTTTCACGCCAAGCGAAACAAGGAGTCTATATTTTCTTTGATATTGGGGGTGGAACAACTGAGGGGGCAGCTTTTGAATTTTATAGAAATAGTGATGATCAACTACAAATAGATTTTTTTTCTGGCATAGTTGAACCCATAGGTATCAATGCACTAGCCAAGAGAATTACCCAGTATTCACCTGATTTAGAACTTAAGGTGGCTAAGGCAATAGTCAACCGTGGGGACAAAATTCTAGATGAAATCGCTAAACTTTCTAGACAATATGTAGCTACCTTAAAAATAAAAAAGGGAGATCATATAGCTAATAAACATCGAGTTTCAACAAGAGCGATTAAAGAGAAACTAAAACCTGAGAGTATCAATCTTTATCTGCTACAAGTATTAATTTTAGCTCAGGCTTTAATTCATCGACAGGTTGCTACAGTAATCCGCACCTGTTGCCAAAAGCTACCTCACGGACCAGCACCAACTATTTCTGTATTTTTAGGAGGTGGAGGTAAGATTTCCGAATACTATCAAGACACAATTTACGCAACTTACGATACGTTCCAATTATCCTCAACAGGAATGCCTCGATACCGAATGCTAGATATTCCCCTCCCATCCGACTTTAGTATGAAAGGCATTGAGGAAAAACATTTTCATCGTTTCTCAATTGCTTATGGATTATCGATCCCTGACTATCAAGCCCCAACATTTAGACTTCCCCAGCAGTTCCCTGAGACTCCCCCTCGCCCAGTTGGTTCAAGATGGATTCCGGAAACAGCTCAAGACGATGGATAAAGTTTTACTGCTGTAGAGTCCTTGAGGACGTAGATGAGTAACTGTCATTTGTAGTAAGTTCTATAGGACAGTTGGAGGCACGGTGATTCCATCTTTCACCAATCTATTTACTTGCTGCCTTCACAACTTCTGCATCCAGTTGACGGCTTACCCAAAAGCGTGAGAAAGGTAACTAAATCATCCATCACAGGTTTGACCTTTGTAATCAGTCCCTGGCGTTTTGCTGCCATAAAAGTACCCAAAACTCCAGTAATTGTCAAGCCCAGATTTGCCGTTGCAAGGTTCAGTCCAAACGCTCATTAATCAGCAAGCGGGTTGCCTTCACAATAACTCCCCAGTTTCTTGCAACGAATGTAAGCGCTGATAAATGCCTTGGCGACTCAGTAATTCGGCATGATTTCCTACTTCCACAATTCGCCCTTGATCCAGCACAACAATTTTATCAGCATCTCGCACTGTACTAAGTCGGTGAGCAATAATAATGGTGGTGCGAGTTCCTTGAATAGTTCTCATCGCTAACTGAATTGATCGCTCAGATTCATAGTCTAAACTAGAAGTCGCTTCATCAAATACTAAGACATCCGGCTCAACTAATAAAGCTCTGGCAATTCCCAAACGCTGCCTTTGTCCACCAGAAAGCCGCATACCGCGCTCTCCAACTATAGTATTATAACCTTGGGGCAGTTGCTCAATTACTTCATCAACTCTGGCAATGCGACAAGCTTCTTGTACTTTCTCAAAGCTAGCATTGCGGTTGCCGTAGGTGAGGTTTTCCAGCAAAGTGCCGTTAAAAATATCAACTTCTTGATGGACGATCGCTAAACGTTTGCGATAACCTGTAATATCCAGTTGGCGAATGTCTACACCATCTATTAAAATCTTCCCTTGATTCGGTTCAAAATAGCGAAACAAAAGTTTAACTAGGGTAGATTTCCCCGAACCTGAGCGCCCAACTAATGCTACGGTTTGATAAGGCTCAATTAATAGTTGAACATCTTGTAAAACCGGGCGCCTGGAGTCGTAACTAAAGCTGAGATGGTTAAACTCAACCTTACCTGTAAATTGATAGGACTTTGCTGTATCTGCTGAATTTAAAATAATACCTGCGGCATCAATTCCAGACGGATGTTGCATAAACTCATGGAAGCGCAGCATGGAGGAATAACGACGCGCAAATACTTCGGCAAGCTGACTAATCGGCTCTAATTCTGCATAAGCCATACTAGAAATCGTGAAGGTTGTAACAAAGTGTCCTAAAGAGATCTTACCTTCTACGGTCATTACTAAGGTTAGACCAAGTACGCTAAATACAAAAGCTTGGATGACGGTTTTTTGCCAGGTATTTAATTTGACATAACCTAGATGGATATTATAAATTACTACTTTTAATTCACGGTCTAAACGCTCTTTTTGACGCTTTAATTCTGCTGATTCAGTAGCAAAAGCTTTGACAGTTTTGATATTAGTGACAATTTCTGAGGTACGACTTTCGGTATTTTCCTGATATTTATCAAGAAGTCCTTCTTTGACGATCAATTTAATCAAGTCTTTGAGGCTGAAGCTTAATATTAAGACAAAGGAAATCAAAAATAAAATAGCAATTCGCCACTCGATAAACCAAATAATTACAAAAATACCCAACACCCGAAATAGTTTGGGAATAAGCTGCCCAGAGATTTCTGGATAAGTCCAAGTATGGTTAGCCAAACCTCTAGCGACTCGTCCGGCAATGCGTCCGGGGTTGTTTTCATCGTAAAATTCTAGAGGTAGGGTAAGGATTTTTTCTAGGGCTTTTTGCGAGTTATCCCGACGAGAACGAAGAGCGATCGCCCAATGAAACCAGCCACTTAACCAAACTTGAATTGGTGCTCTGACTACGGTGACAATGAAAATGATGCCTAGTAAGACGATTAGCGATAATGATTGATTAACCTGAGTATTGGTAAGTACGGCAACGCTTTCAACCAGGTGTTGGATTTGAGCGTCCAAAGTTTGATTTGATAAAACATTGAGCACTTGTCCGATCGCATAAGGTACAACCAGATCGATAATTTCAAAGACACTGGCGGCAGCAATACTAAATAATGAGATTGCGCGATAGGGGCGATAGTAGTTTATCAGGTCCCGAAAAGTTGCCATGATGCTCCTGACACAGCACTGGTGTTGCTTCTAGAGCGGTTTTCACCAGCTCAATCTTTGTAATACGAAAGCCTTTTATTGTAATACATAAATATTCTTTGCGGTTAAGCTGCAAAAGAGTTAGTGATGAATATCTAAATTTAAAACATAGCAACCTAGTTGTACTTTTTCTGCCCACAGCTCATACTCCAGGCTAAGATGTTGGGGCAGAGGGCGACCAACCAGCCTGAGACTGCGAGTGTAATTTTTTAGACGTAATACTTCATAACCTTGCAGAGAGCTGCCTTGTAGCCAATAACGACTGACGCCGTAAACGCCAGGTTCCCAGAAGTGACGATAGCTCCATTTGCCGCTTTCCTGCATAGTCATAATTACGCGATATGGAGAGATTTCTAGCCACAGCAGGCGGCGTTTCGGGTTTGGCTGATTGGTGTCAAGTGGTGCAGTGTCAGCATCAGGCAGACTTGGCTCATTTAGGAGTAGATGAAATCGCTGTTGGTCTTTTTGATACAGCGTAGCGGCAGTTTCAACAGTAGACCAAATTGGTAAGTCGGTGGAGACGAGGGAAAGGCAGACTGGTCTACGATGATGCGTCAGCATGGAACCTGATTTAGAGATAAATGGATATCCATAGCATAGCTTTCCTCTTTGGTTGGCAGAAGGATCAGGAGGTACTGCCAGAGGGTGCAAAAAAAGTTTGTTAGGGGGGGTTGCCAAATCAGATGTCTTATCGTAAGATTAGTAATCGTGGCAAGATTAGCTACACAATCCTCAGTAGCTCAGTGGTAGAGCGATCGACTGTTAATCGATTGGTCGCTGGTTCGAATCCGGCCTGGGGAGTTTGCAAGAGATAATAGGCAACAGATTTAGGTCTGGGGCTACAGGAACTAAGCCTGCCTTCGCAGGCTATTCGTGATCGCTTTTCTAATTTTTAGCTTAATGGTTGTGCGATCGTTTTAATCGTTGCAGAAACCGCTTTATAACATCATCTGGAAAGTTGAAACATTCATTAGCATCAAAGCGATGAACCCAAACTCCGTGGTCGAGAAAAAAGCCATCTCGTTTGTGATCTTCGGCGGCGCGAGAAGCTGGGTGAAAGAGTTCGCCATCAACTTCTAGTATTGCCCAAATTCCTTCGTAGCAGATGAGAAAATCACATTCAAGATTGCGTCGTCCTTGATTTGTTGTGAGTCGTCCTCAGCAAATTGGGAAGAATAAAATATTTGCTCGATCTAATGCTTGGGCAATTTTTACTTCGGATACTGAGCGGAAATGTAAGTTTTGCCATTCTACTTTTTTGGGTTGGTTGAAGGTGTTTTTGTGTATCGTGTTAGCTTGCATAATAATTTCCTTGATTTAGGTTAGTTAAGAGCCTTGGCGACTGGAAGTCGCAGCTACACAGACGAAACCTGCCTACGCAGGTTTAAGAATCTTTGTTTTGCATTTAGTCCGCGCAGGCGGACTTTGTTTGTGTAGCCCCAGACTTCAGTCTGCGGGTGTATTTGGTTTTTGAATTACTGCTTGATGAGTTTTCTAGCTGTTCAAATAATCCTGGTATTTCCAGTTGTATCCAGGAAGGCTCATAGAGATTGGCAGAATTATTCATTGATTTGTTCTCCGTTAATTGAATTTAGAGAAGGTTATTTAACCAAGGTTATTTAACCGCTGAATTTATACTACTTCTCCTGTAAGAATCTTTGGTCTAATGGAAGTACACTAAAAATACAAAGGAAGTATAAGGAAAGTCACAACTTGCGAAATCAAGTTGAAATTGAAATAGCTTTTGCTACGATTTATTAGTAAAGCAAGCTAGAAACCAACAAAAAATGTGTACAAATTGGAAGGAGTTTCTGGAAAAAATAGCCGATGATCATGATTTATACGAAGAGAAAAGAGAAACTTTTCGAGTCATGTTTGCCGACAAAGGCAAAATCAAAAGCATGACAGAACTTTCAGTCGCTCTGAATCTGGGCAAGTCGGCTGTAAAAAAGCGTATGGGAAAGGTATATGACAAATTTCCTACGATTTGTCCTAGTGTCAATGGTAAGAGGAGTAGAGGTCAAGCATCAGCCTTGCAAGTATGGTTGAATCAGCAGTATTCTGCTCAGTTCAAGCCAAAGTCTGTCGAGGCTGCATCTTCTAGTGCGATCGCATCATTACCAAGCTGCTCTAGTAGCTTCCAAACAATAATTGACGACAAGACAAAGGATTTTGTTGGTCGTGAATACGTGTTTGATGCGATCGCCAATTTCTTAACCAATCAACCCAACGGCTATTTCATCATTGAAGGCGATCCTGGAATGGGCAAAAGTGCCATTTTAGCTGAGTATGTGCGGCGGACTGGATGCTTGGCTCATTTCAATATGCAACAGAACGGAGAGAACCGCGCTGACCAATTTTTAAAAAGTGTCTGCACTCAACTGATTGAACGCTACCAGCTACCCAATATTTTGCCCTTAAACTCAGATGTCACGGGAGATGGGGAATTTCTCCGTCAGCTATTAGAGGAAGCTGCTAAAAAGACAAACAGAGAAAAAGTGGTAATTGCGATTGATGCTTTGGATGAAGTTGATTCAAGCAGCTCTGATGCCAATATTCTTTATTTGCCTCGCTACTTATCGGAAGGTGTCTACTTTGTAATGACAAGGCGACGGGGAGTTGAAAACCTCTTTTTCGCAGAAGTGCCACAAGAACTACTCAATTTGATGGACTACCCAGACCAAAGTCGTGAAGATGTTCGTGCTTATATTGAGAAGCGAGTTAATGGTAGTGAACTGTTACGTCAAAAAATTACTGAAAGAGGAGAGACAGATAGTGATTTCATAGACAAGATTACTGAAAAAAGTGAGAACAATTTTATGTATTTGGTCTATGTTCTGCAAGACATTGAGAATGGTTTGTACCAAGACTTAAGCCTAGAAATGTTTCCTAAAGGTTTGCAGAAATACTATGAATTCCACTGGCAGGATATGGGGATGACTACCAAGCCACTACCTGTAATCAAGATTAATATTGTGTATCACTTAGCTGAGTCTCATCAGCCGATTTCACGCCAGTTACTCTCTGAATATGTTGGCGAACCGCCGTTGACTGTGCAAGAGGTGCTGGACGACTGGGAGCAGTTTTTGCACAAGCCGATCCTTGAAAGAGAAAAGTGCTACAGCGTCTATCATTCCAGTTTCCGGGATTTTTTACATCGTCAGGACATTGTGCAGGCTGCAGGGGTTTCACTGCAAGCAATTAAGAAACAGAAATCAGATAATTTATGGAAAGCAATGTTTGGCAATGAGTGATTTAAAGAGACGATTAGCTAATATGTCGCCTTCCAAGCGCCGTGAAGCTCTCTTAAGTCTACCGACTTATTTAGCTGAAGCATTCGAGATAGAGCGATTACGCAGTTTGTTGACTAATTTTGATTTCATTGATGCCAAGGTTACTGCTTTGGGTTCACAGCCGCTAATTGCCGATTACGATTTAGCTTTGCATTTTGATATCCCAAATACTGAGAATGGATTGAAGGATAAGGCAGATCATCTGACATTAATTCAATGTGCGCTTCGGTTGTCGGCGCATATTTTGGATCAAGATAAAACGCAACTAGCGGGACAATTATTAGGGCGTTTGATGTCTTTTGAAGCGCCAGATATTCAGATGATGCTGGAACAGGCAAAACAGTGGAAAGCTGCACCTTGTTTACGTCCATTAACACCAAGCTTGATTTCTCCTAGCGGACGGTTATTACGCACTCTCACAGGTCATAGCAGTGTTGTAACTGCTGTTGCCGTCACCCCAGATGGCAAACTAGCGATTTCTGGTTCATGGGACAAGACTCTGAAAGTCTGGGATTTGGCAACTGGGAATCTATGTTTCAGCCTCCAAGACCATCACGACAACACTCTAAAAAATTTTTTTGATAGCGATATGGTAAGTTCTGTCGCCGTCACTCCAGATGGCAAACTAGCGATTTCTGGTTCGCTTGACAAGACTTTAAGAGTTTGGGATTTGGCAACAAGACAGATACGTTTCACTTTCCAAGGTCATAGCGATCGGGTCAATACTGTGGCTGTCACCCCAAATGGCAAACTAGCAATTTCTGGTTCATGGGACAAGACTCTGAAAGTTTGGGATTTGGCAACAGAAAAGGAATGCTTCACTCTCGAAGGTCATAGCGAGATGATAAATGCTATCGCCGTCACCCCAGATAGCAAACTAGCGATTTCTGGTTCACAAGATAACATGCTGAAAGTTTGGGATTTGGCAACAGAAAAGGAACGTTTTCAGCTCGAAGGACATAGTAATGTGGTAACTGCTGTCGCCGTCACTCCAGATGGCACACGAGCGATTTCTGGTTCATACGATAACACTCTAAGAGTTTGGGATTTGGCAATTGGGGAGGAATGTTTTAAGCTCAAAGGTCATAGCGGCACTGTAAATGCTGTAGCCGTCAGCCCAGATGGCAAACTAGCGATTTCTGGGTCACACGATAACACTCTAAAAGTTTGGGATTTGGCAACAGGAAAGGAATGCTTCACTCTCGAATGTCATAGCGATTCGGTAAATGCTGTCGCCGTTACCCCAGATGGCAAACTAGCAATTTCTGGTTCCGGTTTAAGGGATAAAACTTTGAAAGTATGGGATTTGGCAACTGGGAAGGAATGTTTACTCCCCCTCCAAGGTCATAGCGACCAAGTAAGGGCTGTCGCCGTCACCCCAGATGGCACAAGAGCAATTTCTGGTTCAGTTGACAAGACTCTGAAAGTTTGGGATTTGGCAACAGGAAAGGAACGTTTTACCCTCGAAGGTCATAGCGGTTTGGTAAGGTCTATTGCCGTCACCCCAGATGGCAAGTTAATTTCTGGTTCAGACAACAACACTTTAAAAGTTTGGGATTTGGCAACAGGAAAGGAATGTTTTACTCTCGAAGGTCATAGCGACTTGGTAAGTGCTGTAGCCGTCACCCCAGATGGCACATTAGCAATTTCTGGTTCACAAGACAAGACTCTAAAAGTTTGGAATTTGGCAACCAGAAAGGTTTGTTTCACACTCAAAGGTTATAGTAATTCGGTAATTGCTGTTGCCGTCACTTCAAAGAGCAAACTAGCAATTTCTGGTTCAGACAACAATACTTTAAAAGTTTGGGATTTGGCAACAGGAAAGGAACGTTTCACCCTCAAAGGTCATAGCAATTTTATAACTGCTGTAGCTATCACCCCAGATTGCAAAATAGCGATTTCTAGTTCAGTTGACAATACTCTAAAAGTCTGGGATTTGGCAACCACAAAAGTCATTGCCAGCTTCACTGGAGAGAGCAATTTATATTGCTGTGCCGTTGCACCAGATGGAGTCACAGTTATTGTGGGTGAGGAATCAGGACGACTGCATTTCCTTCGATTGGAGGGAGTGTGATGCAGTCAATTACCTCAAATACTCCTTAGTCAAAAACCACAACTAATTCTTCTGCAACTTCGTACCGCAATTCTTACAAAAATGAGCATCTTGATCATGAAAAGGTAAACTACAACCCTCACAAACATTTTCCAACTGATTTGCCGTTTTCAATAATTGCTTAATTAAATCTCCCAACTGCCAAGGAATTAAAGCAATCCCGGTTAAAATCATTAAAACTGTCAGCAACCTACCGCTTTCTGAAATTGGTGTCAAATCCCCAAAACCAACAGTTGTCATAGTAACAACGGAAAAATAAAAGGCATCCAAAAAAGTGCCAAAGGCTTCAGGATTAACCGGATTCTCAACTTGATAAATTAAACCAGAATAAATAAACAAAATTGTAAATAATGTAAATAAAATCCTGGCAAAAATAACGCCATCTTCAGAATTTATATTTAAAAAATAGATTTTTAAATCGATAAATCGGATTAATTTTAGAATACGGAACCACCGAAGAATACGGATATATTTAATACTTGTCAACTGCGAGATAAAAGATAAAATGGCAATCAAATCTAATAGTGAAAAGGGACGAAAAAAGAATTGCCACTTATTTTCAGCACACCAAAAACGAATGATGTATTCTAAAATAAAAATGATGCCAACCAAGCGATCAATATCATCAACAATATTTCTAACTACATTAGGAAGTGAGTAAGTTTGAGCAACAAAAATTATGAAAGATAGCAAGATTAGCCCCATAATTAAGAGGTTAACTGCTCTTCCTATTGGTGTTTCAACATCTTCTAAATAAGAGGCAATCTTCTTACGGATCGAAATGGATGAAAACTCAAATTCCATGACTTTTGCCAATAACCCAATGTCTGCGGAAGAAACGTGCAAGAGATGACTCTTCTAATGATAAATAAATTGGACGTCCGTGAGGGCAGGTGCGAGGATTTTTGGTGCTTTTCCATTGGTCAATTAATGTCTGCATCTCTGATAAACTTAGGGGTGTGCCATTACGAATTGCACTCCGACAAGCGGTGGCAACTTGTGCTGTTTGCAAGTCTCCGCCTAAACTTAGTTCTATAAGTGCCGCAGCACAATCATCGCGCTTTGTCAAGAGCGCCGGGGCGCTACGCACTGCCCAAAGTTGTTGTCCAAAGGGTTCAATGTCGAGGTTTAAGCGCTGAAGTTGCTCGATTTGGTCGGGTTTGAGGTGGGTGAGGACAACTGGGGGTTCTAGGGGAAGTAGCTGCCAGTGATCGCATATCTGCTCATATAAAACTCGTTCGTGGGCAATATGCTGCTCAATTAACCAGACTCCGGTAGGATGTTCTGCCAAAATATAGCGATTATGAACCTGGGCAACCGCTTTTAATTCAATTAAATCAATTTGGGCACTATTTTGTGTCGCTGGCGAGGATTGAATTGAG
Organism: Coleofasciculaceae cyanobacterium; assembly: GCA_049671305.1. GTDB lineage: Bacteria > Cyanobacteriota > Cyanobacteriia > Cyanobacteriales > Coleofasciculaceae > CADCTM01. The sequence continues at coordinate 19,387 of JBATUR010000062.1, forward strand.
CGACTGACGTTGTAAGCGCCTTGAGTTTCTGCAACTTTAAGCAATTGTTCAACACGGTGGGAATGGGCAGCTTCGGGCAGGGTAGCGGGGCTAATTCTCAAAGCTTGGGCGATCGCATTCGTAACTTGTTCACTCCAAAAATCCAGTGAATGCAGATAGATTTCCGCCTTAGCTGGGTGGCGGTTCCAGTCGATTTGGCTAGGGCAAATTTGCAGGTGCAGGAAACATATCGGATAGCGATCGCGTGGACAAGTGCGGGCAAAGGCGCTAAGGATAGTTTGTTCCAACTCAGGCGATCGCACCAAACGACGATTTGTTGCCACTTTCACCCAATCTGGGCGCTGACGGTGACAGCGATCGGGTAATCCCAACACAATTTGAATTTTAGACCAATTATTCTCTGCATCTTGGGAAGGTGTGGGAACTTCTAGCATTAGATGCTGCAAGTCAGTTTGCCGTACCTGACGCAAAATTTGAGGTAAAATTTGCTGTGCTGTTTTGCCAGGGCTGATCGTAAACCAGGGGCGATCATTTTGCTGCACTTGCCAAGTAACATGAGGATGGCAAAGCGCGATGTGGTGAATTGTCGCTTGTACTGCCTTGAGTTGTTGGGCTACAGTTGGTAAACCTTGGCGGCGCACTGACCAGGTTCCGAATAAATTAGAGACAGTGACAACGGTACCCGGTGCGATCGCGACAGTTGAGTTTTGCTCGACTTCGCCTTGGCAATTATACACGACTTGCCAGCCTTCCGGTGTACCTTGGCGTCGGCTCAAAATCTCCAACTCAGCAAGTGCAGCTAAACTATGCAGTGCTTCGCCGCGAAAGCCTAAACTAGTAATCTGCCACAAATCAGGAAGAGTGCGGATTTTGCTCGTACTATGGGCTGAGGCGGCTTGTTGTAAGTCTGACCACGCCATGCCAGTGCCATTATCTGCGACTCGCACCCGCCATTGAGAGGAAGAAATGGCGATCGCTATCCTCGTTGCACCTGCATCTAGGGCATTTTCTGCCAGTTCCCGTACCACTGCCGCTAACGAGTCAATTACTTCACCAGCGGCAATTAAATTGACTACCTCTTGGGGTAGAGTTTTGATGCCAACACCCATAAATTTCTAGTTTAGCTTAGTGAAAAGTTTTTGCTTTTTGGGAAATATCTCCTATCTTTTTCAGCAAGATTTTGCCGTCATAAAAAACTTCTAAGTTTCATTATCCTCACTATTAGTCAAAGGCAAGATAACTCGAAAAGTTGTACCCACCCCGACTTGGCTAACAAAATTAACATTACCATTATGTAAGTTTACTGATTTTTGCACAATCGTTAGACCCAATCCTGTTCCTGGTATATCACCAACATTTTTAGCTCTGTGAAATGATTCAAATAGTCGTTTTTGGTCTTCTAAGGGAATACCAATTCCTTGATCTTGAATTTCAAATATCACATCATATTGCTGACAGGTACAGCGAAAGCGAACTATAGTTTCTTGAGGAGAATATTTAAGAGCATTCGTTAATAAGTTATTTAAAATCTGGATCAGCAGTTTTTCATCAAGATAGACGGGAGCAACTTGCCCTGAATAAGTAAAATCGATTCTATTTTCTCGATCAATACTTAGTTGAATTTCTTCTACAAAAGTTTCACAAAAACTTTGGATAATTAGTGGTTGTGGGTTAAATTCTAGTTTCCCGGCTTCAACTTTACTAATCAATAGTACATCATCTACAAGTTCTGTCATGCGTTTGACTGAGCTTTCAATGCGACGGTAGTGCTTTTGTTTTTTTTCTTGAGTCCATCTACTACTATATTTTTCCAAAAGTTCGGTAGAAGATAAGATAGAGGTTAGGGGAGTACGAAACTCATGACTTGCTATTGAAATAAAGTCAGATTTGAGTTCTCTTAGTTCTCTTTCTTGATTTAATGCCTTGCTCATTTCCGCTTCTAACTGTTTGCGTTCACTGATGTCGCGACCAATATAAACAAAGTTTTTCAAACCTTGTATTTCTGTGGGAACGGCAGAACAAGAAAAAGCAACGGTTATATTTTCTTGATTTTTTTTAAGGCAATTTATTTCGACATTTTTTAGAAATTCCCCAACTCCATAATTAGATAAGCTATTGATTTGGTTTAGAAAGTTTTCGTCGCAAATTATTAGGGAAATCGGTTTATTTACTAATTCTTCTTCGCTATAGCCAAATAAATCTTGTGCAAATTGATTAGCTGTTTTGATTATTCCTGAATTTGTAGTTACTATTAAAGCCTCAGCCATTGAGGTGATAATTTTATCAATATAATTTTTGGAATTGTGTGTCGAGGTTAATAACAGTTGAGCTTCATTAGTGCGTTGAGCAAAGCTTTGTTGCAAAAGCATCCTTTCCGTTGAATCTTCTAATAAGATTATTAAGCTATTTTCTGGATAGTTTTGCTCTGAAGATTCATTGATGTACAAATCAATATATAGAGGATATTGTTTGTAGTGTAAGGTATTATTAGTGTTTTGACATTGTTCGAGCAGCTTTGAGTTTCGTTCTTCCGATCTTCCTACTCCTTTCAACTCAAAAATAACCTCCCTTCCTTCCAAAATATCAATCAAAACTGATTCAATTCCGATAATTTCCGGAAAGGAGAGGCGAACATCATTTCCTTGATATAATTCATCGGGAAATTCAGCAAAATATTGAGCACCATAAGATGCTTCAAGGATGATCAAATTTCGATCTAATGTCAGGTATTCATATCGTGGCGTTAGGAGTTTTTTGACCAGAGGGTTCATGTTGCCTCTATGCTTTTGTAAGCTAATTTATGGAAGATTTCATCTACAGATAGACCTGTTTTTGCTGAAGTTTGATAAACAGCAGTAACTCTTTCTAATCCTTCTTTTTCTTTAACGAGTTGTATCAGTTTTTCTAGTTTTTCTTCATCGATTAAATCGGATTTATTTAAAGCAATTATAAATGAGCTTTTGGGGTTTACTGACAAAAACAGTTGAATATGTTCTGGAAGTCGCTCTAGAGTCTCAATTCGATTGACATCAGCAACGATGATTGCACCGCTGCTTCCTTGTAAGTAACTAGGAGCAATCGATTTAAATTTAGTATGTCCTTCTAAGTCCCAGATTAATAATTGTAAATTTTGGTTTTCCTGCTGTTGAACTTCTGTTAGCTCTAGTAATTTACGTGAGATTTTTACACCAACAGTAGAAAGATAAGCATCATTAAATTGCCTGTCTACAAAGCGGCGAATTAAGCTGGTTTTGCCAACTCCAAAGTCACCAATCATACAGATTTTCTTAGAGATCGTTGCCATAATGGATAAATAATTTGTCGATTGCTGAGTTTTTGAGAAGCACTAGACAGTTGCCCTAATCAGTCTCTAAAGAGATTTGCTGCCCTTCTCCCAAAAGTAGGGGTCGGGTAGTTGGGGTAGTATTACCTGATTCTAGAATTTTATAAGCTAATTGTTGAAAAATCTCGTCAACATATTTACCTGTCTTTGCAGAAGTTGGATAAATACCTGAAACCTGTTTTAATACTTGATGTGGAATCAGGTTTTCCAGTTTGGTTGGTAAAATTAAATCACATTTGTTCAAAGCAACGAAGATTACACTTTTCGGATTGAGCGATAAAAAGAGTTGAATATGCGCCGGCAGTCGCTCAATTGTATCCTGACGGCTGGCATCGGCAACGGCTATTGCACCACTGCTTCCTCTTAAGTATTGGGGAGCAAAAGCTTGAAATTTTGCCTCTCCTGTGACATCCCAAAGCATTAACTGTAGATTCAGTTGGTTTTGAGACATGGCATCGGGTAATTCTACCGTTTTGCGCGCAATAGTTACTCCCAGAGTAGCTAAATATTCATTACTGAACTTACGGTCTACAAAACGACGAATTAAGCTATTTTTACCAACTTTTGACTCACCAATTATGCAAATTTTTTTAGACAGTAGTGACATAATGATAGCTACTATTGACTCATTTTTTCTTCCTTACTTAGTAAACATAGTTAATGGTTTAAGGGGCAACTATTTGGAATTCTACACATCTACTTAATTGTGGAACTTGTTCACCTTTAATACCGATTGGAGAATCTATTGTGCCTTCGGTTTGTATTCGTTGGGAATTGACTCCTTGAGTCTCAAGAAAGTTTTTTACTTTGATAGCACGCTCTAGCGCCAATTGCTGATTTTCAGCAGCACTACCTTTAGGATCAGTATAGCCAACTAGTTTCAAGTTTTTGGTAGGATATTGGTCGAGAAACGCCTTAATTTGATTAATTTTTGGGATTTCAGTAGCTTTTAGTTCCGAAGAACCTTGGTCAAAGTAAACGCGAGAAGCGATCGCTTGTGGCTGTAATCTTACTGTATTAGTAACAGATTGTACTCCGGGAATTTGCTGAAATGCTTCAGTGACTTTTTTGGCATCTGTTTCCTCAAGCACAGTCCCCCTTACTGTAACTTTCCCATTATTAAAGTTAGCCTCTAGCACGGCACCATCCATCTGATTAAGCAGACTAGCAACTCGCTTCACCTCTGCTTGTGCTGATACTGGACTAGCAGGTACTTCAACGGGAATTATCGCATTAGATATCTTGAGTTTTGGTACAACTTTTTGAGCTATTTGTTCAGCTTTTGAGCGCAAATATTGATTGGGTAAACGTCCAGAAAGCTTTATTGTGCCTCGACTTGCATCTACCCCAAGACGATAAATAGCTAATTCAGGATCAGATTCTAAAGCTAACTTAGTATTTTCCTCTTGGCGGCTTTCAATAGTACCCCAATGATGATGAATTCCTAATGGTACAAAAATTGCTGCCAAAATTCCTAAACTTAGCAACACTAAACCCACAGGAGTTAAAGGTTTCTTATACTTAGCAAATTTATCTCCCCATTTTGTTAAATTTTTCAGAAGCGGCGTAATTTCTTCAGGTACATTATTAGGGTTGCCATCAAATGCTTCTATAGGCTTATCATAGTTGAGAACAATATTACTCAAAGCTGTACGCATCTTTTGCTTAAATAGCTTGGGTTGTTCCCCTTGAATCACGACAGCTAAATAACAGTATCCTGCAACTTCTAAAATAATCTTAGAATTGCCATAATCAATTTGATCAATTTCTGATATTTCTCCTGATTGAGCAATACAATCATTAACAAAGCTACGAATTGCTGTCAGCATTCCAGCTACCATTTCTGATTCTAATTGCTGTCTCTCGGTAGGCTGAACTTCTGCAATTACTAACCCAGAAGTTTTTTGAATTAGAAAAATTGCTTGAACAGTAAAAGGCGTCGATTCTCTAAAAATCAATTCTGCCTCAGAAACTCCCTGAAGTTTGGCACGAACTTTACGAGAAACTCCTTCTAAACTGAAAGTTTTTTCAACTTTTTCATTAATTGTCTGAATTGCTTCAGCAAAGTATTTAGAAACTGTGCTACCAATAACTGGATAAAGTGCATCCACCATCGCATCTCGCTCTAGGTGAATTTGTTCTTTAATTGCATTACCCATTTCTGGTCCCAATGCCTTAGCAAAATCCCCAGGAGAATTGATTATTTGTTGAGTAACAGCATCAGCTAATACTGGAGATAAAGCCAAACTCATCGCTCTTTTATCTTGATTAGTTCGATGCTGGATCATGCCATCAACAATTGGGGAAAGTGTTAAGGCTGCTTCTTCTCTAGCTTCCAAAACTTGACGACTTAAAATCGCACTAATTAAAGGAACAATCAAATTTGTTAATCTTATCGGGTCATTTACTTGATTTTCAAGAGTCTCTATTTTAATCTTAAACTGGGCAAGGAGTTCCTGAGACTCCATCATTTGCTGAGTTAACATCAAACGTTGCCAACGCTCAAATAATTCTATAGAGTTCTCAACAGCTTGCTCACTATTTGTTGCTATGGCTTGATCAGAAACTGGGGTCTGTTGTGCTCTTTGCCATTGAGAGCTAATTAGCCGATTAAATACTTGCTCTGGAGCAGTGTTTTGATTTTCTGATTGATTTGTTTGTACTTCAGCAACAACTGATCTCTCTTCAAATTCTGGCTGCTCTAGTTGGTTTTGTGGTTTTAATTGCTCTTTTTGCCGTGCTTCCGCTGCTTTAATTTCTTCCCATTCTATCTGAAATTTTGATTTTGTTTCTATTTTTTCAGATGATTCTTTCGCTGACAAATTGAGTTGTTCAGGGTTATTCTCTGGTTGAGCAGTAGAGAAAAATTCATCTTTTTTTTCAGTATCACTTTCTAAACTGGGATTCAGGATTTCATCTGATTCTGTTAAAAGATTAATTTTTTCTGTTTCATTATTAATACTTAAGTCATTAGTCGTAACTTCAACCTCTTCGGAGGTATCAGTAGACGCTTCTTCTTTAGATACTTGACCTTGATTAACTACCTGTAAATCTATCAATAAATCTAGCAAGCTATCTAGTTGAGAGCCACCAGATGAATTTTTGTTTGATAAAGCCATACCTGATTTACCTTTCCCTAATTCATATAGGATAATAGATATTGCTAAAATTAAAATTTTAGAGTGTTCAAAATTCAGACTCTAAATCTTCAACTTTAGCAATTCTACTTTTAAACACCTATCCGAACAATGGATATAAAAATTGCAGTCGCAGCTATCTCTTACATAAATAAAAGGACTGGATAGGTTTTGATGCAATATTCTTATTTACTCAGAAACTTTAGTCGCTTCTATTAAAAGAATATCATCTTCTCCATTACGTCCTGAGTCCTTTAACTCCGGAGAGAATTCAGCTTTTTTCATTCTTAAGCCAAGCTCAAATAATACATCTGCCATATCATTTCTGGAAACTTTAACATCAGCAAGCAGAGAAAAACGTTTTTCTAGCTCATCAAAAATCTGAGTTTTTAGAGCGCGAGTATCTTCTTGAAGCTTTTCTCTAGTTTCTGATAGTTCTTTACGAATCGAAGTAGTTTGACCAACAACAGATTTATCCATTGTTTCAATACTACTAGAAAAACTTTTGTAGCTCCGATCAATCTGTTGCCGAACATCAATGTTATCTTTCTGAGAAGTAAGGCTCAAAGATTTAATTCTTTCTTCAAGACTCTCAATAGAAGCTCTAATTTCTGTTAAACATTCTGTTTTAACTTGTTCTGTACGCTCGCGCATTTCCTGTTCTAGCTTAGAAAGACGAGATTCTAGTTTATCAATATCGCCATCATATTCTTGCAATTTAGATCCAAATATGATATCTCGAATTAAATCGATATTGCCCATTCTTTCCCGAATTTCTTCTTTGGTAACTTCACCCATTTTTTTTCTCTAAGTGTTAGTTTTTGTGTACTCTCAAATCGCTGGTTGTCGCCTGAAATTACCTATAGCAGCAGGGTTCTGACTGTCTACCAAAAATCTTCTGCTTTGCGGCAATTGCCATCACTATAACAAACATTGCGATACGTTATAGTTTTGGCAAAAGCTGTTGCCGATGAAAGATTAATGTTAGTTACATAACGCAACAATCTCCGGCAAAACTAGTTTCATTACTGCCAAAGTCGGCGTCGAGGTTTTCCATTTAAACGTTGATGAGCATCATTTAAAAGTAGCGGAATATCTAACTGATGGGGACAACGGGGTAGACAGTCGCCGCAATTAGTACAACGATTTCCTTTAACTCCTGCAAACCAATGTCCAGCATTTTCAAACATTTGATAACGGTATTGACTAAAGTCTGTCATCTCATAAGCTACAGCCAAATTTCTTAATCGTAAAACTTCAGGAATATTAATATTCTCTGGGCAAGGTAGACAAGCATAACATTGTTGACAATGATCAGTTTTCAGAACTTTTAATTCTTGCTCCAACCGTTTTAATACCTCAATTTCATCCAAAGATAAAGACTGGTCTTGATCAGCAAGCTCTAAGGGTGTGCTAAGTTGATCTGGGCTAGCTGGACCAACGCTGAGAGTGCTAATACGGCGATCGCTTAATAAAAATCGATAGTTTAATTCTAATGGCGTAAAAGGCTGGCATAACTCTTGTAACTTTGGTGGTGGAGTATAAAGACGCCCTCCTTTATCAGCAGGAGAGATAACGAAAATACCCAAATCCTTCTTTTTTGCCAACTCAATTGCCGCTGCATTACGTTGCCAAAAATAGTAATAATGAAGGTTAATAAATTCAAATAAATCTGTATTAATTACCGAAATAATTAACTCTAATTGTCCATGAGTTGAAAAGCCCACGTGTCGCACATAACCTTGATCCACAAACTCTTGCACCGCCTTCATACAACCATTTGGCGACTCAACCCAGGCTAAATGTTCCCAAGTATTAATGCCATGAATTGCCAAACAATCCAAATAATCGAGCTGTAGGCGTTCTAAAGACTCATTTAACCACTGACGCATCAAGTTAGCATCAGGTGTTGGTGGCAGCTTGGTTGTAATATATAGCTGTTGGCGCGGTAAGGATAAATCAGTTTTTAAAATAGTGCCAAGAAACTGTTCACTTTTGCCATAACCTCTAGCGGTTTCTAGATGATTAATACCTTGAGCTATTGCTGCAATTACTGTCTGATTTGCCTCAAATTCCGAAGCTAAACAGCGCATAGTTCCTAGGGAAAATACCGAAAGATTTAGATTAGTTTTCCCAAAGCGTCGATAGCGCATATATCTACTTTAGAGCAGAAATCTTAAATGAATTTAATCTTTAAAATCTGCATTTGATTTTTAATTAAATAGTCCTTGGTTTTTGTAGTCATAGTTAGTGACCAAGGACTAACAATCACGAGCCTTTAAAACTAGAATCCAGACATAATTTTTAGATAAGTTTAAGCCTCCCCACCAGTTTTGTGTCCTCGGCGTTGGGTAAAATCTTCAGGGCGGATGTTGGAGATAAACTCCCGAAAGCTGCGTCTTTCTTCTTCGTCGGCATCTCTGTCAACCGGAATTGAGGCATCAGCAATCACTTCTTCCATCACCCAGATTGGGCTATTTGTGCGTAGAGCGATCGCGATCGCATCACTAGGTCGAGCATCGATTTCTTTCCTCGCCTCGCCTTGACGCACACAGAGGATGGCGTAGAACGTATTGTCCTGCAGCGAATGAATAATAATTTTTTCTAAGTTCATTTCCCATGCTTGGAGAAGATTCACAAACAGGTCATGAGTCAGGGGGCGAGGAGGCGTTTGCTTCTCCAAAACACTGATAATTGCCTTTGCCTGGTCTTGCCCGATATAAATCGGCAGGGCGCGTCGGTCGGAAGAATCCTTGAGCAATACAATGGGACTCTTCGTAACGGCGTCTAATGCAATTCCAGCAACTCTCATTTCAATCATGGCTTGGCCTCTAGAATACGGTCGGCGTCGGGGACATCAAAGCGGAGCGGTAGACTAGTATTGTATGGTTTAGCAAGAGCAGCAAATTTTGTTATTTGTTCTCATCACTTGACCATCAACTATCAAAATCAGCCCTTAAAAACTTGGCTTTAATGGGGATCAACAAGGTTTGTATTCTCCAAGTATGCCGTAGTCTCAGGACGTTTGGACTGAGACTTCATCAAAAAAATACACCCTCAACAAGTGCTAAATCACCACTGGTAGGGACAACCGTACAAACTCAGGAGTTGAACCAAAAACCGTGTTTACAGGATTAATTCAAGCCTTGGGAACGATTCGACCGCTAGGAGGCGATCGCTTTGATGTGTCCTGCCGTGAAGATAATGATGTCATCTTAAGAGATTTAGCGATCGGTGATAGCGTTGCTGTGGATGGAATCTGTCTAACGGTAGAAACAGTCTTACCCCAAGGTTTTGTCGCCACTGCCTCTGATGAAACTCTCTACCGCACAACACTCGGACAACCAGAGCAAGCTGCCCCTTATGTTAACTTAGAAACCTCAGTGCGGGTTGGCAGCAAGTTGGGTGGTCATTTCGTAACTGGTCATATTGATGGCATCGGTTGCTTGCAAGACTCGGTGCAAACCCCAAACTCCTGGGAAATGTGCTTTGCTTCCCCTGCCTCTCAAAACGAGCTCTGGCAGCGTCAAATTGCCCGTTATCTAATCCCTAAAGGCAGCATTGCCGTAAACGGTGTCAGCCTCACTATCGCCGACTGTGACCCCTCTGGAACCTGGTTCAAAGCGGCAGTGATTCCCCACAGTTATGCACAAACCAACCTCAGATATTTAGAAGTTGGTAGTTGGGTAAATTTAGAAGGCGATATTTTAGGCAAATATGTCGCCAAAATTCTTGGTCACCAAGTCCCAGCATCTAGCTACCTGGAAGGAGTTTCACCAGAATTTTTGGCAGAACATGGCTATGTTTAACTAAAAGATTGCTGAACTTCTTTATTTAGTTTACATCTTTATCCTGCTTAAAGAATTAAGTTTTAAGGATCTACTGGATATACTCTTTGAGCAATCAGTACAGGCTTATTTGAGTATTCTGCTTCTATCTGCCTTTGCCATTCCAAATCCCAAGTTAAATTGTAATCTCTTTGAATATCAGCAACTACAAACGGACGAACTATACCAGTAACTACAACTTTCTGTCCTTGACTAATTGCTTTTTCTGGAGTCACATTCAAGACCAGTAAATCACTAGCGCCCATTAGTTGCTCCTCATCAAGAGTAAAGGCAATTGGACTGATTGTTTTTTCGATTTCAGCTTCTACAGCAACAGGTCGATTGTAATATAATTTAGGATCTTGAGTAACTTGACCAGGTTTTGGCGCTAAAGCTAACGATCTGGCAATAATTACTGGTCTGTTTTCATATTTTAGAAAGCTATCTCGCGGTAGGTTTAAGTTAAAATCTCTAGCAGTTTTAGCAAGATTAAACTTGTGAACCTCACCTGTTACTTGAAGATTTACATTGTTAGGGGGTAAATCAAAAGGCGATGGTGAAGCATTCACAACTAGAATATTTTCACCTCGCAAAAGTTGCTTGTCACTAATTGTTACCGCACTAGTACCAACTCGATCTACAATTTTGCTTCTGACTGTTACCGTCTGACCAATAAGCTGATTTGTTTGATTAGCAACATCTTTAACATTGACATCTGTTTGATCTTGGGCATTTATTCTCGCCTGAGAATCCCAAGGATTTAAGTTAATGCCGCAAGCTGGAAGAAGCATAGCCATTAAAGTAATAGCTATGAGCTGAATATTGGTATTTAAGCGTTTGGTCAGTTGTTTAAGATGGTGTTTATTGAGCATTATTTAATCTCCTTAAGTCTGCAATTGGCTAAATGTCTAGTGTAGCGTAAATTGTCATACTGATAGTTAGCTTTTGTTGCCAAATTGGTCACCCTAAATAAAATTTTAGTTGAGCTTCAGAAGCTAGTAACAGTGGTTTTGCCTTAATCAACAATTACCATTTTGAAAGTAATTTATGTAGCTGTTTGAGTATTTTGCTCGTTGCCACAAAGAAAATTTTGTATGTTTTCTTTTTTGTCTAATGCTCCACCCACTCAAGTAAGCCAAAAGAAGTAATTCCTCCTACAAAATGAGCACCAATCATATTAATATTGGCTAATACGATAAAAATATCCAGCGAACGAATTACATTCTGACGGTTATAGACAGCCATACCTTGAGGTTCTGCTAAAGATTTTGCGAGTAATACTATGACGCTTACTTCAGATGCTAAAAAAGCAAATAACAGCCCTACTGCACTAACCGTTAGTCCAATTTTTAAGACTTGAATAATGTCTTCCTTCCGTGGTTGTAGTTCGCGATTAGGCGACTGTAAAAGTTTGGCTAAACGTCTATAGCGGAAAGCCCAATATATTCTAAAGCACAGCAATAAAATTCCAATACTCGCTAAAAAAATAGCGAATCCAGTGCCCGCATTAGCTGTTTTAGTGCCGAGGTTACGGCTAAAGATAGCTAACAACAGAGCAAGGAAAGAAGTCGTCCCTAGCAACAACTGTATCCAGAAGCTAAATCGGCTAACTGTACGAAATGTTGCAGCAAATTTTTGTTTAGTTGGTATTGGCAATGAGAAGCCTGATTGATTTGGCATATTCATCCTCCTTTAGCATGATTTATTCGGTAAAATAGAGCATATTTTATTTGGGATCAACACTTTGTGCAAGACATTTTTTAAACTAGTAGTCGCTTGATATTCAAATTATTTTAATTCCTAGACAATCTTGACAGCTTCAGTTGTATTCGCTATTACCCTAGAAATTGTATTTCTGTTTATATAATATAATATCAAGGAGTTCCTTCAACGTAGATTAAGTGATAATGTGAAATTTATCAAAGATATATATCTTGAGATATAGATTAAATAAATAATTAGTCAGACAGGTTTAGAATATTTCTAAACCATAAATATAAACACTGCCTTAACCTCGGTTATTGGCTGAAATTATTAAGATAATTTGGTCGATGAATATTTATTGGAGAATAACATCATGCCTTCTCGCTACACAAGACAGGTTTAAAAACAGCTTGGGTAGTGAGAAGGTGAGTAATTTGCGCCTCAATATTTGTTCGTAGTCTAACGGTTCCCTTTGCTCAATATAGAAAGTAAAGCGCCAGCTCACGTAGCATAGAGTTAATTTTTAAATGTCTTATGAGTCGTCTAAGTCTATCTGAAAAAAAGGAACTCCAAAAAGAACAAGGCGAGGTTCTGCAACAGTTGGAAGAATGGCTAGAAACACCTATGCTCTTGCTTGGCTTTGTGTGGCTAGGGTTGTTAGTTGTCGAACTGATTTGGGGATTAAATTCTCTACTTGAAATCACCAGCAATGTGATTTGGATCATCTTTGTGCTGGATTTCGCCGTGCGATTCACTCTGGCATCTCACAAACTCGCCTACCTCAAGCAAAACTGGTTAACAGCCATCTCCCTTCTGTTGCCAGCCTTGCGCGTCTTCCGCATTGGGCGCGTTTTCCGCATACTTAGAGCTACCCGTGGAGTACGACTAGTGCGGGTTATCAGTTCTCTAAATCGCGGTATGCGTGCCCTTAGAGCTAGCATGAGCCGTCGTGGCTTTGGTTACATCATCGCACTGACGCTGGTAGTAACGCTAGTAGGAGCAGCAGGGATGTATGCCTTTGAGAGCGCTAACCCTGACGGCGGATTTAAGGATTATAGTGGTGCACTGTGGTGGACAGCCATGCTCATGACCACAATCGGTTCAGATTACTCGCCCCAAACTCCAGAGGGTAGGGTACTGTACCTGTTTTTAGCTTTGTATGCCTTTGCTATGTTTGGTTATGTAACTGCAACACTCTCCACCTTCTTTATCGGTCGCGACGCCGAAAGCGAAGAGGCAGAGGTAGCAGGTGCAAAATCGATTGCCGCGCTCCATGAGGAAATCGTAGCATTGCGGGCTGAGATTCGAGCGTCTCGTCACCCGGAAAGTTGAACTTGGTCGTATCGATAACCCCGCCAATTAGTACTTATCATAGTTGATGATTAATGATTCATGAGTCGCCCTAATCCCAGTCTTGTTTACTACGAAGTTCTAGGGCTTTGACTGCCGCTTCGTATTGCTCTTTGATAAAATCGCTATCATACTCCTCCCCCACAGCCTCACAGCTACCTCGCTCAATCATTTGGGCATGATGTAGCAATGCCGCTCGATCTTTTTGGTTACGGGTATAGGGAGCAATACGAGCGATCGCTTCTAGCAAGCGAATTGTTACCGACACATCACTTTGTCCATACCGTCGAATTTGGTTAAATGCGGCGTCAGCTAGCTCTGGGAAAGTTATTGGGTTGGCAATCACACGCAGATTCTCGTCCTCATCATAGCGGTAGGGTGAGGGGTAATCTTTTTGGGCGAGGCGGGACAGTCCAGCACTGAGCCTGTCAATACACCTAACTGCAGTGAACGGGTCATTTATCCCCGGAGAAAGGGCACGCAGAGCCATCTCCACCAACTCAGTGATGGGAAACTCAATATCCTGCTGTTCCGTCCGTTCCCTACCTAAAATAAAAGTATTTTCGATCTGTTCGGCAAGTTTCTCATCTACCCGTTCTTTAGGAAAAGCCATCACCAGTTCACTGCCCTCAATCACAAATTTTCCTGGTCGAGGATCGACGCGCAACAGCAAGTCGTTTTCGCGGGCAAGCTTCAACAACCTGTCCTCATCAATAACTTGCAGATAACCATTAGCAGTCGATTGAATTTGGTAAGATCGGGAGTCGAAAGAAGCGGGGATTTCTCCGATCTTATGCTTGGATGGCGACGTACTTTGTCCCAATTTTTCGGGAAATAGCCGATCAATCGCTTGATCTAAATCGGTAGTCACTTCATTAATGACGTGGGATGTTTGAATGATCGTCGAGGCGTGATTGATAAAGTAAATCAGTACGCCGACGCTGATCAGTGCCAGCACAATGCCAACCGTAACCGAAAGCTGCGGCACAAATATGTCATAGTCCTGTCCCCGAACGGCTCGCAAGACGAGCAAGCAGTAAACAAAGGTAGAAATAAAGGCGCCGAGGACGAATTGATTGCCCCGATCTTGCATGAAAGTACGCATCAATCGCGGACCAAAATTGGAAGAGGCAAGCTGAAGTGCAACAATCGAGATCGAGAAAGCTGTAGCCGTAACGCTGATCATCGAACCCACAACGGCTGAAAGCAAGCCTCGTGCCCCGTCGGGTCCACCTGTATAAATCCAGCCCCATTTCTCTACAGGTCCGTCCTTGCCCATGCGGTCAAGCGTCAGCATCGAAAACGCTAAAACAACCGCAGTGGTTGCCATGATTGTTGGCACGAACCAGTAGCTGGAGTTGAGCGTGTCCCATGATTTTTGCAGCTTGACTTTCATTAATAATACTCCGGACAGTTTTTTCCTCAGAGAAGCTTGCTGGTTGTGATGGATGAAAGGGAAACTTTAATTTTGTTGTTTTTCCGTAATCATCTGTACGCTAGTTGTAGAGCTTAATAACAAATTTAACGATATAGCTTCCATACTCAATCATGCAACTTTTTCAGAGATCTTTGCACCAGTTAGTTTTATCTGTAGTTGGTATATCACTATCACTTCCTTTAGCGCAAACTGTTCAAGCAACTCCAGCACAACAAGTACGTCACTTCTGTTACAAGAATGATAGTGTGTTTGCTGCTGCGGAGACTAAGAATTTTTGGGTAAGTATCTGCGGTGGTGACCTACCACATACTTATGTAGGTGTAAATAAAAGTACTGGTCAGACTATACGGCTACCTCTCAGTATAAATGGAGTGGAGTCTAAAGGAACATACTTTGAAGCTGTTAATGGCGAATATACTTACATTTTGGCTGATTCTGCCAAAGGCAAAAACTTGACCGTTTCTAGAGGTACTCGTGAACTCTTGCGCGAACCAGTAATTAGAGGTTGGTAAGTGCAGAAAGCTAGGTTTGACTAATTTTTCATCAATAAATCGTAGTAATTACAAGGGACTCCTAGCAGTAGCTTTAGGGGTCTTTAATTTGGCACTTAATTGCTAATACAAAGTAATATCTAAGACTTGCTTGAAATCAAGCTTCGGAAGAAAACATCTAATTTTTCAGGATTAACAAGTTCAAAGATTGAACTATCTTCATAAACGTTAGCTTGGAAATGTTTTTGGAGCCGCGATCGCCTTATCGATATGACTAAACAACAATTCTTTGCGTCTT
>JBATUR010000063.1:0-12026 GCA_049671305.1 Coleofasciculaceae cyanobacterium
AATTCATTGCTTGGGTTCATCGAGAAATAAGCGATTTGCCCTTTAACTCGCTCTGCCATAGCGGCAACTAAAGGATCATCAGCATTGAGAACCGCGTAACCTTTCGGGCTAACAGCTTCTACCACCACACTCTTAAGTTGAGCCATTTGTTCGACGGTTTCGATATCGCCAATACCTAAATGATCGGCAGCAATATTTAAAACCACGCCAATATCACAAGTTTCAAACGCCAAACCCGACCGCAAAATACCACCCCGTGCCGTTTCCAACACAGCCACTTCTACTGTCGGGTCTTTGAGGATCACTTGAGCGCTTTGAGGTCCTGTGGTATCGCCTTTTTCTACCACATGATCATTGACATAAATGCCGTCAGTTGTCGTGAAACCAACAACCTGTCCTGTTTGGCGGTAAATATGAGCAATCAATCGCGATGTTGTCGTTTTACCGTTTGTCCCGGTAATGGAAATAATGGGAATGCGACCAGATTTACCGTTGGGGAACAGCATATCCATCACTGGTGCGGCAACGTTGCGCGGCAAACCTTGACTGGGACAGACGTGCATCCGGAAGCCAGGAGCGGCATTAACCTCTACAATTACACCGTCTACGTCCCGTATAGGCTGACTAATATCCGGTGTCACCACGTCGATGCCAGCGATGTCTAGACCAATAATTTTGGCAACTCGTTGTGCTAGCCAAATATTTTCCGGGTGGATGTCGTCGGTGCGGTCTACAGCAATACCGCCTGTACTGAGGTTAGCGGTTGCCCGTAGGTAACAAACAGCTCCCGAATCAATAACTGTATCTAAGGTATAGCCCTGACGTTTCAACAAATCCAGACCAGTGCTATCTACGATAATTTTGGTCAGAATATTAGAATGTCCTTCGCCGCGATTGGGGTCTTTGTTAGTTTGGTCAATCAGTTCTTGTACTGTTAACTTACCATCACCAATCACATGAGCCGGAATCCGCTCTGCTACTGCCACTAATTTGCCATTAATTACCAATACTCGATGGTCGGTGCCGCGATAAAAGCGTTCTATAATTACCGCTTGCGAGACTTCTTTGGCAAAGTCATAGGCTTTTTCGGCATCGCTCCAGTTATTAATATCGATGGTGATGCCGCGTCCGTGATTACCATCTAGGGGTTTAATGACAATTGGATAGCCGCCGACATCTTCAATAGCGGTTTCTAGTTCATCCAAGTAGTTAATTACTGTACCACGAGGGACTGGCACTCCGGCATCCCGGAGGATTTGTTTTGTGCCTTCTTTATCGCAGGCAAGCTCAACGCCCAATATCCCAGAATAGTTGCTTAAGGTTGCCTGGATGCGTTTTTGATGGACGCCGTAACCTAGCTGAATCATTGCTCTTGCTCCCAGAGGCATCCAGGGGATATCTCTGGCTTCGGCTTCTTTGACTAGGGTTTCTGTGCTCGGTCCCAGGGCAGCATCACGGGCTAAATTTTCTAAGTCTTTAATGTCTTGTTCTAGTTCATCTTGGTGATAAGTGCCTCGATCAACAATACTTTGGCAAAGCCGCACTGCTGCCCTTGCGGCATATCGTCCGGCTTGTTCGTCCACATACTCAATGACGACTTGATAAACTCCGGGTGTGGCAGTTTCTCTAGTGCGACCAAATCCGACGGGCATTCCTGCTAGTTGTTGGAGTTCTAAGGCGACGTGTTCGATAATGTGTCCCATCATCGTACCCCGCTTGACACGACTCAAAAAGCCCCCGGGAACACCTGGTGAACAGAAGTGTTCATGTAGACTGGGCAGTGTTGTTAGTAGTCCTTCATAAAAGCCGGGAATTTCGTCAGAGGGTTTTTCGGCTAGTTCCTCTAAGTCAAGACGCATGACAACTAATTTTTGGCGTCGAATGCTCCAGTAGTTGGGTCCGCGTAATGGCTGGATTTTTAGAATTCTCATACAATTTTTTGACTCTTGGTATTCGCTTTCAATAGTTCGATTGAAGAAGTAATTAGCTAAAAATACGTCTTTTTGTCGTCTTTGGCTCAGGGTTTGCCCAGTCGTATCTTGACTTGATGTTAGATTGATTTTGGCTTGCGGCAATTGCTTTCATTAAAATTTAAGCTAATTTTTGGTTGGGCGTGGGAACCAGAGCCGAGAAATCTTGTACTCCAATGCTCAATCAATTCAGGGCTGCCTCCATAAGTCTAGGATAGGGAAATTTTGCGTTTTGTTGAGTAAAAATTTTAACGAAAATCCATAAGTTTCCAGTTGGGTCATTCACAAATTGGAGTCCTTGTCAAGAAGGACTCTCTTGTTGAGTAGATTAGTTTGTCCGAGGGTCACCATAAATCACTAGGCTTAAACTTCAGCGTTAATGCCAATACAGTTTAAAGTGCAAACTTAGTTTCTAGCTTTAAAAAGCCATCTAACTGTTCATGATGAACACTTTTGCAGTTTAAGTTTTGATGATTTGCTGGGCGATTAGACAACGCTGGGAATTTGTCTGATTTTTGGCAGGGAACTTAGAAAATTGGGGTTATTGTACTGGGTAAACTAATTGCCGGCATCAAGTTTCCCAGAACTTAGCTTACCCTTGTGAATAACTTTGTGAAAGGGCATCAGTTTTGATGCTTTTAGGTTAGGCGATCCAGCGATCAGTTCCTTAAATGTTAGCCATCCTGAGAGACGAGGGATCGCTTGTGTAAATGATAGCGATCGCCATAACTAAGAATATGAACTCGTAGATTATGCAGGCTGAGTGGGTCGGTTGCACCAACATCGGGATAGTTAGTGTGCTGCATTTCACCTGGATCAACAATGGTGACTGTTCCTTTGCCCATTACTTGCAATACGCCGTCTCGCTCAAACAGGGCACAAGTGTCTTCGTCTATGCCAATTCCTAGGAGTTCTGGGTGGGCAGCAACGGCGCTCATCAAACGTGCCATGCGGTTACGATTGTGAAAATGTTGATCTACTATCACTTCGGGGATCATCCCTAAGCCTGTTGCCATGTCCACTAAGGAACGATTGGGTGATTCACCGCTCCCTCCGCCTGCAATCATGTGATGACCCATGACGGCTGCTCCAGCGCTGGTTCCAGCTAGGGTAATTTCTCCTTGTTGAACACGTCGGCGCACGAGTTCCATCATGGGTGTGTCGGCAAGCAGTCCACACAAGCGTAGTTGGTCGCCACCAGTCATGAAGACGCCGGTACATTCTTCGATGTATGCTTGGATTTTTGGGTCTTCGGTTTGGGCGCGGTCGCGAATGTCGAGAACTTGGATTTCTTTTGCCCCCATGTCGCTAAAAATCTTCTTATAGCGATCGCCAATGATCACAGGTTCTCGTGAGGCTGAAGGAATAATCGCCAGACGTGCCTCTACTGAACCTGAACGCCCAAAAAACGTATGCAGGATTTCTCGTCCGTGGACTTTATCTTCAGCACCGCCGATCACCAAAATTGCGGTTTTAGTAGATTGAGGCATTCTCGTTTCGTGGTCTTGAGCTTCTAATTGCTGCATAATGTTGATTTTGGGCATGAGTGTTGAGTCAAAGGCTTGAGTTTTAAAGTGTCTGAAGCAATGTCCTTAAATAATGCGATTGTGACTCTAGCTTGACTAGTGGAGGTGGGCATAATTAAACACAAACACCTGATAGTTTAAAGTGATTCGGCGTTTCTGTGCTACAACGCGAGCAACTACCGCTTCTTTGGAGGCAGAGTATTTTGAGCCTTAATACTTTAGCTGACAACAGGAAACCAGCTTTTTGCTGTGGCAATCATCAGTTTCTCCAGCATGATTCTTAAAGAATGATGCCATATTTGAACTATTTGTTATAATATACCTTTCATTTACCAGGCGATGTGCTTAAAATATTTTTCTTAAGTACGCTTGTGTTTATTTAAAAAATTAGCAGGTTTGAGAAGCTGATGCTTGTGTTCTCGACTGGCTACCTAAATTAAACTTCTCGCTTCACAGTCCACACACAATTTGATAGCTTCAATTAATCTTCTGTGCGATTTGATGTTGTTACTCTATTCCCCGACTTCTTTACCTCTCCCCTCGATTCTGGACTGCTGGGTAAAGCTTTACGCCAACAAATTGCCCAAGTAAATTTAATTAATCCCCGCGACTTCACAACTGATAAACACCATCGAGTTGATGATGAACCTTATGGTGGTGGTGTGGGAATGTTGATGAAGCCAGACCCAATTTTTGCGGCTGTTGAATCATTACCAATTTTACCTCGCCGCGATGTCATTCTGATGACACCTCAAGGCAAACCATTAAATCAGCCAATGTTAACTGAATTAGCGGCAGATTATGACCAGTTGGTGGTGATTTGCGGACATTATGAGGGTGTTGATGAACGAGTTTTGAACATAGTCACCCGTGAAATATCTTTAGGCGATTTTGTCTTAACTTGTGGCGAAATTCCAGCACTGGCGCTGATTAATGGCGTGATTAGGTTACGACCAGGAACAGTTGGCAAAGCAGAATCTCTGAAATTAGAAAGTTTTGAAGATGGTTTGCTGGATTATCCTCAATATACAAGACCTGCTGAATTTCGGGGCTGGAAAGTGCCAGATGTCTTGTTGTCAGGAAATCATGGAAAAATTGCTGACTGGCGCAAAGAACAGCAAATTCAGAGAACACGCGATCGCCGACCAGATTTATACGCTGAATGGCAGAAGACTTCCGAAGACCATATTTAATACAATAGAAAAGTGTTGCTTCCCCTAAAAATGCGGAAAGCTGCCAGATCAAGCTGTATCCTACCTTACTAACAATCACCAAAAAAACCAAATTGGTTAGTTGGGTAGCATTCCACTTTATTAAAAAACCTTCAGCAGTAGGAATTATATTCAAATGCTCAAGAAAATTAACTTTAAATTCCTGTTTACGACGGCTTTATTTTTTACCTTTCTTAACAGCATCGAACTACCAATACTCAATAGCGAGTTAGCCTCAGTTAATATTAGCGACAAAGCTTTTGCCAGAAGTAGCGGTGGACGTGGCGGCGGCGGTTCTTTTCGCGGCGGTTCTCGTGGCGGAAGTAGTGGCGGTTCTCGTGGGGGAGGAGGTAGTTCTGGTTATGGCGGCGGTGGCAGTAGTGTAATTATTGCTCCTGGTGGTGGCTATGGTGGCTATGGAGGCTATGGAGGCGGCGGTTTCGGGTTTTTTCCAGGCTTTCTGTTGATGGGTAGTTTTGGACTATTTGGTTTGATGCTCTTTTCTATGTTGGCAAATCGCAATCAAGCCGCAGGAAGTTATGGCAACAATTTGAATGCAATTAATAAGGAGTTAAATAATAATATTGTAACCGTTAGCAAATTACAAGTTGCTCTGTTTTCCCAAACTGAAGGATTACAATCTCAGTTATCGGAATTAACGCTGAGAGTTGATACCAGCACACCCGAAGGCTTGTTTGAATTATTGCAAGAATCAGCATTAGTTTTGCTACGAAATTCAGAAAATTGGAGTCATGTTCAAGCAAGCTCAGAAACGCTATCAATTGAGAAAGCTGACTCAGTTTTTAATCAACTTTCTCTACAAGAACGCAGCAAATTTAATGCAGAAACCTTAACAAATGTTCAGGGTGCAGTTAAACAAAAAGAAGTTGTAGTTCCTGGTTTAGAAGAAGATCCAGCAGCTTATATTGTCGTAACCTTGTTGGTTGGTACAGCAGATGATAAGCCTTTATTTGAGGAAGTACGAAGCATAGAAACCCTGAAAAAAGCATTAGAAAGAGTTGCCTCGGTGCCTCCCGACTATCTGATGACTTTTGAGGTGTTGTGGAGTCCTCAAGTTGAAGAAGATAGCCTGACTTATGATGAATTATTGACAGAATATACAGATATGGTGCAGATTGCGTGAATAAGATGAATGAACTAGAAAATGATATCGTTACGATTAGTAAGTTACAAGTTGCTCTCAAAAGTTCCGCTGCTTCGTTGCAATCTGAACTTTCTCAACTTACCTTAGAAGCAGACACAGAAACCACCGCAGGTTTGAAGAAACTGTTAGAAGATACGGTTGTCGCGCTGTTGAGAAATACTGATTGGACTCATGTTTTTGGTAGTTCAGAAACAATTAGTAACCGAGAAGCAGCGGAAACTGTTTTTAATCGACTTTCGATTGAGGAACGCAGTAAGTTTAGTGCAGAAACGCTGACTAATGTTGATGGTAAAATTCGGCAACGAGAGTTAATTGAGCCTGAAAAAAATGAGGACGGTGCGGCTTATATTGTGGTAACTTTGTTGATTGGAACTGCTGATGATCGTCCTTTGTTTGCCTCAATTGATACAGCAGAGGAAATGCAGGAAACCTTGAAGCAAGTTGCTGCGATGCAGTTAGATTATTTGATGGTATTTGAGTTGCTTTGGAGTCCGCAGGTAGACACAGATACCCTGACTGAGGCGGAGTTGGCAAAGGAGTATGGAGAGTTGTTGGCAATTTAAAGACAAAAATGAACTTACTTACCATATTGTGCCAAAGTTGTCATCATACTTATGGTAGTATTGCTGATTTTTGCTATTGATCCGTGATTGGAGATATTGTGAGAGAATGTTACTGGTCATTCTGAGAAATGAGCATTATTTTTAATAAACGTAAAAATTTCATCTTATAAGTCACATAAATTGGAAAAATAAGTAAAAATACGGGTAGCCCATTTTACGAACCGAGTCGGTGTAGTTAATGACTCAGCCATTACTTTCAACTGGGGCTGAAGCTCAATCTTTTGAGACTTCGGTTCCCAAAACGCATCTTAATCATCGTTCCTCTCTAGCTTCTACTGCCTTGCCCAAAAAGTCGCTACCTCAAAATGGTAAGACAGGATCAAATGTTCATTCATTTGCCGCTATGTGGGCGAGGAAGTACTTTGTTTCTGTTAATACTTCTGATCAGGAGTCTGCTCTCAAAAATGCGGAGAACCTTAAGGAAATCACTTCTAAGGCAGGTCGCGAAAGGACTGCTGATAAGCTTTTACAAAACTTAACATTAGCTAGTGCTCAAGCTTGGTCATTAACGGAAACACTATTATCAGAAGAAATTAGACGTCACGGCATCAACCCAGATTTAATTAACCCATTACAAATTGCTGCCGATACTCGTTATTTATTTCAAAAAGCCCTAGATGCTTATGCCTCCCGCTTGACGCCGCGTCGCTTGTCGGTGGTTGTTGGCAAAGATTTTGGACGCATACGCCAAAAGTATACCAGTGTTGACCGTCGTGCCATTGGTTTTGTGAGTATGCAGTTTCACTATACCGGACAAAAGCTATTAGAGTGGCTTTCTGCACCGGAAAGAGAACTATGGACGCCTTACCTTAAGGTAATGGATGATCATATGTATATGCCTTTACAGGCAGCTTATGATGCCGCCGCCAAGCATCCCTTTGACTCACCAGCTTTATCAGCGGTTCAGCATCTTTTACCGATTAGTAGTAAGATAGCTGTTTCGGTTTGTCGTCAAATCTGCCGCGCTTATCCTACTTATCAAACCTATAGCGGTCTGCTTAAGGATAATATTGTTAGAACAGCCAGCATCCGTGATGTTGAGATGTTCCAAGTATATCTTTGTTTGTGTGTTTTGGAAGATGATATACGTTCAGTGCAGCAGGAGTTGTTTCCTCTATGTGTGATGTTATATCCTCGTCTAAATGTGAATTGGAGACTGGTGGAAGAAATGCTGAAAACTCTAGGTTGGGATATGCATGATTTACTTTCTCCTGCTGATATGGCAGTCTTTTTGCCTTATCTACGCATTTTTACAGAGATGTTTTCTTGTGAAGTATTTGAAACGATTGAAGGTTAATTTAGGGTGTGGGTAAGGGGCAGTTTTCTCGACAATAAACTTCAACTAAGTTAATTGTGGCAGTTTCTTGAAAGTCCTTGGTTTGTTTTAATTCGCCTTTTGAGGAAGAATATATACCAGCCAAAGCTTTGCCTTGTGGAGGTTTGACACGAAAAGCGATCGCTTTTGTATTCAGCTTGGCAAATTTGACATACTCTCTAGACTCGTTTTGGGTGTTGTAAGATAAGCTAGCCTCACCATAAGCTGTTTGGGCATCTTTGAGGGGAGTGCCAGGACCAACGCCTTCAGCCGTGCGATAATTAGGATTGTCTGTAACTAACGCTTCAATGATATCGGTATCAGCAAGACGTAATAATGTAGGATAAAGGATATAAAATTGGTCTTTGCCGGCTTGACTAACTGCGATCGCATCAAAATCGACAATAAAGGGCGACTTAACCGTAAATTCTGCGCCTGGTAGTAATCGCTTAAGTTCTCCTAGGGTCATACCTACTTTAGCAGAACCAATGCCATCTGCTGAAATTAGTTGATCTTTACTGTTTGGTGGCTTCAGTATAAGCGCTTTTGGCGTGGCAGGGGATGTTACGACACTAGGTGAAGTGGTAGGAGTGGGTATTGCTACAGGAGTTGCCGCAGGTGATGACGTGACGACTGTCTGGGGTGTATTGAGGGTAGTTGTAGGGAAAGGTTTTGCTTGGGTTGTGGAATTTTGGCTTTGGTTACAACCCATGAGAATTAGCAAAAAACTAGCCACAAGAATTTTATTAGGGTTCATCCGACTGAGTTAAGATTCATCTATACTGTCAATTTCTGGTAAAGTATCAGGAAGGGCTAATGCTAGCTGGTAAAGCTGACGACGAGAAACTTTGGTAAGTTGGGCTAATTGACGACTGGCTTGCGATCGCGAAACTCCTTGAGCCATAATCTGTTGTAATTCGACTTTTAGCGCCTCTTCTGATAATGTTGGCATTTCCAACTGGGCGCCGGCAACCACGAGAGTAAATTCACCTCTGGGCTCAGTTTGAGTATAGTGGGCGATCGCTTGTTCAATTGTGCCTCGCCAAAACTCTTCATACAACTTTGTCAATTCTCGTGCTACAACTATTTGACGGTCATTGCCTAAAAATGTTGCTAAGTCTCGTAAACTAACCCGCAAGCGATGAGGAGACTCATAAAAAATCAAAGTTCTCGCTTCTGATGGTAGAGATTCTAAGCGTTGTTGACGCTCTTTGCCACTAGCTGGTAAAAAACCTTCAAACACAAATCGATCTGTTGGCAACCCCGCCGCTGATAATGCTGTTAAACTAGCACTTGCACCTGGTATGGGAATAACTTTTATGCCAGCATCAATACAAGCTTTGACTAATTCATAACCAGGATCAGAAATTCCCGGTATACCTGCATCAGTGACTAAAGCGATCGTTCCTTCACTTAACTGCTCTAATAATTCTGGTAAACGTTGACTACGATTATGTTCGTGATAACTTATTTGAGGCGTTTTGATCTGAAAATGTTGCAATAATTTACCAGTGTGGCGCGTATCTTCGGCAGCGATCGCATCTACTGATTGTAAAATTTTGACAGCCCGAAAAGTCATATCTTCTAGGTTGCCAATTGGCGTACCTACTATATAAAGTGTTCCCATATCTACTATTGTTTACCAAAGCAGGCAAATTTCAAAAATTATCTATTGCCTGTTTCTCTTGAGCATAGAGGTTTCGCAGCCATTGTACGGCTGAGTTGGGTATTACTGATTTAATTACACTTACTAGTTCTCCCCAAGTGTACATTTCTCGCAAAGTGGAAACGGTTCTAAATTTTTGGGCATAGAATTCCACCCAAAAGTTAGGCGCTTGATTTTGGTTATGCTGCCAACGCTTGCGCCAATAATTAAAATCTTTGGGTGTAGGTGCTTCTACGCCTAAAATAGGAGGAAGATCAGCATAGCTGACAAAAGTACTAATACCTTTGCCGACAACATGAATCACATACCGCCAGCAGTCTATGCGGTAGATTTCCTCTTTTTTGAGATTGAGCAAAAGCGCAATTGCTTCTTTGGTCACAAATCGAGCCTGATAATGCTGTAATTCCGGCGGTGAGCTTGATATCATAGTAGAAGTTTCCCTATTATCATGGGGATTTTGTTTGATTAGCGATCGCCTTTGGTTTTTCGGACGTTGGGCGATCGCTTTTTAGATGTAATCATTTAATATCAAATACTTGCAGTTTGTCAACTATGGGATTGGTGAGGTTGCGAATTCAAGAGTTTGCAGATCAAAAGGGCTGGACACTAACGGAGGTATCTAAACGCTCTGGAGTAGGCTACAGTGCGCTAAGAAACTATGCTCGCTCTCCCGGATTAGCAAGCGTTGACGTTACTGCCCTACATAAGTTGGCGCGGACTTTTGATGTGATGGTCGAAGACTTGTATGAGATTGTGAAAGAGTAAGCGCGATCGCTTTTCCTTTAGTTGATTTAGTAATTTTGGCAAGGTTCTGATCATCTTTCAAATTGTGCCAAGATGATCGATAATATCTCGGTATGAGCAATGGCTTGGGTATCAGGACAAAGATTGCAGGATGGTAAGTATACCATTGAGCAAGAATTAGGCGAAGGTGGCTTTGGTATTACCTATCATGCTAAAGATCGCAATGGGCGATACGTTGTTATCAAAACGCTGAATGATAGAATACAACGCCGCCCTGACTTTGCCAAATTTCAGCAAGATTTTCTCAATGAAGCGCTACGGTTAGCCAGATGCTCTCATCCCCAGATTGTGCGGATTGATGAGGTTATCCAAGAGGAGCAACTGTGGTGCATTGTCATGGAATACATTGATGGGGAAGATTTAGCCAGTCGGGTTGAAAATCAGGGTGCATTGCCCGAAGCAGAAGCCTTGCGCTATATTCAGCAGATTGGTGAAGCACTAACAGTTGTTCACAATAACGGGTTGTTGCACCGAGATGTCAAGCCGCAAAATATTATGTTGCGTGGTAAGTCGGAGGCTGTTTTAATTGACTTTGGCATTGCCCGTGAATTTACCCCCAATCTGACTCAGACACATACACAAATGTTGTCCAATGGTTTTGCGCCGATTGAGCAGTATGACAAACGAGCGAAACGGGGGGCTTACACTGATGTCTATGCCTTAGCCGCAACGCTGTATGCTCTGTTAACCGGAAGAGTGCCGCCATCTGCCACAGGCAGAGAGCGTAGTATTCTCAAACTTAAAAACGACCCTATAGAGCTTCCCAAGCAGATTAATTCGAGCCTCACTGATAGGGTGAATCAGGCAATTCTCAAGGGAATGGCAATCCAACCTGAAGAGCGCCCTCAGTCTATGCAGGAGTGGTTGGCATTATTTGAACCTGACGCTCTGAGTTCAGTGATCGGGTTGAATTACAGAAAACTACAGAATTTATTAGCATCGGGGAAATGGAAAGAGGCTGATCAGGAAACTCTGGCTGTCATGATCGAGGCATTTCATCGAGAAAAAAAAGGTATGCTCGAACGCGAAGACATTGACCAGTTTCCCTGTGAAGACCTCCGCACTATCGATCAACTTTGGGTCAAATATAGCTATGGGCGCTTCGGTTTTAGTGTCCAGAAGCGCATCTACGATCAGTGTGGGAGAAAGGGAGACACCTTTGGCGATCGTGTCGGCTGGCGTGTTAATAACAAATGGCTTTATCCCCCTGACCTCACTTTTACTCTGAACGCCCCACGAGGACATCTACCAGGGTTGCGTCGTGGGCATCATCGTCGTGGTGGGGGTTTGTATCTCTTCTCTCGCGTCGAGGCTTGTAAGCTTTAGCCTTCATTAGTTACGACGGTTCAGAGCGCTTTGCTAAGAGGGGCGAGGGAAAGCGATCGCATCTACTGATTGTAAAATTTTGACAGCCCGAAAAGTCATATCTTCCAAGTTGCCAATTGGCGTAGCTACTCTCACAAAGCTGGAACAATGCTAAATTTTTGGGTATAAAATTCCACCCAGAAATTATGTGCCAAAATCAGGTAGTAATCATTGGAATATAGAGGAGATAAAAAATGGATGGTAACTGTCTTTGCGGTGCAATAACCGTCAAAACGCCAGACAAAACCACTATCGATGCCTGTCATTGCGGAATGTGTCGGCGCTGGGGAGGTAGTCCCGCACTAGGTATACCTTGCGGATCAGATGTCGAGATAGATGGCTTCGATAAACTAAAGGTTTATTAGTCCTCAGAATGGGCAC
>JBATUR010000064.1:0-37527 GCA_049671305.1 Coleofasciculaceae cyanobacterium
ATGTTACTGTTTGTACCAAGCTTGTTTCCACTGTTTCATTTGGTCAATTTCTTTTTGTTGTGAAGTGAGAATTTCTTGGGCGAGTTTCTTAATTTCAGGGCGCTTAGACTTCTTGAGCGCATCTTCAGCCATGATTAATGCCCCTTGATGATGAGGAATCATGGCATTCATAAAACGTAGATCAAACTCTGCATCTGCTTTACCTAAGTCTTGACTCATCATCATGGCTTGCATCTGTTCTGATGACACCTCCATAGTATGATTCATCTGAGCATTGTAAGCCATTGGTTTATCTCCGGCTTTGGGATACCAAGCTTTGCGCCATTTTCTCATTAGCTCATTTTCTTCTCTGCTTTGAGCGATGATGATATCGTCTGCCAGTTTTTTGATTTCAGGACGAGTTGATTTTTGTTGAGCTTCTTTTGCCATTGCGATCGCACCTTGATGGTGGGGAATCATCCCATCAATAAACCGCAAATCATAGTTTTCATCGGCTGGTCCCAAGTCCATTGCCATACTATGGTTCATGCCGTTACCATGATTCATGCCGCCACCTTGCATCATGTCCTGTTTACCACTAGGTTCTGTGGTAGGGGTAGTTGCAAGTTGAGCTTGGTTTTGGGAGGCATTAGAGCAGGCTGTTATCCCGCCCAAGGAAGCGATCGCCAAAAATGTCATTAAAAAACCAGTTTTTCTTGAAATTGGTTGCATAAACTTCATACTCATCTAAGACAAACCCCAGGAGTTTCCTTGTATTATTCTGAATCCAGCCGACTAGAGCGACAATTTCCAGGTTTTGTGCGCTTTTTATCATTGCTTATATATAAATGTTTTCATAGAGAAATGAAATTAGCATGAAATCCTAATTTTGAAGGGCATTTGTATAAGTCATTACTTGTCGTACCGTAATGCACAGGGAAATGAAATTAGCATGAACTCTCTATACTCCATTAGCAAGAAATACTCTTTATTCCATCAGGAAGGCGCGATCGCATTATTTACCTCCTAATGTGAACCCAAGAGGCATAAATGAGTGCCTTTTATTTAAATTCATAGCTTTAGGAGTGAAATAATGACAACAACTCAAGATCATCAATCTTTGCTGGAAACTTGCATTCAGGCTTGTTTAGATTGCCTAAAAGATTGCGAAAACTGTGCCGATGCCTGCTTAAGTAGCGACATGGTGCAGATGATGGCTCAATGTATTAAACTATGCCGAGATTGTGCTGATACTTGCAATCTATGTGCTCGTTTGATGGCTCGTAATTCCGATCTTCATGCCCAAATGTGCAATGTCTGCGCCGAAGCTTGCGATCGCTGTGCTGCTGAGTGCGGGAAACACAAAAGCGACCACTGCCAGCGTTGTGCTGCCTCCTGTCGCAGTTGTGCCCAGTCTTGCCGACAAATGTCTAAGGCGATGGCAGCGTAAGTAATTCTAAATGCTGATGCTGTGCAGATTGCCGCGTGCTGAAGTAAATCAAGCTTGTCGGCGTGCGGCTGAGGAATACCGTAAAGTAACCAGTGTTGCAGGTTTAGCCTCATAACCAAATTGAGCAAAATATCTCAGCCTCCCTACTTGCTAGGGAGGGCAATCTTGTATTAGGAAACTATTCTGAATAACCGCATTGCTGAGAACTTAGTTTTTGTCACATAAATATCCCAAAGCCAAGTTTTAGCAGAAAATATATTTTTCCCTTGACTCTCCACTTAACTAGAGGGTTCAAAATAAACATAGTCCTTCTAAAGAATTTTTACCTTTCAGGAGTTAAGCCCATGACACTACAACTTAAAGTTCCTAAAATTGCCTGTGCAGCTTGCGTAAATACTGTAACTAAAGCCGTTCAAAGTGTTGATGCCGCAGCAAAAGTAGAAGCAGATACCAAAACGAAAATGGTCAATATTGAAACCCAGAAAACGGAAGCAGAAATCAAAAAAGCACTGACTAATGCTGGCTATCCTGCCGCTTAAAAATAAGTCGTTGACTACATTTCCCTAACTGTATACCCCAAACCCAATTTAAGGGTTAAGGATGATAATTTATGGATACCATCACACTCAAACTACGAGGCATGAGTTGTGCCTCCTGTGCCAATAATATTGAAGAATCAATTCGCTCAGTTCCAGGTGTCAGCCAAAGCAGCGTCAACTTTGGTGCAGAACAAGCCACTGTTACTTATGATCCAAAAAAGACCGACATAGAAGCGATTCAAAATGCCGTCGATGCTGCCGGATACTCTGCCCAGCCTATTCAAGAACAAGACTTACTTAATGATGATGCAGAACGAAAAACGCGACAAGCAGAGTCACGAGAATTGAAGCGCAAAGTCTGGATTGGTGGCATCATTAGTGCAATTCTAGTAATAGGTTCCATACCAGCAATGACGGGGTTGCAGATTCCCTTCATCCCTATGTGGCTGCATAATTTCTGGCTGCAAGCTGCGTTGACTGCACCTGTTCAGTTTTGGTGTGGAAAGTCTTTTTATATTAACAGTTGGAAAGCCTTCAAACGTCACGGGGCGACTATGGATACTTTGATTGCTTTGGGTACTAGTGCTGCCTATTTTTATTCGCTATTTGTGACTATTTTTCCCGGCTTTTTGACTTCTCAGGGACTTAATCCTGATGTTTATTATGAAACTGCCGCCGTTGTGATCACGCTGATTTTATTGGGACGGTTATTTGAGAATCGCGCTAAGGGGCAAACTTCGGAAGCGATGCGTAAATTAATGGGATTGCAAGCAAAAACTGCTCGTGTGATTCGTAATGGTCAAGAAGTGGATGTTCCCATTTCTGATGTTCAGCTAGAAGATGTTATTTTAGTACGCCCTGGTGAAAAAATTCCGGTAGATGGTGAAATCATTGATGGTACTTCAACCATTGATGAGGCAATGGTAACCGGAGAAAGTGTTGCGGTCAAAAAGCAACCTGGAGATGAAGTAATTGGAGCTACGATGAATAAAACAGGTAGCTTTAAGTTTCGAGCAACGCGAATTGGTAAGGATACCTTTTTGGCACAAATTGTTAAGTTGGTGCAGCAGGCGCAGGGTTCTAAAGCACCGATTCAACGCTTGGCAGATCAGGTAACCGGCTGGTTTGTGCCGGTGGTAATTGCGATCGCTATTTCTACTTTCGTCATCTGGTACAACTTTATGGGGAATATCACCCTGGCATTAACTACCACAGTCGGTGTGCTGATTATCGCCTGTCCTTGTGCCTTGGGTTTGGCAACTCCCACCTCAATTATGGTTGGAACAGGTAAAGGGGCGGAAAATGGCATCTTAATCAAAGGTGCAGATAGCTTGGAACTGGCACACAAACTGCAAACAATTGTCCTTGACAAAACTGGAACTTTGACCCAAGGCAAGCCGACTGTTACGGACTTTGTAACAGTTAAAGGCACTGCTAATGGCAATGAACTAAAATTATTGCAGCTTGCCGCCGCCTTAGAAAGGAATTCGGAGCATCCCTTAGCAGAAGCCGTGGTGCAATATGCCCAGGCTCAACAAGTGCAATTAACCCAATCACAAGACTTTGAAGCGATCGCAGGTAGTGGTGTGCAAGGATATGTTTCTAGTCGGCGCGTCCATATTGGTACTCAACGTTGGATGAGCGAGTTGGGCATTGATACCAGCTCTTTGCAAGAACATTGGGAGCGTTTGGAGTCTTTGGGCAAAACTGTGGTTGGGATGGCTGTTGAGGGCAAAATTGAGGGAATTATGGGGATTTCTGATGCCCTCAAGCCTTCTTCTGCCCAGGCGGTTCGCACCTTGCAAAAATTAGGTTTAGAAGTGGTGATGCTAACCGGGGACAATCGTCGCACGGCTGAAGTGATTGCCCAGGAAGTAGGAATTAAAAGGGTTATTGCAGAAGTTCGCCCTGATCAAAAAACGGATCACGTAAAGCAACTCCAGGCAGAAGGTAAGATTGTGGCGATGGTTGGAGATGGAATTAATGATGCCCCAGCTTTGGCTCAAGCGGATGTGGGAATTGCGATCGGGACGGGGACAGATGTAGCGATCGCTGCTTCTGATATTACCTTGATTTCTGGTGATTTACAAGGTATTGTTACGGCGATTCAACTTTCTCGTGCCACGATGGCAAACATTCGTCAAAATCTCTTCTTTGCCTTCATTTATAATGTGGCGGGAATTCCCATTGCTGCTGGTATTTTGTTCCCAATTTTCGGTTGGCTTCTTAGCCCGATTATTGCAGGTGCGGCAATGGCATTTAGTTCGGTTTCTGTTGTGACAAATGCTTTGCGGTTAAGGAATTTTAAACCTAAAACTATTTATTAAAATACCGCATAGACTTGCTAATTTGCTCAGGAAACTTAGCAAAAACTCTGGCGCAAATTGTCTTGAGGTTTCTTCACATTTTAAAATTATTCAATTGAAATCAGGAGTGATCATAATGCTGAAAAAAACTACATTTTACGGAACACTAGCAGGATTTGGCTTTTTACTTGCAAGCATTTCCGGAGCAATGGCAACTGAAATGCCTACTAAAAATATTAGCGAAGTATCTGCTACAAAATCATTACAATTTCGCCGTATTGAGCAACCGTTAGGCAATAAAATAACGGTTACATTGGGTGGATTAGGTTTGATTGGTTTGGAGCTTTGGTGGTTTCTTTTGAGCAAACCTAAATCGCAAAAGGTGGAAGATAATGAGGGAATTCAGGAGGTTACTATTATTGTTGATGGTGGTTATGATCCGAGCCGTATTGTTGTGGAAGTAGGGCAACTTGTGCGGCTTAATTTCCTTCGTAAAGACAAGAGTAGTTGTTTAGAGGAAGTGCGTTTACCTGACTTCCATATCGCACAAAATTTACCACTTAATCAAGTTACAACTGTTGAATTTACTCCGACAAAACCAGGAAATTATGAGTTTGCTTGTGGCATGAATATGTTTCGAGGCGTGGTGGAAGTAAAGCCATCTAATGCTGCTAGTAAGGAGAATTTTTCTACTCAATTTACTGCATAATTTAGTCAAAAAATCGCCTACCTTTGAGTAGATTGTAGAGTCGCACAGAGGCTTATCTTGACGCATTGCCATTAATCTCAGAAAACTTGACTTTTGTTGGGGGTGGGGTGAACACTTGAGATGTTGACCCATTTGATTGATGAAATACCTATGATCAAGCTGTAAAATCAGCAAAAATGGTAAAATCTCAACCACCCAATGATTATCTTCTATTTCTAGAAGATTTTCTGATCAGATAGAAGTTTTCCAAGGTAAAAAATGAATTTAACCGTCGAGCAAATTGAGTTCTTTCTATTTGTAGCTGCCATTGTGGCAATGGTGGCAAGGTTGATCAAACTTCCTTACACGACTGGCTTAGTTATTGCTGGAATTGGCATTGCTTTTATACCATCTCCTTATCATGTTGAGCTCTCGAAAGAACTGATTTTTGTAATTTTTCTACCTGCCCTCGTTTTTGAAGCAGCACTTTACATTCGCTGGGAAGAATTAAAGAATGATTTTTTAGTTGTCCTAACTTTAGCAACGTTAGGTGTGTTGATATCAGCAGCAATAACTACCGCAGGAATGCACTATTTGGTAGGATGGGAATGGCAAATAGCAATGGTTTTTGGTATTCTTATTACTGCGACTGACCCAGTTTCTGTAATTGCTACTTTTAAAGAGACAGGTGTTAAGGGAAGATTGAGGCTATTAGTAGAAGCTGAAAGTTTATTTAATGACGGCATTGCTGCTGTAGGATTTGGCATCGCTGTTACTTTGGCAATGGGGCAAACAACTAGTTTTCCTAGCACCTTAATGCTGTTGGTAACAACCATTGGCGGCGGTATTTTATGCGGCGTCTTAGTGACAGGTACTCTATTATTAATAGCAGGACAAACAGAAGATCCTTTAGTAGAAATTACTTTTACGACAGTAGCAGCTTATGGCTCATTTCTCCTAGCAGAAAATTTTGAATTGTCTGGAGTATTGGCAACACTTACGGCAGGGCTAATGATTGGAAATTTAGGTTCCCTGGGCTCTATTTCAGATCAAGGCAGAAGATCAGTAGAAGCTTTTTGGAGTTATGTTGCTTTCGTTGTCAATTCACTGATTTTTATCCTGATTGGCATTCAGGTATCTCAAGAAAGTTTCGGTCTTTTCTTAGTACCAATTTTAGTCGCTATCGCCATCGTAACTATTGGAAGAGCTTTTGCTATTTATCCTTTATGTTTGTTATTTTCCCTATCAGATTTGCGTGTCAAAATGTCCCATCAACACGCTTTATTTTGGGGCGGTTTACGTGGTGCTCTTGCCCTGGCGTTGTCGTTAGGATTACCACTTGATATACCCCACCGCACAGAAATTATTACCGTTACTTTTGGGGTTGTTGCCTTTTCGGTATTTGTACAAGGGTTAACAATGCAGCCCATGTTACAAGCTTTGGGTGAGATTCCCACACTAAATAAACCCGAAAGTTGAATATGATTATCACAAAAACCATCAATAAGCTTTCTTAAACATCAATACGGGTTTTAAGTAATAGCGTCCGCTTGCTGCAAAGCACTTTATTTCTGATAGCAGATAGTAGCGCTATTAGGAAGGATGCTCAGGATTTCTTCTGGGAATTTGCTGTTAATCGGTTCTTTAAGCTGCTTTGTAACTCTCTATACTCAAAAATTTGAGTCATTGCTGCTTAATCTCTGTCTTTGGGTAGATAAATCGCCGATGTGTTGCAGAAGACGCCCAAAAACTTATAAAACCTTTACAGTGGTTAACAGAACGAAAGGAAAATTGGTAACAAACATGGCAGACATCGTAGATACCGCCGTTGGCGCAGGTTCATTTACAACTCTAGTAGCAGCAGTCAAGGCAGCAGGTCTTGTAGATACTCTCAAAGGCGCTGGTCCTTTCACAGTTTTCGCACCAACTGATGAAGCGTTTGCCAAGCTACCTGCAGGCACCGTAGATTCACTTTTGAAGGATATTCCTAAACTGAAGAAAATCCTGACCTATCACGTCGTTTCCGGCAAAGTGATGGCAGCAGATGTTACTAAACTTACCAAAGCAACAACTGTTGAAGGTTCTGATCTCAAAGTTGATGCCTCTAGTGGTGTCAAAATTAATGATGCTACCGTTGTTACCCCAGATGTAGCTTGTGATAATGGTGTAATTCACATTATTGATTCTGTTTTATTGCCTGCTTAAGCAGCATAATTGAACAGTAGGGCGGATTTACCAAAATTATGAAAAACCATGATTTTAGGTAAGTCCGCCCTTACTATTAGGCAAGAATGCAGCCACTACGCGGCGGCAATTTCAAATCTAAATAACTCGATTCTCCTTCTGTTTTCCACGCCGCTTTAGCACTACCGTACAACATTTTACTGGGTTTAGATTGTAATCCTTGAACTTTCCAGTTTGCCTCTGCAGGTTCGGTGCCAATATTAACGGCAATTACTAATTCTTCAGTCTCTAAAATTCGCGCAAAGACATAAACTGTTCCTTCAGCAAATAGGACTTGATAATTACCAGTACGAAGCGCCGGATATTTATGGCGAATTGCAATTAACTTACGGTGATAATCTAAGACATCCTTTTGCCAATTTGCTTCTATAGGAAAACCGCGCCGTGAGTCAGGATCAAGGCGACCTGGTAAACCAACTTCATCACCATAATAAATGCTAGGTGCACCGGGAAATGTTAGCAATAGTAAGGTTGCTAATTCCACACTTTTTGTGTCTTCACCGGCAATTGAAAGTAGTCTTGCGGTGTCATGACTTGCCAGCAAATTGAGCTGAGTCAGTTGAATTTCCCAAGGATAAAGTTCTAATAAGGCTTTGATTTTTTCGCCATATTCGGCAGCTTGTAAAGGTGGGAAGGGATAGTAAGCACGTCCTTCTAATTGTTCCATATCAACGCGATCGCCTGCGGTAAAGGCGATCGTCGGCGCGGTAAATAAATAATTCATCACCCCATCAAACTGAGTTCCATCTAACCACTCGCTGGAGTCTTCCCAAACTTCTCCAACAATATAAGCTTCAGGATTAACGGCTTTAACGCGATCGCGAAATTCCTGCCAAAATCCTTCTGTTTTAATCTCAAATGGTACATCCAAACGCCAGCCATCAATGCCGAATTTCAACCAATATTCGGCGATTTCCATAATATATTCCCGTACTTCCGGATTATCATGGTTAAATACTGGCAATGCACGGTTTCCATCCCAGCCTTCATAATTAGCCGGAAAATCGCCATTATAAGCAGAAACAGGCCAGCCTTCAATTTTGAACCAATCTACCCAGGGCGAATTTGGACCATTTTCTAACACGTCATGGAAGAAGAAAAAGCCACGACTGGCATGATTAAATACACCATCCAAAACGACTTTAATATTCTTTTCATGGGCAGCATCTAAGAGTTCCTTAAATGCCGGATTTCCCCCTAACATCGGATCAACTTGATAATAGTCATGGGTATGATAGCGGTGATTACTTGCAGATTGAAAAATGGGGGTAAAGTAAACAGCATTAATACCCAAATCTTGCAAATAATCCAACTGTTCCATTACACCCCATAAGTCGCCACCTTTGTAACCTTGGAGTGTGGGCATGGCGTGCCAATCTTCCCAACTAGCATTTTGCAAAAGTCGCTTGCGGGGCTGTTGACTTTTGGCAAAGCGGTCAGGAAAAATTTGATAGAAAACTGCGTGTTTGACCCAATCAGGAGTTTGAATTTGCATAGATTCGTTAAAGGTCTTCCCTAACTAGGGTACAGACCTAAGTGGTTTTTGGTATAAAAATCTTTTGAAAAAGTTAATACTCAAAGTTTCCAGGAAAGCGTCATGATAGATACAGTATTTGAGACGAAGAGGTGTGATTTATTTGAGTCGTCACTGTACAAGTTAGCATTACCATAAAACTCATATGCAACCTGAAAAGATTTCTCCTGGATTATTGTTAGCGCTGCAAGACTACCGAGATGAACTGCGAGAAGGGTTGATACCCCATAAGCGATCGCTTGGTGTCATTACCACCCTGAACGTTGTTAAACCACCCCGCGTCGTTGTTTTCATCTACTGCGACGAAGATGCACAACTCGAACACTTGGCGCAGTATGGCATCGAGATTAACCAGTCTACAGGCAGAATTCGTACAGCTTTTTTACCCATCTCCAGTTTAGATGCCTTATCCGACGATCCAGCAGTTGATCGCATTAAGCCATCGCGCTACTTACACGCCTTAATGGACGTAGCCCCCGCTCAGGTCAATTTACCGCAATTTAAATCTAATAGCGGCTTAAGCGGCAAAAACGTAATCATCGGCATTGTAGACAGTGGCATTGACCCCAACCATCCAGCTTTTCAGGGACGGATTTTGCAAATTTGGGATCAAACCCTACCCGGTGCCGGCGTGGCAGAAGGCGGTTATGGCATAGAATTAACAGGCGAACAACTCACCACATCCCGCGATGAGGAAGGACACGGCACTCATGTTGCGGGTATTGCCGGCGGGGTTGATGAGACTTATGGCGGTGTTGCACCAGCCGCAGAATATGTAATCGTCAAATCAGACTTTCAAGATGCCCACATTGCCGATGGCATCCGCTATATTTTTCGAGTAGCAGCAGAATTACAACGTCCTGCGGTAGTTAATCTCAGCTTGGGTGGACACGCCGACGCCCATGACGGCAGCGATTCGTTATCACAAATTATAGATGCAGAGTCTGGTGCAGGGCGAATTGTTTGCTGTGCGGCAGGTAACGAGGGCAACGACAACATCCACGGGCAAACTTTGGTGCCGCCGGGGCGATGGCGGACGATGCGCTTCAGTGTTCCGGCAAGTGGTGTTGGCATTGCTTGGTTAAATGGCTGGTATCCAGGGAATTGTAGCTTGGAAATTTCGCTGCGTAGTCCAGGCAGATTTGTGACGCCTTTTCAAGCAGTAATTTCTGACGACAACCCTACAAAAACTTACTCGTTACCAGATGCGAGGGTGCAAATTGTTACCCCAGGTCCTGATCCTGCCAACGGCGATCATAACTTTTTTGTGCAAATTCGCAGTGCTGCCCCAACTTCCCCTGTAAAGGGCGGTATTTGGCAGTTGCGGGTGCGGAATACTTCCACGAATGAGGGGCGCTTGGATGTCTGGACACTAGATGCACTAGGTTCGCAAGTGGTTTTCAGCGGTACGAGTGTGCAAGATACGCTCAAAATTGGTTCGCCTGGTGCGTCTAAAACTGCGGTGACGGTTGCGAGTTATACAACGAAGGTGGAGTATACGGATATTGACGGCGCTACCAGAAATGTCGGACTAAATTTGGATGATATTTCTGATTTTAGTAGTGAGGGACCGCTGCGGGATGGCACACAAAAGCCAGATTTGGCGGCACCTGGTGCAATGATTGTTTCGGCGCTTTCGGCTGATTCTAGCCCAATGCGGGCGGAAATCGTTAATTCTAAGTATGTGGTTAAGGCGGGTACGAGTATGGCAACGCCTTTTGTGGCGGGTGTTGTGGCATTGCTTTTGGAGCGTGATCCGAGTTTGGAACCTGCGGTACTTAAGGAATTATTACGGGAAAACAGTCTAATTCCAGGGCAAGAAGCGGGGGCATTTGATCCAAAATGGGGTTTTGGTTTGATTGATACGCTTAATTTATAATTTTGCCCCAACCCCAACTTTGGAGGCGATAAACTTCTCAAAGTCTCCAAAGTTGAGGAATCTCAAAATGCTTTTCAAAGATTTATTTCAGCGATCTAAATCAGGAAAATATTATGAATTATCAAAAGCTAGATGCTGCGCTGGCGATGGCACTTAATGAGGTTGAAAGTGTGGATGAATGTAGTTTAGTTGTGTTTATTCACACTGATCCAGTTCCGGATCGTAATGCTATTGCTTTATTAGAACAACTGGGCGTTAGCAATGTCAAAAGTGGGGGTGATGTTTTTACGGCAACGCTTTCTACTAATGGTGTCGCTCAGTTATCTCAACAGTCTTGGGTACAGTATCTGAAGCTTTCTCATAAGTTGCGTTTGTTGAATAATTGAGGGATTTCTGATTAATTGTAAGTCGGGCAACGCCATGAGTTAATAATTAGGCTGAGAAAGACATCGGGATGGTAAATGTAACCGTTGAACCCATGTTTTCACCTGCACTATAAAAACTCATCTCACCACCCATCTTTTCTACAAGTTTTTTGGAGAGTGCTAGCTTGAAGCCTCTGGATATGTGGTTAGTTATTTCGTGATTACCGCTATCAAAAAATGGTATAAATAATCTGTTTTGAGCATTGGGAAGAACACCAATCCCCATGTCAATTACCTCTATTTTAACCATATTAACAAATTCCTGGCTCCCAATGTAGGCTTTCTTATTGATTACCTCAGCAGTAATTTTAATTCTACCTTCTCCAGTGAATTTGATAGCGTTATCAACTAGGTTTGATATTACTCGCAGCAGTTGTTTGTAGTCA
The DNA here is from genome assembly GCA_049671305.1 of Coleofasciculaceae cyanobacterium. Classification (GTDB taxonomy): domain Bacteria; phylum Cyanobacteriota; class Cyanobacteriia; order Cyanobacteriales; family Coleofasciculaceae; genus CADCTM01. Next base: position 11,431 of record JBATUR010000064.1, read on the forward strand.
CCATATAAAATGATTTTATGATGATTAGTTGGTGTTTTCAGAGATAAGCTTAGGTTCTTTTTCTCCACCAAGATCCGTGCAAAGTTTTCTACGTCTTTAAATAGTTCATCCAGCTTAATTTCACCCAGAGTCAAGTCCATTTGATCAGCTTCAATTTTGGCAAAATCTTGGATATCGTTAAGCCTTTTGTGTAAATTCAATGCTAACCTATATACTTCTTCAAGAAAATGCCGCTCTTCTTCTGGATCGTCTGCCACGCCTTCCACAAGCAGTTTTTGGAATCCGATTATACCGTTGATAGGCGTCCGCAATTCGCCAACAACATTAATTACAAACTCTTGATAACGCTCATGAGCTTTTATTTTCTCTTCATAGTATTCTAATGCCTCTTTTACTTCTTGTTCTGCTCTTTCTTTCAGTAATAAATAGGCAACCGACTGTATCGGAGATGAGGGATCTTTTAAGACTTCAATTACTAAGTTTAAACCTGCTTGACCATAATTCAAAGCCTCAGCAAGAGCCGCAATTTTTTGCTCAACTAAATCACTGGATAATCGTCTTTTGACTTTTTCTAGTCCTTCGCCATTACTATGCTGATTAAGCTCATTTTCCATTGTGCTTTAACCCAATCTATTGCTATCAATTTAGCTTTGACAACTAGAAAATCCAAGGCTTCAATATAATTGTTAATTTCTAAACAATACTTGTTTGCCCAACTTGTGTTAAGAACTGAAACGCCCTCACAATATGACCCGCACATTCAGCGGGTGAGGTGTCATAAAAACCACTCCAAGCTGCTGCTTTGTGTTCGTCATAATTATTAGCTTTTTCCGGAAATTGCTCTAACCACGCCAAACGTACAGCATGACCAATAAGTACATCTAAAACAAGATATTCTTCAATTTGTAAATCTGGATTAGATTCTAAAATTGCTCCTAATTCCATCAATGTTTCAATATTAGCTTGTCGATAAGTTGGTGCTTCAATCTTATTTAGCAGATGCTCAATCCGCAAAGCAAAATTCTTTTCTCCTGGCGTCATTTCTGAAAGAATTAGTTGGCTATCCAAGCGATTACGGCGCTCTAATTTATCACCAATTATAATGCCTTTACAGTGTTTCATCACTTGCCAAACACGGGGATAAAAGTCTTTGGGAACACGCCCCGCTGCACCATCTATCTGCCGCTTTCTGAGCCAACTTCCAACGCTGGGTTGATGATCTATTTCCTCTTGATACTCAGCAACAATTACCCAATTAATTTCTTGTTGGGGTTGTTTGACGTGCAAAGATTCTTGCTGTCGTAAAATTTGATTGATGCCTTCATATCCCGTTATACAAGAACGAACTCGTTGCTTTATTTCAAAGGGACTGAGGCACATAAGCTGCTCATAAGCTTCATCTTGAGTACAACTCAGTTCGGCAGCTAATTCACTTGTTAGTAATAAAATCAGATAGCCAACTCGTAGTGTTAGCAAACCATCTAATAAATTAGGTTCTGATTTAATTAGAATACTAAGGTAAATCAAAATTTCTTGAGTTAAAACGCGATCTCGTATATCTTCTCGACAAAACTGATCTATCTTTGCCGCTATTTCCTGATGAGACATGGGAGTTTTAATTAGCGATGCCTCACTATATGCCCTGCCAACTGTAATCTGCTTCCCACGCACCAAAATCTCCGTTACCGCATCGGATAAATTAATATCTACCTTATTCAATAAACCTGCTGCATGGCGCACAACTGCCCAATAGGTAGAATTTGATTGTGTACCCGCTTTCAGGTAAACTTCATCTATTAAAGCTGCTACTGTCACAGGCAATTTAGCGCCGCCAAAACCAGTATCAAACTCTAGTCCGCGCAGACGTTTTAAGGTACGCAACAACTCAATTTGTTCGTAAATATTCTCTGATTCCCGTAAACTATCGAGCAATAATTGTAAATTAGTTTCGCATTCTAAGATAAATTCCTGAGTATGTCCTAATGGTCCGCTTTTTTCTGGATAGCTAGTTAGATAAAAGCGATGATCTGCAGCGTCTTTAACTGAAGACTGACTAAATTCAAATTCTTGCAAATAATCGATACGTTCAGTCCCTGCAATTAGCATTAACTGATTAAGACGCCCTAGTTTCACCTGAACACCATTACATAATCCGTTTTTTAATTCTTGAATTAATTCCTGTAACGGAGATACTGATAACTCATCTTCACTTTCCTGCTCCTCAAAGCTAGTTTCCCACATTGTTTTAGTTAACAATAAGGTCATTGTCGGGCGACCTAATTCACTCCAGTGACGTTGAATATAAGCAAGTTCACTTTTGATTTGAGCAACGAGAAAGTGGTAATCTAGTGTTAAGTAAAACTGCTCTTGGTCTAAAAATGCAGGCAAGAAGACAACGGTTTCTCCACGAACTCGAAAGATTCTAGAAGTTGTTAAACTCCGCAACCTTCGTACCGGACGCCCTGTCAAACCAAGGGAATCATTACGCCCAATTTGAGCATAAATAGCCGATAATTCTGTTGCCTGACGCACTTGCATTGGCTCTACTTGTTTTGGGGTTTGGCTGGCAATTCCACAAGCGGTCAGTTGAGTTTGTAAGTCTTCATCTTCTGCCAGCAAAGCAATTTGTACTACGGGGTCTTGATGGCGTCCAATACTCAAATGTCGCCCTAAAGGATCGATGTCTCCCGGTGCAATTAATCCTTCACTTAATAGCTGACTCAAGAAGTATAAACTTTGCGCCCAAACTAAGGGTACATTCTCGTTAGGAAGACGCGGCTGGCTATGGGGAGATTGGCGCTCTGCTTCAATATTTTCGTGGGGAACATAATATACTTCTGGTAATAGCCCAATGCCGTCTTTAAGGACAAGTAAGGTTTTTAAACACTCTTGATAGTGTTGCACTTGCTGGCTATTTCCTCGAAACAAGCCATCAAGTACTAGGTAGGTAAAAAATAAGGGCCACTCGCACTCAATATGCTCAAACTTTTGCAGTTCCCACGGCTCATAATAGAGGCGTGTTTTGTCTTCTAAAACGGTTTGATGTCCATCTCTGAGGAAGCGCTTGCAGCCGTATCGTCCTCCGAGTTTTTTGATAATTTTATTTTTTGTACGTTCAATTAACTGCACATCTTCAATCGCAAAAGCCGGAAAACCAATGATACTTAAAAGAGCGGCATCGGTTTCTTTGGAGCTTGATTCTCGTGGTAGTAGTGATAAGAGTGTAATTCGCGATCGCGCTATTTCATCAGGCAAAACATGAATTACTGAGGCTTCTGATCCCCGCACCCCAAATAAATTCAAGCCATTAATCGCTTCTAATGCCGCTTTTGCCATACCAACGGAACTAGCATTCAGCTCAGAATTACCGTGATTAGCTTTATTTCCACGCTCCCAAATACCGTAGTCTGGTGTGCGATAAGTCCGCCCAATGTAGTACACCAGATTTTGCACAAAGTTGACTTCATCAATTGTATAAATAATGTGCAACCCGGAAGCCGTCATCTGAGCCAGCATTAGCAAGAACAAAGATGTGGCATCTAGTTGTAAATGTCCCCACTCCCCGTCACCCACCACAACATCACCTGTGCGAGTGTTGTACTTAGCATGAAGGGCGTCTAAGAGAGATTGAGTTTCTTTAAATTGTTCGACTTTATAACTTTGACGCATCAGGCAAAACAACAACCCACGCATCAACTTAACGACGCTGTGTTCAAGTTCAAAGGTGCGTCCATCATCGGCATCTAGCTTGCGGTACGCCAAACCTAGCCCCCACACCGCCAAAATGCTGTAAACGTTGTCACGTACCCAAGCATCGGTATAGTCACCGTGGGCAGTTATGGCGGTACTAGCGGGTAATAATCCTGTAATTGGGTTTTGACGATTGAGAATCACCGTCTTGATTTGGCGATAGTAGTCGTCTAACCGGACTGGCAGTTGGGGCGTGATGCTAGCCATCTTTTAAAGTAAGAGTGAGTAATTATTATTTAGTTTTACACAGCAAAGCCTTGCACTTTTGCCAATTATTAGTTACATTAATTTACATAAACCTTTACAAAACGTCACTAACGGAGCAGCCCTATGCAAGGTGAAGATCGCAACGATGTCAAATTCGGCTTTACTCCTCAAGCTGAAAACTGGAACGGTCGTCTGGCAATGATTGGTTTTATTGCTGCTGTTCTAACTGAATATTTATCTGGTCAAGGTGTATTGCACTTCTGGGGCTTAATGTAGTCCGATAAATTTTTCCCTCTGTCAAACTCAATTATTAACTGGGTGTTCATGTAAAGAACCCCAGTTTTTTTTTGCGTATTGCCAAGCGTATTTTATCTCTTACTACCTACTAACATGGGGGCGACACCAATGCCGCCCCCTGCCTTAACTTCTCATCCCAGCCGCAAGCACTTTAACGGATGTATTCTTTGAGAATACTGTTGCGATTGGGGTGGCGCAATTTGCGAAGCGCTTTGGCTTCAATTTGCCGAATCCGTTCGCGTGTGACATTAAAGATTTGACCAATTTCTTCTAATGTTTTCATACGTCCATCATCCAAACCATAACGTAAGCGCAATACATCACGTTCACGGGGGCTCAGGGTATCAAGGACGCTTTCCAGGTCTTCTCTGAGTAAGTTTTTGGAAACTTGATCTTCTGGAGTTTCGCCATCAGCTTCAATAAAATCACCAAGGCGAGAGTCTTCTTCTTTACCAATTGGTGTTTCTAGTGAGATCGGAAGTTGGGCAGATTTGGCAATAAACCGCAGCTTCTCAATCGTCATTTCCATGCGGTCGGCAATTTCTTCTTCTGTGGGTTTGCGACCCATTTCTTGAGAAAGAATTTTGGTAGTTTTCTTGATACGTGAAATAGTTTCGTAAAGGTGTACTGGTAAGCGAATTGTGCGCGATTGGTCAGCAATTGCTCTGGTAATTGCTTGACGAATCCACCAGGTTGCATAAGTGGAGAATTTATAACCTTTTTCGTGATCAAATTTTTCAGCCGCACGAATCAAGCCCAAAGAACCTTCTTGAATCAAGTCTTGGAATGATAAACCTCGATTCATGTATTTCTTGGCAATTGAGACGACAAGACGCAGGTTTGACTGTACCATTTTGTCTTTGGCTCGCTGACCTAGATAACGGCGATGTCGAAAGGCTGGCAATGCCATGTCTACTTCCGTTGCCCATTCGCTATCGTTTGGCTTTCGCTCTAATTGTTCTTCTAAGCGGTCATGAATCCGCTCTAATTCCAACAAATCCGCAATTTTCCGTGCCAATTCAATTTCTTCATCTGCCCGCAGGAGGCGAATTCTGCCGATTTCTTGCAGATAAAGCCGAATAGAATCTTCTGTATAGTGCTTCTTCTTAGCTTGTGTGCGACGACGAGTTGATTTCACCTTACCAGGCTTACCATCTTCCTCATCTGGTTGAGCGTCTATTAGCTCGTCTCGATTCGCATCATCCTCGATCAAGAATTCAAACTCGCTTACATCGGGTTGAGTGATTGTTGCGAGTACATCATGTGCCTGGGTCATGCCTTTTTCCTCATGCTCCTTCAGTTAAAGACTAGTAGATTGTGTTTTTGTCGATCTACTTTTGTTAGCGTTGCCAGTTAGTAACTTTCAGTTGCATTTTTAGCTTTATGTAATAGTTGAGTTCTAGAAATAAATTTATCTTACTTCTGTTTCCTCAACCCTTTAGCAAATGCACTTGGTAACAAGTAATGTTACTGGCTTCTCTTGAGACTTTTTGATTGTAGCTTTATTTACCAAAATTGGACGCAGCTTTTTTGCTTTAATCGCTAGTGGTAAATTTGGCTCAAATATGAACTTTCATACAAAATTATGGTGTATGAAATTAAGACACCCTGATTGCTTCTCCTTTCTTGAGTTATCTCATCCTACAAACAAGCTTCTTTCTCTTTTTTTATGGAGATTGAGCTTGTGTTGAATAATTCTCATCAACGTAAACCAGTGGACAAGATGATCTGTGTTACATCCCTAACAACCGTTACCGCTACATTTTTAGATAGCTTTTTAAGTTGAAAAATGGAGTGACACCTCCTCTTTTGTTCAATCTTTTTTCAATTTACTCTCTCGTTGAACTGGATCGTCCCCGATAAATAGCTGAACTTGTCTCAGCCATTAAGCGTGAATTTACTCAAATAGGTGACTATACTCATGCTTGAAACTGATTAATTTGCCTAAATGGCTGACAATTAGTACAGGTGTTCTATAAGGCTTTTGGCATCCTCATTGACTACGTTAGCGAAGTTCTTCCAAATTAGGAACATTTTCTACAGTCAGAGTTTTTGGAAAGGCTTCAAAAAAATTAATTGCCGTAAGACAAGTGTAAAACAATTGTTTTAGCACACAAAATCAACTGATGTAATCGGTACAATTGTTAAGAAACATATAGACGCCTGAAGTGGCTGATTGTTGGCGAAAATTTCACTTACTACAAAAAGCTCATCCCTAACTCCTCTGACGCCATAGCTGCTCAATAGTCACAAACTGATAACCTTGCTGCAATAACTGAGGAATCAACTGCGCCGTAGTTTGAGCAACATCAGGTCCGCCAGAGTAACCATCATGTAAGACAATAATTGAGCCATTTTCAACCTGCCTCAAAACTCGTTGTACTACGATTGAGATACCCGGACGTTCCCAATCTTCTGGCACAACACTCCACATCACAGGGCGGTAATTCCATTGCTCTAATAAAGTTATGGTCTGGGGAGTAAACAAACCATTAGGCGGACGAACATCACGCACTGTATCTGGAGCAATACCACAAGCAAGGGAAATCGCGAGTTGAGTTTTTGCTAAACTCTGCTTGAGTTGATCGGGTTTAAGCTGGGGAAACGAGCGATGCTCATAGCCATGTAACCCTAACCAATGACCTCGCTCAAAGACCGCTCTGGCTACGTCTTGCGAACGATCTACACAGAGCCCCAACCAAAAAAAACTAGCAGGGATTTTGTAATAATCTAAAACTTGTAACAGTTCGGGAGTGTATTGAGGATGAGGACCGTCATCAAATGTTAAGGCGATCGCCTTTTGATTTACCCCAGCCCAGAGACAACTAGGAAAGGACGGTTTGAGAATTTTGTACAAAATTGGATAAAGCGGTGCAAACTGCATTCAGTCGTTGTTTATCAAAAGTTTTTAGTAAAAAGAGTGAACTTGAACAATCCTAAATTTAGGCATCACTTCTTACAGTATCGCCAGTTTTTCTTGATGTTGACGAGTTTCTGTATTGCCATAACTCTGGCTAGTTGTAATACCGTCACCACCGAGCAATATGAAGCCACAGTACAAACAACCTTGACTTGGCAAGTTCCATATTATGTTAATCCAACCAACGATAAAATACCGCGCTTTGAAGAATTTGCCTCCTCGTCCCTAGTTACTCGCAACGGAGAACAACCCCCAGGGCGAGTCATTGGTCCCGATGAAAAAGGCTTATGGTGGCCCATATTACCGCCGCGACCAACTATTGATCAAGTAGAACAACGCCAGAAGCCCCAAGAACAAGCAAAACCCCCAGAACTATTGCAAACAGCAAAATATCAGATTAGCTTTGTTCAGGAGCAAAGAACCGTGACTCTACCGACAAATTATGATGTTTACCGGCAGGTGGCTAGGGCATATCGTTCGCAGAAGCCGTTGCAGTTGACATTGGGCATAGGCGATCGCTCTGTGACGAAAGCTGAGTTGGCAAGTCAGAATTGATCAAGATTTGATATCGCAAAGATGTTGAAAGATTTCAAGATTTGAGCTAACGCCTGCTTATTCCTGAGCTTGAGTGCAGCGCTGTTGATAAATTTGAGCAGCTTTATCCGTAGGATTGCGTTGCAAGCACTCAGTAAATAATCGTTTAGCATCTCTAAGCTTGTGCCAATGGTAGAGTAACACAGCTTCTTCAAATAGCGTTCTCGTGGCTACCTTGCCCTGATAAGTCTCAGGCGGATCGGCATCGAAAACTTCAAAAATCGATACCGTTTTTGATTTTCCCTTAACTTTTACGCGATCAATAAAACGGATAGCATACTGATTAGAATCTGGCAAAGACTGGAAAGTTTGGTGACTAATTAACATGGAAACTCCATATTGTTTAGTCAAGTTTTCTATGCGCGAGGCTAAATTCACAGCATCACTAATCACTGTACTATCCATGCGGTTTTTTGCCCCAACCGTACCCAGCATTAAAGAACCTGTATTAATGCCAATGCCAATTTTAATCGGCACATATCCAGAAGTAAGGCGATGTTGATTATATTTGGTAAGACGGTGCAGCATATCAATTCCTGCTTTGACTGCATTATCTGCCTCACCGCTAAATAGTGCCATAATTGCATCACCAATATATTTATCAATAAACCCTTGGTTTGCAGTAATGGCTGGTTCCATGCGAGACAAATAGGAATTAATAAAGTTGAAGTTGTCCTGCGAGGTCATACTTTCCGATAAAGTTGTGAAGTCGCGAATATCGGAAAATAGTACTGACATTTCCTGTTGAACTTGGTCGCCTAAGTTAACATCAATAATGCTCTGTTTATCCAAGATTTGGAGAAATTGACGGGGTACGAAGCGCTCAAAAGCTTGGTTGAGTTCGCTGAGATTATTGTAGAGACGGGCATTTTCAATGGAGATTGCTGCCTGAGAGGAAAGTAGATTTAAGAGTTCTACGCGATCAGAAGTAAAAGCCTCTGTGGTTAGATTATTTTCTAAATAGATAATTCCTGCCAGTTTACCTTGATGTTGGAGAGGAAAGCATAAAATTGATTTAGGCTGATGCGCTTTGATGTAGGGGGAATGAGCAAATTTAGGGTCATTAGCAGCATCGCTCAAGACGACACTTTCCCGCGTGCGAGCTACATAGTTAACAATTATATGAGAAATTAAAAGTTGATCCCCAGGTTCCCCTACAGACTTGATAGGGATTGACTGGAACACAGTCACGCCATCTTTATCTACAGATCCTTCAGCTTCAATTAGCAATTTCCCCTTAGTTTCCAGAATCAAAAAGCCCTTTTGCGCGCCGGCATTCTCAATAATAATCCGCATCAATTTCGCCAGTAATTTATCTAGCACAATTTCCTCGGATAGAGTTTGTGAAGCTTTCATGACTGTCATCAAATCCAGCTCAGAAGAAGTGCTACTTCCTGTTGTGGTAGGCGGCGTAGATACCTTTGTGCTAAGTGTTCCCCTATTTGAGGGCTTTCTTTGTAATAACTGAGGATAGCGCGTATCTAAATCGTTAACTTTAGCTATTGCGCCCCAGCGGAGGTAGCAATAACGGGCATCTTGCATATAGACTTGCGCGATTTTATCTTGACCTAAAGCGAGATAAAACTTAGCGGCGAGTTCGTGTGCCAGTGCTTCTTCATTGATGTATTCATGTTCTTTAGCAAGAGCAATAGATTTTTTGTAATAGTCCATTGCCACAACCTCTGAATCTTGAACTCGCTGTCGTTCTGCTTCTACAAGATAAAATTTATGTAAATGATTCATTGGGGCATGATGCGCCCATTTTTTAAACTTTTTCTGGTTAGATTGCACCTTTCGAGATAGGCGTTTTTGCTGGAATTTTGAGGAAGAAGAATACACGGCAACTCTTGCCAGCGAATCGTAAAAGTAAAATAACGTAGTAGTCAGCATCCCTGCTGCACTATCTATATATTTTTCCGCTAGTGCCGCATTGTCTAGCGCTTCGGAATACTCTCCAAATAGATAACAGAGTGTCAGTTTTTCAAGATATGTATGAAAAAGTAGGGTTTGATCATTCGCCTCAAGATCAAGGGGTAGTCTTTTCGATTCGTCATAAACATCACCAATTAAACGGCAGGGATTTTTCGATTGCCCCATCAAATTCAGAACCCTCTGCCGATTTAGATTAATGTAATGAAAGTTTCGCTCTTGCTTTAATTTTTGGATAGTATCACTGTATTTGGCTGCCTCCCGCTCAACAACAGCTAACTCCTGCCCGATGCAATAGGAATTGTAGGAGTTCCACAATAGGGAATATGTTCCATATTCTAAATCTCCTGTTTCTAGTCCGCTCGAATATCCGAGCAGTAAAGGCTGTAATGTCTGCCTTCCATGCTCCTGCCAATGCCTGATAAAGTAATTAACAAGAGAGACTGTTTTCGCTTTTACTTTCTTAGCATTAAGCCGCTCTAATAGACTTAAAGCTAGGTTGCCAAATTTATAGCCGGATTCAATGTCTCCTAATACTCCGCAAAGAATCAACCCATAACCTGCATACATTATTGATGAGAAGGAAGCATTGCCGTATTTGACCGATATATTGATACCTTTAAAAATAACCAGCGGTAATAGGTTAGGAGCAGCTATATAGGAAGCAGAACTTACAATCGCTAGAATACGAATTGCTGCCAACTTATCAGGAGCAGTCATTTCTGGTAAGTTGATTAAGCCCTCAATTCGTTTCCCCAGCAAGGCTAACTTTGTCCCCATTAAACCGAGTAAGATATCTAATTGACTGGGCTTTTTAGGCAAACTTACTCCCAACAGCTTCAGCACTGTTAGTCCAGTATGGACTGCTTCTAATGGCTTGTTCTGCGTTAGATAAGCAGAGATTTTAACTTCATAAATTTTCACCTTATCCAGTAATCCTTTGCCCTGTTGCAGCACGACTGAAACTAATCTCTCCATCTCATCAAATTGACCGCACAAATAGGCAGCTTCTGCGGCTTCTACATACAGAGCAAGTGTAGTATCGTACTGCGTCTGCCAACTTGAACCCCCTTCATTTCCCACGCCAGTTGCTATAACGGGGGAGACCCCCGCAACGCACTGGCTCCCCTTGCTAAGGGAGGACTGAGGGGGGTTCAACAAATCTAAGCCGCTTGTTAGGTAGGTAAGGGCGGGTTGATAAGCCGCTGAGGCTTTTGCTTTCTTGCCGGCTATTAGGTTTAACTTTGCCAATTCATCTCGTTTCTGCTGGTTTTCAAGCAGGTTGCTGCCGAAATTCAAGTGATTAACAATGTCAAAGATTTTTTCCTCTTGCTGCTGGAGGGGGGTATTATTCAGGAGCAGTTGACCGATTTGCAGATGGTAGGCTTGCTTGCGGTGTGAGGGAATCAGCGAGTAAGCGGCTTGCTGCACCCGGTCATGCAGGAATTTATAATCTTGATTCAACAGTTCTTCATCTAACTCGGATGTGGGCAAAATTAACCCGGACTGAACTGCTGCTGTTAGGTCTTTAGCAACTTCCGATATAGATTTTTCACTAATGATAGAAAGGATGTTTAAGTCGAAATCAGCACCTACACAAGCTGCTAAACGTAAAACTTGCTGTGTAACTGGAGGCAGTTTCTTCAACTTGCCAATCATCAACTCCACCACATTGTCAGTAATGCCCTTAGCTTCAATGTTTGAAATATCCCACTGCCAGCCGAACCCCCCCTTACCAAGGGGGGATTGAGGGAAGTTAAAAGTTATCAAGTTTTCGGTATGTAGGGTTTTGAGAAACTCATAAACAAAGAAAGGATTGCCGCCAGTTTTATGCACTACCAACTCGGCTAAGGGTTTTACTGAAGATGTATCATTGTGCAAAGTATCGGCAATTAACTGACTAATATGCTGGCTATCTAAGGGAGTTAAGGTAATAAAGTTGATAGTTGCCCCAACATTTTGTAGTCCATCAAGAGTCATCATTAACGGATGATTGGGGTTGACTTCGTTATCTCGATACGCCCCAATTAGAAATAGGTATTGGGTATCCGTATCCGTCATCATCAGTTCGATTAAATTGAGTGTTGCCGAGTCTGCCCACTGCAAATCGTCTAGAAAGATAACTAAAGGATGCTCTTTTGCACAAAATGCCCGAATGAAGTTTTGGAAAACCAGATTAAAGCGATTCTGGGACTCAGCGGGGCTTAATTCTGGCACGGGTGCTTGCTTGCCTATAATTAGTTCCACTTCCGGAATCACTTCAATAATCACTTGTCCATTGCAACCAAAAGCAGCAAGGAGTTTTTCTCGCCAAAGGTTTAGTTGTGTTTCGCTTTCCGTTAACAATTGGCGCATCAATCCGGCGATCGCACTAACAATAGCTGAGTAGGGAATATTGCGCTGAAACTGGTCAAATTTTCCCCAGATAAAATACCCACGCTTTTGAGTGATGGGTTTATAAACTTCTGCCACCAATACTGATTTACCGATGCCGGAATAACCCGCCACTAGCATCATTTCAATTGTGCCTTGACTCACTCGGTCAAACGCTGTTAGTAAGGTTTCAACTTCTGAATCTCGTCCGTAAAGCTTTTGGGGAATTTGAAACTTGTCGGAAATATCCTTAGAACCGAGAGGGAAATCTGCTATGCTCCCATTAGCTTGTAACTGAAAGAGACATTCTTCTAAATCAGCTTTGAGTCCCCAGGTACTTTGATATCGTTCCTCTGCGATTTTCGCCATCAGCTTCATGACAATATGCGAAACGGCTTGAGGACAAGGTTCTCCCCTTTTGCTTCTCTCCCCCTCTCCTCCTAAAAGATGAGGCGGTATTGGCTGTTTGGCAATATGACAATGTACCAGTTCCAACGCATCGGTACTTTCAAAAGGTAACTGTCCCGTCAGTAGTTCGTAGAAAGTAACGCCGAGAGAGTAAAAGTCAGTGCGGTAATCTAAAGAACGATTCATTCGTCCCGTTTGCTCCGGTGACATATAGGCTAAAGAGCCTTCTAAAATATTGGGATTTTTCACCGTAGGATTTTCGCGGGTTAATTGAGTGGAGATCCCAAAGTCAATAATTTTGATAATTCCTGTTTCTGGGTTAAAGACGATATTGGCAGGATTAATATCTTTATGAATAATATTGGCAGCGTGAATCGCGCCCAATATCTCGGCTGTTTGGATGGCTAACTTGAGGAATTTCGCTAGAGATAAGATATGTCCTGCATCTACAGAGCCATTGAATAATTGCTTTAAGGATGAGGCGCCAAAATCCTCTAAGATAATCACCAAAGTTCTTTGATACGGTTCTAAGGCATAAGCTTTAATCACACCATCTATGTCCAGATTGCGGGTGATTTCATATTCCTGCTTATATCGGGTTAGCTCAGAGGGTGTGGGATAGTCTTGTTTGAGAACTTTAAGAATTACGGCTTTGTGATCTTGTGCTTGAATCCCCCGATAGACAAGCGTATTAGCACTTTCGTAAATTTGGGCTAAAACTTTAATTCCAGGGAGTCTAATCATGTCTGGCTCTCCATCTTTGAAGGTTTAATTGACTACCATGTAAATGGGTTATTGTCAAGTTCTCAGAAAGGCTCACTTGAGTCACTGCCTGCGTAGGCTAATATCCCCACCACACCCGAACCTTGTTCAGAAAGCACGATTTTAGCCCCAGAAGCCGCTTAAAGTCTCGCTCCGGTAGCATCTGAGCTTGTAGAAGCACGGCAAACAAACCTGCTTAGTGAAAGGTATGAAGTCTATAAGCCACAGCGTATCACCATTGACGGTGCTAAACCCCACCCGACAACCCTATGCGAATCAGCAGCTCTGTGATCAGTGAAACCTGCTGCTGTCACCTACAATTCTTATTGAGATTATCCGGAGTAATCCTGGATAACTGGCTCTAAGGAGGCAAAAAAGCACTCTGGATATCCATATCCGATAAACTCCTTTACGCAGCTCATGAAGTTTTGCCTCTCTGGCACTTTTGCTGTAAATCTTGAAGATGCTTTTGAGCTTGACGCAGTTTTCCCGCTTTTCCTGGATGCGGGCGCAAATTTGTTCGTCGCTGAAGTTGGCTAAGGCAGTCTTGCGCCGATTGGGGAGGGTAGATGGTGCTTTGTCTTCGTCACTATACCGGCGTTGTGGTGCTTGTAGTTGATCAGGTACAGAGATTTCCTGAGCAATTAAAGCGATCGCATCCAATTATTAACTACTATTTTGTTGTTCCTACTGGGAATTCCTGACTTTACGTTGCTCAATCAGCCCCACGCCGTAACGTCTTTAGGACTTCAATCTTACTTGTTCAGAAGATTTCTTAAGCACAATGGGTGTCTGAAAGGGTTCTTTACCTAAACTTTGCTTACTATCAAGCACATTTAGACCATTGAGAACCGCCTCTCGGATAATTGATTCCTGTTCCTGACTCAACATCAAACGAAAGCAATCTACCACGATACGACGCTTTGAAGGCGGCAAATTTTGGTTGGTTCCCCAGTGGGTTAGCTGCCGCACTGCCAGCAAGCGTTTGACGGGATCAGCATCAGTAAGCTGATTGAGCATCTGCTCACCCTTAGTTTGTTCTTGACTAGTATGGCTGTAGAGTAGTTGCCAAACCAAAAGGCTGAAAGTGGCTAAAGTGCCAAAACCTTGCAGAATTGCCCCAGCCGAAATCCAAGCGCTATCAGAATCAAGAAAGACGGAGACTGCCATATAGCTTGTCAGTGTTGCCATGCCACCACTAGTAACCGCTAGGGCTAACTGTCGGTTTGAGCCGGCGACAAATCGGCGCAGATTTGCCAAATGCAGTTGCCAATCCCATTCTTGCATCAAGTAGACCAGCGCCATAACCAAGACACCAGCCCCTGTCGCCAACAACAGTTGCCAATTCCAAAACAGCATCGCGATGATGCCAAATATTACTACTAGCCAGCCGCCCGATGCCCGAAAGCGATACGAGAAAGGCAGCTTAAAGCTTCGATTAACAACAACAAGCAGCATTCCAATTGAGTTAAGGAGTTGCTGCAACCAAGACGACGCCTGTGCCACGAAATTTTCCTGTTCTATTGCGATAAATAGTGCCTGTTCAGCTATCTTATGCTAATTAGAATACAGGTTTTGTGTCTAGATTGCTGACCGTTTGGACAATAACTAAAAATCAAAACTTAGATCAGAAGCGGTTAGTTGACCATCAAAGGCGTATAAAGTAATTCGAGAGATATTAGGTTCTTCAATCAGCAACTGAGCATTGGGAGGTAGGTGTGAGTCAAATCCTGCCAGATTTGCGCCCGATAATGATTGACGCGCTAGGAGTTTGTCTTGATGGTCATATGCTGATATTGTCGTTGCTTGGGAGCTAGTGACATAGCAACAAAACTTACGAATTGTTTGAGAGAAGGTTGCTTCTAGCCAGCCGTTTTTGGGGGCGCCCATGAGGACAGTAGTACCAGTACTGGTGGGATAGGCGGGGTTTGAGGGCAGGATGGCGATCGCATTTTGCAGCGTAATGCCATAGTCACTAAACTGACTATCCACCACTTCAAAGCATTTCAAGTCTTCCAGGTTCAGATAGACACTCAAAGGACTGATTATCGGTAGATTAGAGTTGGACTCAGCCACAGAAGAATTAGAACTCGCGATAGCTGTTTGCGGAGTTAAGAGGTTAATTTCAGTTTTATCGGTTTGGGAACCCCGGACTTCATACGACGATCCAATGCACTGCATAGCCATACAACTAATGTGAATCTAGTTTTTCCAAAACCCCGTGATTTTGCCTTGATTTATCTAAAAAAGTGAAAATACCCACTTCTTGAGCTGTGACACCCTTGTTCTACAAAACCGCTTCCAGATGATTCAAACCCTTGAGACATTCTCAAAAATAGGCTAAAACTTTTTCTGATGCCGTTGACTCCATCACGATTTGGAGTAAAACGACACTCTCATTTACTGCACCACTACTTTATTACTACAACGTTTTTATAGGTATTACGGACTAAGGATTATAAATTTTCAATCAAGTTTTGAGCCACCTCAAAAACTTTGAACGAATAATAAGTACAAAAGTTCCCCTTCTTGCCTCTAAATAAGCTAAAACTGCTTCAATTTGCCCCATCTACAGAAGCACAGCGCTAACATTTAGAGGTTACCGATCAATCGCAGTAACCAGCGCATCTTGAGGCAACCCAATCATCTGCTATTCTGCTGACTGAGGGTTTTAGCATGAAAAACATCAACTTGCTGATAATTTTAGAGGACATAAAGATTTAGAGATGATTGAGCCAACTGGTTTTAAACAAAAATATATAGCAACATCCCTAGGTAGAATGGCGTATTACACTGCTGCTGGTATACCTTGGTCAGAAAAAAATGGTGTTGAGCAAACCGAATCTACCTTAGTATTTTTACATGGTTTTGGTGGTGGTTCTTCTGCTTATGAATGGTCAAAAGTCTACCCAGCTTTTGCCACTAATTATCGCATTCTTACACCGGATTTAATCGGTTGGGGCAGATCAGAACATCCAGCCCGAAACTATTCAATTGATGATTATATTACCACTATTATTGAATTTTTAGAAGAGACTTGTACAGAAGCCGTGCCAGTTGTTGCTTCTTCTTTAACTGCAGCTTTGACAATTCGTGCGGCAATTAAACGCCCAGATTTATTTAAATCTTTAATTCTCACAACGCCTTCTGGCTTATCGGATTTTGGACAAAATTATCGCAATAACTTTTTTGCCCAACTAGTTAGCACCCCTATTCTTGATCGCCTGCTTTATACAACGGGAATTGCCACTAATGCAGGTATCCGTAACTTTTTGGAAAATCGTCAATTTGCCAAAAGTAACCGTGTCTACGAAGAAATTGTTGAGGCATATTTAGCTTCTGCACAAAAACCCAATGCTGAATATGCGGCACTTTCTTTTGTGCGCGGAGATTTATGCTTTGATTTATCTTTATATATTCCTCAACTTACCATTCCTACAGCAATTATTTGGGGACAAAAATCAGAATTTACTAGTCCCGAAATTGGCAGGCGTCTGGCTGCACTCAATCCCCAAGCAATTCGTGTATTTCAAACCTTGGATGATGTGGGATTAACGCCTCAATTAGAACTTCCTGGAGTCACAATTGGTTTAATTTGGCGTTATTTGAAAGAACTAAATGATGGGGAATAAGACTAATTTTTAAACCATTAAATCCCCATCATTTTTCTACTTAATTCTCATACCAATCACGCTGCCATTAAAGTTGTAAGTTGAGCCTTCTAACTCTAGCGTCGTGCCAATTCTGACTTTGCTATTGCCCAAAACTGGACCATCTTTATTAATTGTCGCTTGACCCGTCAAAACCATTAACATATCCGTACTAAAAGATTCCGAAGAGTCACGACGGGGATCTGGTACAACTTTAAGTGAACCATCGGGTTGTGGCACAGCTAAGTTACGCTGTAGAGTCTTGACAGATTTAATATTAAGCTGACCATAAGGTTGATTACGAATAATGATATTTGTCTTTTTCTCTTCATTAAATTGAGCAATCAACTCCTGTGGATTGCTTACATTTAAACCCCGAACAAGTACATCTAATTCTACAGGTTTTGTACCATTTAATTGAGCGACAGAACCAGATGTACCAGGAAAGAAAAAGATGCCGACAATTACTAATAAAATCACTAAGGCAGCACCAAAATCAAGAATACTTACCTTGCCGAATAGGCGTCCTTTAGAATCCAAAATAGCCATGACTTGTGCCTGTATTTGTGCGTTGTTGTAAGGATCAGGGTAACACTGAGCATCTACATATTTAGTGCCAGAGAAAATACCTGAACTGAATCATGTGTTAAATTACCACGACTTTCCACAATCAGCATGGGTATCTGAGCAGATTTTCCTTTCTCTTGGCAGATAACTTCTCACTTACCCTAACAACTTTCACTGCTTGCTTGCGGCTCAAATACTTGCCTAAAATCAAAGAAGCTAAGTCCATAACGGCAACTAACTCTACTCCAACAACGTCTGATTATCCTACGGCTTCTTTCCGGTTGTGCCACGCCCTTATCTTTATGTCAAATTTATTTTCTCGTTCTCGTCGTTGGCTATATCCCCTGCTGTCGGGAGTGCTAACCCTCTGTCTTGTAGTGGGAAGTTCTCAGGTAGCTCAATCTCTGCCTTGGTTGGATCTAATTTTTCAAGGTGTTCAGGTTGTACAGTTGTCTAATATGTCCGATCGCCAAGAAGTCCAAATCGGTAAACAAATTAATCGACAGTTAGTTAGCCGAGATGTTCGGTTGTATCGGAATTCAGCAATTACTAGCTATGTTGAGGAAATTGGTCAACGTTTGGAACAACAGAGCAAAAGACCCAATATCCCTTATACTTTTCAGGTAGTTGATGATGATAAAGTCAATGCCTTTGCTACAATGGGCGGCTTTGTTTACATCCACAAAGGTTTAATTGCCGCTGCTGATAATGAAGCAGAGTTGGCAAGTGTGATGAGTCATGAAATTGCTCATATCACCGCACGTCATGCCCTCCAACAAATGCGACAAGCTGCTGTGGCTAGAGGTTTGGCAACCGCCGCCGGACTTAATAGCAATACTTTAGTTAATATTGGGGTAGAATTAGCCCTTCAACGTCCCAATAGCCGCAAGGATGAATTTCAAGCAGATCAATTAGGACTAGAAACGCTTAAAAAGGCGGGTTATGCTCCTTCTGGTATGGTGGAGTTTATGAAAAAACTCCTGAACAAGGGTGGTTCAGTACCGACATTTTTAAGTACTCATCCGGGGACATCTGAACGTATTGAAGCTTTAAATCAAGCGATCGCTCCCACACAGGCAAATATCGGTACGGGACTAGATAATGTGGCATACAAAAATCGTATTCGTACACTTCTAAGATCGTAGCGCCGAACGACGGGGCTGAATCTGTTTTGGTTCTACCCGCGTTATTGCCTCTGCAAGGGGGACTTTCCGCAGACGACGCCGAAACACATTGGCTTGATAAACCAAGCTGTTAGTGAGGTCGAGGGCGGTCATCCAGCCACTTTTTGGATGGTAAGCGCCAGTGTCAATATCTAGCCAACCTCGCCCTTGAGCAATTTTCCCTGGCATCACTCCTGGTAAAGTAAAGGTGATCGTGTGACCTGTAATGATTAGCTTATTCTGAAAATACGGCTCAGTAATGCTATGAAATTCATCGCGTATCCAACAAAATTGCTCAGAGGTTTGCTTTTCTAAGGGAATGCGCGGATGGACACCTGCATGGACTAACCAAGTGTCTCCTAAGTCGAGGTGGGTTGGTAATGTCCGCATCCAGTCTAAATGCTCTTGGGAAACTCCGCCCTCGCCGTAACTGTTGACAGTGCTGTGACCGCCACTATATAACCAAGCTTGCAGCGCTGGTCCATAAATTTCACCATCCCCTAAAATGTCTAGTAACATTTGTTCATGGTTACCTAACAAGCAATGGTAGGGGCTTTGCTTGACAAATTCTACTACCTGAGCACTCTGAGGTCCTCGGTCGATCAAATCTCCGAGAAAATAAACTTGGTCTTCACTGGTGGGAGCGACGGCGGCGAGTAGGGTCATCAGGGTGTCATAGTGACCATGCACGTCACCGATAACAATACGGCGGTGGTTCATTTTTACTTTTCCAAACAGAATTGCAGATTACTTAAAGTTGCACCCGATGCTCTCTAGCTTGCCCAAGTGTATTCAAAAATACTCTTGACACACTGCTTCTTCTCAGTATGCCTGGATTTTCTGACTCAATTCGCAGTTGCCAGAAGTATTTTTCTATACTATTTACAACAGATGCCAAGACTGATATTCCGGGTTAAATAGAAAAGTGGTCGATTTTGTTGTGGTTGTTGGCATCAAGCACCGTACTTTGAGACGATTTTCTGGCTCCCAGACGAGTTGCCTCTCTTTAAATGAAGGACTTTGGCGGTTTAATGATAGTTCCACTAGTTAAAAGCTTTACAGTAGGAGTATCTAATCACTCAAGCCAAGTTGTTGCTTGATGAAATTAAAAATGCCTTCTTCTACACTACCGACTATCAACACCCTGAAGCTGCCGACAAGCGGGGCTTGGGTGGAACAAGCGATCGCTCATCTTGATATTATTCTACTCGACCACTCGCACTGTGAGCGTAAGGCGGCAAGCGCGGCGCTGAATTTGATGTTCCGCTATCCTTCTAATACTAAGTTGGTGCGGGAGTTAACTGCGATCGCACGTGAGGAGTTGGAGCATTTTGAGCTGGTTAATCAGTGGCTAGAAAAACGAGGCATCCCCCTGGCGCCGCTGAATTCTCCGCCCTATGCAGCAGGATTAAAGGCTTTGATTCGCAAGTCGGAACCCGATCGCTTGCTTGATTCTTTGCTCGTCTCTGGCTTGATTGAGGCGCGTTCTCATGAGCGTTTGGGTTTACTGGCGACTCATTGCCCTGAACCAGATTTAGCTCAGTTTTATCATAGTTTGATGGCATCTGAGGCGCGTCATTTTGGCATCTATTGGGTGTTGGCGGATACTTATTTTGAGCGAGATTTGGTAATGAAGCGTTTGGATGAGTTGGCAATTCAGGAGAGTGAGTTGTTGGCGACTTTGCATTTCCAACCGAGAATTCATAGTTGAAGCTGCTGAAGTGATTAACCGCCAGGGAATTAATTCCCCGTCTCATAGCGAAAGTCCGTTGAAACGGACTGAAGAATAACGCTAAATGTAGTCGGTTTTAACCGACTTAAGCTATTAGCCAGAGACTTAAGTCTCTGGCGGGAAAGCAAGGAAGTCGAGGTTTTTGATTAGAAACCAAAATAAAGTGCGATCGCAGGTAACAAATCCTGACAAGTTTTCACTAATGATGCGGCACTAGGTAAACCTTCGGCAATTACTTTCAGAAATCCGATCGCTTTTTTTGCCTGTTTTTGTGTCGTTTCATTTTTGGGATTTTGACCTGCTTCTGCGAGGACTTTTATCTGTTCTAAAGCTTGGGTTTTATCATCTTCTGCTAGGTTTGGATCATTAATTGCCGTTTGCAGTTGAACGAGTAGTTCTTTGAGTCCAGGTTTACCAGATTCACTAGAGGCGGGTAATTGATTGATGGCAATACTCACTGTGCCATTTATCTCACCAATAGTTGACCCTGTATTGGTCATGTTTTCACCTGCACCTGCAATGCCACTGATTTTGCTCCCTTCTCCACTAGTAATATTGATGTTGCCTTTACTCTCAGACATATTAATATCTCCGTGATAATTGCTTGTATAAAAGCTAGGGCGTTGCAGCACCGTTGCTACCATATTTTCTAAACGACTAATTAGGCTATCTTTTTCGTCTAATAGTGATTTTATCTCTTGCTTTGCTAAAGCGTTGATTTCGTCATAAGTAGTAAAATACTCAGCATTTAACTCAGAGTGATTTGCATCTGGAGCGGTTGCAACCCTGAGCATGAATTTATCTCCACCCCGTTTTTCCATTCCTACGATGTCTAGTTCTGACTCTGGGTGGTTCTCAGCTAATTGCTTAAAGGAAATGGCAATGGCACGGGGGTCAACGTCCTGGTTGTGGTAGAGGTCGAGGGTATCGACAATGGGTTTGATGAAGTCAGCAAAATCACCGTCTTTAAAAGTTTCGTTCCGATTGTCAGGTTTGCGGCGCGGTTCGGGGTCTTCTTTTGTCGGCAGTCGCATAAAGACATACTCACACCTCACCCCATCCAGCTTGGTATGACTGGTAATGCCCCAGTCTTCTATGTAAGCTCCCGTGAGAGTAGCACCCGTTAGGTCTGTCTCGTCTAGCTGCGTTTGCACCAACTTTGCTCTGGATAGGTCAGCATCTTGCAAGTTGGCTTCGTTTAAGTCGGTTCCGATGAAGCTGGCATCGGCTAGGTTAGCACCCTGTAAGTTGACGCCTCGTAGGGGTTGGCGGTCAAAGTTCTGAGCTTGTCCCTGTCCCGTCATGAGTAACTGTTGTACTTTGGGAAGCTGAAGATAAGTGGTTCCGGGACGAGCGCGATCGAGCATTTTGGCTTGATGCCAGTAGGTACGGGTGAGGTTAGCTCTTCTGAAGTCTGTACTTTTGAGCGTGGCAGAGGTGAAATCAGCGTCGGTTAAGTCAGCATTGCGAAAGCTGGTGCCTCCGATAGCGGCAAAGGCGATCGCAAATTCCCGAAACCCGGAGTGTTCTTCATCTCCGGTCAAGGTACGCCAGCCAATATAAGAACTGATCACCGTGACAGTTCCAGTAATAGCGGCAGCGACACCAACAGTAGGAGTTCGAGTGACAGCTCCAGCGAAAGCTCCAACAACAGCAAAAATGAAAGCTCCTGCGAAAGTGGCAGCGAAAGCGAAAGCAAAGGAAAGAGCAACAGCTCTAGCCAAAGCTCCAACGATAGTGAAAGGTTTTAGACCTAATACTAGACCTTTGCGGATATTGACAAGCCAGGAGACGGCAAATACTATCAAGGCGAAACAGCTAATGATAATGAGCTGGAAGCTGTTACTCGACTCTGATAAGAGAACACCTAACAATAAGGCATATATCCCTGATAGTCCTGATAATACCCACAATCCGATAACTAAACCCGTTGCCCAACGGCGTTGCAAGCCAGCCTTAGCTCCCTTGAAGTTGGCACCCGTCAGCATGGCATTGGTAAAGTTTGCCCCTCGGATATCAGCTTCACTGAAGTTTGCCCCAGAGAGGTTTTTGCCTTTAAATGATTGACCCCTGAGATTTTCTCCACTAAAGTCTCGTCTCCCGTCTGCGTATCGCTTCAGAACTTCATGAGCCTTCATTGTTTGCTCTTGTTTGGGTATTAAATCAAAGCATAATCTTGCGATTCATGTTTTGTAGGGGCGCACGGACTGTGTGTTCCTACGGTATTTTAATGGAGGTAATTACAAAGCGATCGCATTCTATTCCGCAAAATACTTTCTTTATATATTAGGTTAGTAAAAAAGATAACCTAAGTAGTATAGTATGATTAATTCTCATGAATTCTTCCTACCAAAACTTTCTAATTCGCTCCTGGATGCCTGCTGATCGTGAAGCTGCCGCTGCCGTTATCAGGGATACATTAGCTGAATATGGACTAGGTTGGGAGCCAGCCGGGGCAGACAGAGACGTTTTAGAAGTGGAAGCGTCCTATATTGCTGTTGGTGGCGAGTTTTGGGTAGTTGAACAGCAGGGAAAGATAGTCGGAACTGCTGCTTATTATCCGGTGCAACGGGGTGAAATGGCGGTGGAAATTAGAAAAATGTATCTTTTACCAACTGCTAGGGGCAAGGGTTTGGGTAGATATTTATTGCAGGAGTTGGAAAAGGCGATCGCAATTCGAGGTTTCCAAACAATATGGGTTGAAACAGCAAGTGTCCTCAAAGAAGCCGTTAAGTTATACGAAAGTAGTGGTTATCTAGCAGCAACGGGTGTGGAGACAGACAGATGCGATCGCATTTATCTAAAATACCTTTCTTAGTTTAATTTAATTTTGCTCAAGCCACACTTTCTACCAAATATTTGGAGGGTCGTAAACGTGGCTGTATTTGGTCTATTGCTTTATTTTTAACAGGTTTTAAGGGAATTTCAATCCAAAATTCAGCGCCTTGTCCTGGTACGGAATTGCACTTTAATATTCCGCCATGTTTTTCTACTATAATTTGATAGCTAATCGACAAACCTAAACCTGTACCCTTACCAACTGGCTTGGTAGTAAAGAAGGGGTCAAATAAATGATTGATTACGGATTCACTCATCCCTAAGCCGTTGTCTTGAATCCGAATAATAACACTTTTTGCCCCTTGATTAGCGAGGTTATGGTCATGATTTTTACTTGCTTGCTGCAACTCAGAATTTTCTCTAATTTCGGTACTAATTTTAATTACACGATTTTCTTTGTGTTTTTCCAAAGCATCAATGCCATTGCTAAGGATATTCATAAAGACTTGATTTAGCTGGCTAGCGTAGCACTTAACTAAAGGCAAATCACCGTAGTTTTTAACAATTTCTATACCGCCATAGCTGCCTTGAGGTTTTAAGCGGTGTTGTAAAATTAGCAGAGTATTATCAATTCCCTCGTGGATATTGAAGGGTTTCATATCAGCTTGTTCAGTCCGGGAAAAATCTCGCAATGAACTAACAATTTGACTGATTCTATCGGCACCAATTTCCATAGAGTTTAAGACTTTTGGTAAGTCTTCTTTTAAAAAATCTAACTCAATCGCTTCAATTTCTTCTTGTATGGTTTCGCTTGTATTAGGATATTCTTCTTGATAGAGATTTAATAAGTTTAAGAGGTCTTCGGCATAGCTGCTAATATGAGTCAAATTGCCGCTGATAAACGTGACTGGGTTATTAATTTCATGTGCTATACCAGCAACTAATTGACCTAAACTGGACATTTTTTCCGTTTGAATTAGTTGCGCTTGGGTTTGTTGCAGCTTTCTTAAAGCGTCTTTTAAGCTTTGCGCTTGTGCTTTGGCAATTCTTGCAACTTCTTGGGTTTGAGTGTGAAGTTCGACATTGCCAATTACAATTGCTATTTGGTTACTGAGTGTTTGTAAGATCTCTAAATCAGCATCAGTTAATCGTGGTCTTCTTAAGGTATCTTCGGTTTGATTACCAACAAACAGAATATGGTTTTTTTCATCTTGAATTGCAAAAGGTACAGCGATGAAATAGTTGGTTTGAAACGTAGTTTCTAGTATTTCTGGATGTAGTTTTTTGGTTTGACTATTAATTAAAATCCCCTGGTTTTGTTGAGCTATTTGATTCAAAAAATCCTTATTTGCTGCCTGTAAAGATTGAGAGTCTGTATATCCACAACTAGCAACGGGTAAGAAAGCATCATTTTCTTTTCTAAAAATAATCGCTTTATCAAAACCTACCTTTTCAAATAGATACTTAACAGTTATTGAGTAAATATGCCCAACTTCTTTAGCTGAGGCAATTTCTTGATACATCAATTGGATACATTTAAATGTTTGGGAACGCTGATTGACTTTTACTTGTGCATCAAGTAAATTACCCTCTAATTGAGCGATATCTAATGTCAAGCTTTCCACTTCATCTTTATAGAAAGAATTTTCCTGCCGAAGTCTTTCTATTTCTGCTTGATAAGCTTGATTTTCTAATAGTAATTCTTGAGTCTTCATTATTGAATTCCCACCATAACGCCTGTATAGTTGTGGAAGTAATTTTCTCCTCTGACAGGAGCAATTTCTCCCAATGTGAAAAAACCAATTAAGTTTTTCTGCCCTAAAACTTCTAGTAAACTTTTGACATCTACATCTGAGTCGCCAAAAAGATAAGATCCTCTCCCTACACAGTTAAAATAGAAATAAGTTGCTTCTTGGGGATGTTCAAGTTTATCAATAACTTGTTGTGCGACTATTTGAGTAGATTTTCTAACTTTAATTCTATCTCGGCGCGTAAATCTAACTTGGGAACCTACCGTAAGTTTTGCTCCTATTTGAATGCTGCCTTGTTCTTCATTAAAACCCATAATTGCTCTAGCAATAAGTTCATCTGAATCAGCTTGTGCAAAAGATTGTCCTAGTCCTAAAACATTGACTTGTACAATATCAGAAAAGCGCTCTGATCCGATAAAAGATTTGAGAAGATCTAGTGCTGGTTGCTGATCAATTTCGTAGATAATGTTATCTTCTGCTTTGGTAATAGTTCGGTAATTACCAATTGGCTTACAACCATGACTTATACCTATTATGTAATCAAATTCACCAGTAATTAATACACCCGATACAGCATCGCTTAAGATTTCTTGGTTGCAAAATTGATAAGTTTTAGGTGCATGAAAGTCATTACTAGCTGTTCCTCCAATAAAATCGACATGATTACTAAATTTACTGCTAATACCACGAAAAAGTTTATCAGTGTTAACAGTTAAACCATCAGGAAAAAGCAACAATAGTTTTTTGTCAGATGCTGCTATTTTTAGTGAATTGAGCTGAGTGCCAATTTTTTCACCAACATCTTCTGCTTCCTGAGATAATCCTGGAATAATAAAAGGATGAAATTCCATCTGTTCTGATTTTAAACCCATCAAAGCAAAGGAATGATTTGCCTCATCACAACCTAAATTAGTAATACTTCCTGCCCCTGAACATCCTGCAAGCGGTATATTTCCAGCAATTGAATAGATGCCTTGAATCAGTTTGTCTAGGTCATGTCCTACCGTTGCAAATAGGAGGAGAAAATCTGGTTTGTGTCCCTCCATTTTGCTGATAACTTCTTTCATGGCAGCTTCTCCTGCTGTCAAGGAGTCATCAATTCGACAATAGCTGACGGCTGATTTTAGAGACATAACTTAACTCAATCCAGACTTTTTTGGGAAGTTCTGATATGTGATATAGATCACATTTTCTAGAACTTTTTCTCTTTTTTTTT
>JBATUR010000065.1:0-82674 GCA_049671305.1 Coleofasciculaceae cyanobacterium
AGTGCCAGGAAATGCCAGCAATTTAACGTTGGTTCCTCTTGGGTGAATTTTTACTGCTGCTTCATAACACGATTTTTTGCTAAATAAAGGTTAATTTTTCTGGGCAGAGGGCGATAATTATTTGAAGGTGAGCGTTTTGGTAAAAAAATTGGCAATTTCCCTTACATTTAGTTTAATTTAAGATCTGACAGATGGCGGAACCAGACCGTCTTGGTTGCCTCTTGCTGGTAAATCTGACCTCAAAAGTATCATTTGTTACTTAGTCGTTGAGAGCAGCCAGTTTAAGGGTTAGGGAAATTCTTGTCTTAGTCAGTCAGAACAGGTTAGGATGTGTTCTATAGAAGCCTCAGCGAGAAGCTTTTAGTAGGGCTGGGCTTCGGCAGATATTCGCTCTTGACGGTGTTCTGTTTCCTTAAAGCTATCATTTGTAGTTCAGTGGGGCATTACAAAAATAAAGGGTGGGAGTTAAAGATTTGTAATTTTTTGTAAAAAATTATAATTAGTTACAGAAAAATGCTTAGTCATAGAAAGATAGTTACTCAACCCGAAATGAAGATGCTTTCTTGTTTTGGCAATGCGGTCTTCCTAAACTGGTTGAAATAAACGGACTAAATGGCAACTTGTTAGTTTAGTCACAGATTGCGCACAAGACACGTATTGAGGACCCTCAGTGTGCTTTATCTAGCAGAAGTTCAAAAGAAAAGTGGTGGCATACTAGGCAGCAGCAAAGCTGAACTAAAACTATTAGCTTGCCAGCGAAATGACCAGAGCTGGAGTTCTGTACCTGGTGATGAAACAGTTACTCTCCCATCCGAAGAAGTTAATCGTTTGACTGATGGTGTCTTAGTCATAGTTAACTTGGGTGGAAATCGACAACTGCAAGGGCAGTGTGAGCTAGCAGGGGGACGGCTGGTTAATATGCTGCAAAATTTCTCTCGCTTGCTGGAAAAATCAAAAAGCCAAGAAGAAGAAATTGAGCAGTGGAAGCAGTCTTTGACTTACCAAAGTCAAGAACTCAACCGCCGTGAGATGGAAATGGAATCCCGGCTAGAACAAATGCAGGCAATGGAGGCGGAAGCGGAACGCCTTGAAGGTCAATTTCAAGAGTTGGAGCGGGCAAAGGAAGAAACCCTAAAACTTCAGGAGGATTTCGAGCGAAATCGTCAGGAATTAGAAGGGGCTTGGGAACACTTGCGGGGTGAACAGCGCCGCTTGGAAGAGCAACAGCCAGAAGAACAAGCCAGTGGGGGTTTAGATGAGCAGCAAGCAGCAGTAATTCAAGACTTGCTAGAGCGTCTATCGGGTGCTGTTGCTCCAACTGATGAGGTGCGGGAACAGCTAAATCTGGCGTTTGAAGTGGTGAATACTCAACAAGCTGCGTTGGAAAGTCAGTGGCAAGACTGGGAGCAGCAACACAGCGTCGCTAGTGAGCAACAAGCCGAAATTGAGCGTCAAGTTGCGGAAATTCAACAGCGTCAGCAAGAGTTACAACAATCACAGCAGTCTTTTGAGGCAGCAGCTTCCGAGTTGAAGGTGCAGCAGAATGCTTTATCAATCAAGCAAGAAGCGGCTCAAATGTTGACTCTGCAAATCCAAACTCAAGCAGAACTTTTTCAAGAACTGACTCGTTTAGCGACAACCTCGGCAGGTGTCACCATTAGCCAGAAACTGGATTTGGAAGCTCTGGAGAATATGCCTTTGGGTGAGCTACAAGACTTGGTGCAGAACTTGGAGAGCGATTTGGAAAAAGTCAAGCGTTTTGTCAATGACCAAGAAGAAGAGCTAACTTTTCAACGGGAAGCAATTGACGAATTGCAGGACAAAATGAGCAGCGCTAGCGAATATGACCGTATGAGTCTGGAAACTGAGCTAGCAGATGAGCAAGACCGTTATCAGTTGCTAGATGAATCTTTGATTGGTTCTCGTCGAAATCTACGGGAGCGAGAAGAAATTCTGAATCAACATCAACGGGTAATGCGTCGCCGCCAAGGTGTGAGCGAAAGTAATGGCTCAGATAACCACAAGATTGATTTGGGTCCGATCTTGAACCAATTAGAGGGGCAACGACAACAGCAGGCAGAAGAACTGCAAAAATTAGAAAGCCAAATTGAGCAGATCCAACGCAGCATTAACCAAACCGAGGAGATGGTTCAACATCAATCGGGTGAACAGGAAAGGAAGCGGCAAGAGTTGGAGAATTTGCAGAACAATTGGCAGATATTGAAGGATTCGGTTGCTCAAATGTGGGGTAAGGTGAATCTTTGTCAGGAAACGCTACAACCGAGGCAGGATGGTTTAAATGAGATCAGAAGTAGGCTGGAGGCGATCGCTCAGGTTCTCAATCAAATCCAAGAAACTGGCGACTATCAGCTACAAGCAATCTCGGAAATGCGCCAAGCGATCGCGTAGCGCTGCTGCAAGCAGATCGCTAGTTAAACCTGCCGTAAAATAATCCAGTTGCCTTCAACTTCAGCGCTCGTACCTTGCCCAAAAGATGAGGTGCGAGTGCGGTTGGGGGCAGTAATTAAAGCCGTGACAGCTTCGATTTGCTCATAGTTGGGCGCACTTTGGCAAGCAGCTTTGAGAAATTGCCGGATCACACGGCGTTGTAGGGCAAGAGGTGCTTTTTGCAAAACTAAGCGATTAAGTTTGAAAGGTGTGTCCTCTGATGTCATCGCTTGCTGACGTAACTCAGTTGCACTCTGCTCCAAATATTCCACATCTGCCCGCAATAGTTCTGAGGTTTGGGCTAAAGCTGTCTCAACTTGGGGGTTGAAATGGGTTTTTAGGTAAGGTAAAAGTTCTTGGCGGATGCGATTTCGAGCATATTTGAGGTCTTGATTGTAGGCATCTTCCCATATTGGCAAGTTTTGCTCTTGACAAAACTGTAGTGTTTCGATGCGAGTTACTTCCAAAAGTGGGCGTACTAGTTGTAATTTGGGAGTGAGCGCACGTTGCCAAGTCAGGGCAGCAAAACCATCAGCACCCGCCCCACGAATTAAGTTGTAGAGGACAGTTTCAGCGCGATCGCTTTTAGTATGCCCTGTAACCACGCTTGCCTTGCCCTGGGCTTGCGCCACCTCAACTAAAGCTTTATAGCGCCATTCACGTGCTGCTGCCTCAGAGAGGGGCAAATCAGAAGCATTTTTTAGGTGAAAGGGAAGCTTGAGAGATTGGGCAAATTGTGCAACATGAGCCGCCAACCCAGCATCCAGTTGCCAACCATGATCACAATGAGCGATCGCTAAATTCCAGCCCCACTTTGGTTGCAAATCGGCAAGAAGTTTCGCTAGACACAGCGAATCTTGTCCACCAGATACCGCAATTAATACACTTTGCTGCTGCAATAACCGCCGTTGCCGCAGCGTTTGATGTAGCCGTGCATGGAGTGGTGTCCAGTTGAGCTTGGACGCATTCATTGATCAGCTTTCGGCTTGCAGGCTTTGGCGGATGTCATCTAAGGGCGATATCGGCTCATCTGGGCAAAATTCTAGGCGTATTTTAACTTTGCCTTTTTGCCAGTTGGAACTAGGTTTAAGGACTTCACAAGGTAAACCCTCGCCTAGTAACATTTCTTTTGCCGTCCCTCCTCCTTGTAGATAGCCATTCAGATTTGTGTTAAATTCAGCCACTTTAAATGTCTTGTTCTGAATCACAACCCAACCATGTTGTGTTGTATCTACAGACACAACATCATTTTGATCAAGATTTAAGGGTTCGCTCATGTCGGTGGTTAATTAAGGCTTATTTTGCCCGCTTGCTTGGTTGAGATCTTGCCAAACATCATCCAAAAGTGAGTCATCATCCTTTTTTTCTGGCTCATTGCCAAAGGAAATATCCTCAAACTGAAAATCATCCTCACTACCACCTGACATTTTGCCAAAGTCTAAATCATCGTCACTGCCAACTGATAATTCATCAAACTGAAAATCATCCTCACTACCATCTGACATTTCACCAAAATCCAAATCATCAGTGCCATCAAGAGACATATCGCCCAAATCTAATAAATCATCATCACTAGCTGGCGTTGCCTCTACAAGCTCTAATTCTTGGTCAATACTTTGAGAAATTTCTCCTAAATCAAGGTCATCATCAAAGCTAGATGACATAGAGTCGAAGTCAAGATCTTCATCGGCAAGTTCCTCACCTGCAAGGATGATGATGTCTTGCTCTTCATGGACAACGACGACGGGGACTTCTTCAACCTGAACAAATGTAACGTTTTCGGGTTGATCTAGAGAAAATTCATCATCCAAGCTAGCGGCGAAGTCTTCTGAATCTAGCTCATCGTTGCTGATTAAAGGTGAATCATCAAGATTTAGTTCGTCATCTGAATCATCTAAAAGAGTATTTTCCAGATTTAACTCATCATCTGAATCATCTAAAAGAGTATTTTCCAGATTTAGTTGCTCATCTGAATCATCAAGATTTAACTCATCTGAATCATCTAAAAGAGTATTTTCCAGATTTAGCTCATCATCTGAATCATCTAAAAGAGAATCTTCCAGATTTAGCTCATCATCTGAGGTGTCTACAGCAGTGGCAGTTGAGTCGGCACTTGAAATTGCGGCTGCTTGCGGCTGATCCTCAAAGTCTTGGGGACAAAATTCTAGGTGGAGTCTCACCTTGCCTTTTTGCCAGCCATTCGCGGTAAATCTCAAAACTTCACAAGAAATACCCTCCTCACTAAACCAGGCATCTTTGTCTTTTGTCCAACCTTTGATTGATTGCATTTGCTGCTTTACAGCATCGGCAAATTCCCCGACTCTAAAGGTGCGATGCCCAATTAAGATTTGAGCAGATTCATCAATTGATAAAACTTCACCAATGGCGAGCGGCTCGAAGTGATTATCCACACCAATTTTCCCCGATTAACTTTATAGTTTTCTTTGTAATTAGTACCAGGTTGGGTCAACGGCTGGCATCCGTAATAGCGAGGATTCAAGTATAGTTTGCTCCCAAAGGAACAATTGAATCTTTAGAAAAACCAGCCGTAGGAATGTAATCCTTTACCCAACAGATTCACCCCAAGATAGCAAATCCAGACGACAACAAAGCCTGTTGCTGCCAAAATAGCTGGGCGTCTTCCTTGCCAACCTTTGGTAATTCTGGCATGAAGATAGGCAGCAAACACGAGCCAAGTAATTAATGCCCAGGTTTCTTTGGGGTCCCAACTCCAGTAAGAGCCCCAAGCTTCGTTTGCCCAAACCGCACCAGCAATGATCCCAATAGTAAGTAATGGGAAGCCTAATCCAATAATCCGGTAGCTGATGTTGTCCAGGGTATCGGCAAGATTGAGGCGTTGTGGTGAGAGGGTTGCTGTCATAGACGGCTCAGTTGTGACTAAATCGAGAACTGCTATATTAGCACCATTGTTTTGGGCAAGTGTAGCTGCGCTTGAGGAGTTGTTACGTTGTAGTTGGTAGGCTGGGGGTGATGTTTGGTCATCTTTGCGGCGAAAGCCTCCTGTACCAACGGAACTACCGCGTAGTTCGATTTTTTGTCCGCGTGTGACGACAAGAAAAGCGATCGCCAAAAGTGCACCTACCATTAAGGCTGAATAACTGAGCATCATCACACTTACGTGCATCATCAGCCAATTCGACTTCAGTGCTGGCACTAAGGGCTCTGAGTGCTGCATTTCTGATGGTAGGGTGAGTGCGGCAAAGGCAGTGATAGCAAGTGCCACAGGTGCGGTAGCGACGCCTACTAAGCGGCTACGGCTCATATTTTCGGCAAGTAAATGTACTGCCGTAATGCCCCATGTCAGGAAAAATAGTGATTCGTAGAGGTTACTGAGGGGAAAGTAGCCAGCTTCTAGCCATCTTGCGCCGAGTAAGGTGGCAATACACAAATTAGCGATCGCCATGCCTGTGGTTCCCAAAACTGGTAAAGCAGGAATTGTCGGAAAAGCTGCCCCTACCCAATAAATCAACATGGTGATAAACAGGACAGCAAAGGAAATATTATCTAATCCGTTTTGGAGAGCAATTAAGTCCATACAATTTCAACCGTTTTTGATAGCTCAATAATTATGGCGCCGTTAATCTTATCCTATCGGTTTGAGGCGCTGTACTGGAAAGGGTTATCAGAAGTAGCCTCCAGAAAAGCCTAATTTACTTGAGCCAACTCCACCATAGAGAAACACCTCTATCTCTGCCCTAAGAACTAGGAGATACTTTGGGAGTTGGAGCCGGTGTCGGATTAGGAGATACTTGGGTGGGAGCAAGTGTCGGACTTGGGGACGGGCTTTGGGGAATTATTTTCATTTGCAAAAATAAATCAAAGCGCATACTGCGTTGATCCTTAATAGCAGAGGTAACACCAATTGAGCGCATTCCTTTTGCTAGCAGTCTTTGCTCTTGACTCAGCAGTTGTGACAAATTGAACGTGCCGTTATTGATTGCACGGTCAACATCAATAAAAATCTTACTATTACTAGGATTTGGTTGGGTTGGTACGGTTTGTTGAAAAAGTTGATTATCGCTTAGGGGTGCTTGGGGTTTGGGAGCAAAGGCGCTACTAACTGGTGCGCCTAAAGATAGAAAGACGACATTACCATCTAACCAGCCGTGGGAGGCATTTAAACCACCAAGTGGCGAATTCCAATTGACAATTGGTTGACCTTTAACCTCAGTTGGTTCGACTTGAAATTGATAGCGGGTTGCCATTATTTGGTCGAGTTGTTGGAAGGTTTTTTCGGCACGAGCGCGATCGCTTGCCTGTATCATCAAAACAACTCCTGCCCCCAACTGCACCGACTGTCCTTGTTGCGTCAGGGCTTCTGGTGAAGCTGGCAGCATAGCTACAGAAAACTCGCCATCCATCCAAGGTAGTAAATCTTCTTCAAAACTCAAGCCAAAAGCCGACTTTAAGGTTGCACTCAGATTATTGGTTGAAATAATGGAAAGTGGATTTGAGTCAGCATTCTGGGCATTATCCTGCCAAAACCTGGACAAGTTGCCGCCAGAAAACATGACTAGCGTATCTGCTGGCAGGCGTCTAGCTAAAGTATTAGTTTTATTTTCAACCTGATATTTTTGAGTACTATTCGGCTTTAGCCAAGAAATACCCCGAAACCTCATACCTTCTGGTTCTAAGTTTACGGTGGCGGCGACGCCTTGGCGTTGTTGTGTGGCAGCGAGTTTTTCTGGAGGAATGGGGCGTAAAGAATTGGCAGCAGCCGCAGCCCAAACCACGGAACTGTTTAAATACAATTGGGCAAAGGCATTAGAGTCGCTAATTTTTGCCAAATTTTCGCCGTATCCAGGAGTTACTGCCATTGAAGCCGTGCTTTTATAAGTATCAATAACGCGCTCAATAGTTTGGGGATTTTTGGTAACAACCAGGAAGCTGTCTAAAATGGCAACAGAATAATTTTGAGCATTATTTTTTTTGGTTTCTTGAATCTGAAGACCTTTATAAGTTCTTGTTGCTAATTTTTGCTTAGATTGAGCTTTTTCTAGTAGCTGCTTGGCTTCGGCTGGTTTTTCAATGGGCAGCACAATTAAATCAGGTTGGTTGACAACTGGTGCCGCTGGTGGTGTTGCCGTATTAGCTGGTAAATAGGCAATCATTACAGTTTTACCTAACCAGGGCTTAACATCTTGTTCATAGTTGTAGCCATTGGCAGTAAGTAACTCTTGTAACTGTTTTAGCTGTGCCTCTAATGCCGCTTGGGTTTCTGGTGTGCCATATTGACGCAACTGCTGCCATTGTGCTGCATCTGTGGAAATAGAGGCGGTTAACAGGGCATCTTGAGGAATAAATTTGGCGCCGGCTGGGGTATTTCCCAAGAAAATATGCCGCTGTAGCAGCAGAAAATAAGCGGCACTTCCACCACCAATGATTAAAACAGCCGCCCCAAAAGCAATTAGCCACGGCTTTTTGTTTTTCTTGAGCTTTTTTTTCAGCATGGACTCAGATATGCTATGCAGTGCCATTGCCAATTTAACAGTGGTTGAGACTAAATTTTTGCCGAATTAATTTGCTAGTTAATGGGAAGAGTGTTACTTGCTGAAAATGCCAAGTCTGGCTGGGCAAGGGGGCGATAAAGGGTGTCTCGTTGTTGGTAAGGACGCCCCAGGCTGGAAATCGCACTCTGTAGGGTTTCTACGTCCATGCAAGTACCTCCAATTGCCCCTGCCATGCTGGTGATGTGCTCTTCCATTAAGGTGCCGCCAAGGTCGTTACAGCCCCAGTTGAGGGCTTCTTTTGCGCCTTCTAGTCCCAGTTTTACCCAACTAGGTTGATGGTTAGAAATCCAGTTGCCGAGGAAAATACGGGCGACGGCGGTGAGTAGGAGGGCGTCTTTTAATACGGGTTGATCGCGTCCGACTCGACGGCGTAAGGGTTTGGGGGCTTCTTGACCAACGAAGGGTAATAGGATAAATTCGGTAATCTGGCTCTTGTAATTATGTTTGTCGGCGGTTTGTTGGAGCGATCGCAATTGCTGGAAATGTGCTATCTGTTGTTGTGGTGTTTCAATATGACCTGAAAGCATGGTACTGGTAGTTGGCATCCCTAAACGATGGGCTGTACTAATTATTTCTAACCAGTCGGCACTATTGGTTTTTTCTGGGCACAAAATCCGTCTTACTTGATCATCTAACACTTCGGCGGCGGTTCCTGGCATTGATCCAACTCCGGCGTCTTGCAAAGCGGAAATTACGGCGGCATAGCTTAAGTTGTCGTGTTGGGCGATAAACTGAATTTCTTGGGGTGAAAAGGCATGAAGATGCAGTTGGGGAAATTCAGATTTGATCGTTTTAACTAGTTGCAGATAGTAAGGTAAAAATGCCCCGTTGATGGTTGCTTCTGGGTTAAGTCCCCCTTGCATACAAATTTCGGTAGCATTTCTTTTGACTGCATCAGTAGTTTTTTCCTGAATTTGTCCCCAGTTAAGCCAATATGCCCCATCTTGTCCAGCATCGCGGCGAAATGCACAAAAACTACAGTGTTGTTCGCAAATATTGGTGAAGTTAATATTGCGATTAATTACATAAGTTACTGTGTCGCCTGCTTGTTTGCGGCGCAATTTATCGGCGGTTTCTTGAATTGCAGCAATAACAGCAGGTTCAGTTTGTTTGAGGAGGATGACGCCTTCCTCAACAGACAAATCATCACCCGAATTGGCACGGTTTAGAATTGCATCAATTTGAATCATCACAGGACAGGAGACACCAGGTTACTCTTTCTCATTATGTCAGGAATCTACTATTGCTGACGTTTTGTTGGCTCTTTAAACTGCAGTATTAATCCTGATTTCTTTCATTTTGTCGTTCTTTTTCCTGCAAAGCTTTCACAGGAGACTGACGACGGCGACGATACCAGGTAGCACCAAATACTAATAATCCAATTAAAGCAAGAGAACCAACTAAAGGTAAGATATTGCCTGTTTTACTAGCTTGTAAACCGGAACTTCCTAACATCACAAACGGCAAAACTCCTGGTACTGTACCAAGAATTGTGCCGATTAAATAATCTCGAAAGGAAATAGAAGTTAATCCGGCGGCAAAATTTACTAAGCCGTAAGGTATTATCGGTAACAATCTAATGGCAAACATATAGAATAAACCGCCTTGACTTATTTCTGCATCCATGCTTTGCCAATGTCCGGCTAGTTTTTGAGCAATGATTTCTCGCCCAACTGTGCGAGTGAAGGCAAAGGCAACGACGGCAGCAATAATTGCGGCAATACTTGTCCAAAGTGTACCTAACCAGGGACCAAAGATCGCACCACCAGTAAGATTGAGTACGGTGGAGGGCAACACTAGGATGGTGGCAATGGTATAAATAGTAATATAAATAATCGGTGCCCAGATTCCGGCTTGATTGAGCCATGCCTGGAGTAAGGCTGGGTTAATTCCTCCCAAAAGGTATACGGCGACACCGGTTAGGATGATGCAAAGTATGGTGATCAGGAAAATGCTGCTTTTGAAGTTCAAGACGACACTCCTGCACCTATTGCACTTGTATAATTGAATCTAAGGTGAGTCACAGGGTTCTACTCCAATGATTTGAATGATTTGATGGTATTAGCTTATAACTTTCTGTTTGAGCAAAGGCAAATTGTTTAGCTAATACTGATGACATTCAATTAAAGATTTACTAGACTGGCAAAAAAATAATAACTTATCAAAAGCTGACCAGACAAATGGGTGCGCTACATTAAGCAGCTTGATAAGAGTGTGAATCGTAAAAAAACGATCAGTATTTTTGCGTTGATTAGTTAACTAAAGCTTACACCAATGTTGAAAAATAAGTTAATGGATTTTTGGGTAGTCCCACCCTCTTGGTTGCGATTTTTAATTATTGCCTTGTTACTTTTGGGTTTATTTTTTCGATTAGGAAATCTTAACAGCAAAGTTTATTGGTTTGATGAAACTTATACCTCATTAAGAACTGCTGGTTTTACTGAAGTTGAATTAGTTCAAAATCTATCTGATACAGAGATTATTGACCGAGAAACTTTACAAAAGTATCAGCGTTTTAGTTCGGAAAAAACCGTAGTAGATACACTTAAAAGTTTGGCATTAGAAGATCCTCAACATCCGCCTTTTTATTATCTATTAGCACGCTTCTGGATGCAAATATTTGGCAATTCAGTTACTGCTATGAGAAGTTTGCCTGCTTTGATTAGTTTGTTGGCATTTCCAAGTATGTATTGGCTATGTTTAGAGCTTTTTGAGTCACCTTTGGTGGGCTGGATTTCTCTTGCTATGTTGGCTGTTTCACCATTACATATATTATATGCTCAAGAAGCTCGCGAGTATAGCTTGTGGACAGTAACAATTTTATTATCTAATGCCGCACTATTGCGAGCTATGCGACTCAAAACTAAGGCAAGTTGGCTGATTTATGCACTGTCTTTGGCAGCTAATCTTTACGCCTTTTTATTAGCTTTTTTTGTGTCAATTGGTCATGGCATTTATGTCCTTGTTATGGAAAAATTTAAAGTCAGTAAAACCCTAATCTCTTACCTTTTGGCATCATTAATTGGGTATATTGCTTTTATTCCCTGGATTGCTGTAGTCCTTCTTAATCGAGTTCAGGCTC
The DNA here is from genome assembly GCA_049671305.1 of Coleofasciculaceae cyanobacterium. Lineage (GTDB taxonomy): Bacteria > Cyanobacteriota > Cyanobacteriia > Cyanobacteriales > Coleofasciculaceae > CADCTM01. The sequence goes on from JBATUR010000065.1 coordinate 11,062, forward strand.
AAAGTGTTACAGCTTGGACAGGTGTTATTAAAAAACCTTTATGGGAACTGTTGAAAATATGGGGAGTTAATTTTAGTCGCGTTTTTGTTGATTTTAATTATAGTTCCCAAGATGCACTTGCTTCTCAAGTTTTTCTGGCATTTGCTGTTATACTTTTAGTGGCTTTACTGGGATACTCGCTTTATTTTCTTTGTAGAAATGCACCTCAACGCAGTTGGTTATTTATCTTGACTTTGATGGGATCAATAACCCTACCTTTTATTCTACCAGATTTAGTTTTAGGAGGAGTGCGATCGACTACTCCTAGATATTTTATCCCCTGCTATTTAGGAATTCAGCTTGCTGTTGCTTATCTTTTTGGCAATAAAATTATTGCTATTAATCACACTGGAAAACAAAAATTATGGCAGATTATTATGGCGATAACCATATCGGTTGGTGTATTATCTTGTGCAATAAGTTCTCAAGCAAAAACTTGGTGGCATCAAACTTTGAACCGGGATACTCCGGCTGTTGCTGAAATTATTAACAAGGCTGAAAGTCCGCTTTTAATTAGTAATAACAATCCAGCTAACATCTTATCTCTTAGCTATCAACTTGAGCCGAAAGTACGATTTTTATACAAGCCAGAATGTTATACTTCTTGTAATGCCTTGAAAAGTAGAAATATAAATACTGAAACAGAATATCAACTAAATATTCCAGAAATACCCCAGAGATTTACTGATGTTTTTCTTTTGGAAACTTCACCATCTGAGGAATGGAAACGTCAACTCGCAGAAAATCGAACTTATAAAATAATACCGAAGCTAAATCCAAGTTCAGAAGAATTTGTAAGCTGGCTTTGGCAGATAAAAAAATAGTCAAGATACTTTGAGTCAAGCTGCAGTTACAAAGTACAACTAATAAGAATCAGTATCAATTATAACCTTGATACTTGTTAGGACAAATTTTTTCTAACCTCTTGATCTTAAGGCTATATTTAATTAGTCAGGCTTGACGATGCCAAAGCAGGGCGATCGCATTTATTGTTAATTAGAATGTCAAATCCACTCTCCTTCAAACTACAAAACAAAGGTTTGTTCAATGAATATTAACCAATCTACCTCATTGCTAACAGTTCCTTCCGGTTCATTGCAGATTCCTGTTTCGGCATCAACCCCCGATGAAACTGGTGATTCTATGGAGTCACCGCTCAACGTCAAACGTAGCTACCCTGTTAACATGGGCAACGCTATTCCCAGAGGACTAGAAAACTGCCCCATTTTGTTATCTTTAGTAATTCCCACTTATAACGAAAGTAAGAACATCCCCAAAATTGTTAGCCTCCTTAGCCAGACATTAGATAAAGCAATTCCTGGGGCTTATGAATTAATTGTAGTTGATGATAATAGCCCCGATCACACTTGGGAAATCGCCCAAGAATTAATGTCAGAATACCCTCAACTGCGAGTTATGCGGCGAGTCGAAGAAAGAGGACTTTCTACCGCCGTAATTCGCGGTTGGCAAGCAGCTAGAGGTGAAGTTTTGGGAGTGATTGATGCAGATCTGCAACATCCTCCAGAATTATTATTAGATCTTTGGGGCGAAATTGTACGGGGTGGTGATTTAGCAGTTGCCAGTCGTCACGTAGAAGGCGGTGGCGTCAGCGACTGGAGCCCAATTCGCAGGATTTTATCTCGTGGCGCCCAAACTTTAGGATTAGTGATTCTGCCAGAAGTAATCGGGCGTGTTTCTGATCCGATGAGCGGCTACTTTATGGTAAGGCGTCCGAGTCTTGCTGGTAAAACCCTCAGCCCAGTTGGTTACAAAATTTTAATAGAAGTTATTGCTAGAGGCAGAGTACCCTGGATTGGTGAAGTTGGTTATGTTTTCCAAGAACGTCAAGAAGGCGAAAGCAAAGTCACCTCAAAACAGTATATAGACTACTTGCGGCACTTGGTACGTTTGCGATTTTCACTAGGACCAATTGCCCGCTTTTTTCGATTTGGTTTAGTCGGTTTTAGCGGTGTATTTGTCGATTTACTGGTATTTTATCTGCTCGATCAGTGGGGTTTAGGACTGGCACGCAGTACAATAATTTCTGCGGAATTTGCGATTATCAATAATTTCTTATGGAATGATTTCTGGACATTTGGCGACATTGCCCGGAGACAACCAGGAAAGCGTCAGCGCCTGAAACGGCTGATAAAATTTAATATTGTTTGTCTTGCCGGAGTGATTTTACAAGCGCTGATTGTCAGTTTTCTGTTTGATTTCCTCAACATTAACAAGTATGCCGCTAAATTAATGGCAATTGTTGTGGTTACACTGTGGAACTTTTGGCTTAATCTAAAACTCAGTTGGCGAGTTACTGATGTTGATTGAGGTGGCATTTGTTGAAATTTTCTTCTGATCGCTACTTAAAGCTAGGGTTGCTGTTACTGTGGATGATTATTGGTGCAGGCTTACGTTTTAGCCACTTGGACGCCAAGCCACCTTGGACGGATGAATTTGCCACACTAGTATTTAGTTTGGGCAATAGTTTTAAAACTGTGCCTTTAGATCAAGTAATATCTTTAGATACGCTACTTGCGCCCTTACGTTTCAATTCAAGTGCGACAGCTTCAGATGTAATTCATCACCTAGTTACCGAAGATCATCATCCTCCTTTATATTTTGTGCTAGTTCACTGGTGGATGCAGCTATTTCCTGCCGCAGATGGTTATGTTTCCTTATGGGCAGCGCGATCGCTTCCTGCCATCTGCGGTATATTATCAATTCCAGCAGCCTACGGACTCGGTTATGTGGCATTTCGTTCCAGTTTAGTCGCCCAACTAGCGGCTGCACTAATCGCCGTCTCTCCCTACGGCATCTTTCTGACACAGGAAGCCCGTCATTACGCTTTAGCCATGCTTTGGGTAATCGCTTCTTTGTCTTGCTTGGTGGTTGCCATACAGCATCTTCATCACCAAAAGCCTTTACCGATTTGGATTGCCCTCTGCTGGGTTGTAGTTAATAGTTTGGGCATAGCGACACATTACTTTTTTAGTTTGACACTAGTGGCGCAAGCTATCGCCTTATGCGTGGCAATTCTGAGAAACCCCAGCAAACTCCAACTCAAAAATCACCAGTGGAAATGGCAAAAATCCATTCCTGCCGGTTGGTGGCGCATGGCGGCAGTTGCTGCTGGTAGCTTTGTCGGCTGTTTAGTCTGGCTACCCGTCTGGCAGGCAAGTTATGATTCCCAAATGACGCAATGGATTATGACCAACAATCGCACGTTTTTGAGTGTGATTAATCCGATTTTTCAATCTCTTGCCGCTTGGATTACCATGATTTGTCTGCTGCCTATAGAAACACCTTCTCTAGGGTTGACGATCGCTTCTGGGGCAGCGATGTTGGCATTTTTCATTTTTGCCATCCCGATTATTTATCGTGGTTTTAAAACCCTGTTAGATCAACCTGAGCAGCGTTTAGGACTTGAAAGCTTAGGCGGTTTTGTCTTGGGAGCGATCGCTTTATTTTTCGCGATCGCTTATATCCCTGGCATCGACCTCACACGCGGTGCACGCTATAACTTCGTCTACTTCCCCGCCGTTCCCGTCCTCGTTGCCGCCGCCCTTGCCCTAGGAAAACCAACAACACCAACAAACCTAAAATGGCGACGCATCAGTATCATTTGGCTTGTCGGCTTACTCAGCGGCATCACCGTCGTCAACAATTGGGGCTATCAAAAATACTACCGCCCAGACTTACTACTACCAGTAATTCAACAAGCCTCAAAAGTACCAGTTGTAATTGCCACAACCCATAATACCTTAGTCCAAACAGGTGAAATGATGGGCTTGGCTTGGGAGTTTAAAAATAAAACTAAACTACAACCACAGTTTCTTTTAGCACATCAAAAGCAAGACCGTTGTGAAGCCACAAATTGCCCTGCCTCTGTGACTCTCCAGCAAACCATTGCTCAATTACCAAAACCTCTAGATTTATGGTTAGTCAATTTTAAAGCACCAGCACAACCAGAACCAGCCAACTGTTTTGCCGAAGATGCCTCTCAATATCAAACCTCAGTTAATGGCTATTCGGCACGACTGTATCACTGTTTGCCTGACGATGCTAAGGCGGCACGACGATAGAAGTGCCCGACGATGCTATTACCAAGACTCTATCGTTATGGGTAGAGTCGAAATGTGAGGCACTGTCAAAATTAAAGAACAGCTACCTCCTTAGATAAATTCCAGAGGCAAAGCATTATGACAGCTACATTATCAGCTCCAGAATCTATAGAAGCCTGTTTAGGTAAAGAAGCCGAAGACTTACTGACTTATCAAGCGAAAGTATCCCAAGAATTATTGCATTTGCCGGGACCTGATTGGGTTGAGCGAATTTTTGCACAAAGCGATCGCAATCCACAAGTCTTACGTTCTCTGCAACAACTCTACTCCACAGGACGCCTAGCTAATACAGGTTACCTCTCGATTTTGCCTGTAGACCAAGGTATTGAACACTCCGCTGGTGCATCTTTTGCACCAAATCCTGCTTATTTTGACCCAGAAAACATCGTTAAACTTGCCCTAGAAGGCGGCTGTAATGCCGTTGCAACTACCTTGGGCGTCTTGGGTATGGTTTCTCGCAAATATGCTCACCGCATCCCCTTCATTGCCAAACTCAACCACAACGAACTACTTACTTATCCCAATCAATTTGACCAAATCATGTTTGCCACAGTTGAGCAAGCTTGGAATTTGGGAGCCGTTGCCGTTGGTGCTACGATTTATTTTGGTTCGGAACAATCTACTCGCCAAATTCAAGAAGTTAGTCGCGCTTTTGCCCGTGCCCATGAACTTGGTATGGCAACAATTCTTTGGTGTTATCTGCGGAATGATCAGTTTAAACAAGATAAAGATTATCATCTGTCCGCCGATCTGACCGGACAGGCAAACCATTTAGGAGTTACCATCGAAGCCGATATCATTAAACAGAAGTTGCCGGAATATAATCACGGTTACGCGGCGGTGGAAAAAGCATCAGGCAAGTCTTATGGTAAGACGAATGAGCGAGTTTATTCTGATTTGACGACCGATCACCCAATTGACTTAACACGCTATCAAGTCCTCAATTGTTATTCTGGGCGTGCGGGTTTAATTAATTCTGGTGGGGCGTCGGGTAAAAATGACTTTGCTGAAGCTATTCGCACGGCGGTAATTAATAAACGCGCTGGTGGTTGTGGCTTAATTTCTGGGCGTAAAACCTTCCAAAAACCGATGGAGGAAGGTGTTAAGCTGTTTCATGCTATCCAGGATGTCTATTTATCAGAGCAAGTAGCGATCGCTTAATTTTCTTCTAAACCCAGGAGATCCCCCTAAATCCCCCTTTTTAAGGGGGACTTTGACTTGATTTTCCCCCTTTATTTAAGTGGGACTTTGACTTGATTCTCCCCCCTTAAAAAGGGGGGCTGGGGGGGATCTAAATCTAAAAACGAAGGCAATAAAACGAGCCTGTGACTAATTCCAAGCTAACCACTTTTCAGCATTCAGCCGTTGCATGGTATAAAAGACAATCAAATCTAGCGTCACCTTACGCTCATCAATCATAAAGGATTCTAAGGTACTTGATTTAGCACCATTAGTCGCCAAGGAGAAGGCTTTAGACTTGCTGATATCTTCTTCGGGAAAGTAGATATTAAACTGACGCTGCCCCTTTTTCCATTTACCAACCACTTGCCAGCAAGTATCTGGTTTACTTAAGCCGGAAATCTTGATTTTGTCCTTGACAAATGCCACTTCTACATCGCTGATACCTTCTTTGGTAAAGGCTGTTTTGAGGGCTGGCAAATATTCTTGCTCAATAAATTCAGGAAATGGCTTGTCTTCAACTGCGGGTGGTTTTTCCTTTTTGGCTTTTGCTGGTGGCTTATCTCCTGCAGGTTTTGCTGCTGCTTTCTTTGACTCTTTGGCAGCACTATCTGAGTCTGGTTTTTCCCCTGTGGCGTCGGCATTAACTTCTGGGTTTGCCGCAGCCGGATCAGGGGCGTTAGCTGTGGGAATATCGCTTGCCTTTGGCTCATCGCTACTAGGAATATTAGCTTCGCTTTGAGGAGTTTGTTCTTCTGACATAGTTCAAGTCAATCCTTTTCTCTACGGCAATTGCTGTTTTTCGTTACAAGTCTTTGTATATTTTCTAATCCTTACATAGGATAGCCTTGCACGGTTCCAAATTAAAAAATAAAAGTTAGATATTTTTCAGTGTTGATTATAGATAAATCCATTGCCATGTTCCCCTGATTCATCTGGGGGATTCAAAAAGGCTGTTCTGCCACCTTTCTTTCCTGTATCTTTGGCTCTTAACGGCACAGGTCAGCCGCCGTGCATCGCCTCTCGAACTCAACGAAAAAACTCAAACGGTCGGCTGCACAGCGTTGTTGGGCTGATGGCTCTGACGAGGTTGCTTTAATGGACTTGAAATGATTCGTCTACCACTTTCAGCTTGCTTTCGTCGTAAATCATCGCAGATTGCCTGCAAATCATAGTTGAAAGCTTTAGCGTGTTCTTCTCGAATTTTATGAATTTCTTCGAGGATTTCGTCTTTCCACATTTTCACTCTCCCATCAGTTCGTAGGGTGTGCAGATTGTTGGTAGCTCATATCCAGCATTAAAGCTGATTTGGAGCAACTTTTTCTGGATTTGAGCATTCGCGATATGCTTACAGTTCCAGGTTAACAAATAGTCCAATCCGTAAACGGTTGCTGCTGCAATGTGCAGAGCATCATCCGAGGCTTTGGGTGGGAGATTACTCTGACTCAAAAATTGTTCTGCTAAGTTCTGAACAGCTTGATTGATTTCGAGCAAAGGGAAGTCACGCAAGATTTCAAGTCGGCGACTCGAAATCTCATCATCTCCTCGTGCCACTTCATCTAAAACCACTTGAGAAATGTAGAGCGTAAACTGAGATCGGCGATCATCCCACCATTGCCGGGTTGTCTCTACATTAGCCATCAAAATCAGGTTATTGCTGGATCTAGCAGTCAGATAGCCAATGATGCTGGTCTCAATATAAATAGTTTCGCTCATGTGTGATTAGAAAGTCGGCTTCTCATGATATCTCAGCAGTTGCTCTTTGGAGATGATATGAGTAGTTTGCATGGTTTTCTAGCTTATACCTTACACTTCACGGCTGCCTAACAGCTAAGTTGAGTGGTAGTTAGTATACTTTATTGCGTTTAGCTCATAATTAAATGACTTTGCGTATGCTTCGCGAATCTGATGGATCTCTTCGACAATTTCATCTTTCCACATGACCTAATCTCCCATCAGGATGAGCTGGCAGAAACTTGATCTTGGACATAACAGACAAGTTGGATACACTGCCCAACTGGAAGGTTAAAGACTAACGTTCCAGTTGAACGGCAGCAGATCGACCATAGCGATCAACGAAAAGACTCTCAACTGTCCGCTCCAACCGGGTTGTTAGCTGGCTGGCAACAACCGAATTACTGATCATCAATCCAATCACTGCACAGTTCACAAAACGAATCAGCTTCATTATCTACTGACTTTACCCAATCAGGATAGCTAGAAAGATCCATCTCCTTTTCCCACTCTCGCAGAAAGGAAACGTATGGCTCACCACATTTGAGGCAGTAATGCACAGTATATTCTGCTATGCAGTTAAAACAGTGCGCCACTCTAGGATGTTTTGCTGTCGGGTCGGGCACAGCAATTGCTTCCTCATCACACATTTCACAATTGAAGTAGTGATAATCAATCCATTTTTCTTGTGGATCTAAAATTGGTATGCCTTCTGTTGTCATATGCTGAATGTAGAACAGATAAGCCATTGACAGAGTTCGATAAGTGCTTTGACTTTCTAAATCATCAATCTCTACTCCATTTTCAGCAAGTTCCTCTTCACGAGTTTCGTCAAGCTTGTCTAGTTCAGCCTTAAGACTTAAGCCTAATTCTTCAGCCACAAAGTTATCCAGGAAAACAAAAGCAGCAGCTAAAAAATCTTTAACTTCATCTGGATTGAGAGCAACTTCTTTATGTTCGATTGAATTTCTGGCTTTTCGTAAAGCATCCAACGCTCCACCTAGCTTGTATTTTCCCGATTCCTGTCGTTCTGCGTGCTGGAACAGTCGTATCTTGGCTTCTTTAACTAAAAGATTGATCGCTTCATCAGCCCCTACTGTATTGCCATTTCTCCGATAGATTAATGACTCATCATGTTTCGCAAGTCTTGCTTTTAGAAAAAGTTCAACGGCGTGAAAAACGTGCAAAATCACATATTTCCAATCTGTATTTCTCCTGCCATGAAGGTGATGTTCTACACCATGAACAAGAGAATCCATTGCGTTCTCTTCAAGCTTTACAATTAATTTCTGCTGGGTTGAAGTCCTCTCGTTTATCATTTCTATTTCGCGGCTGCCTGAGATTACTGACTCATCCCAGTTTAACGAGTTACTCAAATCACCTAGCTCGCAACCAACAGATAATCTTGATATACCGTCACAACCCACAACCAAAGCCAGCTAACTATATTCTTAGACCGAAATTTTCCGTCTAGCCAACCAATACGTCACAAAAAGCCGAAACTTTCCGTATATTCACCCTATAGAAAACAATATCAGGAAACTTTCCCTATATTCTCCGAAGATAGCCAGAAAATTTCCCGATAATATACTAGCTAATCAGACTATATTTGAAGCTTTCTGAATATCATTTTCTGGAACAACGTCCCAAAAAACTCCTTGAACAAGTTAGCGATATCATTAGTTGAAAGACTCATTTTCTCAGCATCTACTTGATAGATGTTACTTAACGATTCTCCGTTGTGTGTTCTAGGGTAGAAGGTTAACTTTTGCCGTAGTACTTATTAATTTCCACAAAAATAATCGGTAGGATTACCAAATGCTCACTTTAAGGAGAGATGGAAAACCTTACCGATTACTGCTAGTTTTAGTGAAGTGTTTCAGTTAGTGATGTTTATTCCTAATACTTCAACCACCAGCAACAGCAGGTACAATACTCACTTCATCACCATCTTGGAGTGCTGTACTTGTGCCTTCTAAAAAGCGAATGTCTTCACTGTTAACGTAGAAGTTCAAAAAGCGGCGGGGCTTACCCTGCTCATCACACAAACGTGCTTTAATTCCAGGACAGTTAGTTTCCATCGAATCAAGTAATTCAGCAATACTACTGCCTGAACACTCAATTGTTGCTTGCTCGTTGGTAAATTTTTGTAAGGCGGTAGGAATCAGAATTTTGATAGCCATAAATTAGTTTTCTTTGTTAGTTGGTAGTTGGCAGTCATTACATTGAGGAGTATCACCTGAGAACAGCTCCTTTATACAATCAAAACCTAAATTGAGACTTGTTGCCATTCCAGGCGCTCAAGTGTATGAGAGCGCTCTAATGCCCGCTCAAAACTATCCAACTTTGGCTCAATCGTCAATGGTTCACCAATATAACCTTGGATGGCTTCTTGTGTCTTCAAACCATTGCCTGTGATGTAAACAACGGTTGTTTCATCTGGGTTGATTTTGCCAGCTTCTACCAATTTCTTCAAGACGGCAATAGTCGTACCGCCTGCGGTTTCGGTGAAAATGCCTTCGGTTTCTGCTAGCAGCTTCATGCCTTCGATAATTTCGGCGTCGGTGACTGATTCAATGTTGCCGTTGGTTTGGCGAGCGACATCAAGGGCATAAACTGCATCTGCTGGGTTGCCAATTGCGATCGATTTGGCAATAGTATTGGGCTTAACAGGTGTCACAAAGTCGCGGTTTTCTCGGAAAGCTTGAGCTATTGGTGAGCAACCTTCTGCCTGGGCGCCACTAAAGCGGACTGCTTTCTCTTCAACTAGCCCAACTTTGATGAATTCTTGGAAGCCTTTGTAAATTTTGGTGAACAGGGAGCCAGAGGCTAAAGGCGCAACAACGTGATCTGGTAGCTGCCAACCTAATTGCTCGGCAACTTCAAAGCCCAAGGTTTTGGAACCTTCTGAGTAGTAAGGGCGTAAATTGATGTTGACAAATCCCCAACCTTGTGTATTGGCTACTTCGCAGCAGAGGCGGTTTACTTGATCGTAGTTGCCTTTAACTGCCATGACGGTTGGGTTATAAACCAATGTACCAAGGATTTTACCGGCTTCTAGGTCGGCAGGGATGAAGACGCAACAATCAAGACCGGCATAAGCTGCGATCGCTGCTGTAGAATTTGCCAAGTTACCTGTACTAGCACAAGATACTGTGGAGAAGCCTAATTCTTGCGCTCTCGTTAAGGCAACAGATACCACTCTGTCTTTAAAACTGAGGGTAGGCATATTCACCGCATCGTTTTTGATGTAGAGATTTTTCAAACCCAGGCGACGCGCTAACCGATTTGATTTCACCAAGGGTGTCATACCTGTGCCAACATCGATAGGATTATCTGTGGCAACGGGTAAGAAGGCACGATAACGCCAAATTGAATTTGGTCCTGCTTGGATACTTTCACGAGTTACTTGGCGGCGCAAAGCTTCGTAGTCATACTTTACTTCCAATGGACCAAAACACTGTTCGCAAACGTGCTTTGCTTCAAGTTTGTACTCTTCACCGCATTCTTTGCACTTCAAGGCTGTAAATGTGGCAGTGGTTTGCGTTGTTTGGGACTGGGTTGCCTGGGTCATTGGGAATAAACTCTCTACTTCCTTCACTAGCGGAATGATAGTAACACGCACGTCAAGAGCAGTCAAACATACCCGACTGTTTTTGTCGGGTATGCTTGAAAAAGAGTAATTGCTGAGTTGATTTATGCCTCAACTATTTACAAAGCCTTTAGCCTAAAAGGTCGCAACCGCAAGGCTTGCGTGGCAGTTGGTGCTGGAATATTACGTTCCAGGTGAGCTGGTGAGGGATGGGTTAATCTGGTTAAAAAACCATCTTTAATTAGGCGCTGGTGAACTTCTGCCCAACCTGGAAGACTAGTTTCTGCTTGTCGCCAGTGGACAACCGAAGCTTGATCACACCAGTCTTGAAGTTTTGGCATAACGCTGCGATGTGCGCCAGAATTGCGAAATATTTTCATTGCTGCTTGCTCATCCCAAGCAGTCATCGTCCAAAATGTTTGCTGGCTATCTTGAAGAATTTTGCCACTGAGAAAGCCAGGGGTGTTAATGGTTTGCCAGATGATTAAGAAGTTGTTCCATATAAACACTGGCAGATATAGAGGTGATTTTAAACGCAGGCGTGTGACGGAAATAAACACCTGTGAAGGATTTTCGGTTTGTCTGTCGATGCTAGACATGATCATGTCCTCTAATTGAAGTTCGAGTAGTGGGCAAGAGTCGTCATCTCTTACTCAATTAGTTTAATATTAGCATCGGCTTTATTCAATTAATTGCATATTAAGGAGTCGTGGCAGGCACTCACCTAATTCTTGGTTGCGGCAAGCACCACGGCTTTTCAGATTGCACCATCCTAATGTGGTAAAAACTGATTAACCGTATCGATTAATTCCTGGTGCTGGCAAACCTTAGAAAGATAAGCATCAGCACAGGGAGGATTTTCTTTAGAGAAGCTAAATTCTTTTTCTTGCCCAGAATACATAACTACAGGTGTATGTCGGGTTGTAGCATCAGCTTTAAGCTGCATACAGACTTCATAGCCATTCATCTGAGGCATGATGATGTCAAGAATCACTAATACTGGATTGAATAATTTAACCTGCGAAAGAGCTTCCACGCCGTTACTGGCAAAAATCACATCAAGTCCTATTTTCCGCAGCAGCTTAGAAATGATCAATTGCTGTGTGGGATCGTCGTCTACTACTAGGGCTGTGCACATATAGTAATTTCCTCTAATACCTCTATCACTTAGTCTGTGTGATCTGACCACGTGTTACCGTGAAATCTCGATAAAGTGCTGTGAAGATTCTGCAAAGTGCAGAGAAGTTAATTTTTGCTGTCAGTCTACTGCTGATTACTATCTCGCGAATCTTTTTCTTTAGTGGTGACTTAATCTGCTTAACATTTGTGAACCTCACAGGCATTTTTGGTGATCCAATAACATAAAGGCAGTGAGGTAATGCTTCTGTTTCAAGTGATCTGGATTACTTTTAGTCGCCGCAAATAATCAGTAACAAAACGTCTATTTGTCAACTAACAATAGTTGGATAAAAAATCAGTATTTTAAATAGGTAATAGTTGATGATCCGCTGTATAGTTATTGGCTTAATGTGTTCGGTGCTATTAGTTAAAAATAGGGTTTTGCCATAGTAAAAGCCCCAGCACGTACTCTTGCGCTGGGGCAAACAATCCTTTTTTGCTCATGTTTGGTCCTATCACTAGCAACGATATCATTACCTCAAGTCACTTTTAGTCTGCTAGGAGAGAGACATTCTGTTAAGAAAAGTTGTGTTAATTAATACAAATGTCATGAGAAAAATCTACTTGACAATCATTAAAATTTTAGGTGTTGTCGCCTTATCGATGCTTGTAGTTGCAGGAATTCTCTATTTGGGAGGTAACCACACAAATGCTGGAATTGCTATGGGAATTTGTTTCAGTGTGTCGGGAGTTGTGTTGATGATGTATAGCTTCCGTTAGCAGGAATAAATACTATGAGGAATTGCTTTAAGCTTATTTAAAGTTTAACCACCGCTAACAGGGGGAATCAGCACAACTTCATCCCCATTTTGGAGGATATTTTCTGGCTCAACAAATTGCAGATTAACACCAAAGCGTGTGAGATTACGCCATTGGTTAAGTTGAGGATGTTCACTAATTAGTTGATCCAAAATAGCGGAGACTGTTGTTTGTGGAGGAACTTTTAAAATTAGTTCAGGTACGCCATAGGCTTCTTGATAAGCTGCGAATAGTTTGACGGTAATGGTGATGGCATCAGACATAGAAATTGACAAAAAGCGTTGCACTCTTGATTATCACCTAGGAAGAAGCCTCAATGTTGATTGATGTGATTTAGCCGTATTTATTTCTCAAGCTGGTTTGACTTATGCAGGAAGTTTATTGATTTGATGCATTCTAACTGGGTTAAATAGTGATTACCAACTTCCACCTGCACCGCCGCCGCCACTGCTACCACCACCGAAGTCACTGCCACCACTACTGCTACTACTACTACCAATACTATTACTACTATTGCTTGAAGGTGGAGGAGGTGGAGGTAGACGGGGAATTGTTTGTTCTATTTGTGTGTAATAGTCACAACAATGGCACTCGTAAGTAATCAAGCGTTTTCCAGTACTCGATTCAGTGGGATGCTGTAAAATTTGTACTGTATGTTTTACTGTCAATTCTTGACAAGTAGGACACTCAGAAAATTGACTAAAGCGAGGCTGATAAGAAACTCGATGAAAACCTAATCCAGTTAATTGTTGGCTACATTGCGGACATTTCCAGCCTTCAAATTTTAGACTACCGATTTGTTGTGCAACTTTTTCTGCTTTAGTTAATGTTGCTTGAACAATGCTGTCGTCTACTTTTTCCATTTTCTTTTTACAAGTAGCACAGAAGCATTTACGACTGCCACCTTTGAAACGTGATTCTCCTTCTGGTTCAATTTTAACTCGCTTATATTTATAGACAATAGTACCAATTGCTGTAATTAAACTACTAGCAGCTAACAGTCCCCAAGGGGCATTTTTATTCTGACTTGGTTCTTCTAAAATCAGAGGTTGAGTTACTCTTATTGATGTGTTGGGAATAATTGATGAAGGTATTTCTTGTATGTTGGTAGTTATTGGTAATGGTGCTGATTGATTGCTTACTATTGGCTTTTCTAGAGCAACAATCAAGGCTTGTGTTCCAGCTAAAGTGCCACCATTAAAGTCAGCTTGTTTAAATTTTGGCGTAATTTTGCTGTCGATTATATTGCTAACTTCCGCATTGGGTAAAATCGGCTCTATACCATAACCTGTTTCGATTTCTACACGACGATCGCCTTTGGATATTAAAAGTAATATGCCATTATTTTGACCTTTTTTACCAATTTTCCAGTAATTAAATAATGTGGTTGCAAAGGCTTTAGGTGATACAGATGGTGAAGTTTCTGGTACTGTGACTACGGCAATTTCTGCACCATTTTTTTGTTCTAATTGAGTAATAATGGAATTAATTTGAGATTCTGTTGGTGCATCAAGAATTCCTGCCATGTCTGTTACCCAAGTACCATTAATTTGTCGAGGATTGGGAATATCTTTGATATCAAGGGCTAATGCAGCGAAGGGCAGTAAGACAATTGCTACAGTAAAAGAACTAACTTTGAGCAAGTTTTTGACTGGGACTTTTAAGGTTTTCATATTCAGGTTCCTTTTTTCAGCTCTTATCTCTACAATCCTTGATAAATATAAGTATTGGTAGATCAGCTTTGGATCAGTAAGAATTGATTAAAACTGATCTTGACAAATCAATTATTATGTGGGTATGAGTATCAAAGCTTCTACAGCGGGGCTCGCTAAAATTAAGCAAGCTAGAAAGGACAAGGGGTGGAATGTGGATGACCCCAGATGGCTTGAGGAAGCGAGTGCGGTTTTGGAGATAAATTGGGAAACAACGGGTTATCTTGCTGAGGGGATTTCTGAGGGGACTTGGAAGCGTTTTTTAGCAGGCAAGCGTCCAATTAAAGCAGAAGCATTTAAGGTTTATAGTCAGATACTGGGGCTAAATTGGCAAGAAATAAGTACAAAAGATTCTGTGCAGAATTGGGGGGAAGCACCAGAATCTGGTATTTTTTATGGACGTACAAACGAACTTACTACTTTAGAAAAATGGCTTTTAAATGACAAGTGTCGTCTCGTTACTTTGTTAGGAATGGGAGGAATTGGAAAAACAGCTTTAGTTATTAAATTTGCTGAGTCAAATCAAGAGCAATTTGAAGCGATTATTTGGAAAAGTTTACGATACATTCCAACACTTGAAGATTTTTTAGGGCAGTTGATTTTAGCTGTATCTAATCAGCAAGTAAGCGATTTAGCAACTGGTATTAGTGCTAGGTTAATTCAGTTAATCGATTGTTTAAGAAAACGTCGATGTTTGCTAGTTTTAGATGACTTTGAATCAGTTTTGTGGAATGGTGATTTCCAGGAAGAAATAGCTCGCCTTAACCCCACCATAAACTATCGAGTCGGTTATGAAGAATATGGCGAATTTATCAAAAGAATTGGCGAATCTCAGCATCAAAGCGCGATAGTGTTAATTAGTCGTGAGAAGCCTAAAGAAATTGCCGCTATTGAAGGTAAATCACCAATTCGTTCTTTGCAACTTAGTGGTTTACAAACAATAGATGCTGTCGAAATTTTGAAAAATAAAGGTTTATCGGGAGAAGAAAGATGGGAAACTTTGACTAGTCTTTATAGAGGTAATCCTTTAGCTTTAAATGTTGTTTCTGCAACTATTCAAGATTTATTTAATAATAGTGTCCAGGACTTTTTGAATCAAAATACCTTAGTGATTACTGGATTTACTGATATATTAGAACAGCAGTTTAACCGTTTATCAAAATTAGAAAAACAAGTGGCATATTGGTTGGCGATTCACTATCAGCCTGTCTCTCTATCACAATTACAAAATGATATTGGTTTAGTTAAAAAATCCCAGTTAATCGATGCTTTGCAGTCTTTAAGCTGGCGTTCACTAATTGAAAAAGCTACAGGAGATGTTGAGGTTATTTTTACACTTCCACCAGTAGTTATGAAATATGTTTATAACAAATTTATTGAGCAAGTTTGTGAGGAAATTTTTGAGCAAAATCTTGAACTTGTAAAAAGTCATGCTTTCGTTAATCCTGAAAAAGATAACTTTAAAGAATTTAAACTTAAACCAATTCTTACCGCTATTACCGAGCACTTGACTACAGCCTTTAGAAATGACAAGCATCTGAGAAAACATTTAAGCCAAATACTTTCTATACTAGAAGGTAAACCTGCGCTAGAAATTGGGTATGCAGAAAAGAACATTCTGAAACTGCTTGCAGAACTAGATTCGGGTTTATAAGCACCTCTTACAGCTATTATTCAATGAGCTACTGCATTAACCCCAACTGCTCTAATCGCATTAATTCCGATGATTGTGAGTTTTGTCAAGCTTGCGGTACTAAATTGCTGATCAACGAACGATATCAAATCGTGAAAGCGCTACGAGTTGGTCTAAATTACAATAGCGAAGTTTTTGAAGTTAAGGATTTTAAAGAACGGGCAAATTTGAAGGTTCTCAAATCTTTATCGCCTAAATTTAATAATAGCAAAGCAGCAGATCTTTTTGAAAAAGAAGCACAAATTTTAATTTGGTTAAGTGCCGATTGGCACAAGCATCGCGGCATTCCCAAGGTAAAACCCGACTCTTATTTTAGTTGTACTATTGGTAATAGTTTAAAGCAGTTAAACTGCTTGGTAATGGAGAAGATTGAGGGACAAAACTTAGAGCAATGGTTAAATGAAAATCATTGTATTTCTGAAGAACAAGCAATCAATTGGTTACAACAACTTATACATATTTTAGATAAAGTACATCAACAAGGACTTTGGCATCGAGATATTAAGCCATCAAATATTATGATCCAACCTGATGGGCAATTAGTTCTCATCGATTTTGGTGCAGTTGGTATTGGTTGTACAGTTATTGCCTCTAACGGTTACACTCCTCCAGAGCAAATTGAAGGCGCAACAGTTTTACAGTCAGATTTATTTGCGTTAGGGCGAACTTTTGTCTATTTATTAACAGGCAAACATCCTTATGAGTTTCCTATAGAACAAATTAAAAATGAAACGGCTTTACAATCAGGTAATTTTGCTGTTACCAAAAGTTTTGTTGATTTATTTAGAAGCAAACCTGCTCAGGAATTACCCCCAGCTTTGACAACTAAAAAATTGATTTGGCAAAGCGAAACTAGCAAAGTTTCTGATCAATTAGCCAATTTAATTGATGATTTAATGGCATATTTACCTGAAAACCGCCCAAAAAATACACAGGAGCTTTTGCAGCGCTTGCAAGCAATTGAGCAGAGTAATTCGACAGTGACTTATAATCCAGATGTCACAACTCTGATTAATTCAGGACATCCAAAAATAACAACTACTATTAACAAACAAAAGCCTCAAAATCAGCTTAATATTTTCAAATTAGGTGGCGTAATTGTGATTGTAGGGCTAGCTTTTACAGCAATTAATCATCTAGTTTCTTGGCATACCAGTAATTTAAAAAATTGCTCACCAATTAATGCAGACAACTTAAGCTATGGAGAAGAAATCTTAGTTCCTGGCTCAAAAACAACCGAAAAATGGGCAGCAGTTAAAGCAATTTCAGGCTGTAATTATGCCAAAGCCGTTAAATTATTTGAGCAATCACGAGCTAGTCAAAGAAATGATCCAGAAACTTTAATTTACTTAAATAATGCCAAAATTAACTATCAAAAATTACCGTATTATACAATTGCTATTGTGGCTCCACTTAGTGGTAATCATGACAATATTAATTCAGGTTTAGAAATTTTGCGGGGTGTGGCTCAAGCTCAAAATGAATTTAATCAGATTCAACCAAATAAACGAATACGCTTAAAAGTCTTAATCGCCAATGATAAAAATGATTTAGAACAAGGTAAAAAACTGGCAGAAGTATTAGGTGAAAATGCTGAAATACTAGCTGTAATTGGTCATGCTACCAGTGATATTACTATAGCGGCGGCGGAGATTTATAAGCAAAATCAATTAGTTTTAATTTCACCAACTAGTACTTCAGATGAGTTGAGTACAAAAAGTAGCACAGAAGCTAATTTCTTATTTCGTACTGTTTCTAGTGATCGCGTAACAGCGCAAGCTTTGACTAGCTACTTGCTTAACTCTGCCCGTCAACAAAAAGCCGCAGTTTTTTATAATTCTAATAGTAGTTATAGTTCATCATTAAGAAACCAATTTATTACTGATTTTTCAGCAAGTGGAGGCAGCACAGTCGAATTTGATTTGTCTACCTTTTTGTTTTCCGCTAACCAAAATATAGATAAAATTCAGAAACAAGGCAGATCAGCACTGGTTTTATTTCCAGACAGCACAACTCGCAACAAAGCTGTCGAAGTAATTAAAGCCAACTCACCTCGTTATCTGATGGTTGGTGGCGATAGTCTTTATAACTCTGATATCTTAAAAATGGGCGCTCAAGATGCCCTGGGTTTAGTCGTCGCCACACCTTGGCATAATTTAAGTAGTTCTAATCGAGAATTTCCCCAAGCTGCACAAAAATTATGGGGCGGTGCGGTAAGTTGGCGCACAGCATTTGCTTATGATGCAACTCGTAGCTTAATTACCGCTTTAGAAAAAACGCCTAACCCTAGTAGAAACCTGTTACAAAAAACCTTATCTGACCCTAACTTTATCGCCACAGGCGCTACGGGTAATATTCAATTTCGGGCAAATGGCGATCGCAAAAATGCCCAAATGCAATTTGTTAAAGTTGAAAACAATTCGCAAGGCAAACCCGTATTTGTCCCCTTAAAGAAACTGCCCTAAAAAGCTAGATATAAATCCCCGACTTCTGAAGTTAAATCGTTAAAATGACTGGCTAACTCTCATATAAAAAGTCGGGGATCTGCGCCAAATCACAACAGCTTTTCGATACGACGAAAATCTTGCTCAACTTCTGCCCACAAAGAGCGATTATGGGCATCTGTACGCAAAGCTTTTTTGAGATAAATTCTTGCCTTATCAAGTTGGCGCTCATTAACCAAATGCCGCCCCCAACGTTGATAAGTAATAGCCTGCCACTGCCGCACTTCTGGATCTTGGGGTATTCGTTGCGATAAACCCTCAACTAAAGCGATCGCACGGGCAAAGCGACACTCTTTCAACAACTGCTGCAATTGCCGATAAGACTCCCACTTTAACTGTTTTTCCACCTCCGTAAGCTGTGTAACTTGCATTGGCTTGCGAGTTACCTTAATTACCGTAGGAGGGCATTTGCTGGCTTCCGACTCTTGATAACCTGTATTAACCGTCTGAGGAGGCGTTGACACCTGCTTACTTCCAGACGCCTCAGCAACACCAAGGATATATTTATACGCCTCAGTCAACTGAATAAACTTTTCTTGAGCCAACTTCTCGGCATTGACATCAGGGTGATATCGCCGTGCCAAAAGTCGATAAGACGTTTTGACTTGAGTTGTGGAGGCTCCATCCATTAAGCCTAACAAACGATAACAATCCGCCAGGTTCATTGATAAAGACAGCAACTAATAGACAATGCCGCTATAACGACAAATAAACTGGGAAATTTTCAAGTCTTAATTTTCGCTCAAAAAGGGCAAAACCCCTCACCCCAAAGCTCAAATCATGCCTTAAAAACTTCCCAAGTTTATCCTATGCTGCCTTATCTTCAATAACGCGGTCAATCAATCCGTATTCTTGCGCTTGTTGAGCCGATAAGAAAAAGTCACGATCCATGTCTTTTTCAATTTTAGAAACAGGCTGCCCGGTATTTGTCGAGTAGATTTGGTTGAGGTGATGACGCACCCGGATAATCTCTCTTGCCTCAATTTCAATATCCGTCGCTTGCCCTCTTGTACCGCCGCTAGGCTGGTGAATCATGATTCGGGAGTGTGGCAAAGCCAAACGCTTGCCTTTCGTACCAGCAGCCAGTAGAAACGAACCCATTGACGCCGCTAAACCCACACAAATCGTCACCACATCCGATTTGATGTGCTGCATCGTATCATAAATCGACATCCCAGAAGTAATTACACCACCAGGAGAATTGATGTAAAGAACAATATCTTTGCCTGGATCTTCCGAATCCAGATAAAGCATATAGGCAACAATATTGTTAGCCAACTCATCATTAATTTCGCCACCCAAAAAGAGAATACGTTCTCTAAACAAGCGACTATAAATATCAATCCATCTGCTATATTGTTCCCCTGGTAGGCGATAGGGGACACTCGGTACACCAATTGGCATATAATCTTAGCTCCAGTTTTATGTAAATGTGTCAATGACGACTTAAGTCAGCTTGCTTGCTGTGGTTACAAGACCAGCTTCTTTTTCACTTTCCAGAACACGGTCAATTAAACCATATTCTTTGGCTTCAGCCGGAGTCATATAAAATAAGCGATCCATATCTTTCTTGACTTTTTCGGCAGCTTGACCCGTGTTTTCTGCGAAAATATCAATCATGGTCGATCGCGTATCAAGGACTTCTTTTGCCCGAATTTGAATATCCGTAGCTTGCCCTTGCGCTCTACCTTGAGTTTGTAGTAAAACAATCGTAGAGTTGGGCAAAGAAGCTCTAAAACCCTTTGTACCGGCAGAAAGCAGCATCGCAGCCATACCCACGGCATAACCCACACAAATCGTGTAGATGGGTGGCTTGATATACTTCATCGTGTCACAGATGGCAAAAGCTGACGTTTCATAGCCAGAGAGTTCACCAACCGAGTTGATGTAGAGTTTAATTGGCTTCTCTGGGTCTTCAGACTGCAAATACAGCAATTCAGCAATAATTAACTGAGCAACTGAAGGTGATAAAGGCATTCCCAGATAAACAATTCTCTCCTGTAATAATAGAGATTCCAAGTCTGGGGGTGGTGTCCGAGAGACTGTATCTCCGTAATATGGAGATTGAACAGCCTGAAAGGGTGTATACATGGCGTTTTCTTGCGGCGGTATTGGCGCTATCTTTAAATATAGTAACGTGTCGATGAACCTGCCTGTGGCTGTTCTTTGAGCGGTTTTTACTACCGCCTGCTAGACAAATTGTTAATGAAGATTAATCTGTGGTTATTGACCATCGTTAGGAGCTAGTACTAGCGTATTGGCATAACGAAGTATTATTTTTCTTGCTTGCTCAGGAGCTTTATGAGATGAAAGTTGGTTTGCACCCTGCCTTAAATGATGTCCATGTTGATGCTAATCAACCGAGTAGTCAGCGTCAATTGTCGATCGCTATTGGTGCGATCGCTGCAGTTGGACAAGACCGCAATGTACCTTTAAACTTATGCTTAGTTCTCGACCACAGTGGCTCGATGAATGGACGCCCTCTAGAAACGGTGAAAAAGGCAGCAATTAACCTGGTAGAGCGTCTCAACCCAGGCGATCGCATTTCGGTTGTCGCATTTGATCATCGGGCGAAAGTTTTAGTCAAAAATCAAACAATTAATGATTCAGATAATGTCATAAGGCAAATTAAAAGGCTTTCTGCTGATGGTGGCACCGCCATTGATGAAGGCTTAAAATTAGGTATCGAAGAAGTTGCCAAAGGCAAACAAGACACAGTATCTCAGGTATTCTTGCTCACTGATGGCGAAAACGAACATGGCGACAATAACCGCTGCCTCAAACTCGCCCAACTTGCTCCTAGTTACAAGTTGACCTTAAATACATTAGGATTTGGAGCAAACTGGAATCAAGATATCTTAGAACAAATTGCCGATGCTGGTGGTGGCAGTTTATCTTATATCGAACACCCTGAGCAGGCAGTTGATGAGTTTGCGCGGCTATTCCAACGCGCTCAATCTGTACAATTAACTAATGCTTATTTGCTGTTGGATTTAATGCCCAAGGTACGGTTAGCAGAACTTAAACCCTTAGCACAAGTTGCACCTGATACCATTGAACTGCCTGTACAACAGGAAGGTAATAAATATGTGGTGCGTTTGGGAGACTTGATGACCGATGCTGAAAGAGTAATTTTAGCTAACTTGTATATTGGTCAACTAGCTGCTGGTCCCCAAGTCATTACTAACGTGCAAGTGCGTTATGATGACCCAGCGTCAGGGCAAGAAGGCTTACTGACTGATTTAATCCAAGTTGAGGCAAATGTGCAAAGCGTTTACCAACCTGCACTTAATGCCGATGTACAACAGTCTATCTTGGCTTTGGCGAAGTATAGACAGACGCAAATTGCTGAGGCGAAATTGCAACAAGGCGATCGCGCAGGTGCCGCCACGATGCTGCAAACCGCTGCCAAGACGGCAATTCAAATGGGCGATCAAGGTGCAGCAACAGTCTTGCAAACTAATGCCACGCGCTTACAAGACGGGGAAGAACTTTCCGAAGCTGATCGCAAAAAGACGCGCATTGTTTCTAAGACAATTTTGCAAGAGTAAATACAAACAATTTAGGGCAGCTATTTCTAGCCTGCCCTAAGATTTTTTTTGAGCTTTCCAAGTACCACCATAGACATAATGCGGGTTATCTTGACTTAAGACAGACCAACACCGCTCACAGACAAAAATCCATTCTCCCGATTCGTCATACTGTACCCGATAAAGCACCGACCCTATTTGTTGACAACGGCTACAGTGTTTAATGCGTAATGAACGACCCATGAGCTTGTGGCTACATTTCTACCTCAGACCAACATGGAAGTTTGAGGACGAGCAAAAATCATCCGACCGGCAGATGTTTGCAAAGCAGAAGTAATCACAACTCGCAGTTCACCACCCACATATTTGCGTCCTTCTTCGACGACAACCATTGTGCCATCATCCAAATAGCCAACACCTTGGGCAGCTTCTTTGCCTTCTTTGAGGATTTTTACCTCCAAACTATCGCCAGGGAGATAAATTGGGCGCAATGCCTGTGCTAAATCATTGACATTCAAAACAGGTACTTTTTGTAAATTAGCCACCTTACTAAGGTTGTAGTCGTTAGTTAACAACGTGCCATTGATTTCTTGGGCAAAACGTACCAACTTAGCATCTACGGTAGGAATATCTTCATAATCAGCCCGGTGAATCACGATTCTTTCCGGAAAAGCATCTTGCATCCGCTTTAGGATATCAAGTCCGCGCCGTCCCCGCACACGCTTTTGATCATTAGCGGCATCTGCCAAAGTTTGCAACTCTTGCAAGACAAACTGTGAGACTAAAATTTGCCCTTCAATAAAACCAGTTTTTAGTAGTTCTTCGATACGACCATCAATGATGCAGCTTGTATCTAAAACCTTACTCGCTGATGACTTGAGTGTGCCTTCTGCAACCAAAATACTTTCTAGGCTATTAGGATTAATTAACCTTAAGAAAGTGCGTCCGTGGGTATCAGCCAAACTAACACCCAAAAAGGCAAACATCACGCTGCCCAAAATTGCCGTTAAGGGCTTAATAAAGACAAAATCCGTGGGAATTGGCAATAAGAAAATCGGCGCCAGCATCAAGTTGGCGAGTAGTAGCCCCATGATCAAACCGACAGCCCTGGTTAAAATTACCTCAATCGGCATTTTACGGACTTGTGCCTGGAAGCGACGGTAGGTTACCTGAACCGCTAAACCGACAGCAAAGCCAATAATGGCGCCAAAGCCTGCTGTAACCCAGCGGAGAGCCTCTAGGTTGGTCACCTGGTCTTGGACATGAAGCGGCAGCAACTCAACACCGTCAAAGCCAATGCCGGCTGCTGCTAGGATGAATAAAAGTATGATGACAAAATCAAGCATTGTTCAAATCCAAGTAATTAGTGTGGAAATCCCATCAGGAATTTGTATAGACAAGAAATTGATATTTGGCAATCTAATTCATTATATCTTTCACGTAGTTTTACCCTTGAAGTGCCAGTTGGCTGAAATTAATCAGCTAATTTACCCTGAGAACGAAGAATTGTGATTGATTAGATTACTTTTCAGTAAGCCGATCCATTGCTCTGTTCAGCTACCAGGCTAATTTTGAGACAAGCCGGCAATTATTACGTTCAGCTCTTGCTGGCACTTGTATAGCAGTAGAATAACGCTAAAAACTCATTTAATTAATAACTATTAATTAAGCTTTAAGATTCGCTTGATAAATGAATTTCTGTAAAATAAACGTGTTAAATTCCCTACACAATTCCCCGCAACTCATAAGTCATCTCACTCCCACATCTGCATATATTCATATTCCCTTCTGCCGACGCAGATGTTATTACTGCGACTTTCCTGTTTCTGTAGTTGGAGACAAACTTCGGGGCAGCGCTTCCGGCACAATTGCCCAATATGTGGATGTATTATGTCAAGAAATTGTAGCAACGCCGACAAATAAAGGCTTATTGAAAACCGTATTCTTTGGCGGTGGTACGCCTTCACTGCTAGCGGTGGAACAATTAGAACGTATCTTAGAAACATTAGAACAGCACTTCGGAATTAGAGAAGATGCTGAAATTTCTTTGGAAATAGACCCAGGAACCTTTAGCTTAGAACAGTTAGAAGGTTATCAAAAAGCTGGTGCAAATCGTGTCAGCTTAGGGGTTCAGGCGTTTCAGGATGAATTATTACTCGCTTGTGGGCGATCGCATAACTCTTCTGATATTCTCACTGCGATCGAGCTGATCCGTCAGGTAGAGATTCCCGACATCAGTTTGGATCTAATCTCAGGATTACCACACCAAACTTTACAACAGTGGCAAGCATCCTTAGAAACTGCCATCTCATTACATCCAACTCATATTTCTTGCTATGACCTAATTATCGAACCTGTCACCGCTTTTGGACGCCAATACGCCCCAGGTGCCAAACCTTTACCAACTGATGACACTGCCGCCCAAATGTACAAGTTAGCGCAGCAAATTCTCACTAAGGCAGGTTACGAACATTACGAAATTTCCAACTATGCCTTGCCCGGTCATCAATGCCGCCATAATCGAGTTTATTGGGAAAATCGCCCTTATTATGCCTTTGGTATGGGGGCAGCTAGTTATACTCAAGGGCGTCGCTTTACCCGCCCCCGCACTAGGACAGAATATTACACTTGGGTGCAACAATTAATTAATGCTGGTGGAATTATCGACACTCCACCAACACCTAAGACAGAGGTATTGTTGGAAACATTAATGCTAGGGTTACGTCTAGCAGAAGGACTGAATTTATCAGTATTAAGTCAACAATTTGGCGAAAAAACTTTAGAACAGATTTGGCAAGCTGTAAAACCTTATTACCAGAAAGGTTGGGTAGAAATTGTTGAAGATAATCAAGTCAATTTTCATCAACAAAAAGCTAGTAAACTACAAAATACAGGTCAAATTAGACTGAAAGATCCCGAAGGTTTTTTGTTTTCTAATACAATTCTGGCTGATTTGTTTAGTCAGCTTAGTTAGCCTCAGCTATGCTGTCTTTAATCTAAACTTTGCATATAAACGCTTTTAACTCTTAAGGCTTATTAGATTAAACTAAGCCAAAACCCTTAAGGGATCAATTCAGATTTATTTTTTAGCAACGAATAATCCTTGCCCCCAAACGCACAAATAAAGTTAAACTATAAACCGATAAAGCGCTTTTTCTAGAATTCCGGAGCAACTATCAATAGATGTGTATCAAGTAAAAGTATTTTTAACTCCTAGCCGTCCTTCAAAATGATTAACTATTACTGGATGAACCAGGTAGCTGGGCAGGCAACCATTACACCAATGGCTCAAGATGAAATAGCAGCATTGGGTGCTTCCCTGAGAAAAATCGATCAAAAACTATTAACTCCAGCTCAGTCTGGTGCTACTAGAGTTTGGTATCAAGGCGGTGAGCCTTATTTTGATGTATTTGCCGAACTAAGTCAAGGCAAAATTGAGTGGTTTCAGTTTACCTTGCGCGGTCAATCGATTTCCTGGAATTCGCGAGTTTCTGGCTGGAAAACTGGAATTACCAATGAATATCGCGGAGATGATCTTACTTTTTATGCTGCGAGTAAATTAATTGAAACTGACAAACAACCTGATTTAGCGTTCGTTAATTTAGTCTGCTCAATTCTGGAAACTCGCGCCGGAGAGGATGTTTTTGACCAAATGCTGTCGCTGTTTCATACACGTAATTAAGAGGCGACTTTAAGCCAAAATCGTACTATACTTTGTTTTGGTAGAAAGTCTATATTCTTTCCTTTTCAAGCATTGTCATAGCCAAGCAAATTAACTTGCCTCCGCCTGAGAAAGCCAAGATTTATGACACTTACTTTCAACCTGATGTAATAATGGCTATTTGTGTCAATCTGGGTAAAGGAGGCTAGTTTATGGCAGGTAGCGAACTAAAGGCAGATTTTTGGATTAGCGAATATATCACGCCTTGGGATATGTATGTTCATGGCATTACAAAAGTGCTGGCATACAAGAAAACAGCGTTTCAAGATATGTACATCGTCGAAACAGGCGCTTATGGTAAAGGATTAGTATTAGATGGCAAGTGGCAGTCTTGTACAGGTGATGAATTTTTGTACCACGAAGCACTTGTACACCCGGCAATGATTTTCCACGGTGCGCCTAAAAACGTCCTCGTCTTAGGAGGTGGTGAGGGGGCGACAGTGCGGGAAATCTTGCGCTGGAAGAGCGTTGAGCAGGCAATGATGGTGGATATTGATGGGGATGTGGTAGAAGCTTGCCGCGAACATCTGCCGGAAATGCACCAAGGTATTTTTGATGATCCACGTACTAATCTGGTGATTGGTGATGCCTTGGAAGTTTTGGATACGACTGAGCAGAAATGGGATATTGTCATTTCAGATTTGTCTGATCCTATTGAAGAAGGTCCTTCTTTTCAGTTATTTACCAAAGAGTATTTTGAGCGAGTACAAAAGGTTTTGGCACCGGGAGGCTATTTTGTCTTGCAAGCAGGACCCGTTTCACCGATTGAACTAACACTTCATGCCCGTTTGGCGAGTACGATGAAAGCGGTATATG
The DNA here is from genome assembly GCA_049671305.1 of Coleofasciculaceae cyanobacterium. Taxonomy (GTDB): domain Bacteria; phylum Cyanobacteriota; class Cyanobacteriia; order Cyanobacteriales; family Coleofasciculaceae; genus CADCTM01. The sequence continues at coordinate 37,641 of JBATUR010000065.1, forward strand.
CGAATGTTCATTCTTATTCGGCTTATACGCCAAGTTATGGATCGCCGTGGGGATTTATTATTGGTACAACAGAGGCGATCGCAACTATGCCAGATCCTGCTAAAGTTGACCAATTATTGAGCGAACAAACAACAGGCGGTTTTCGCTTAATAGATGGCGTCAGCTTGTTGGGCATACTGCAAACTCCAGCTTATGTCAGAAAAGCGATCGCAGCAGAAACCGAAGTATACACCCTCAAAGAACCACCAAAATTCTTCGGTAAAGGGACACTCGGTTAATTCAGCCTTTTGTCAATAAAACCGTAGGGGAAATCGAACCGTGGTTACCCCAAATCTTGATAGGGTAGGCACAAGCGCACTACCCCTACGGGAAAAACATCACAAAATCTCAAGCATTGTTGCAACTCTTAACTTTAATCATAGTTCCCACTCACCAAGACCTTGGTACACTGGCTTTGATGCACTCCACTATAGGCGTGTGTAGAGGACAGTCATTATCGCCATACTACTAAACCCAGATTTGTAAGCAAAGACATAAACAAGCACATGGTAGATTCTCTTAAAAAACCTGGCTTTGAAGAACTGCGAGAAGGGGCTAAAGTCCCAGCAAAAGAAACTCTGCTAACTCCAAGGTTCTATACAACTGATTTTGATGAAATGGCGCGGATGGACTTGTCCCCTAACGAGGATGAGCTACTGGCAATCATCGAAGAATTACGCACTGACTACAATCGTCATCACTTTGTGCGGGGTGATGAGTTTAAGCAATCTTGGGACTGTATTGATGGAGAAACACGCCAAATCTTCATGGCGTTTCTAGAGCGCTCCTGTACTTCAGAATTTTCTGGATTTTTGCTTTATAAAGAACTCGGACGCCGTTTAAAAGACAAAAACCCGCTTTTGGCAGAAGGTTTTAATTTAATATCTCGCGATGAGGCACGTCATGCAGGCTTTTTAAATAAAGCGATGTCTGACTTTGGTTTATCGCTAGATTTGGGCTTTTTAACCAAGAGTCGCAGCTATACATTTTTCAAACCGAAGTTTATTTTATACGCCACTTATCTTTCTGAAAAGATTGGTTACTGGCGCTATATTACGATTTATCGGCATCTGGAAGCTCATCCAGAACACCGCATTTATCCGATTTTCCGCTTCTTTGAAAACTGGTGCCAAGATGAAAACCGTCACGGCGATTTCTTTGATGCTGTGATGAGGGGACAACCCCAGATTTTGAATGATTGGCGGGCAAAGCTGTGGTGTCGCTTCTTTTTGCTGTCAGTGTTTGCCACAATGTATCTTAACGATATCCAGAGTCCCGGCTTTTATGAAAGTTTGGGTTTGAATGCTCGTGAGTATGATACCCATGTAATTAAGAAGACAAATGAAACCGCAGGGCGAGTCTTCCCGATTATTTTGGATCTAGAGAAGCCAGAGTTTTATGACCGTTTAGAGTCTTGTGTTAAGAATAACCAGAAACTCAGCGCGATCGCTTCTGCTAATACTCCCAAATTCCTGCAAATTTTCCAAAAACTGCCTTTCTACGTTTCTAATGGTTGGCAGCTTTTACGCCTCTACCTGATCAAGCCCATTGATATGACTTCTCAGCAAGGCGTTGCTCGTTAAAAGTTTTCTCCGCTAACTATATATTGTGCGGTTCTACAGGTTGTAGAGCCGCTTTTTTTTGCTCAAAAATATTACACAAACGGGTACTGTCCCCTGCTATCTTTCGGCAGTTAATTTAGATAGGTAGTTCACTCCCATTAACCAATGCTCGTATCCACATTTGAACTGTTAACAAAGCCAATTGCACCCGCTGGCTCAGGTCCTGCGGTTGTTGCTCGTACAGTTGTCCAAGGATACTTTTTAACCGTCGCCAATCCAAACAACATTGATGTAAAGTTACAGCTACAATTTACCGCCACTACACCAAACCTCAATACAATTGACACCGTAACGATACTAGATGTCAACGGAACGAACAATTTTACTGACCTATCCCCAGTTCCAGGCGACCCAAAAAAGTTCAGTTTTAACCTAGTTATTCCTGCCAATGATACAGCCTTAGTTACCCTACTACCCGACCTCCGCACCGATGTTATACCACCATTTGGAGTACCAGATGTCCTCACCAAAACATTAGAAATTCGTGGCTATGTCGAGATCTTTGTGCAGCGTCCGATTAGCTTTCGGGGTGTCAACTTGTTGCTAACTCCTGAACATCGTGGCACCTTCCTGCCTCAGAATTTAGCCGCACCAAACCCGGACTTTGATCAACTGGTGTACAGTCTTCCGACAGCAACAGGCAGCAGCTTGTTTAAGGTAGGTGGGTTTATTCTTCCCATATCAGACGCTCTCAACGACACAGCAGACACTACCCCTGTTGTCCCGCTAAACAGCATAGAGCAGATGTTTGACCAAATGGCTGAACGCATTAATGGCTTAGAAAAGCGTCTTGAGTCTGCCGGACAATCATTCATCTCTGTGCAGCAAAGCAGCAATGGCGACCAAGTAAGTAACCAAAAAGCTAGTATCAGCTAATACTTATTTGAGAAGTAAAAGTAGGGGCGCAAAGCTTGCGCCCTTTGATTTTTGCCAGATTTAGCCACAAGTATCGATAAACATAGTAGGGTTTAAAAGACATTCCATCAACGGCATAAGAATGAAAGCTTCTAGGGATTGGTTAAAACTACTGAGATATTCAGGCGCATTGTTGGGTATAGGAGTAATTATTGTCAAATCATCTGCAGCAAGTGCGTTGCCGATTTCCCTTGATACAACATCCCAACCAGAGAATCATAACCCTAATTTGCCGCTCAGTACACAAGATGGCGCAAGGCAACTTAGCCAAACAGAAACAACACCCAAACCTGCAACTAATGACTTAGATTTAAGTCCAGAAATCATCGAAAATAGTCCAGTTTTGCAGCGTTGGCAGCAAAATATTCCTAATGTTTTAACAGAAATTCGTAATGATCCTAGCTTTCGGACACGAGTACGCCTTGGTTATTCTCAATTTCCTTCCACAGGACAAGCGGCAGGCTTTAATGTTGGCATAGAAGATGTTTTTATCGGTCGTACTGGCTTAACAGTTAGTGGTGATTATCAAAGGTCTTTTAATGGCAAACGAGAAGCTTTTGGCGCTGATTTACGCTACTATGTCCTACCTTTGGGAAGTTATGTTAATGTCGCTCCGGTAGTTGGTTATCGCAATATTCAAACTGGTAATTATTCAACAGATGGTGTCAATGTTGGGGCGCGGTTGATGTTAGCTTTGTCTCGCACAGGTGCTGCTGATCTTTCTTTAACTCAAAGTTTTGTTTCACCTGGAAGCAGTGATGAAGTAGGCATTACCACGCTTTCTCTAGGTTATGCTGTTACCCAAAACGTGCGTTTATCTACAGATATCCAGAAACAAAATTCTCGGCAACGTAAAGATAGCCGAGTTGGAATTGTTTTAGAATGGATGCCTTAAGCTTTTTGGAAATAATTACTTAACAACTAATGCATTTTTGGCTTTCTCGATTGCAGAAAGTTGTTTTTAAATATCACTCAAAATAATTCAATGTGCTAATAATTAGGATAGAAGTCCTTTTCTGCATAGCAAATATTTGAATAAATGTCATCAATTTTCTGTAAATTGTAGAAGAATTTTATTAGCTTATTGGTTAAGTTATTTTTTTTTAGTAAAAGATATTAGGGACAATTAGGAAAAAATAAAAACAAATCTTTGACTGATAAAAAAATATTATTTATATCCGGAATCTCAAAAAAAATCGAGTATCCTGGAACGAAGGCATAAGCCAAAACTTATTGAAAAAGAGCAATCTTTTGCAGTTAATCGGTGTGAGTTAGTTGAGACAATTTATGCGTTTTACAACCCTTACTGTTTGCAGTTTAACGGTTCTTTTAGCTGGGATAACTTCAGCACAAGCTAGTGAAAATCCAACCCACCAAGCAGCAACTGAACCCTTGCCGGCTCAAGAAGATGCGACAATGCCAGTTGTTCTTGAAAAAAGCCTAAACACTATCGCCCCGCCAGAGAATTCAGAAATAGAAAAATCTGCAATTGCTCTCTCCAAAAAATCTTCTCCCCAAGTCCAAACCGTGGCTGAGGCGACACCAGAAGTACTAGCAGAAAACCCAAAAGCTGCTCCCCAATTTGTGGTGAATCAAGCCAGTGCAGAGGCATTACGCCCCAATCAAATTATTGCCCAATCATCAACTGATCGCAATTCGGCAACGGCTATATCAAGCTGTAACCCTCAACCTACAAGCAATACCAGCTTTCAGCTCGCTCAAGCCACTGTCCCTGGTAACTGTCCCCGTCCGGAAGCGATACCACCAATAGTTGTGCCGCAACCAGTGTCGGAATTTGAAGCCTCACCAGCTTTGAGCATCTACATTCCAGTTGGCTATGGTGCAGACAGAAATACCGTCTTTCTCAGCGGCAGTTATCAATCTAGTGTCCGCCAAGATCGCGGTGATCTGGGTGCTGCCGGCATTGGCATTGGTTTAGGTAATGCCGCCAAAAACGTTGGTGTCGAATTATCATATTCCTTAGAAACTAGCGAAAACTTTGGCGAAGGCGGCTTTAATGCCAAAATCCATCGTCAGTTGGGACAAGATTTGGCAGGTGCCGTTGGTTGGAATGGTTTTCTAAACTTTGGTCGCAATGATTTTGAACAATCAAAATATGGCGTAATTACCAAAATTTTTCGTACCCAACCATCTTTAAATAGTGCCTTTAGTCGAGTTTCGGTTACTGGAGGCGTGGGCGATGGACAATTCCGTTCTAATGGTGCCGTAAAAGCCGGCGATAATAACATCAATGTGTTTGGTAATGTGGCTGTTCGTGTGATTCGACCGGTGAGTTTGATTGCCGAATGGACGGGGCAAGATTTAGCATTAGGTCTTTCTATCGCGCCTTTCAAAAACGTGCCTTTTGTAATTACTCCAGCAGTGCGCGATCTTGCTGGTGCTGGTGATGGTGCAAGATTTGTCTTGGGCGCTGGTACAGCGTTCCGGTTTTAAGGAGTACAAATAAATGCAGATGAATAAATCTTTGGTAATGGCTGCGGGACTATCTTTGGTAACGGCAGTGTTAGGCGCTACTCAAGCTAATGCTAATAGTTATTCCGATATTACGGGAACGAATATTTGGAACAATACGGCGCCGATTTTTGATACAAATAGCAAGCTTGATCCTAATTTACTTGAGAGTATTACTAGGGTAAATCGCGACTCAGAAACCGCTTTACGGGCTTGTAACGAGGCGATCGCTCAAATTGAACAAAATCGTCGTCCTAGCATTCGGCAATTCTTACGCGACTCCTCAAATGTCACCGCTGCAACGCCAGAAACGCCGACTGCTTGCCGACAGTTGGAACAGTTGAGAACACAAGCAGACAGCTTACGGCGCACTGTACAAGATGCTGAACGTACTAGAGGCAATTCGGCATTTGGGACTTGGTAGATAAGGGTAAATAGTGAGGAGAGAAAAACTATGAAGCACAAACGAAACAGCGATAACCCTTACGGGATGCTTCGCGATCGCCTGATCATGCAATTATTCTTAGGTGCAATTGTAGGGGTACTTGGTTCCTTGTCCGCACCCGTACAGGCACAAACAAACACCGACGAATTTGATAACCGCGCTGTCCAATTTGCTGAAGATACAGTAGTCGAGTTTGAATTTGACAAATCTTTAGGCGTTTATCAATCAAGCTTTGGCATCGTCAACCTCAGTCAATGTAGCGGCAGCACAGTTGATACTTGCCAGAAAACCGAATTATTTCGGGAAGTCCGCCCTTTTGATAAAGGCGAAGCGCTGACATTAGAAGATAAAAGACGTGCCTCTTTAGGGCAAACACGAGATCCTAATGATTTCATCGGCACTGCTGGCACCACTGTTTTAGGTGAAACCAGGAAGAAATTCACCTTCCAGGCAAATACTCGTTATGCCTTTTATCTAGACTCGGTATATGTCCACGATGTCGCTATTAAAGAAGGCAATAGTACCAGAGTTGAAAGGAGAACTGATAAGAAACCAACGGTGTACTCAGTAAATACAGAGTCCACACGCTTATCAGAAGGTTTTACTGGTTTGTCTAGAGGCGGCGTCCGCATTCAGTGGGATGATACTGGTATAGCGAGAGTCTCTCAACCGGGACAAATCAATCCTGATAGTGACTTTAATGATTTCGCTGTGATTGCAGGCGGCAGTTTGGTTAATGCTACTGTTCCCTGTGTGCCAATCAGATAAGGTCAAATCTTGTTATTCTAGGACTCTAACTTTTGAAGTTAAATTTGCTTGAGAATAGCCATAAGTCCCCCCTATTTCTGTTAGGAGTAGGGGGGTTAATGTAATTAATTAAGATGAATATGGCGACTTTAAGCCTCAAGCTCGCTCTTCTTTAGGCGGAATAAACATCACCTCAAATTCTACTCCTGGAATAAAGCGTTGCAAAAGTCTCAAATGATCTTCGGCGTCTTGACGGTTGCGGAAACAGGCGACGGTGTGATGTTGTGTGGGCAATATCCGCACAATTATCCAGGTGTGATTATTTGGTTCGCGTCGGCTTACCATTAAGAATAGTCTCCTTTGTAATTTGGGAGCCAGAAGTCAGCGGGTAGTGGGCAAAACTTTGCCGCTGGCTTCTAACCTGTGAGTTGTGAGAAGGCAATTAATTGCCTTAATGGAATATTAATACAATATCATTTAGTAGTCCAGTGGGTAGCCGTTTACTTGGTTATGAGCCTCTGACAAAATCTGAGGCATGGGACAAGCAGGTAAAGCCCTTAAAAAGGTGTTAGAAGTTTACGACATTAGCCAATATCGATTAGCTACAGAAATGGGACTTGGACGCTCTAATGTTTACAGGTGGGTTCATGAAACTAGAGATCCCACGGCTGAGACTGTCAAGGAAATGGTGGACGTGCTGCGAAAGATTAATCCTAATGCGGCAGAGGAATTTATTCGGTTGTATTTAGGTGGTGGTTTGATTGAGGATGAGTAGTTGTGGAGAGAAAAATGCGATCGCTCTATGGGGATTTCTTCGGATCGCTTTTCTTCACTTATCATAAACTTCTCTGCGGTGAGCTACTGTCAATATATAGAGCGTGAGATTCTCATCATCAATGCTGTAAATTATCCGGTAATCTCCCACCCTAATTCGCCATCGGTTGTTTTTCCCCTTCAGCTTGCGACAGCCATCTGGACGAGGCTCATTTACCAAAGCATCAATTTTTGGCTCAATCCTAGTACTGATTTCAACGGGAAGTGATTTTAGCTGTTTTTGGGCAGATGTGTAAATAATGACTTGGTAATCAGACACCTAACTTCCTCTGGGACTCTAACTCACGCTTAACTTCTTCCCAAGGCACACCCGCTTCATCCTCTAGGTCGTCAGTAATTAGAGCAAAATAGAGATCTTCCCAGATTTCACCATGTTTTTCAAAGTCTAGAAGTACGGCAATCTTTTCATCTTGCTCATTGATTAAAAACTGAAAACCTGTTGCTTCGCTGCATTCTAAAAGGACATCTGCCCAAAATTCACGATGTTCATTCAAGTCAACAAGCGCAGCGATTTTATGACCTTGATTATCGGTTATAAACTGAATTCCCTGCATGGTTTATTACCTCAGATTTATCAGTGCGTTAGTTAAAGTTTTAGAATCGGCTAATGTCAATACTTTAGTATATAATGTTCTCGAAGATAAGAGATGCGATCGCTCTAGGGTTATTCCTAACGCTTTTATGGATCGCTAAAATAGCTGGTTAATCATACGCTTACTAAGATATTTGTGAAAGTTGTGTAACCAAATGATTCTGAAAGCCAACTAATCCACCTCTATTAGTCCAATGCTCATAAAATTTAGACCTTGTACCAGGTGCATCAAGATTACGAGCCAAGCCGTTCCAAATGGATACATTAAACCCAAATATTTCATCCTGATGAGGGAGAGTATACCAATCTTTATCTAATGGAGGCATCCAAACTGCTCGTACAACCCGATATATTCCCCATTCAGGTTCGCTGGTGTTTTTATACAATTTGTTATCTAAAAATTCAGCAATATGTGTTACCCGTGCTTGCTGATGTAAGAGTATAAGGTCGCCTTCTTGTGGTCTTCCTGCATTACCTTTAGCTTTAGTTTTCCATGTCAAACCGAAAATTTTTGCTTCTGGTAACTCCATTGCAATAGGTGTTCCACGCTCAGGTTTATAAGCCCATCCTTGATAAGGTCTAATATTTTTCGTCCACTTCAACCTAGATAAATCCATAGTTATTTTTCAAAGTATTGTGATTTGGTCTACAAGTATAACCTTGATTGTTCAAAACTAATGGCAATAGACATATTGGTACTCCTTAATATTTCACCAACTCAACCAACAGCAAACCCTGTATACTGCCTAACAAAAGGTTCATGAAACGCCAAAACAATATCTTCTTTCGGAACATCCAACTTAACTAACTCACTAGCTATCCCAATCTCAGTTCCATCATGTTGAATCCAAATTTTTCCATCTTTTAGATCAAGATGTAAAACACATCCATAATTGCGGCGTCGATTCTTCCAACCGACATAAACTAATTGATAATGATCGCGTTCAGTATCAAAAATTAATTGAGTTTCAACCTGATCATCAGGTCGCCCAATACTGGCATATTCTTTCAATACTTGCTGAATATAACTTCTATAAGTCTCTAATTTGTTTGCCATCGCCAAATCACCTCATTGGCTGGATCGTAGATAATAATTTTAACTTCAAAACGTTTAATTACCGTTTGGATAAACTGAAGAGAAAAAAAGCTCTGATAAGTTGACAAAGGAACGGCTAAATATAAAATTCTCTTTGGATATTGTTCTTCTAAAGCCACACGATAGTTAATAAATTGCCCAATAGCATTATGAAACTCAGAAATGTTTGACCTGCCAATAAAGCTCTTAATTTCAACTGCTATTTTTTCGCCATTTTTTTCAGCAGCAATAAGTTTTTCTGCGCCTAAATCAATATACATTTCAACCCCGCCAACTTGAAGCTTTAAAGGATCATCCGTAATTATCCATGCCTCTTTTTCAAGACCTTTCCTAACAGCCTCATGAAAAATATCTTTAGCAGGCATTGTTATAGCTATATTAAGCTCAGTGATTTAAGTCTTAGTTGTACCTGTAAGTATAGCATTGCTTATCTCATCTTTGAAATAGATAAGTGTTAGTAAAACTTCCTTTCATAGTGGCGAAGATATCTTAGTTTTTGCCTAATATTGTGCCATTTTCTTTGATTTTAAGTGCAGAAATCGGGAGCTGTATCTTGCATTTCCTCCTGATCCCCCATCCTGAAGTACCCTACTCAAAGTACGATGGTAGGCAAACCCTTTTAAAACCCGTGGCTCAGGTTACTCTCGAAAACATCTACAAAAGCTTTCCTGGTCGTAAAGGAGAGCGCAACGCCGCCCCCCCAACAGCAGAACCCCTGCTGACAACCGTTGATGAAGCAACTAATCAGTCTTCATTATCTGGAAGCGTCAATATCCTGCGGCGCATCAACCTCACCATTCAAGATGGCGAGTTTATGGTACTTGTGGGACCTTCCGGTTGCGGCAAAAGTACTTTACTTCGCTTGATAGCAGGTCTAGAAACCCTCACAGGTGGCAAAATTTGGGTGGGAGATGCCTTGGTGAATGAACTGCCTCCCAAGGAGCGAGACATTGCGATGGTTTTTCAAAACTACGCACTCTACCCTCACCTTACGGTTTATGACAACATTGCTTTTGGACTGCGACGCACAAAATCGGCAAATAGTCAAGCTCAATCTCCTTCCCAAGTTCCCCGTTGGTTAGAAAAAGCGGTGGTGGGAATGACGCGATCGCTTCCTGCTGGACTACGCTACCTTTCCGACCAAGAAAAAGCCGTAGATAAACAAGTCCGCACTGTTGCTCAATTATTACAAATTGAACCGCTTTTAAACCGCCTGCCTAAACAATTATCCGGCGGGCAAAAGCAGCGAGTCGCCCTTGGACGGGCAATTTCTCGCAACCCCCAAGTCTTTTTGATGGACGAACCGCTTTCTAACCTTGATGCCAAGCTTCGTGCCGAAACTCGTAGCCAAATTGTTAAACTTCAGCGTCAACTCGGTACAACCACAATATATGTCACCCACGACCAAACTGAAGCAATGACAATGGGCGATCGCATTGCCGTCATGAATCAAGGGCAAATTCAACAACTCGCAGCCCCCCTAGAACTCTACAACCACCCAGCAAATCAATTTGTGGCAGAATTTATCGGTTCTCCGCCGATGAACTTTCTCCCTGTACAAGTCAAAGCGCCCTTACTAATTCAGCATCCCCAATTTCGCCTCACTCTACCTGAAGTTTGGGAACCAATTTTGCAAAAGCATAACGGACGCACTTTAACTTTAGGCATCCGTCCTGAACACCTAAGTATTAGTGTTCCCGCACCAAAAAACCTTAATGTCGTAGTTGATCTGGTTGAAGCATTAGGCAACGATACTTATTTATCAGCCAGTTTGACCGAAACCTCGGCTTTACAAGTCAGAATTCCACCAGAGCAAATAGTCAGAATAGGCGATCGCCTTTGGTTATCAATAGCCGTCGATAAAATTCATCTTTTTGACCCACAAACAGGTATGGCTATTCATTCTTAGCCTGATTCCACCCATCTTAATCGCCCACTAATATGCCAGAATATCATTCCGGTAGATAACTTTTGTCAAGGCTTACTTTACATTTATTTACTGTAAGTACACGGTAGTTTAACTTTTATGCCACTCTTTTAGTATCAATCGCTACAAAGAAATATTAGCTAAACCATTATGTATACACAATCACATAAGTATTGAGTAAGCAAAACTTAAATAAAAACTATATAGGTTTATAACTTTAGAGGGAGAACTAGCAACAAATCCTACGTTACATTAGTTAATACAAGCAGAGAAAACGTAACAAATAAAAACAAGAGTAGTAATTTATGAATAACGCACCAACTCCTCCAATCTCCGACCCAGCAGAGCGTAATTCTTGGAAAACAGGTTTCACCCCACAAGCCGAAATCTGGAATGGACGCCTCGCTATGATTGGCTTTATTGCCGCATTAGCCACTGAATTCTTGGCAAACCAAGGTGTTTTGCACTTTTGGGGCTTGATGTAATCCTAGCTATAAATTATTTTCTCTTCTCAATTATTAACCAAAGGAAAAAACCATGACTAAGACACCAACCCCACCAATTACTAATCCTGAAGATCGTAACGCTGTTAAATTTGGCTTCACACCACAAGCCGAAATTTGGAACGGACGCCTTGCTATGTTGGGCTTTGTAATTGCGATCGCTATTGAACTATTTTCTAACCAAGGTGTTTTACACTACTGGGGACTAATCTAAGTTCGTTTCACAACCAACTAAATAATAAAAATCTGGGAAATTTGCCAAAGTTTCCCAGGCTTTTTGCATTTCTTAGCCAGCATTGTTTCTGCCTGATTAAGAACACTCCTCACAGTTAAAATAAAATTAAAGAATAGCAACAACTAACACGCCCATGACAACTGCTGCTCCGGTCAAAACTCAGTATGAAGCAATAATTGGTCTAGAAACCCATTGTCAGCTAAGTACCCAAACTAAGATTTTTTCTAATTCCTCCACAGAATTTGGTTCTGTCCCTAATACCCATATCGATCCGATTTGCTTGGGAATGCCTGGGGTTTTACCTGTACTTAATCAAAAAGTTTTGGAGTATGCTGTCAAAGCTGGTTTAGCGCTCAATTGTCAGATTGCACCATACAGTAAGTTTGACCGCAAACAGTATTTTTATCCAGACTTACCTAAAAATTATCAGATTTCTCAGTTCGATTTGCCAATTGCTGAACATGGTTGGTTAGAAATTGAATTAGCTGATGCTTCAGGCAACCCAATGCGTAAGAAAATTGGCATTACTCGCTTGCACATGGAGGAAGATGCAGGCAAGCTAGTTCATGCTGGAAGCGATCGCCTTTCTGGTTCCACCTATTCATTAGTAGACTATAACCGCGCTGGTATACCTTTAATTGAAATTGTCTCAGAACCAGATTTGCGATCAGGGCAAGAAGCGGCAGAATACGCTGAAGAAGTCCGCCGCATCGTGCGATACATCGGCGTGAGTGATGGCAATATGCAAGAAGGTTCTTTGCGCTGCGATGTCAATATTTCTGTTCGTCCTGTTGGGCAAAAGGAATTTGGCGTTAAAGTCGAAATTAAGAACATGAATTCGTTCAGTGCGATTCAAAAAGCGATCGAATATGAAATTGAACGACAAATTGAGGCAGTAGAAGCAGGTGAGCCCATAATTCAAGAAACGCGACTTTGGGAAGAAGGCAGCCAACGTACGATTAGTATGCGCGTTAAAGAAGGTTCTAGCGACTATCGTTATTTTCCTGAGCCCGACTTGCCGCCAATTGAGGTAGCAAAAGAGCAGTTAGAAGAGTGGCGCGGCGAATTACCAGAACTTCCGGCTCAAAAACGGCATCGTTATGAAAGTGAATTAGGGCTTTCTGCTTATGATACTCGTGTGTTGACGGACGATCGCTTAGTAGCAGAGTATTTTGAAAGTGCAATTGCCACAGGTGCTAATGCCAAACTCACCGCTAACTGGGTAATGGGAGACATTGCCGCCTACCTCAACACCGAGAAACTGCTAATTACGCAAATTGCTCTAACACCCGTTGTTTTGGCAGAATTAATTACCCTGATTGAAGATGGTACTATTAGCGGTAAAATCGCCAAAGATATTTTACCGGAATTATTAACCGAAGGCGGCTCGGCGAAAGAACTTGTTGAACGCAAAGGTTTGATTCAAATCTCTGATACAGCCGAACTTGAAGCCATGATCGATCAAGTAATTGCGGCTAATCCCAAGGAACTAGAACAATATCGTAACGGCAAAACCAAGTTACAAGGCTTTTTTGTAGGACAATTGATGAAGAAAACTAATGGAAGAGCTGATCCTAAACTAGCTAACCAAATTTTGAGCAAAAAGTTAAACGCTTAATGCCGCAGCAAAAAAACTTCATCGAAATAACATAATAGGGGGTTACGCCCCTCATCCTGAAGGTGCTATATTTTGATAAGTAGATGCACCCTGATGATCGGGAGAGCCACTTAGGTGACTCTCCTTTTTTAGAGCCTTTTAAATTAGTTCTGTCCAAAAAAAGATTTAAATAGGGGGTGACACCCCTCACCCCAGTCGTCTATACTAAGGACAAGTAGATGCACCCTGATGACTGGGAGAGTTACGCAAGTGGCTCTCTTTTTTTTGCTTATGTAAATTAGTTCTGCCCAAAAAAAGATTTAAATAGGGGGTGACACCCCTCACCCCATTCGTCTATACTAAGGACAAGTAGATGCACCCTGATGACTGGGAGAGTTACGCAAGTGGCTCTCTTTTTTTTGTGGTTTTAAAACAAATTAGCGCCGACTGCCAGTTTTGATAACTCCGGCACGGCAATCTCGCAACCAGGTAGTCACAGCTTGACCGACAACACCATTGCTGCTTTCCTGTGGCGGCGTTGGTGGGCGTCCTCGCACTGAGGAGCCAAATTGAGTAAACATTAAAGCTAAACGCCAACCACCAGCAGTTTTGCTCAGAAATAACCAGTGAAAAAGTTGTGACTCAAGGGCTTTTCCATTGATGTATTGTCTTTCTAAAGTCGTGAAAAATAATTGTTGAGGTGGTGATTCATCAATTGTGGGAGTAATTGAAGAATAATTACTTGGACTCAGGGGTAGGGGGGTAAATTCTGGACGCCCTGCCAAAAGCACATAACTAAAGACTTCATTTCGACGACTTAAGCGCCGTGAGCGTTGCATTACACGATTTGCATAGCTAGGGACATCCCGAATTAACAAAGCCGTCAACGTCTCTACATCCTCTGGGCAAGCATTCGGCTGGGCAAGCAGCGGTGGGGCGTTTTGACAAAATAGAGCGAGGATGCCTAGCCAGTAGGCAAAGAAGAGCCATTGACGGCGTTTTAAATTAGGCACTAGTCGCTAACTCTTCACAAATGCGTTCCCAAGCCGCAACTGGATTAGCTGCGGCAGTTATGGGGCGTCCAATTACCAAATAATCTGCACCAGCAATGATTGCCTCTGAGGGAGTTAGGGGACGCTTTTGATCACCAGCATCTGCCCATTTTGGACGCACACCAGGGCAAACTAACAAAAAATCATCCCCGCAAGTCTGACGTAATTGTGCCACTTCTTGAGGAGAACAGACCGCCCCACTCAAACCCGTCTCTTGAGCTAAAAGTGCCATAGAGAGAGCATATTCTGGTAATTCTATGGGGATTTTCAGATCAAAAGCTAATTCTCTGGAATTGAGGCTTGTTAGTAGCGTAATTGCGATTAATTTAGCAGGTGAACCTGATGCAACTGATCCTTCCTGTGCCGCCAGACTGGCAGCTTTTAGGGCATTTCGCCCCGCCGTCGCATGGACTGTAATTAAATCTACTCCATAACTTGCCGCCGCACGAGTTGCCCCCGCCATTGTGTTGGGGATATCGTGAAATTTTAGGTCAAGAAAGATACGCTTATTTTCACTTTTCAGGAAGCTAAGAATCTCAGAACCTGTGCTGACAAATAGTTCTAGTCCAACCTTCCAGAAACTAACATCAGGCAAAGCTTCCACAAGTGCGATCGCCTCTTCCTGAGTTGAAACATCCATTGGTACAATAATCCGGTCTTCTGGTTTCATTTGCGGTTTCCTTACTTACGGCACCAACCGCACAAACTTCTTTTTACCAACTTGTAACACCTTGCCTTCCATTTCAGCAGGAGAATCAAAAGTTAAATCAACATCACTTACCTTTTCGCCATCTAACTTCACAGCGCCACCTTGAATTTGTCGTCGTGCCTCGCCACTACTTTTGCACAACTCACTCTTGCTCAAGATATAAAATAACTTTGCCGGAAATTCCACATTAGACAAAGCAAACAGAGGTACAGCATCGCCAGTCCCCGTCGTATCACCTTGAACCAAATTAATCGCCGCCGCTTGTGCTTCCTTTGCCGCTGCCTCGCCGTGGTATTGGCTAACAATATTTAAAGCCAGAAGTTTTTGACGCTCACGTGGTTCTGATGGCAATTCAGCTAAAGATAAATTTGTCAATAATTCAAAATACTGTTCTAACAAATTATCCTGCGTTTTCTCCAACTTGGAATACATGGTTAGAGCATCTTCACGTAATCCTACATAATTATGCAACGACTTCGACATTTTTTGTACCCCATCAGTCCCCAGCAAAATAGGCACAAGTAGACCAAATTGAGGTTTTTGACCAAAATGCCGTTGTAAATCTCGACCAACAGCAATATTAAACTTTTGATCAGTGCCACCCAACTCAACATCAGCTTCTAGGGCAACAGAATCATAACCTTGCATCAACGGGTAGAAAAACTCATGCAAGTAAATCGGATTTTCCTGATTGTAACGTTCAGCAAAACCCTCCTTTGCCAACATTTGTCCCACAGTCATAGTGGATAATAGCTCAAGAATTTTGCCTAAATCTAGTTTCCCTAACCACTCAGAGTTATAGCGAATTTCCAAACGTCCAGGTGTGTCAAAATCTAAAATGGGACGCACCTGATCAAGATAAGTTTGGGCATTTTGCATCACCTCATCAGCAGAAAGCTTGCGACGAACATCAGATTTTCCGGTCGGATCACCAATCCTTGCGGTAAAGTCCCCAATAAGCAGGATGGCAGTATGCCCAGCATCTTGAAAAGCTCGTAGTTTCCTGACTGGAATACTATGACCAAGGTGAATATCAGCGCCAGTCGGATCAATACCTAATTTTACCCGCAAAGGACGGTCAGTTTTTTTTAAGCGCTCACTCAGATTTTCAGTAATATCTTGAGAAGCGCCTTTGTTCGGAAAAATTTCACTAACACCACGAGTCAGCACTATGGGGAGCTCGTTATGGTTTGAAATTAGCGAATTAGCGATTATTGTGGATGGATTTGACATTCGTTTGGAATATCTTTTAAAGGATTAATTAACAAGGAATGACTCAAAGAGATTCAGCTTTATTTTGGACAAATCTCGCAAGAACCTGATAATACTTGCCAAAAAATGTCAAAATTATCGAGGCTTGAGTTACTAACTATTATCTCAGGATGATACCGAGGATGATGCAATACTATATAGAGGAAACAACTATGCTTACGCAAGGCACTGCACTCACAAAGTCGCTCATCTACTCAAGAATTTGCTTGTGGAGTCAACATCGGCGGCAATAAAACTTGGCATTGTTCAGATTTGAGCGCAACAGTAACGGATTTTCGCAATTTTTACCAAAAAAAACCAGATCTGACAGACATTGTTAAAATCAAGCTTTAAACAGAGATTATCTGTAATCCGGTTGTTACGCTATATTTGCTGTAATCATCTATAGAAAGTGTTGAAAAAATTGCCACACCAGTGGAGAAAGAAGTCTTTTTTGAGTGAGGAAGTAAAAACGCTGTGTCGTCTAGCACTGTACAAGAAAAACAAGATCCGAGCAGCTCTTCATCAGGTTTTCGGTTTGTCCAGGGCGTAGCTCAGGTAACAGGCGGGACTATACTGGGCATCACCATGCTAACTAGCGCGGTTGTAGCTGGAGGCTTAGTAGGCTTGGCGGCTAGCTTCCGCAACCTCCCAGATGTGAGAGTACTGCGGAATTATGTACCAACAGAAACTAGTTACATTTATGACGTTAAAGGCAAACATCTTGCCAGTCTTCATGGTGAAGCTAATCGAGAAGTTGTCAAACTCAACCAAATTAGCCCTAATCTAAAACGAGCAGTGCTAGCAATGGAAGACAGCCACTTCTATTTGCACCACGGTATCAACCCCAATAGCGTTGGGCGTGCTCTATTGGAAAACTGGAGAAGCAACTCGGTGGTTGAAGGTGGTTCAACCTTAACCATGCAGCTTGTCAAAAATCTGTTCCTCAATCAAGAACGTAAGTTTAGCCGCAAAATTGCTGAAACGGTTCTCTCAATTCGCATTGAGCAGATTTTCAACAAAAACCAGATTTTAGAAATGTACCTCAATCAAATTTATTGGGGACATAATAATTACGGCATCCAAACGGCGTCACAAAGCTACTTTGGCAAATCGGCAGCCGATTTAAGCCTGGCTGAGTCTGCCCTGTTGGCGGGAATTATTCAATCACCCGAAGAATATAGCCCTTTTGTACGATATCAAAAAGCCAAAGAGCGACAAGGCATCGCCTTGGATAGGATGCAAAAGTTAGGTTGGATTACACCTGAAGAAGCCGAAGCTGCCCGCAAACAAAAGCTGAGATTGGGCAAGCTGACATCTTGGCAAAAAAGTGACCTACCTTACATCACAGAAGCAGTTGTAACTGAGCTAAACGAACGATTTGGTCGTGATGCTGTCCTTAAAGGCGGAATGCGCGTTCAAACGACAATTGATTCAAACTTTCAGCGTATGGCAGAAGAAACTGTCACTCGTGCCCACGCTAATCTACAATATCGTGGCATTTATGCCGATCAAGTGGCACTAGCGGCGGTTGATCCTCGCACGCATTTTGTGAAAGCGTTGGTAGGTGGGGTTGATTATGGCAAAAGTCAGTTTAACCGTGCTATTCAATCACGACGTCAACCCGGTTCGTCCTTTAAGCCTTTTGTTTACTACGCTGCTTTTGCCAGCGGCAAATATGGACCAAATTCTACCGTAATTGATGCTCCCGTCAGCTATCGCGATGGTGATGGCTATTACACGCCCCAAAACTACGGGGGTGGTTTTTCGGGGGCAATGACTATTCGCACTGCCTTAGCTCAATCTGCCAATATCCCAGCCATTAAAATTGGTCGGGCTGTGGGCTTAGATAAAGTGATAGAAATTTGCCGCAGCATTGGCATCAAGAGTCCGATGGAACCTGTGACATCATTACCATTGGGGGCGGTTGGCGTCACACCTTTGGAAATGGCAGGCGCTTTTGCCACGTTTGCCAGTGATGGTTGGTATTCTGACCCAACGGTGATTGTGCGAGTTACTGATAGTAGTGGTAATGTCTTGCTAGATAATACGCCCAAACCCAGACAGATCCTTGATCCTTGGGCGTCAGCTTCCCTCAATAATGTGCTGCAAGGCGTCATTAGTGGTGGTACAGGCAAAAACGCTGCGATCGGGCGTCCGGCAGCGGGTAAGACGGGTACGACTTCCTCAGAGCGAGATATTTGGTTTGTTGGCTATGTACCCCAATTAGCAGCAGCAGTTTGGGTGGGTAATGATAACAACAGTCCTATTGGTGGTGGTGCAACAGGTGGTGGTTTGGTTGCGCCAATCTGGCGAGATTTTATGCTACAAGCTTTGAAAAATGAGCCTGTACAAAACTTTAAACCAGCTTCTAACTTTACGCCGCCTGATTAAACTTTGTCTAGCTATCAGCTTTTTGGGGTTGGGCGGCATGGGCGGTTATGCCACCAAACATAACCAACAACAGACAGAAAGCTGATAGCGTTTGAACAAGCATTTAGTCTTATGGTTGCTTTTCTAATTCTGACTTCATCCGCTGCAAGGTTGTGTTCATTTGCTCAAACATTTGTTGAGGTGTAACCCCAAACTGACCAAGCTGTGTATTTAGTTGTTCAACGGTCATTTGCGCCATAAAATCATCTGATAATTCAAAGCGCTTCATAAATATTTTATAGCGCTCCATCATCGATTCCATCTGCTCAATGAAAATCTTTTTGCCTTCTAGGTCAAATTTGCCATAGCTGCCTCCCACTTGAATCAGGGATTGATAATCTTCAAACAACTTTTTGGCTTCTTCTTGTACTATATCTGAATCAAAAAACCCCATCGCCCTATCTCTCAACCATTGGGTTATATTTTCTACCTTCTAGTCAAATTCTAGTGTAGGGGATGACACTCGCAAAATGCGGGTTTCCGTATCACTCTAGATGGGTTTTGCTCATTTTTAGGAAATAGGCAGCACTCTTAGTAGAGATTTTTGGTTTTGGGTCAATATCATAGAAAAATAGCGATCGCTCTATTTACCTCAAAGAGCCAATCATACAGGTAGTACTAAGTATGTTAAGCAAGCCAAAAAATCGCCGAATTGCCGCTCTTTTAGCCTTCGCTGGCACAGTGGCACCTGTTTCTGGGTTACATAAATTTTATTTAGGACAACCATTATGGGGCATTCTCTACTTATTGCTATGGGGAACACACATTCCCCAAATCGCTTGTGCTATCGAAGGCGTTTGGTATTTGGCACAAGGTATGGATGAATTTGACCGTAATTTTAACCTCAGTGCAGTCCAAGAAGCCTCAACAACGGCAACCGTACCAATTGACCCCGCACAGGTGGGTGCAGTTGCCGATGCCCTCAGACAGCTAGACAGCCTGCGTCAAGACGGGTTAATGTCTGAGTATGAATTTGAGCAAAAACGCCGCCAATTGCTCGATCGCATTGCTTGATCCTGCTCACACCTGTTGACTTATGCTGCCCCAAAATCGCCTTAATCCCAATTGGCAAGCAATCAGGGTCAAAATTCAACATGACCCTTATTATCGACTGCAATCAGTTGCCGAAATTGTCATCGCCGCCCAGTTGGGGATGACAATTGATGTCAATCAAGCCAGTGTAGATGATTGGCTGAGACTGCCCGGATTGTCGATTCATCAAGCACGGACGCTTTTTGACCTGACCAGCCTCGGCGTACAGTTTTGTTGCCTAGAAGACATTGCAGCCGCCTTGGGGATGCCTGTTGCCCGTCTGCTACCCCTAACACCGCTGCTCAGATTTTGCTACTACGACGCAGAAAGTCCTGCGACACCACAATTAGTACATCCCAATACGGCATCAGTGGAACAATTGAGTAAAATTCCTGCTGTGGACTTGTTCTTGGCAAGAGCGATCGTGCAAAATCGTCTTGAAGCTGGCAAATATCGCAACCTTGCCGACTTTCAGCGCAGGCTTGCCCTCAATCCTCAACTTGTTTCTGATTTAATGTATTACTTACGATTTTGAAATAAGTAATGTGTTGCAATTTTTTACTATCTTGATTAGACAAAAATCGCTAGGACGGGCAAGCTAGCCGTCCTCTAAAAATCATAGTTTAGTTCTAGAGTAGGCGTCTGCCTGCCAGATAAATTGCAGGTAAAGTAGAAATTCTAAACCGTTAAATCTGTCCAGCCCGACTGGGGGGCCAGAAACGATAACAAGCATGACCAATTACATTTTGTTTCGGCAAAAAGCCCCAAACATGAGAATCATTGCTGTTATTACGATTATCACCCATTACAAATAATTGGTCTTCTGGTACTTTTACCGCATCCATCTGATAATTTGGTGGTTCGGCGATATAATTTTCGGGTATTGGTTGGTTATTCAGATAAACCGTGCCGTCATGAATTTCCACGGTTTGCCCTGGTGTGCCAATTACCCGTTTAATAAAAGCTTGGTTTTTAGCATAACCTTGAACTTGCAGTTGTTGAGGCGGATCGAAAACAACGATATCACCTTTAACTGGCAGATGGAAATGGTAGGAAATTTTTTCGACAACTAAGCGATCACCTACTTGCAAAGTTGGTAACATCGAATCTGAAGGAATATAACGAGGTTCCGCTATAAAAGCACGAATGAACAAAGCCAAGGCAAGAGCGATCGCAATAATCTGCACATTCTCTCGTATTCTTTGCCACAATGTTGCCTGATTAACTGGTTCTTGTAGTTTAATCTCTTCTGAATTCAACTCGGATAATCCAGAAGACGGCTTGACCAAACCTAAATCTTTTTTCTCTGAAGGCATACAGTTTTAATTAAGCATAACTAGTATCTTTGTTTAACAGCATTATCGGTAGGTTAGCTCCAACTGCTAAAAGATGCTGGTTTGTGCACTCAGACAAGATACCATGCCTCACGAATTTTCAGCCATTAGCTCTTATTTTAAAAAAACAAACGTAGGGGAAACCGTGGTTGCCCAAAATCCTCATGGGGTAGGCACGGGGGCACTACCCCTACATGGGTAAGCCAATTACGTTAAGTTAGTTGAGATACGGAAAGCCGACTGCTGGGAGTTTTGCCATTTGCGTTAACGTAGGTGATATAAGACTTTTTGTCCGTAACGCTCGTGCTACCTGTTCAACGTCCTATCATCTGTCTCGCTACTTGCCTCTGTATCGGTTTGTTGTCTTCCTGTGCCAACAGCCCAACAGGCAAAGCTTTGGAGCGCACTTTTGCTGCAGACTCTAAACTGAAAAATAATGCCAATGTAGTCAGTACCACCAACACTGCTCAAAATCAGACAGTAGCACTTCCTGAAGATTTTCCGACGGAAATTCCTCTTTATCCTCAAGCGCAATTACAAAAAGTTGCAGCGTTAGATGTTCCTTCTGCTCAAGGACAGTTGACAAATTGGACAACTTCTGATCCAATTAATGCTGTGCAAAGCTTTTATCAAAGAGCCTTTAATTCTGGTAGCTGGCAAGTCATCTCAAAGCCAGATACAGATGCAGGTGGTACATTTGTCGTACGTCGTAATAATTTGCAAGTAACTCTTTCTCTAAGCACCGGTACGACAACTCAAGCCGCCACTCCTTCACCAACCACACCTAGTCAAACAGGCGCAATAGCCACAAAATTTGATATTCAATATATCCGCAACGCCGGAGAGACGACTTCCCAGCAACCTGCTACACCCACAGCGACACCAACGACAGCCGAAATTGTTACAGGAACACCACAAAATTTTACCGACCTTGATAAACTACCCCAAGGTTTGCGTCAACATATCGATGATTTGGCAGCGCTGGGTGTATTAAGTATTGATGCGTCCAAAGCTAAAAACGATGATACAGTTAGTAATAATTTTGAGCCAAATAAAACGATCAGCCGTCGAGAGTTTGCCCGTTGGTTAGTGGCAGCAAATAATCGCATTTATGCCAACCGCCCAGGGCAACAAATTCGTTTGGCTTCCGATAGCGCCAAACCCGCTTTTCAAGATGTTGCCAAAAGTAATCCTGATTTTGCCAGCATTCAGGCATTAGCAGAGGCGGGGTTAATTCCAAGTCCTTTATCTGGTGATACAACAGCGGTTCTTTTCCGCCCAGATGCGCCGTTAACACGGGAAAACCTGATTTTATGGAAAATCCCTCTAGACACACGTCAAGCCTTGCCTACAGCTTCTGTTGATGCAGTTAAGCAAACTTGGGGTTTCCAAGATGCGGGCAAAATGGACTCTAAGGCATTACGGGCAGTAGTGGCAGATTTTCAAAATGGTGATCAGTCAAATATTCGGCGGGTTTTGGGCTATACGACGCTATTTCAACCGAAAAAAGCTGTAACTCGCGCTGAGGCGGCGGAGACAATTTGGTTCTTTGGTTCCCAAACTGAAGGCATTTCGGCAAAAGAGGCACTGCAGTTGAAACCACAAAAAAGTCAGCCAGTAGCAACACCAGAAGCGACGCCTACAAGTGATGCTAATTAAGGGAAAATGTTTTCTAATGTTTTCTTAAGTGCTCAACTAGAAATTAATTCAGAACTTGAGAGGGATGATTGAGAAAAAGCATCGCTTAAACTAAGTTACAGCGTTAAAGGTGCAATCATTGTCTTCCTTAGATTACAACCAGTTATTTAACACCATTAAAGAGTTGGTTTTACATCATTCTCCTAGTGGTGTTGAGCAAGAAATTGACCAACTATTACTAAGTCGTTTTGCTGCTTTGGGAGTAGAAGTTTGGCAAGATAGAGCTGGTAATATTATTGCTAAAATTATTGGACAAAATTCAGAAAAAGCAATTGCTATTACTGCCCATAAAGACGAAATTGGCGCAATTGTTAAAACGATAGGTGATGCTGGATGTGTGGAAGTCCGTAAACTTGGCGGTGCGTTTCCTTGGGTTTATGGTGAAGGTGTTGTTGATTTATTAGGTGATCAGGAAACTATTAGCGGTATTTTATCTTTTGGTTCCCGTCATGTTTCCCATGAATCTCCACAAAAATCACAGCAGGAAGATACACCTGTACGTTGGGAAGATGCTTGGATTGAAACTAAGTGTACCACAGCAGAATTAGCAGCAGCGGGAGTGCGTCCAGGTACGCGGATGGTAATTGGAAAACATCGCAAGCAGCCGCTACGATTGAAGGATTATATTGCTAGTTATACCTTGGATAATAAGGCATCGGTGGCAATTTTGTTGGCACTGGCAGAGCGATTAAAGATGCCTGCTGTGGATACTTATTTAGTGGCATCGGCAAAGGAAGAAGTTGGGGCAATTGGGGCGCTGTATTTCTCGCAAAATCAACAATTGGATGCCTTAATTGCTTTGGAAATTTGCCCTTTGTCTTCGGAATATGCGATCGCTGATGGTGATGCGCCCGTATTATTATCTCAGGATGGTTATGGAATTTATGATGAAGGCTTAAATTGGGAAATACGACAGGCAGCAGAAGCCGGTAATTTGCCGCTTCAGTTAGCAACAATTACAGGTTTTGGTAGTGATGCTTCAATTGCCATGAAATTCGGTCATGTTTCTCGTGGTGCTTGCTTAAGTTTCCCGACACAAAATACTCATGGTTATGAGATTGCTCATTTAGGTGCAATTGCTAATTGTGTGGATATTTTGCAGAGTTACTGTCAGATGAAGTTTGAAGATTAATCAGCTTTTCCAAGTTGAATGTTCATGGATATCAAACACTAATAGCGACTTTCCCCAACACCTGCCTCTGTTCGAGGTGTCGAATTGCTGCGGGGACTTCGCTCAGATTGTAGCGTCGCTCAATCCAGGGGACGATTTTGCTTGCTACGATCAAATCCCTCAACGTGACGAGATCCGCTTGATTGGGTTTTGAAGCTAGGGATTTCACTTTCTGGCGAGTGGTTCTCGAAATCCAAGGGCTGAGAAACATCACTTGAAAAAATTGAGCGGTGGAGCCGCCAATCAAAACATAGGTTCCTTCTGGTGTCAAGGCTGGCAGATAGTCAAGCACTGAACGGTAGGCTGCCGCGTCCAGAATCAGGTCGTAATGCTGCCCATTTTTGGTCACGTCTACTTGAGTGTAATCAATAACGTAGTCAGCGCCGAGCGATCGCAGCATATCCATTTTTTTCGTACTGCATACAGCAGTCACCTCAGCGCCAAATGTCTTGGCAATCTGCACCGCAAACGACCCCACGCCACCAGATGCACCATTAATTAATACTTTTTGCCCCGGCTGAATCTGCCCAACATCCCGCAAGCCCTGCAAGGCAGCCAAAGCTGCGCCAGGAACTGTGGCGGCTTCTTCAAAAGTTGTATTGACTGGCTTGATCGCCAATGCCGCTTCGGTGGTGCAGACGTACTCGGCAAACGCGCCGAAACCAGACTCGGACAAGTCTCCAAACACCTCATCACCAGGCTGAAACTGCGTCACATCTTTGCCAATTGCTTCAACCCGTCCAGCCATATCACAACCGAGGGTCTTGATTTTGGGCTTGAGTAGCCCCCCAAACATCAGGCGGATGAAGAACGGCGTACCTCGCATCAAATGCCAGTCGCTAGCATTCACCGAGGCTCCATAAACCCTCACCAGCACTTGATTGTCCTGGACGGCGGGCTTATGGACATTTTCTAGTCTCAACACATCTGCTGAACCATACTCGACTTGAACGATCGCTTTCATTTGGCGATCGCCTTGCACAGGAGCGAGGGTGTTTGCTGTTTTCATGATTTTCTCTCAGATTGGGGCAGAACTGAATTAAGAGCGAGCCAAGCCTCCATCGCTTTGGCTTACAATGTAAGTTTAGCTTACGCTGTAAGTCTGTCAAGATCAATAGTAAACTGAGCCTCTAGAATTGGGCTTTGCTTTGTCCGTTAAAAATCGAGAAAAGAAGGATTACATGGCTAAGACAAGCGACTCAGATACTGCGCCCCAAGTCCCTTTAAGCCGGGAAGGGGTATTGCACGCAGCGATTCGCATGGCTGACAAGAGCGGCATTGAATCGCTCTCAATGCGGAAGCTGGCTCAGGAGCTGGGTGTCCAGGCGATGTCGCTGTATAACCACGTGGCGAACAAGGATGACATATTGGATGGCATCGTCGATATAGTTGCCAGCGAGATTGAGGCGCCGAATCTTGGTGTTGACTGGAAGATTGCCATGCAGCGGCGGGCGATTTCAGCTCATGAGGTGCTGGTACGTCACCCCTGGGCGACAATGGCGATCGTGTCACGGGCGAATGTGGGACCTGCAATGTTGCGCTATGTGGATGCGACGCTGGGCTGTCTATGCGAGGCGGGCTTTTCGTTGGAGATGGCAGATCATGCCTGGAATGCGATCGACAGCCATATTTATGGATTCACGCTTCAGGAGCTGAATTTTCCGTTTGAGGCGGCGGAGTATTCGGAAGTGGCGCAGACCGGACTTTCACTCATCCCTGCTCACCAGTACCCTTACCTCAATAGGCTCACCCATCATGTCATAGAGGGGCGTTATGACGGTATTCATGACTTCGAGTTTGGACTGGAGTTGATTCTTAATGGACTCGATAAATTTCGATACAAGGTTTGATGGGTGGTTCGCGTCGGCGTAGCCAAGGTAGAGTTTAAGCGATCGCAACTAATGATTTCTGACTAAATTTCGCCAAACTAAAACTCAAAACTTTCTTCCCCACTACCTTCATGGACAGTTTTCACCCATTTCAGCCGCTTCGGGCGTACAGAAATCCGAGCCGTAATACTGGCAATCATCAACATCCAATGCAACATATAAAATGTGCCTCGTAATGTCTGCCAAATTGTTACAAAAAAGTTGGAAACTGTTAAAGGTTCTTGACTGTAACGCCGTAATCCGGTATACATTCCAATCAAAGGCAGAGCTAGGGCAAGAGCAGTTAAAGGTGTCAAAATTGGGGGACGGTTGCGGGCAATTGCCATTAAACAATCAGGAATAGCGGCAGCAGGCAACAAGTACTGCATAATCATAAATGAAAACAAATCCAGGGTTTTCCGTGTCCCCATGCGGTTACTAGCAATTAGGCGCCAGTAGTCCAAATAACGCTGATATCCTCCTTCTCCCCAACGGTTGCGTTGATGCCAAAGCGCTAAAGCTGTGGTAACGCCTTCTTCTTCAACGGCGGGGCAGTCTAAAAAGCCAATATCCCACTTATCCAAATGCAGGCGAATTGTCAAGTCTAAGTCATCGGTAATTGTTTCTTCATTCCAACCACCGCAACGCTCTAACGCCACGCGGCGCATAAATTGACCATTTCCTCGTAATTCGCCAATACCACCGATCGCAATGCGTTGTTGTTGGATATAGCTATCAAATGCCATTTCTGCCATTTGCCCTTTTGTCCAGAAATTTTGCGAGTCATTGGCGATCGCTTTTCTCACCTGCACTGCCCCCATTTCTGGCTGACTAAACAACGGCAACACACGTCGCAGCAAGTCTTTAGTCACTTTAGCATCGGCATCAAATACGCCAACAAACTGTCCCTTCGTCAGCGGCAAAACCTGATTCAACGCCCCAGATTTTCCACCACCGGCAAATTCCTGACGATGCAAAACTTTGAGCTGAGGATAAACTTCTGCCAATTCGTCTAATAATTCTGGCGTGCCATCAGTACTATGATCATCAATTACCCAAACTTCATAGCGGCTTGCTGGGTAATCTAAATTACATAACATCCTGACAAGATTACTGATCACAAATTCCTCGTTTTTTGCCGCTACCAGCAAAGAAACATAAGGTACAGGCTCACCAGCCAAAATCGGTTCTGGCGTTTTTACTGGTTGAGCCAGCAAAAACCGCACTGTTTGAATTCCTAATAGCCCTGTTAACCCAAAAATGAACCAAGAACCCCAAGAAACCAAATGAAGCGCAATTGTACCACTCCACAGCAAAGTTAATACCAATGCCGCCTTGCTGCGGCGTCCTTCTAGTCCTTGAAAGAAGAACTCATTCTCAAATTCTTCTTCATCTAAATCAGATAACAAAGAGCTAATCGGATCAAGCTCGTCGCCAGAATCGTCTTGTAACCAGGAATTCTCCGGCATAATTTACTTAGTTCAATCTCCAATACCTATTAATGCTCATACCAATACTGGTATAAGCTAGCACCCATCTGTGTATGCTTAGTTATGCTCAATTGTATCGAAATTATTAAATTTCTTATACTTTTAGGAGAATTCTTAATTTATTGAGTCTGTAAGAGGCGTGAGAACGTTCAATTTATTTTGAACGATTCAACTTTAAATGTGTGTGGAGACAAATGGAAACGGCAATAATAACAACCGCTTGGGGACTGGGTTCTATCCTTTGGGTAGAACTCGTGCGAGACTTCTACCATGTCTTATCTCATCAATGGCAGCCTTTATATCGGTTGCACGTCTGGCATCATCGAGTTTTTCGCCCAGATTTAACGGCGACGAGTGAGACAATTTATCGGCAGGCGCATTGGTACAATGATGTGCCAGAATGCTTGGCGATGCTGAGTATGAGCTTTTTGTTATGGGGCGTGGCTTTTACGGTTACACCTCAACAACATTTTGCCGCCTTAGTTGGTTCTCTTTATACTCTGACATTTTTACTCAGTGCGATCGCTCGTGGTTGTGGCTTCTCCTGGGCTCATGAATTAACTGATCTTACCCATTTACCGGGTCCTTTTTTGACGCCGCCTTCGCTTTGGAGTGTTAATCGTACCTACCATTGGCGGCATCATTTTGATAACCAAAAGGCTTACTATTGCGGAACATTAACTTTGGTGGACAAGCTTATGGGAACAGCACTTTCTTTAAAAGGTAAGACAGTTGCCGTTACGGGCGCTTCAGGAACATTAGGGACAAGTCTGCTGAAACAGTTGCAGGCGCGGGGGGCAAAAGTGATTGCTCTAACTTCTAGCCAAAAAAATATTAACCTGAGTGAGAATGTACCTGTAAAAACCCTGACTTGGCAAGTGGGAAATGAATCAGAATTAGCGCCACACTTAGAAAAAGTCGATATTTTGATTCTCAATCATGGCATAAATGTGCATGGTGAACGCAGCCCAGAAGCGATCGCTAAATCTTATGAAATCAACACTTTTTCGAGTTTGCGCTTGCTTGAACTCTTTTTTACCACAGTCCGCACTAACCAAGATATCGCCACCAAAGAAGTTTGGGTAAATACCTCAGAAGCGGAAGTTAGTCCCGCTTTTAGTCCTTTATATGAATTAAGCAAACGCGCTTTGGGAGACTTGGTAACATTACGACGGCTTGATGCACCCTGTATCGTGCGTAAACTGATTTTGGGACCTTTTAAAAGTAATCTCAATCCCATTGGTATCATGTCGGCGGATCAAGTTGCTGCTTCCATCATCAAATTAGCAGTTAGGGATGTTCGTAATATCATTGTGACGATTAATCCTTTAACCTTTGTGGCTTATCCGATTAAGGAATTTGCTAGGGCAACCTACTTTAAACTGTTTAGCCAGAAAACAAAGGCAATAACTAGCTTACAATCTTCCTCGTTAGTAGCCGATCAGGCATCTGCCTCAAGGATAGTCAATTAAATCAAGTCAAGTTAGCTTTGACGTGAGCTTCGCTAACAGTTCAGTTAAACTAAGGGCAATCGGGTTTTGTTGAAGATGAATGCTTAAATTTAGAAAGTGATCGTCATTGTCAGACCTCAA
Organism: Coleofasciculaceae cyanobacterium; assembly: GCA_049671305.1. Lineage (GTDB taxonomy): Bacteria > Cyanobacteriota > Cyanobacteriia > Cyanobacteriales > Coleofasciculaceae > CADCTM01. Next base: position 66,295 of record JBATUR010000065.1, read on the forward strand.
AATTCAGACAAGACGAATTTTGCTGCCTAAATCATCTCAGCTTGATTTGTTTAGTGAAACTAGATTTGAGAAAACAAGATAGTATCAGCCTCAGAACATAAATCCAAAATTAACTTATGTCTATCGAAAAACTACAACCTGCTGACAAAGGTGTTGTTGGGATGTATATGCCTTACTACCAAGGGGCAAAGCGTAATATGTTACCCCTGGCATTGAGTCTTTATCAACAAGGTTCTTTGGAAGGATCTCGCCGTATTGAAGGTGGTGAAAGTATTCCGTTTGTTGCCACTTGGTTTGTATCAAAACTACCTGCTGACTTGACTCGGATTCGTTTACAGTTTGATGGCAATGCGGAATTGAGTTATGAGGTGACGATGGCAAATTCTGAGTTTATGAATTACTTGATTGAAGTAATTATGAATTTTAGGCGATCGCGTTTGACTGATTTTACTCAGGCATTTTATCGCAAGCTGCTACGCATTGATGAATAATCGCAGGTTGAAATTAGCAATTAAACAATTATCAGGAGTGAAAAGGGAGTGGCAAAATCCGCTAAATATTTACTGATTGGATCAACAGAAGCTTATAGTGGTAAGTCGGCAACGATTATTGGTATTGCTCATCAGCTACAAGAAAAAGGGTTGGATATTGCTTATGGTAAACCTTTAGGAACTTGTCTCAGTTCTGATCCGGATGCTATTGAAGAAGATGTGCGGTTTATGACCGAGGTTCTCAATTTACCTCAAAAGAAAGTGCGATCGCCTTTGCTTTCTCTAGACGCCGACACGATTCACAAACGCTTACAGGGAGAGGATACTAAGGATTATTGTCATTCCCTCAAAGAGTATCTTCAGCAAACAAGTGGCGATTTGATCTTGTTAGAAGGACCAGGTAATCTTAGCGAGGGCAGTTTATTTAATTTATCTTTGTTGGAGATGGCTCAAGAAATTAATACTACTGTAGTTTTGGTAGTTCGCTATCATTCGGTTTTGCTGGTAGAAAATATCTTGTTTGCTAAACAATATTTTGGTAAATATTTGGCGGGAGTATTAATTAATGATATTCCAACTGACCAATTAGCAACCGCTCAATCGACGATTCGACCATTTCTAGAAAAGCACAATATTCCTGTTTTAGGAATGACCCCAAGAAGTGAATTGTTACGCAGTGTTAGTGTCCGAGAACTGGTTTTTCAGCTAAAAGCCGAAGTTCTTTGTCGTTCTGACCGCTTAGATTTGATGGTAGAAAGCTTGACAATTGGGGCAATGAATGTTAACTCAGCGCTGAAATATTTCCGCAAGCGCCGCAATATGGCAGTAGTAACAGGAGGCGATCGCACTGACATACAAATGGCAGCCCTAGAAACCTCTACTCAGTGCCTAATTCTGACTGGACAATTGCCACCGCAATCTTTTATCATCAACCGTGCTGAAGAGTTGGAAGTCCCCGTCCTCTCGGTTGATTTGGATACACTCACCACCGTTGAGATTATTAACCATGCCTTTGGTCAAGTGCGCCTGCACGAACCCATTAAAGTGGAGTGTATGCGAAATTTGATGGCTGAACATTTCGATATTAACCGCCTAATGAGTCAGCTTGGTTTAGAACCTGCAATTCCAGCACTGTAATTTTGTAGCACTCCCAAGATCTTGCCTGCTCAATCTAGACGGGCAAGATAGCGACTCGATTGGTAAAATCAACTCTAAAAGTTGCATAGTAAAAGAAAGTAGCAATATGAGTCAAAATGGCGATCGCCCACGCGATTTTAGTATCACTAATTAACACTCCTGCGAGTGGCTATGAACTGGCAAAACAATTTGAGGCTTCAGTCGGCTTTTTCTGGAAAGCCACCTATCAGCAGATTTATCGGGAATTGACCAAGTTAGAAGATTTAGGCTGGATTATTGCTGAGGTAATTGCTCAAGAAACTCGCCCCGACAAAAAGCTTTATACAGTTACAGAATTGGGCAGATTGCAGTTAATTGAGTGGATGACTCGTACGTGTGAACCTGCAGTAATTAAAGATGATTTGCTGGTAAAAATCTTTGCTGGCTATCTAATTCCTGAACAAAAGTTGATAAAAGAAATAGAGCATCATCGCCAAATTCACGCCGAAAAACTCAAAGCTTATCAAGATATTGAGCAGCAATGTTTTGCTAATCCGCAAACCCTGACTCATCAACAAAAATATCAATATCTAACTCTCCGCAAAGGCATCGGTTACGAAACAGATTGGATTAATTGGTGTGAGGAAGCAATTGAGCTTTTGCAACCAGAAAAATGAAACCAATTATTGTTTTCGGCAGCATTAATTTAGACTTGGTAACAAAAACGCCTCGCTTACCGATGGCGGGTGAAACGCTGCAAGGATCGGAATTTTTTACGGCTGCAGGTGGCAAAGGGGCAAATCAAGCCGTGGCGGCGGCGCGACTGGGTGCGACAACTCACTTGGTAGGGCGTCTAGGTGATGATCAGTTTGGGCGTCAGTTGCTGTCTGGGTTACGGGCAGAGGGCATTGAGACGGCTGCTATTTTGGTTGATGCAGGGGCGACTGGTGTGGCGGTGATTACGGTGGATGATGCGGGTGAAAATAACATCATCATTGTGGCGGGTGTAAATGGGCGCGTTTGTCAGCAGGATGTTGAGCGACTTAGCCCTTTGTTGCCAGGAGCGGCGGCGTTATTATTACAATTTGAAATTGGGATGCCTGCGGTTTTGGCGGCGGCTCAAGCGGCACACAGGGCAGGTATACGAGTGATTTTAGATCCTGCACCAGCTCAAGATATTCCGCCGGAGTTGTATCCATTGGTTGATATCATCACACCAAATGAAGTTGAGGCAAGTCAGTTAGTTGGGTTTGCCGTGGATGGGGAAGCAGTGGCGTATCAGGCAGCTTTTGAGTTGAGGCGGCGGGGTGTGAAAGTGGCGATTGTGAAATTAGGCAACCAAGGTGTAGTCTGTGCAACAAGTACAGAAAGCTTCCATATACCAGCCTTTTCCGTCGCTGCAGTTGATACAGTTGCGGCGGGCGATGCCTTTAATGGTGGTTTGGCAGTGGCTTTGGCTGAAGGTTATTGCTTACGAGAGGCAGTTGTTTGGGGTGCGGCGGCAGGGGCGCTAACGGCAACTAAAGCTGGGGCACAGCCTGCATTGCCTGATCGAGCAACTTTGCAGGCATTTTTGCAAGCACGAGGTATTAAGTAAATTTTATCTTTAATTCAAGCTTGAAATAGCTGCTAAATGTAACTTATTTACCGATATCCTCATTCCATAATTCTGGTTTTTCCTGAATGAATTCGCTCATCATTTGCTTACATTCATCTAAGTTTAAATCTACCACTTCTACGCCATGAGATTCCATAAATTGCTTTGCACCAGCAAAAGTTTCTGACTCACCAGCAATAACTTTTTTAATACCAAATTGTACAACTGCGCCTGCACAGAGATAACAAGGCATTAAAGTTGAATAAAGTGTGGTTTCTTGGTAGTTGCCAATTCTGCCCGCATTGCGTAGACAATCGATTTCTGCATGGGTAACAGGATCGCTATCTTGAACACGCTTATTATGTCCTTTGCCTACAATTTTACCGTCTTTGATGATTACTGAACCAATGGGAATGCCGCCTTCACTCAATCCTTGTTTTGCTTCGGCAATTGCTGCTGCCATAAACTCGTCCATAGTTTTATTTTGGCTGACGGTAATTATTGTGTATTAAGATAATTTTAGATGATTTATTCTTTATCCAACTTAAAAATTAGCTAGCTAATCAAGTAACCGGCGGCGTCGATTAGCTACCAGCTTTTGAGAATTTCTTCTTGGTAAATCAGAGGCATCCATTGTTAAAGATAAAACAGATAGCACTCCTAAAATGACAGCAATAATTGCTGCTAAGAAAAATCCCATACCAAAACCACAGGCGAAACCAGAAATAAAGTTATTCATGACATAAAAAAGCTTTGTGAGTATCCATGAGGTGTTAGGAAGTTATTACGCCGTGGCAACCCTGAACTGATATTTCCTGCTCAATTCACTTTTTCAACCACTAACATCCCTACTCCGGAAACTGAGGAAAGATTTTCTGAGGTCAAGGCTTTGTTATGAATATTGGTAATTAAAGTATTTCTTTAAGTACTTGAATTAGGGTTTGATTTTGTTGGGGAGTGCCTATGGTAATGCGTAATTTATCTGCTAACTGAGGTTGATTGAAGTAACGGACTAAAATGCCTCTTTCTTTGAGCATTTCATAAAGAGATTTGGCATTGCTATTCGGTGATTGTGCTAGCAAGAAATTGGCTTGTGAAGGCAACACATAGAATCCCAACTTTTGCAAGTCTTCTACCATTTGGCTTCGAGAAGCTTTAATTTTTTGGGCATTAGCAATTTTGTGACTTTGGTCTAAAATTGCCGCCGCACCAATGGCACAGGCAATTGCATCAACGTTATAACTATCTTTAACTTTAAATAATCCTTCTATAAGTGATGGGTTAGCTATGCCAAAACCTAGTCTTAAACCTGCTAAGGAATAGCCTTTTGATAAAGTTCTTAAGACAATAACATTATCGTATTTTTTAACTAATTCCAAAGCATTAGAGTCAGCAAAATCAACGTAGGCTTCATCAATAACCAGGATACCTGATAAATTTGCTGCCAGTTTTTCTAATAATTCTTTAGGTGCAGTTGTTCCCGACGGACTATTAGGAGAAGCGATAAAAGTTGCAGCCGCTTGAGTTTCAATTATTTGCTCAATTGGTAAGCTATAATCTTCCGAAAAAGGAATTTCTACAACTTCGGCATCTTGTATTTGTGCTAATGTTCTGTATAAAACATAGGTTGGCATGGGATAAGCCACTTTTCGTCCTGGTTCAACACAAGCTCGCATAATCATTGTTAAGAGATCATCGCTGCCATTTCCGACTAAAATCCAATCAGCGGGCACATCCAAAACTTGACTTGCTGCTATACGGAAGTCATGCGCCAGAGGTTGGGGATAGCGGCGCAGGCACTCTCCATCAAGTGTTTTGAGTACCTGTAAGGCTTGTGGAGAAGGAGGATAGGGATTTTCGTTGGTATTTAGCTTAATTACTTTGGTATTGGCTGCTGGTTGCTCACCAGGCACATAAGCGGATAAGCTATCGATATTTTGGCGAAAGTAAGTCATAAAACGAAAAAAAGCGATCGCATTTGCTAGGAAAAAATTAATCCAATTAACTTGCTCCAATTTAGGAAAGACAAGGTAATGCGGGTACGACAAGTTAAACCCATTTCCAAATCATACCGCAAACATCGCCTAAAAAAAAGATATTCGTAGCCATTTTTAGCTATTTATAGTTAGGATCAATAAATCAAAATCTACAAGTAAGATTAATGTCTACTGCTTTAATTACTGGCGCTTCTTTTGGAATTGGTGCGGCTTTCGCCCAAGCACTGGCGACACGCAAAAATGATTTGATTTTAGTTGCTCGTTCACAAGACAAACTCAATCAACTTGCCCAAGAGTTACAGCAACAACATAATATTAAGGTAGAAGTTTTAGTGCAAGATTTAATTGTACCTGGTGCCGCAAAAAGTGTGTATGAAGCTGTCACTCAAAAAGAAATTAGCGTTGATCTATTAATCAACAATGCTGGTTTTGGAACCTACGGCGCTTTTAGTGATAGTTCCTTACCTAAACAGCTAGAAATGATTCAACTCAACATTTTATCATTGGTAGATTTAACATATCAATTTTTACCTCAAATGCAGCAGAGAGGTTCTGGCGCTATTATTAACCTCGGCTCAATTGCCAGTTATTACCCAATGCCTTATATGGCAGTTTACGCAGCAACCAAAGCTTTTGTACTCAGCTTTAGCGAGGCACTTCAAGCAGAAAACCAAGCAAAAGGAGTAAAAGTTCTTGCTGTTTGTCCGGGACCAACTAAAACGAATTTTTTTGATGTTGCTGGTTTTGAAGAATTTGCCAGTGGCAGTGCAGGAGATAAAACTTCAGCTACTCCTGAAAGTGTAGTCAAAGATGCTCTGAAAGCCTTAGAAGGACAAGCTTCTACAGTTATTTCGGGAGGATTTCCTAACCAAGTTCTTGTTAATCTTCCACGTTTTTTCCCTAGAGAGACACTAGTAAAACTTATTGAGCAAAGGTTTCGTCCGAAAAATCTGAATTAGTTGTTACTTAGTATAAAAAAGCTCCTATTTGAATTTTTTGTTGCTTTAAAAACAATAAAATTTAGATAGGAGATGAAGGTTATTGAATTTAATCAATAGAGTCTGTTTCCCTGCTCAAATTACAGGACATAACTAAATGCTTAACTACTCTAATACCGTAACATCAATAATAGAACAAGCAAAAAATCGTGAAAATGCTCTATCGGTCCGAAATGAACAATGCCGTTCAAAGTTTTTGTTTCATGACCAACCAACTAAGAAAGTCTGTCTCTTTTTTCATGGTTTTACGGCTGGTTGTTATCAATTTGAACCGCTTGCCGAAGCCTTATATAAACTTGGTTATAATGTATTAATTCCCTTAATTCCTGGTCATGGAATAGCAGGAGATTGGGATGGCAAAAATCCGCCTCCCTTGCCAGAAACTGTTGAAGTTTATCAAAAATTTGCTTTAGAATGGCTAGAAAAAGCTAAACTTTTAGGAGAAAATTTAATAGTTGGCGGTCACTCATCAGGTGGTACTTTAGCAGCTTGGTTAGCTCAAGAATATCCCCAAGAAATTGAAAAAGCTTTACTATTTGCTCCTTATTTAAGTGGTATTAATAAGCTGGTAGATTTTTTGGTAGAAACTTTACCAATTTACTTTGAATGGTTTAACAAAGATAATCCTGGTAATTTTGGCTACAATGGCTTTTCTATGCCTGCTTTACGGGTTTTTCTTGATTTAGGGCAGCAAATTTCAGAAAAGGCTAAAATAACAACTACATCGATGTTAATTGTTTCTAGTGAAGGTGACCAAGCTACTAATCTGAAGGAACATCAAGACTTATTTGAAGACGTAGTTAATCAGCAGCCAAAATCTTGGTATTATTGCTTTGATCAAGATTTCAAAATTCCTCATACTATGATGACTAAAGCAGAAGGAAATAATTATCTTGATCAGCTTATTTTATTAGCAATAGCTTATATTGAAAGCCAACTAACTTGGGGAGATATTAAAGATATTACTGAGCAGGTAAAACTTGGAAAAACTTTGGCTATTATTGCAAATCAGCAAAAACTAAATCGGCAAGTTTATTTAGCATTAGCGTTATTAGTAAACTATTTGTCAAGATAAGGAAAATTTTTATTTAACTTACTTTTTGAGAAAGCTTTTGATATCCTAAGAAGATTCTTCTAATTCCACAGATAAAGGTTTTGGCACACGCATTGCATATTCCGCTGGCGTAATTTCTTGTCCCCATTTTTTAGTATAAACTTGAGTAAGTTCTGCACCCAAAAACAAAATTTGAGCTGAATAAAAAACCCAAGTCAGGATAATAACTAAAGAACCGGCTGCACCATAAATAGAGGCGAAACTTGCCTTACCTAAATAAAATCCTAAGACAGACTTGCCAATATCAAATAGTACTGCCGTAATTGCAGCGCCCATCCAAACATCAATCCAGGCAATTTTTGCATCTGGTAAAATCTTAAAAATCATCGCAAATAAAAGCGTAACAATGCCAAAAGCAACAAAAAAATTAAGCAATTGCCATAAGTAAGTAAAACCTGGTACTAAACCTCTTAAATAACTACCAAGAATCACTAGCAACGTACTGACTACCAAAGATATAAGCAATAAAAAAGCAATTACTAATACCATTGAAAATGATAAAAACCGTTTCCTCAAAAAATGTTTAATACCATTTCCTGGCTTCGGTTGTACCCCCCAAATAATGTTAAGAGACTTTTGTAGTTGTGCAAAAACTACTGTTGCACCAAATAGCAGAAAACCGATATTAATTAAGGTAGGAATAATGCCTTGACTTGGATCAAATTGATTGGCATTTTCCAGCGCTGTTTGGATAAGCTGGGCGCCTTCTTTGCCAATTAAACCTTGCATTTGTGTTACCAATTCACCTTTTGCTGCCTGCTCTCCAAATACAGTTCCGGCAATTGCAATTACAATAATTAATAATGGTGCTAACGAAAATATTGTGTAATAAGCTAAAGCCGCCGCCATTAATGAGGCTTGATCTTGTTTCCACTGAGAAACTGTCTCTTTCAACAATTCCCAAATTGTGATTATATTGAGCAATTGGGAGACTCCTTAAGTCGCACTTGACTAATTTTAGAACTAAGTTTAGATGTTTTAATTGTCTTTATAACTTCTAGTAACTTTCTATAAATAGAGTAAACATTAGGCACTTCAATATTAAATTTAACCTAGATTATTCTCCTTAGCTAATTTTGCTTTTGCTTGTTGCCAAAGTATTTCTAACTCTTCCAAGTTGTAATCTGATATAGGACGATTTGCCACTGCTTCAATTTGTGCCAAACGTTGAATAAATCGCCTATTAGTTCCCTGCAAACCTTCAGCCGGATCAAGCTTGTACCAACGAGCAAGTTGAATTATAGTAAATAATAAATCACCTAATTCTGCCTGTTGTTCTGCTGAACTTTCTTGCTCTATTGCCTGCTTAAATTCTGCTAGTTCTTCTTGAAACTTTTCCCAAATACCCTCAACATTATCCCAGTCAAAGCCAGCAGCACCAGCTTTTTGAGAAATCTTCATTCCTGCCATTAAAGGAGGTAACTTGCTAGCATATCGCGCCAATTTACGACTTAAAAGTTGAGCTTCCTCAAAAGTTTCTCCCTTTTCTGCTGCCTTAATTTGCTCCCAATTTTGATGGACTTCTTCAACACTTTGAACTTCCACATCACTAAAAACATGAGGATGGCGGCGGATTAGTTTTTCAGTAATACCTTGAGCGACATCTGTTAAGCTAAAATCATTGTGTTCGCTGGCAATTTGAGCTTGCAATACTACTTGTAATAATAAATCGCCAAGCTCTTCTTGGATCGCTTTTTGATCGCCATTACGAATCGCATCCACCACCTCATAAGCTTCTTCAATCACATAAGGTGTAAGAGTTTGGGGTGTTTGAGCCAAATCCCAAGGACAACCCCCATCAGGCGATCGCAATTGTGCTACAACATCAATTAACTGTTGTAATGCTTCTAATTCAGATGCTTGCTTATTCAAAGAAAATTACTCCTAATTAAAATAGCAGAAATTACATCACAAATACTAACCTAAGCAACCTTTTAAGGTTTAATTAAATTAGTTTCCAACTTGCGATACCTAGAAAGTAGCTTCGCCCGTTTTAATGGTGGATAAATAATCATAATTACTAACGGTAAACTCGTGCCAATTATCGCCCACAAAACCCACTGATTCAAAAACCCTAATTTCAAACCAACACCCAAACTAATACCCAAAGCCGCTGACAAGAAAGAAACCCCAAAAGCCAACCATTTACTAAAGCCTCTATCTAAGCAACTTTCGGCAACACCTTCACCTTCAAATGCTGCCATAAATACCACCGCATCAACAACCGCAAACGCCGCAATAGCAGCATGGGTTGCCCGAAACTGTGCCCCAAACGAGGTAACAAACATCGCCGCTACCCCAGCAAAAAATACCGACGCCACGGTATCCATTGCTTTTAATTTGACACCAAACTTGCTTCTAACTTTGCCGATCAACTTAGAAATAACACCAGAAGTTACTGCTGCTGCAACTCCCAGCATTGCCACAAATGCCGAAACAAAAATGGCGATTACCATGCCAATTGTGCCACTTTCATTAATAATTCCTTCCCAAGCCGAAGTTTCCACCCAAGCTGCCATTGCCGCGAAAAATACTAGTAAAAATAACGAAAAATACGGCAACTTCTGCGTAGCAATTGGCACAGGTGCAGTCTTAACTGTAAGATTCAAAATCTGCATTTCTGGCTGAGAATTGGTATAAATAATCAGTTCCCGTTGATAAACATGATTTGCCATCAACTGCCGTGTATCAACAGTAATTTTACATACCGCTTGATTATCAGAAAATAGAGATTGTTCCAAGCAAATCCAGCGATGAGTATGGGGAGTGTGGGGCGGATCACTTAAGTGCGGCGCAACTTCCCAACGGCTTTGCAAAATCGTATCTGGAACCTTATTACTAATCGTCACCAACTCAACTAATCTTTCGCCCAATCTATTCGCTGTAATTTCAATAGAAGGCTTGCTCAGATTGACTTCCGGGATGCGAGTCACATAAATTGGCTCCAAGGCTGCCAAGGCGCTTGTAGCATCAACATAGCGGTCTTTTGGCTTTAGCTCCACCATCTTTTGTAACCACTCAATCCACCGCAAACTTAACTTAGGAACCAGATGTTTAAAGTTAATACGGTAATCATCATCAATTAACTGGCTAATTTCAGTTGAAGGGGTACCAGTTAATAAACAAATCAACGTTGCACCTAAACCATAAAGATCTGATGCCTCACTTAATTGGCGATTAAATAACTGTTCCGGTGCCATAAATCCAATCGTGCCTTTGGCGACGCTACTAACAGCAACTTCGCTATCACCAATTCTTGCTAAACCAAAATCAACTAAATAAACCCTAATTTTGTCATCAACTAAAATATTTTCCGGCTTAATATCGCGATGACTAATCGCAGGAAAGCGATTTTGCAGATAGATCAAAATATTTAGCAAAGCAACAGCAATTTGCTTGATTTCATCAGAAGAAAAACTGCGTCGCACAGCAAGATTTGGGGCTTTTTTATATTCCTGTACCAAACAAAAACCGCTAGATGTTTGAAAAGAACCCAAGTAACGCGGAATACCCGGATGATTTAATCCTTGCAATACTTGGATTTCGCGCCCAATTGCGTCATAGTCAGCCCAACTCGTGTTACTTTTAGCAAATTGAAATTGCTTAACGACGACGGGTATCGCTGTCCCTGGTTGGTTAAGTGGGGTGGCAAGGTAGGTGACTCTCCCACCAGTGCGATTATGTCCCAACTCTCTGACTATCTTGAAACCGTGATTAGACAAGTCTGGAAAATTGCTCATGAGTGTGAGGAGTAAGGCAAGTCACGAGTGCAATGCGCCCTATCGCATCTCGGCAAGTCAGAAAGACAAACTTGTCCGAAACGGGAGAGTTGATATTGATTTGACCTTGCATTATACGCAGTCAGTTATATCTCGCATTTATCCACGATACCGCCTACTTTCAAAATGAGTGCGATATGTACTGGGATAGATGTCTGCTTTTTGGATGAAGGCTAGCTTAATAGGTAGAAAATTGGACATCAAAAAAATAACCAACCAAAGCGTTACTGTATCGCTTCGGTTGAATCACTGAGGCGATCGCTTTGAGAGGTAGTATGTGGGTAGAAAGACTGGCGCGGCTCGGCTATGCTACCAAAGGAATCGTATACACAATTGTTGGTGTATTGGCAGTGCTGGCTGCTGTTAGCAGTAGAGGCAAAACAACGGACACAACCGGGGCGTTAGATACCGTTGCAGCACTGCCTTTTGGTAAATTTTTATTACTTTTCCTAACAATTGGTTTAATGGGATATGTGCTTTGGTCATTTGTAAAAGCCATCAAAGACCCCGAACACAAAGGCGATGATCCCCAAGGTATAGCAAAGCGTCTTGGCTATGCTGGCACTGGTTTGGCTTATGGAAGTTTAGCCCTCAGCGCCATGCAATTAATTATGGGAAACCGCACTAGCGGCAGCAACTCGCGACAAGACTGGACAGCACGCCTGCTGCAACAGCCTTTTGGACAGTGGTTAGTTGGTCTAGTTGGCGCACTTGTCATCGGTTTTGGCTTCTACAAACTTTATAAAGCTTACAAAGCAAAATTCCGCAAGCACCTAAAGCTGCAAGAAATGAGTCAAACTGAACAAACATGGGCAATTCGCATCGGTAGAGTTGGCGAAGCTGCACGAGGCATTGTTTTTACCATGATTGGTTTCTTCCTCATCGAGGCGGCACGTCAATTTGACCCGAAGGAAGTGCGCGGACTAGATGGAGCGCTACAAGCCTTGGCACGACAGCCTTATGGACCTTTGCTTCTGGGAATAGTTGCCCTTGGTTTGGTTGCCTACGGTATTCACATGGGAGTTCAAGCCAAATACCGCCGCATTAATGCCTAGCTTTACATAGAGCAAATATGCCGCTTATAATCAGAGATTGTGTTCGATTACCTGCTCGGATCAGGTTGAGACATATCAAAAGCTGGAAAACCAGCTACCTGTACGGCAAAAGATAAGGATTATTTGATGAGCTACGCAATTATTGAAACTGGCGGCAAGCAAATGCGAGTCGAACCAGGTCGCTTTTATGACATTGAACTACTGCCCGTAGAACCGGATGCCAATGTCAGCATCGAAAGAGTTTTATTTGTGCAACACGATGGCGATGTAACCATAGGTCAACCTTTTATTGAAGGGGCAACCATTGAAGGCACAGTAATGCGACATTTTCGCGGTCGCAAAATCATCGTCTATAAGATGAAGCCCAAAAAGAAAACCCGTAAAAAGCGGGGACACCGCCAAGAAATTACCCGCTTGATGGTTGATTCAATCAACATGAATGGTTCTGTCTTAGCGACTTCCACAACGCAGCAAGCCGAAACACCGACAATTGAAGAAAACGCCGAAGCTGTATCAGAATAGAAATAGGCAATAAATCGCTTGTCAACTAACTGTAAAAAGACTTAAAGAGGAAACTATGGCTCACAAGAAAGGTACTGGTAGTACAAGAAACGGTCGCGATTCTAATGCCCAACGCCTAGGCGTCAAGCGCTTTGGTGGACAAGTTGTTAGAGCGGGTAACATCTTGGTGCGTCAACGTGGCACAAAGTTTCACCCCGGCAATAATGTTGGCATCGGCAGCGATGACACCTTATTTGCTCTTATTGATGGCGTTGTCACCTTTGAGAGAAAAGGCAGAACCCGCAAGAAAGTTAGCGTATACACCAAGCCAGTTGAAGCAGTAGCCACCCCAGAATTGGCAACTGTTTAGGTTTAAATAATCATCAACTAGCAAAACCTTGTAGAGACGTTTCGCCGAAACGTCTTTACGATTAAGGGAAAATCATTACCAAGCCAGTTGAAGCAGTAGCCACCCCAGAATTGGCAACTGTTTAGGTTGAAATAATCATCAACTGGCAAAACCTTGTAGAGACGTTTCGCCGAAACGTCTTTACGATTAAGGGAAATCATTTAACAGAACGTTACCTTTCAAGAGAGCAAGAGGGGAAAATCAGGCTTTAAACTGTTAACACGCTTTCACTTTTGAGAATCGACTTTTTATAGCCAATGTTTCCAACCCATCGTCCTCGACGCCTCCGTAAGGCGACTCAACTACGCCGGATGGTACGTGAAAATGTTCTTACCACCAGCGATTTAATTTATCCTTTGTTTGCTGTCCCCGGTGAAAGCTTCGCCAAAGAAGTTAAATCGATGCCTGGAGTCTATCAATTATCGATAGATAAAATTGTGGAGGAAGCTAAGGAAGTTTATGATCTTGGCATTCCTGCGATTATTTTATTTGGCATTCCTGACGATAAAGATACAGAAGCGACAGGCGCATGGCATGATTGCGGTATTGTGCAAAAAGCCTCGACTGCTGTTAAAGAAGCGGTGCCAGATTTGATGGTAATTGCTGATACTTGTTTGTGCGAATATACTGATCACGGTCATTGTGGTTATTTGGAAGTTGGCGATTTAAGCGGTCGTGTTTTGAATGATCCGACTTTGGAATTACTGAAAAAAACCGCCGTTTCTCAGGCAAAAGCAGGCGCTGATATTATTGCCCCTTCTGGGATGATGGATGGCTTTGTGCAGGCAATTCGCGAAGGCTTAGATGCGGCTGGGTTTGAGGATACGCCGATTATGTCCTATGCGGCAAAATATGCCTCAGCTTATTATGGACCATTTAGAGACGCGGCTGATTCTGCACCACAATTTGGCGATCGCAGAACTTATCAAATGGACCCGGCAAACTCCCGCGAAGCGATCCGGGAAATTGAACTTGATATCGCTGAAGGTGCTGATATGCTGATGGTTAAGCCAGCTTTGGCATATATGGACATCATTTATCAGGTCAAGCAAGCCAGTAACTTACCTGTTGCCGCTTACAATGTTTCCGGTGAGTATGCGATGGTCAAAGCTGCGGCGCTGAATGGTTGGATTGATGAGGAACGGGTGGTGATGGAAACCTTAACGGGCTTCAAACGTGCCGGTTGTGACATGATTTTGACCTATCACGCCAAAGATGCTGCCCGTTGGTTGAAAGCATAAAAGACTATGCACAAATTGCCAATTAAGTCAATAGTTTTGGCAATAATTATTAAACAAAGCCCTTGGTCTAGATCCCAAGGGCTTTGTTTATATTGCCCTGGTATCCAAGTTACAATCTACAGGCTTTGGCAATTATATAAAAATTAGATTATGTGGCTTGTAACAATTACCTGTTCAGCAGAAGCTTGGAAACGTGATTCAGCGAAATTTTTAGCGATCGCGTCTAAATATGCAGGTATTCCAGTTTCCTCCAAGAAAATGAAAGCAGATGGCGATCGCATTATGCAATATGAAGTCGAGGATGTGGGCGATGCTGAAGCCTTTGAGGAAGAGTGTACGGCGTTGCCAGATTTTACAGCAATGTTTGAGTCACTTTGAGGAAATTAGCATATAATAAAAAACCTTCAGCCGAAGCCGAAGGTTGTCATCAGGGTGCATCTACTTGTTCTATATCCGTCAGAGCTATTGTGCGATCCGGAAAATCTGATAAGCTGTTTGGCGAAGTTATGGCAGAAGTGGGTATAAGTCAAAATTTATCGATCATAAATTTTGCTAAATTATCATATTCCTTATCCATTTCTTCCATCTTAGTTTTTTGATAAAGTCCCCAACTACCACCACTAACATTTTCACGAGTTGGTTTTCCCTGTCGTAAATACTTTATTGGTTTATTTTGAACAATACTATCAGGAGCCATCACGTTCAAGTCTTCAATACTAGCAACAGGCTCTTGTTTAATAAAATCTGGAACAGCCGAGTATGCATTAATAGCTCTGAGATTTGGTAAAAGTTTATTGTTGATAGAATCCTGGACTTTTTTGAATTGAGCTTTATCTGCCGCTGTTTTTCCAGGTTCTTTAGCACCCGGTTTTCTTATAGTGTCGAATGCATTGAAAATCCAGCCACCAAACTTAGGTTGTCCTTTTTGAGGGATTACCTGATCGTATGAGTTGGACTGAAGATAGCGGACTTTTCCTTGTTCCCAATCTTCAATAAACCGAGGCAAAACCTGCCCAATCAAACCTACACAATAGGCAGAAAAAAGGTCAGGTGTACATGGAACAAGAAAATAATCTGACGAGTACAATGCTGCCCTAACCAAAGTGTTAAAAGATGGAGGCAAATCTATTAGTGCAAAGTCATACTGCTTATCAAATTCTCTTTCAACGGCTTCAATCAAACTCGAAGGCATCAAAAAACGGTATAGTCCAGCTCCTCCAATTACATCTGTACCCACATTGAGAATGTCAGAAAAGTTGTTAAGCCAAAAATCCCCAGGCACGATGTCTAGATTATCATTCTTATTGAGTTTAGGCTTGGCAATATATGGTTTTCCTGGGACACTTTGCTGAATATAAGGTAGAGCAAAGGCACGGATAGTTCTACCATAAGGTAGTTCTTGAGAACTTTCTAAATATTTGGAAAATTCAACACTACCTAAAGCAGCAATAGATAAATTGCACTGCGGGTCAAAATCGATCGCTAATACTTTCTTTCCTTTGTGCGCTAACGATGTTGCTAAATTCCAAATTGTAGTGGTTTTGCCGACCCCTCCTTTATTGTTGAATAGTGCAATTACTTTGACCATTGGTGCTTCCTTTTTCCTAAGCCAGTGCAGAATTTGTCGCCGTTGATATACTGGTCCAGACTGTAGCTGCCTCACAGGAACCGGAAAATCTGGATGCCTCTTTCTCCAATTTCCTACAGCAGACGGACGAACATCCGCTATTTGAGCTACCTCATATAGCCCAATCAAATCATCGTCGTGCATAGAAACTGCGTATTGCTTAACTTTGTGAACTCTCTTCCATCTATTGTGAATGCTATTCACAAAACTGTCAAGATTTGTGTGAATAGCATTCACGGTTGTCCACTGAGGATTGCTGCACCAAAAATTCAGTAGTATAGTGACTTACAGGAGGTAGCTCTTAATGGTTCAAACAATTCCTCAACTCACAACCTTTGATGAGTTTATTGCCTGGTATCCAGAAGATGGGCGCTATGAGTTAATTAACGGCAGGGTTTGTGAAGTGAAACCAACAGGACCCCATGAACAAGTAGGAGCTTATTTAAATCGGAGAC
>JBATUR010000066.1:0-19620 GCA_049671305.1 Coleofasciculaceae cyanobacterium
TGATTGAAAATGCTGAACGTTTTGGATTATCTCAATTGCATCAATTAAGAGGTCGTGTTGGTCGAGGTTCTGCTCAATCTTTTTGCTTGTTAATGAGTAGTTCTAAGACGGATACAGCAAAGCAACGCTTAGGGGTTTTGGAACAGTCGCAGGATGGCTTTTTTATCTCGGAAATGGATATGCGTTTTCGTGGTCCTGGTGAGGTTTTGGGGAGGCGTCAGTCGGGGTTAGCAGATTTTGCGTTGGCGAGTTTGGTGGAAGATCAAGAAGTCTTGAATTTGGCAAGGGATGCGGCGGAAAAGATAATTGTTCGAGATGATAAATTGAAGGGGTTAAAGTTAATTCGGGATGAGTTGGAGTATCGTTATTCTAAATTGTTGGCTGGGGCGATTTTGACGTGATTATTGCTTCAATCCTAGTAATTTAGACGCCAAATTTGACACGCAGCTTTAGCCATTTTATTTTGTCTTTCTTCAATCTGTTTTGCCCCCCAAACAGAAGTGTTCAAAATCTCTTTTGTAATCTCTAAATTAGAAGAAGTAAAAGCGGCTGCACATTTTTCCTGAAATGAGTTGTTGCCAACTTTCCGGTTAACTGTCGAGTCAAGGAGAGTCATATTACCAAGTCTATCAACGTACTGACGATGATCAATCTTTGAAAACTGCACTAGCCATGACTCACTTGGTTTTTGAGGAAGAATATGCTCTAGATTTAGTTCTGTGCCGTTAGGGTTAGCAACTAATTCTTTACTACCCATATAGTGACTATTAATCTCGCTCAATATATACCTTGCTAGCTTTATATTGCTTGCCGTTATAGTTTTATCAGCAAAATATTTAGCAAATTCGGCATCGTTAGGATAAAACTCCTTAAGTTGCTCGAAAATAACTTTAATAGACTTCGGATTTTGCTCTCGAATATATATAGCCGTTTTACTGTAAGCAGATTCTAGTTTATTAGGGTTAAATCCACAAATAATATTGTAGCGTAATGAAAAAACAACTAACATTCTTAAAACTTTTGCAAACAGCTCATCAGAAAGACTTTCTTTCGCCGCTATTAAAACTGAATAGCATTGACTTACTTTGAAAAGACTTAGTAAGGAGAGATCTTTTTTAAAGCTTGAGTCATAAGAATCCCAAACCGGACTTTGAGGATTATCAAGCGCACCATAAACCTCAGCAGCTTCCCGCAATTGATTGACAAAGTTAAAGATGTCAGATGAATTTCGTACTTTGTCGGCGATTTTACGATATAAATCTTTCTCGCTTACAACTCCATATTTTGAAATCCAGTAATGGCGGATAAACTTGGTTAACTCAAACCTTCCAACTACAAGATTAATTTCTTTCCATTTACTTTGAACTTCTGGGAGTCTGTTAGCTGCTTTTGAAAAAAGATAATTTTTTAATAAATCTGCTACCGATAAGTCTAAACCTCTATTATTTAAAGTTTCAAATATTAAGTAGGAATTAGCTTCATCAGCAACAGAAATCATAATAGCAATCATTTTGTCTCTAATGCATTCTTCGAGTTGAATTAAGGCTTCTATAAACTCTTCTGTTTTAGAAATCCGATCTTGAATTTTCTTGTATAGAAATAAATATGCATCAATAACAAGCTTGTGGTGTTTAGGTAAAGTTCTCTTTTTAGCAATATCCTGTAACTCACTAATTTTTTTAGACTCAACAATATTTTCTTGATAAAACTGATTGTTATTTTCATTAAGGATTAGCTTTGGCTCTGTCTTGCGCGCCCGGAGATTTAACGATCCTAAATAGCTTTGTGAAATTGCTTGAGCTAGCTCGTTATCTCCTTTTTCTTTAGCAATATCCCTGAGAGCACACATTAGTAATGAAATTGTTGTCAAGCGTTGTTGTCCATCTATCAGCATTAACTCAGGTTTTTTGGAATTGTTGACAACAATCGCGCCTACAAAGTGTTCACTACGATTCTCATCCATTGTTTCAGTAATATCATTCCAAAGCTGTTCAACCTCTGTTTCTGTCCAGGAGTAATTTCTTTGGAAGGGAGGTATGGAATAGTAACTACTGCCAGCAAGTAGCTCTCCAAAGCTCATCAATCGACTATCAATAGTACTGGTCGCCATTGGAACACTCCTATAATTTCAGAAAAAGTTATCAGTTCTTACTATGATGTCGTGCAGCATACATATAAGCAACTTCTCTCGGATGATTTACTTGGTTTAACTGGCTTCTAGAGGCGGAGCAGACTTCTTAAATCAATCATCCCTCATTCTAGTCTCAACAGAATAAAATACCATTACTTTCAATTAAGATTTGGCAAAATTTTGACATGACAGATCATGACCGCTTATTTAAAGAACTCCTCTCCACATTCTTTATAGAATTTCTAGAACTATTTTTCCCAAAATTAATTACTATCTAGAACCAAATTCTTTACAACTTGATAAAGAAATCTTCACCGATGTAAATGCAGGTTAACGTTACGAATCCGACTTAATCTTCAAAACAAGATTTAAAAACCAAGACCCATTTTTTCTCATTCATACCGAACATCAAGCACGAACCGAAACCACTTTCAGTAAACAAAAGTTTCGCTAGTTTGTCAGTTTGTATGAATTTGCTGAGGCATTGCTTGATTTCTCGAATACTGAAGATTTAATGAATTGGCTGAATAGATAATTAAAGTCTAATTCTTACAGCATACTTCGTGATTTCTACTCATAGCAGCGCTCTATTACCATTACCTTTCCATAATCTCGCCTCTAGATAGACGCCTCAACGCGATCGCATATCCTACCATTAGGTAACCAGTTTCCCATCTTTCCCATGAAATCCACTCCTAAAAATCATCGTATCAAAGAAATTTTCCGAGGCTTTCTTGCCTTCGCCATCATCATCGTCGGCATCACTCATTTCATTTATCCTGATCAATTTGCCCGTATTGTACCGCCACCTTTTCCACCCCTTCCCTCCGTATACATTAGCGGCTTCTTTGAAATTTTAGGCGGTATTGGT
This sequence comes from Coleofasciculaceae cyanobacterium, assembly GCA_049671305.1. Taxonomy (GTDB): domain Bacteria; phylum Cyanobacteriota; class Cyanobacteriia; order Cyanobacteriales; family Coleofasciculaceae; genus CADCTM01. The sequence goes on from JBATUR010000066.1 coordinate 3,003, forward strand.
TTACTAATTCCCCTCGTTAGTGTCGCTGCTGCCTGGGGACTAATTTCTCTATTTATTGCCGTCTATCCTGCTAATATCTACATGACCTTACATAATATTCAAATTGACGGTATTCCTCAGAATCAGGCTTTATATTTAGCAAGATTACCCCTACAATTCCTCTTAATTGCCTGGGCATATTGGTATACTCGTAACCCACAAACACAAATAGGATCAGCCAAAGTCGAGTCTTTAACTCATCAATAAAAGGCTCTTTTATCCTCAACTTTAATCCAACCAATTTTTAGTTGAAACAGCCTTTTGCCAAACAACAAAGCTTGCCAATCTTTGATTAGCATCGGCACTTGGCTCAAAAACTCGGTCAATTTGGCGACGGCTAATTAATACTTGATAATCATCCCAAAATCCCGCCGCCAAACCCGCCGCAAATGCTACTCCCTGCACAGTAGTATCCAGCATTACTGGACGCTCAACAGGTATGCCCAACAGATCCGCTTGAAATTGCATCAAGAAATTATTTGCCGAAGCGCCACCATCCACTTTCAAAAGTTGGATTTTATCGCTACTGCAATCATCCATCGCCTGCACCACTTCTTTAACTTGATATGCGATCGCTTCTAATACCGCCCTCACGAGGTGTTCTGCCGTCACACCCCCAGTCAAACCCAAAAACGCCCCGCGAGCGTTCATATCCCAGTGTGGAGCGCCCAAACCGCTTAATGCAGGCACAAAATAAACCCCACCATTGTCGCTAACTTGGTTTGCCATCAACTCAGTATCAGCCGCTGCTTTAATTAAATGAATGCCGTCTCGCAACCATTGAATGCAAGCACCAGAGGTAAACATACTACCTTCCAAAGCATAGCCAACTTTTGGAAAACCTTTATTTTGTGTCCAAGCAATGGTAGAAAGAAGTTGCTGATTTTTGCGCCTAATTTGGTTCCCTGTATGTGCCACCAAAAAACTACCCGTACCATAAGTACACTTCATCAAACCAGAGCGATCGCAACCATGACCAAATAATGACGCTTGTTGATCACCTAAAACTGCCATAATCGGAATTTGGGCACCCAAAATGCTAACATCCATAACTCCAAATTCTCCCAAACTTGGTAGAATCTTCGGCATCAAATGAGGCGGAATGGCAAATAATTCTAGTAGCTGATTATCCCACTCTCCCAAAGCCAAATTCATCAGCATTGTGCGACTGGCATTGCTATGATCAGTAGCATGAACTTTACCTTTGGTTAAATTCCACAATACCCAACTATCAATTGTGCCAGCAAGTACATTTTCTAAGTTGATTTCTACTTGATTAGAAACTACTTTTTCTAACAACCAGGCGAGTTTTGTTGCAGAAAAATAGGCATCCAAAATTAAGCCTGTGCGCTCAAAAATCTCTTGAGCATAGTCTTTCAACTGATTACATAAAGGAGCAGTACGTCGGTCTTGCCAAACAATAGCATTATGTAACGGTTGTCCCGTATTTTTGTCCCATAATAGACAAGTTTCACGCTGCACACTTAAACCTATTGCGGCAATTTCAGACGGCTGAATTTTGGCACGCTGCACGACAGTTTGCATAATCTCACAAGTATCTTGCCAAATTTCTTGGGGATTATGTTCCAACCATCCAGGTTGAGGGTAATACTGAGTTAGTTCTTTGTAAGCTTGACTAACAATACTGCCTTCAGCATCAAACAGAAAGGCTCTGTTACCTGTTGTACCCAAGTCGAGGGCGAGAATGTAAGTTGAATTCATGGCTTTTATGGTTAAAAAGAGTGAATCCTATTTTCCCCTTTCCGGTACTTTTGCTCAAAGTTTCTAAATCTCAACCCTTAGCTACTTGACAAGTATGTAAAATTGTTTCGGCAATTGAGCTGTTGGTGAAAGATGGCGATTTCTTCTGTATGATAAAACCAAGATTGGACACTAAAACATTACATCTATGATTATGTCAAGTAAACCTGAGCTTTGTTAAGAATTTCGTAACTCTTGTATCATCTTGTGTGATCTTGTTCGGGATCACTCTAAATCAGGTATCGTAAAGGAGGTAAATAAATTCTTAAGTAATTCTTAAGTTAATCGGTGTCTCGCTCAAGTCCAATTTATTTCCACCCTGACCCATAAAGGTTTATACCTAAAACAGGTTAACGCTATGACTCCAACGATGTTACGCCAGCTCTGGTCTTTAATTGAAACCACTCAGGCTCATCTTTTACTAAAGCTAGATGATGCAAGTCTAGTGCAGTGGCTCTTGAAGCAATTTAATCAAGAAAGATCACTCAACCATGAAGAAGTGGATCTTTTGAATGATTATCTCAACAATCGCTTGTCTTTGATCCGAGACTTAGCACAACAGCGCTGAAATTAGTTCTACATCAGATTGGCAATAAAACCTAGTTCCAAAAGCTAAGGTTACAAAAAATTTACTAATAGCGCGACGCGACTACACAAGCCGTCAAAAAAAATTAGTGGTTAGTTACCGAGTCGAAACGTAGGGAAAAACCAACCATTAATTAAGCTTTGGCGTCGATAGTCAAAATTTTAAACCCTTTACCAAATTGGGGCAATTTGCAACTGTCTACCATTTTGCCCAATAACTAAAATCGCTTACTATTTTTGGGCAGGCGGAAAACTTTGTGGCGGTATCTTCTCATAATTAGAGGGAGTACTGGATGCCGGAGCTTTCTGCGGGGTAAGCATATTTGAGACTAAACTGTAAGCAAAATAAGAAGGTATCACAATTACCATAGCAGCAGCGATCGCACCAAACAGATGAAGTCGTGTCCAGGAAGCCCCATAATGAGAACGATAAGGGTCATAAGGAAGCTGTGTTTCATCTAAAACATTACGCAAAGCAATCAAGCGCTTGAAGCGTATACGCCGATCATCCAGTTTTTCCAATAAAATCCAACCCGCCTTAGCTTCCTCCTGACATAGCTGTTGCAACACCGCCTGATCACGAAACAAATCACTACTAGCACGTACAATCTTAAACTCCCAGCCTACCATCTGTTGGTCTGCTGGTGCTGGTATGGGACGATGATTAACCTTGCCGTTTGATGGCGATGCTGAAATAGAATCTTCTTTTGATTCAAAACAAGTCAAACTTTCTTCCTCCTGCTGTAGCTGCCCAGTAAGTACCTGTCGCCAGCGCAGCAATCCACTCACCACCACAGCTTGCCAACCCAGATTACCTACCAACAGACTCCAAATTGTGATTTCGAGCATTACCCTTGATTGTGCGCTAAGTGGAAATTGGGGATTGGGGATTGCAAATTGGCGATTAACAATAATTGCCCAATTTGTCCAATGTGAACGACTAATAACTAATTGGGCAAATCACCTTCCACCACATAATCTGAGCCTAATTGACGCCAAGTCACGTTTTCTAAGGTGAGAGCCTCAGTCATTGTGGCAAATCCCAAATCTCCCACAGGTGAAGGAGCAATTGTGCCACCAACGATTTTCGGGGCGATGAAAGCCAGGACTTTTTGCACGGCGCGATCGCTAATTGCACTTGCTGCCAAAATCCCGCCACATTCCCACAACACACTAGACAACTGACGTTCATATAAATATGTCATCACTTGCTGCGGTGTTAAAGGACTCAACTCCACCACCTCCACACCCCTTTTCAGTAGTTGCTGTTGCAAATCCGGATTAGCGCCAACCTCTGTCAAAACCAAAGTCGGCGCGTCAGTAATTTGCCACAAATGGGCATCTAGAGGCAAATTAAGAGTACGACTCATCACAATTCTTAGGGGATTATGAGCATCGGCATGATGACTTGTTAAATAAGGATTATCTTGACGCACCGTATTGCCACCAACAATTACCGCATCACAAGCAGCGCGGAGTTGATGCACATGATGCCTTGCTTCCTTACCCGTCACCCAAGTACTATGACCGCTAATTGTGGCAATTTTGCCATCCAAAGTCATGGCATATTTCAAAATTCCCAAAGGACGTTTATATAAGATGCGATGAATAAAAGCTTGATTTAGCTTACGGCAAGCGGCTTCTTCTATTCCTACCACAACCTCAATGCCAGCGCTGCGTAAACGCTCAATGCCGCCGCCAGAAACCCGTGGATCGGGGTCAACCATGCCCACAACAACTTTCTTCACTCCAGCCGCAATTAGGGCTTCTGTGCAAGGTGGTGTACGTCCGTAATGATTGCACGGCTCTAAATTGACATAAACCGTGGCGTTTTTCGCCTGTTCAGCCGCAGCACGCAAAGCAAAAACTTCGGCATGAGGTTGACCGGCACCTGGATGAAACCCTTCCCCAACAATTACTTGCTCTTGGACAATTACGGAGCCGACAAGGGGATTTGGGGTGGTTCGTCCGAGGGCGGATCTTGCCAGTTCAAGACATCGTTGCATCATAATCTGATCAAACGAGAAGGAGACAGAAGACGCTTGTTGTGGCTCAATTTGGGCGTCTACGGGAAAGTTTTCCATGCTTGCTGTTCGGCTTAAAAAATAAAAATTGCTCTCCTCAGTTCATGTTATTTTATTAAATTGGTCAATTCTGCCGTCGGCAAATTTATAGTTGACATAACAACCAAACTGTAGGTCTGTAATATTGCTGATTTTACAGATGAATGAGAGCTAATTAATGTTACTTCCGAATCAAGTCCTGGTGGCTACGTCTGATCCTCGTCTGATTGTACTTTCGGTACTCATTGCCATTATTGGCTCTTATGCTGCTTTAGATATATCAGAACAAATTGCGATTGCACAAGGCACAGCGCGTAATTGGTGGTTGATCGGTAGTGGACTAACATTAGGGCTTACTGTATGGGCAATGCACTTCACGGCAATTCTTTCCCATAAGCTACCAATACCCGTCAGTTATGACTTCAAGATTGTTTTTGGTTCAATGTTACTAACAATTTTGGCATCAGGAGTTAGTTTTTTTTTCGTTAGTCGTCAGCCGCTATTGCATTGGCTGCCATTATCAGCCGCCAGTATTTGTGTGGGCGGTGGCATTATTGGAATGCATTTTGTTGCTATGTCATCGATGCAATTGGCGGCGAAACCATCTTATGATTTGAAATTATGTGTGCTTTCTGGTGTAGTTGCGATCGCTCCTAGTTTTGCTACTTTATGGCTAACTTTTAGCCGTCGCGTTGAGTCAAATATACCAGTAGTAGTGCGGAAGCTTGGCGGTGCCGTGATTATGGGCATTGCTATCTGTGGGATGCACTATATTGCGATGGCAGGTGTTAGTTTTCGCAGCATTTTTTCTATAACTTCCAGTGTTTCTGTTGTTGATAATAATCTGCTATCCGTATTCATTGGCATTACGGCTTTATTGATTTTGATTTTAGCACTAATAGCTTCTTTTTTTAGTAGGCGTCTCAGTGTTGAATTAGCTGTAACGGCAATTATGCGCCAAAATGAACTCCGTTTGGAACAATTAGTTAAACTGCGTACTGAAGAATTAGAAACTCAACGATTAATTGCTGAAGCAGCTAACCAAGCAAAAACTAATTTTTTAGCAAATATGAGTCATGAACTACGGACACCTTTAACTAGTATTATTGGTATGTCTAGTTTGTTGGATAAGCAAATATTTGGCTCGCTTAACGAAAAGCAGCAGCAATATATAACTATTATTTCTACTTGCGGTTATCAGTTATTAGACTTGATTAATGATTTGCTTGATTTAGCAAAAATTGAGGCGGGGCGCGAAGAATTAAATTTAGAAGTAATAGAAATAGAAGAAATATCTCAAGGTTGTTTATCTTTAATTCGCCAACAAGCAATTAACCGAGGCTTGCAACTAGAGTTAGTAATTGAAACTAATTTAATTACCTGCATTGCTGACAAACGCCGTCTTAAACAGATTTTACTAAACTTACTTTCCAATGCCATTAAGTTTACTAATTCAGGTTCCATTACTCTTTTTGTTAACCAAAGTTTAGATTATCTTCAATTTGCAGTGAAAGATACAGGGATTGGTATTTCCCAAGAACAGTTAGCAGATTTGTTTCAACCATTCCAGCAACTAGATAGCAGCACAAATCGCAGCTACAAAGGTACAGGTTTGGGTTTAGCTTTGACCAGGAATTTAGCACAACTTCATGGTGGTGATATTACTGTTGAATCAGAGTTAGGGTGTGGTAGTTGTTTTACCTTTTGTTTACCATTATTACAATCTGAGCTTGCTGAAGTAAAGTAAAATAAATGTGTAAGCTCGCTTGTTGAACTCATGATTAAGACAGGAACTCAACTTACTTTAGAGGAATTTCTTGCTCTTCCCGATGGAGATATATACTATGAGTTTATTGATGGTCAGGCTATCCCCAAAGTGTCTCCAAAATATTTTCATTCAACCTTACAAACTGCGTTTATAATACTTATCCGTGCTTGGTGCAAAGGTAAAGGTCGAGTTTGTTCAGAGTGGGCAGTTCTTTTAAAGCGTCAGGGAAAAGATTTGGCACCTATACCTGATATAACTTATATTTCTTATGAAAGATTACCAAAAAGTTGGAAAAAAAACGAAGCTTGTCCGGCTATTCCTGAACTGGTTATAGAAATTATTTCGCCTGATCAGACGATAAAAGAATTTGAAGAAAAAGCTCAAGATTATTTATTAGCTGGAGTGTCGCGAGTTTGGGTTGTAGACCCGGAAGCAATTAGTATTAGGGTCTTTTTTGCTGATGCAAGTCAAGTTTATACAGATAATACACCAATTGTTGATGAGCTATTTTCTGGTTTGGAACTAACAACAAAACAAATTTTTGAAGAAGCAGAATTAATTTAATATTAAGAAACGATGAAGTAGTTTGTACTTTTACGTTGATAAAACTCGCTGAAAGCCTGCATATTTGGCAAACTTAGGCGATCGCTTCTAGTCAATGTCATACTAGATCTTATCGAGCCTTCTTCAAACCTTACTGAAGAAAGTGCTAGTTTTAGTTAGGCAGGGCATTTCTACAAATTCCGGATACACTATTGATTTTGTCGAATTTAATTAATATCCCTTGGCGAATTAGTATGCCATATATTCACTACCTGCCTGATGAAAGACACATTGAGGTTGATGAAGGCGAATTTATCCTTGAGGCGGCTTTGCGCTTTAATATACCCCATACTCATGTCTGTGGGAAATTAGCCAGATGTTCTACCTGTCGCGTGCTAGTTATTGAGGGTTTAGAAAATTGTGGTGAGCGTAATTCAGCAGAAAGAGCAGTTAGTGAACAATTACATTTTGCTCCCACAATTCGGCTCGCTTGTCAAACGCAAGTTTTTGATGATGTAACAGTACGCCGTCTAGCAATTGACGGAGAAGATCTGAATATAATTAACGATGAAATGAAGGGAAAAGTTGTCCCTAATTCCATCGATCAAGAAAAAAAAATTGCTATTTTATTTGCTGATATTCGCGGATTTACCACGTTTTCAGAAAAGCTGCTGCCCTACGATGTTATCTATGTTCTAAATCGCTACTTCCGCACAATGGGGCAGGTTATTAGTAGTCACGATGGCATGATTAATAATTATATGGGTGATGGATTGATGGCACTTTTCGGCTTAAAAAACTCTCAAGAAGCTGCCGAACAATCTGTTAGAGCAGCTCTTGAAATGATTGAGGCGATGGAGAAATTTAATCCTCATTTAGAAATGTTGTATCAGCAAAATTTGCAAATTGGCATTGGCATCCATTACGGAAGTGTCGTAATTGGTGAAGTCGGATCACCTGATAACAAACGAGTTACAGCTATTGGTGATGCTGTCAACTTAGCTTCACGAATTGAATCAGCTAATAAGCTAGTTGGTACTACCTTACTAATTTCTGAATCTGTTTATGCACAGGTGAGAGGACAAGTTATTGTTAATCAATCTTGTCGGGTGCAAATTCCTGGTAAAAGTGGCGAGTATCCTCTTTATGAAATCACTGGAATTTCTTCTCCAATTGTTTCCCAAGATAGTCTCAGAAGCAGGAATCAAAGTAAACTTTTTTCAAGTTTTTTGCATCCTATTAAGCAATTTATTGATTTTATCTGGGAAAGTTTAAAAAAGATTTGGAGATTTTTACAGTTCAATAGACGCTGATAAATTAATGATATCAAGATTTAGAATCTGAAAACTAGCCTCATGAACAGAGGCAGATTTACCTCTATCGTAGGGGCGCACAGCAGTGCGCCCGTTTTGTTTTAAATTAATCAAGTTAAAGCAAGTTACTCCTCACAACTCTCCAAACGAGAAAACAAGCCACTGCCAAAAAATCCACCACCCACAAAACCACTTACAAAAACCCACTCAGGCAAATGTCCAAGCGGCGCATTAAGTGAGAAATTTAAATTCCGATATCCCACCCAAGAATCATTAATCCGCCAGCCAACTTCATCGCCAAATTTCTTCCAAACTTCGAGATCTTCATCTTTATTTGTACCTTCAATACTCTCCCAAATACGCCTTTGCACACTAAAGCAAAAGTGTCCATTACTGTACTTACTCCAAAGTTGATCAATAATCCGCAAATCTTCACAAGGAAACACATCTAAATCCTCTTCACTTAACCAACCATCTTGCTCTCTACCAGATGCTTTGATCATGACATTTTCCGTTTCTCGATCTGCTTCTTGCCACTTTCCTGATGCTAATAAATCTTGTAGTTGCGAGTAGTCTACCTGCTTTGAAGAATTCAAATCATTTGTATTATTTAGAACACTATCAATAGCCGTTAATTCATTTGTTGGTAAATCTAAACTTGCCCAAACCGATTCTAATTGTGCAATGACACGCATTTCAATTGGTGCGACATCTTCATCTCTCAAGCTCAAAACCTGCTGCAAATCCTTCAATTCATCGCGAGTATAATCACTAATTGGATATTCGTGATGAACTGCTTCTCGGAGCGCCTGCTCGTATTCTTGTAATTTTTTCTTATATTCTCGATAAGGCTTTAAAACTTCTACTTCAATTGTTGCTGCCTCTTCTGGCAACAGCCCTAATGCATCTCTTTTAGCATTGAGAATTCGCCGCCCTACAGGAGATATTTTACCACCATGAACATAACGCTCAACTTCTTTGCGATACTTTAATTTTGGCTTACCAATCGGTACTTTAGCAATGATAATTTTATACCCTTCTTTAACGGTATAAATTTCTGGTTTCATTGCGGGTGCAGCTTTTTGCACTTTAATACTTGCATACTCATGAAGTTCGTCAACTGAAATCACTTCATCTTCATCTAAATCTGCAGCTCCTGTTTCAATTCCTTCCACTAAATAACGGGTATAAATAGAAAGATCGGCGTCTTGTTGTTCAAAAGAATATTGAGTAGAAGTTGAAGAAGTAAGCACGGCTCTACCTTCACCGCCGAGTTGTCTTTTAATATCAATAGAACTATCATCTTTAGCGAGTAAACCTTCACCAAATGCGCCACTAAAACAACAATCAAGAATTACTACTTGCCTTTTTGCACGACTATCACTCATAATTTCTTGAATGAATCGAGCTGAAAGTGCTGTTGAACGAATTAAGCCTCCTCGTTCGTTTTTACGAGTAGTACGAGTAGCTAAATAAAGATTACCACTTTCATCTTTTATACCATGCCCAGAGAAAAATAATAGTAATAAATCTTCTCTACTACCAGCACCAAATAAATTCTCAATTGCTGTTCCCATTTCCTGCGGATCTGGATCAATAAGCGATTTTACTTCTTTAAAGTCGCCTATATCTGGATGTTGCAAAACACGATGCATTTCCTCTACATCTTTTGTCGCCGCAGGCAACTGGTTGAAACCAGCGCCATACTGGCTGACTCCGATCAGCAATGCCACTTTAACCATCTACCATATATCCTAATTTACTGCTAAAAATTTCTGTGCTGCCGCTATGAAGGCTGATACTTCTTCTATCGTAGTATTTCTCATCCTAGAGCGTGTCTGTCTAAAATCTAATATTTACAATGCTACTATTTCGGTAGTCGCCAAATTGAGATTTTACTATCACCACTACCTGTGGCAATAGTTTGTCCATCCGAACTAATTGCAAAGCGATCAATTGCTTTAGAATGCCCTGTGAGAGTATAAATTTCTTGCCCAGTTGCTAAGTTCCAAATTTTGATAGTTTTATCAGTACTAGCACTAACTAAAGTTTGTCCGTCGGCACTAATACTTAAGTAATTAACAAAACTAGAATGCCCTTTAAGTGTACGAATTTCTTGCCCTGTTGCTAAGTTCCAAATTTTGATAGTTTTATCAGTACTAGCACTAACTAAAGTTTGTCCGTCGGCACTAATACTTAAGTAATTAACAAAGCTAGAATGCCCTTTAAGTGTGCGAACTTCTTGCCCTGTTGCCAAACTCCAAAGCTTGATAGTTTTATCGGTACTGGCACTTGCTAGGGTTTGCCCATCTGGACTAATTGCGACATAATTTACTTTATTAGAATGTCCAACAAGTGTGTAAATCTCCTTCCCTGTAATCAGATTCCAAATTTTAATTTTATTGTCAGCACTTCCTGTCGCAATAGTTTGCCAATCTGAACTAATTGCAAAGTAATCAATATAGTTAGAATGACCTGAAATTGTGCGAACTTCTTTACCTGTTGCTAAATTCCAAAGTTTAATAGTTTTATCGGCACTAGCACTTACTAAAATCTGTCCATCCCGACTAATTGCCAAATAATTAACAAAGCTAGTATGATTTGTAAGAGTACGAATTTCTTTGCCAGTTGTTATATTCCAAAGCTTAATCGTTTTATCAGCACTGGCACTGGCTAAGGTTTGTCCATCTGGACTAATAACGAGGTAATTAACAAAGCTAGTATGACCTCTTAGAGTACGAATTTCTTGACCCGTTGCCAAATTCCAAAGTTTAATCGTTTTATCAGCACTGGCACTGGCTAAGGTTTGTCCATCTGGACTAATTAATAAGTAGTTAATAAAACTGTTATGACCATTAATAGTTTTGGCTATAGGGATAGTTTGACGTGTTGTAATATTATTAGTTAGTAGTTGTTGATATTGCCAAGTCCCATAGCCACCTAATCCCATAATTAAAGCAACAATTGAACCAACTATCCATTGCTTTTTAGCTTTGAGTTTGTGGGTATACTTTAAGTAATTTGAAAAAGTATTAATAGGTTTTCTATTAACTTTATCTGCGACTTTAGGCGGGTTTACTTCCTGCCTTAGTATTTCTAGTTCATCTAATAACTCTTGAGTGGTTTTGTGCCTTGCTGAGGCAGTTGGAGCCATCAATTTATCAATAAAATCTGCTAAAAAAGCTGAAATGTGTGGAGCAGATTCACGCCAATTACAATAGTCGGTTAAAGGCTCATACATTGTTCGATCTGTTGCTTGTTTTCCTGTCAACAAATATACAAATGTTCGTCCTAATGCATAAAAATCTGATTGCGGTACAGCATGACCTTTTTCTTGTTCAGGCGGGGTATAACCAGCCGAACTAATCTTGGTTACATTACCTGCACCACCAGCAAGTTCTGCAAGGTAAGTATAAGTTAATTCTCTAGCTGTACCAAAGTCAATTAAGACAAGTTGCCCTGTTGAACGAATCATGATATTTGCTGGTTTAATATCACGATGAAAGTAGTTTTGTTGATGAACAAGATGCAAGATTTCTGCTAATTGTTTTAACCAATTTAAAGCTTGCTTTTCAGAAATTGGTTGATAATTTTGCTGTTTCATCCATTGCTTTAAATCAAGTCCATCAATTTTTTCCATAATCAGGCAATGCACGGGTTCGGAGTAATTTTTGCCTGTAAACTGAAAATATCCATCGGTTGAAACTTTTGGGATACCTGGATGATTTAGTTGGCTTAATACTGCTGCTTCTTGCTGAAATAATTCGACAACTCTAGAATTATTATTGTGCTTAGTTTTTAGGACTTTCAAGATTTTGGGAATTGTCCCTTGATATGCTTCATAAACCTTGCCAAAACCGCTACTGTCACTCAGCAGCCGCATTACTTGATAGCGCCCTTGTAGCAACAGATCTGAGCCACAATTGCGACAAAAGTGAAGATTGACGTTGGCTGGATCATTTCGCTGAGGGCAGCTTGGATTGATACAATAGCTCATTGCTGCCTACACCTACATTAATAATTGTTGTCTTTCCAATCAAATAAAGACTGTTAATTCTCTACCAAAAGAGATATTAAAACAATTTAAGCCAATGGGGGCTAGGGGTATGAGTCAGAGAGAGCTAAGTTAAGGATATCTGTTACAATAAGCAACGCTTTTTGAGGATCTGACGACAAACTGCCTAAAAGCTAAACTTCTTGCCTGTTGATTGAATATGTTACCAGCAAAAGATAGGCAAGTCTAATGATGAAGGTTAAGTAAACTGCATTATTCTTTAATGGGAAACTGTTACAGTGTAAAGAAGCGTATCAAAACACTATCAATAAACAAAAGACTATGGTAAGCGTCGCGGCTTCAAATTGGCAACCCCCCCAGTGTGACCAACTTCAACATATCGAATCACAACAGCCAACTATCTTCTGTGACTTCGATGGACCGATTGTTGATGTTTCAAATCGTTATTATGCCACATACCAGCTAGGTTTAGAGGAAACTCAAGCTTTTTACCAAGCTAGAGGTATTATTTTGCCCATCCAACCGATGAGTAAACAGCAGTTTTGGCAAATGAAGCAAAATCGGGTTCCTGATGTAGAAATTGCCAGACGTTCAGGTTTGCAAGGTGAGCAAATTGATTTCTTTTTAGGGCGCGTCATCAAGATTGTTAATCAACCTTTTTTGTTGAAGCAAGATAAAATTCAACCGGGAGTAAGTTGGGCATTGGCTTTGCTGCATTTCCAGGGGTTTCGCTTGGTGTTGGTGACATTGCGCTGTCAGTTACAAGCGACACAGATTTTGAGGAATAACGGCTTGACTCGTTTATTTAGTGGCATTTACGGTACAAGTAACCGCAATGCAGCTTATCAAAATCAGGCTCAGTTAAAAGAGCAACTGCTCTCAAAAGCGATCGCTGAACAATCTCTGCTAGCCACACGTCCCCTATCTGCCTGGATGGTAGGCGATACAGAAGCTGACTTGTTGGCAGGGCAAGCACTGGCAATTCCAACTATCGCCCTCACCTGCGGAATTCGCTCTCACTACTATCTCCAACAGTTTCAGCCAACCCGCATCCACAGTGACTTATTAGCAGCCGCTCATTACCTAAAAGACCAGGTTAAGGCACTTTAAGCATCTAATTGTCAGAAAAGCAATCATCAATTAAAAATAGAATATTTAAGAAGACTGATCGATCATATTGAGCCGCTCCCACCAACGATTGAGCGGATAATAGACAACTGGTGCCCATAGACTACTTAGAATTGCTGAAGACAGAGCAATCCTTTGGTGATCAGTCCAAATTTCTGCCAAAGTGCGATCGCCAATCAAACTATACTGAATCGCGGTAACTGTTTCCCCAATCACCGCCATACCAAAAACAATTAAAGCTACTGAAATAAAATCTTCTTGGATATAGCGTTGCTTTTGAATGCGACCTGTGAGATAGCCAACTAAAGCCAAGCTATATATATGCGAAGGAAAATGATCAGTTAGACCAGGGTAAGGGGACGTCATACCATCTTGAATTAGCCCCAGTGCTACCCCAGCTACCACCCCCTGAAAAGCTGAACGCTTCAAGCTCCAAGCTACCACCCAAATCAACAGCCAATTGGGTGCAATTCCCAGTACTTCCATCCCTGGTAGACGTGTCGGCAAAATCATCAAGCAAATCAGCACCGAACCAACGATTACTAACCAATTGATAATTTGACGAACCCAAGGCGAAAACTGAGAAACGTTAATCATTTGTTGTTGAGCATTATTCGCTTGCTTGTAATTAGTCATTAGCCTTTACTAACGACTAACAGATTGTTCAGGATAAGCAATTACCCACTCCAGATAACTGACTGGTGCTGTTAGCTCAATCACTGCCTCTGGAGCCGGACTCTTATCCAGATTAACAGACTCCACCCGTCCTAATGGCAAACCGGGCGGAAAAAGTTGACTGACGGGAGAAGTTGAGATCACATCACCACGCCGGACATCTGGCACTTTATCAAAGAACTGCAAAATCGCCCGATTAGAGCCTTGTCCCCGCATGAAACCCATGCTGCGACTACGACTAACTACAGCACCTACCTTACTTGTCGCATCACTAATTAGCAAGACACGACTGCTGTTTGGTGTTACATTTACTACCCGCCCGACTAAACCGCCCGAACCCATAACAATATGACCAACATTAATACCATTTTGGCTGCCACGACCCAGAGTTACTTGTTGCCACCAATGGTCTGAGCTACGCCCCACAATTGGTGCAACAATGCCCTGTTTTTTTTGGGTTTTAGCATAATCCAAAAGATCTTTGAGCTTTTGGTTTTGGCTTTCGAGTTCGACTAAACGTTCTTGCAGTTCCTGGACTCGTGCATCAGTGAGCCGATCCTCTGGGACGGGACCTAGCTGAAAGGGGCGGCTCATTAATTGATAAGCTTCAAAAAGTGCTGCCCCCTGAGTTTGGCGAATCATCCAGGCAGCACTTAAGGTTAGTCCCCCCAGCACAATTGCTACACCTTTTCTGTCCCACCAGCGACGAAGTATAAACATATCTTAAATCTAGCAAAAATCAGCCACAGGCTGATTTGTAAGTAACAATGCGGGTAGACAGATCATCTGGGAAAGAAACAACTCATAGAGATTAATGCGCGACCTTTGAACTTCCTAAAGATGACGAGAGCGCCCGCTGAACACCCGCTCTAATTGTTTGAAGTTCTCTAGAACTCGACCTGTTCCTAAGACCACGCAGCTTAATGGATCAGCAGCGACATGAGTTACAATCCCAGTTTCATGACTGATCAAAGTATCTAGCCCTCTTAATAAAGCGCCGCCACCTGCCAGCATGATGCCTCGATCAATAATATCCGCCGCTAGTTCCGGAGGTGTCCGTTCTAGGGTACGCTTCACCGCATCTACAATTACTGAGAGCGGTTCTGACATACTTTCCCGAATTTCCGGTCCTTTGATGGTGACAGTTCTTGGTAAGCCTGAGAGTAAGTGTAAACCCCGTACTTCCAGATTTGCCTCATCATCAAAATGAGTCGGGTAAGCTGAACCAACCTGAATTTTTATTTCTTCAGCGGTACGTTCCCCAATCACCAAGTTATGGACTTTTTTCATGTAATGGGTAATCGATTCACTAAGTTCATCGCCGGCAACCCGTACAGATTCACTCAAAACCGTTCCCTGTAAACTCAGCACAGCCACTTCGGTTGTGCCACCACCAATGTCAATGATCATGTTACCTGTTGGCTCGGCTACTGGGAGTCCTGCCCCAATTGCTGCCGCTACAGGTTCATCAATTAAGTAGACATCTCTTGCACCTGCTTGAGATGCTGCTTCCATTACCGCCCGCCGTTCGACACCTGTAACACCACTAGGAATGCCAATAACAATCCGTGGTGAGACCAAAGTCCTGCCTTCATGAACCCGCCGGATAAAATGCTTAAGCATCAATTCGGCAGTATCAAAGTCAGCAATTACGCCATCGCGGAGAGGACGAAGGGCAACCACATTTCCTGGGGTTCTGCCCAACATTTTTTTGGCATCCTCGCCCACCGCTAGCGGAATTTTTAAGTCTTGATCCATAGCGACAACGGAAGGCTCTTGTAAGACAATGCCTTTACCGGATACATATACTAAAGTGTTAGCAGTACCCAGGTCGATACCCATGTCCCGTGATAGGGAAAAGCGACTGAAAAGACCCACTCGTTTCTTTGCCCCCAAAGTCAAATGTTGCTGTGTATGACCAAAATGTAACTGAACCGTAACCGATGTGGATTCTATTACGTTTCTTGAGCTGAGTCTAGTAAGCTCGCCCAATTCATTTTCAGAAATCTTGAACAACCAAGCTGAAAGTGTTATTCAGACGTGGGAATCTCAGATCCGGAGAAAGTTATGTAGAGTATATACGTTCTTTGCTAAAGTTTAGCTGACTCGCTAAAAATTTCTTGAAAGTTTTATGTTTGCTCTCTTGAGCTAAAGTAGATCTATTAGAACAGTACGGTTGTACTAATAAAACTATGAGTCTCAATGTTGTTAACTTAGTCGGTCGTGTAGGTGGAGATCCAGATGTTAAGTATTTTGAATCAGGCAAGGTTAAGTGTAAGCTGACGCTGGCTGTAAACCGTCGCAGCCGCAATAACGACCAGCCGGATTGGTTTAATCTAGAACTCTGGGGCAAAACGGCAGAAACCGCTGCTAACTATGTGCGTAAAGGGAAGTTAATCGGGGTGCAGGGTTCTCTGAAGATAGAACACTGGAGCGATCGCGCTACAGGAGTTGAGCGTTCTTCTCCTATCATTTTAGTTGATCGCTTTGAATTTTTAGGTTCTAAGCGGGACGAAGAGGGTAGCGGAACTTCTGGCTACGGTAATACCGAATTTTAAGTCAAGTAAATTGGGGGAGGAAAAGAAGATTCTCTTTCTCCCCAAGTCTTATAAGTCTTAACTTTAGTAGCTAATTTGCAGCGTAACCGACGCCTGTACCTCTTGCTCACCACCAACAACAGGTACAATAGCTTCACCAGCTAATTTGGTAGTGGTGCTAAATTGCCGTT
>JBATUR010000067.1:0-58457 GCA_049671305.1 Coleofasciculaceae cyanobacterium
CACCTCCTGCTGAAACAACACTAAGTTGTTCTGGTGACCCAACTGACCCAGTTTACCCATATTGTACAAACGATGCTAGTTTGAGCCTTTACTGTGTTGACAACGGTGGTGGTTGTGTGGGTGCAAATAACAAAGATTTTGTTGTCCAGGCATTCCGTAGCACTGTACCTCCAGGTAGCACTGTACCTCCAGTTACTCCAATTCCAGGTGTTCCTGCAATAGATGATGGAAAAGACGGCTATCTACTCGGTGTCCGAGTTTATAGAGCCGATTTATTTGATGGTAGCAGGACTTTAAGCACGACAGAGGAGAGACAGAGACCGGGCAGCAATCTAACAAGCAAGGTGGGGACTAATGCAGGTGGAACTGGAAAAGCTCTAGCAGGTGGCTCTGACGGTCCCTTGGTGGAATTTACAACCGAGGTGCCTCCTCAAGCAGAGGCTGGTGGTGGTGCATGGGACAGCCTTTGCAAACGCCTAGGTGGTAACGGTTGTCCAACTACTCCACCAACTCCTTGAGAAATAGCCAATATTTTTAGTTACAATTTCTCAGCTCAATACTAAGAGAGCTAACGGGTAAACCGATTATGAAAAAACTACTTAAATTTCTTTTATCTCCTAAGTTCAAAACCCAGAAGCGATCCAAAAAAGGTGGCTTCACTCTCATCGAACTTTTAGTCGGTCTGATCATGGCAGCTTTCATCATTACGCCATTGCTGGGCTTTGTGATCAACGTCATGACATCAGACCGTCAAGAACAAGCCAAAAGCAGCTCTGAGCAAGAAATTCAGACAGCCCTTGACTATATTTCCAGAGATGTCTCACAAGCCATCTTTATTTATGATGGTTTTGGTGTTCAACGTCTTGTCGAGAATAGTGCACTGCCAACACCTACTGGCGTAAGCACACCTGTCTTAGTATTTTGGAAGCGAGAAATCAAACCAGGAATACTTCCTAATGATGATGATGCCTTTGCTTTATCACTAGTTGCCTACTACTTAATTAAAGACACCACCTGTAGCGGCACCTCTGCTTGGTCTTGTACAGCGCGTATTGGTCGGGTTCAAATGGACAGCGCCGTAACAGATCAAGCCGGTAACATCCTACCAGGAGGAGAAGCCAAACCGGATGGTTTTACAACACCATTTGACAAGACGACCCCGACTGCTTCTAACGCGCCCCCTCAGACCTTTGAACAACGATTGAATAATTGGACAACAACAGACCTTAGCGGCGTTCCAGTTCAGACATTAATTGACTATATTGATCAAACTACCTTAACTAGTGCCTCACCCCCTACTGTTACGGATTGTTCTACGGAACCAAGCTCAAAGCGCCCTGATCTCACAAACCCAACTGATGCTCAATTGGCTGATGATTATCCATACAGGCAAACTCCTAATGACACCGGCACTGTACCCGACAGCTTGAAAACAGGTAGTTTTTATGCTTGTGTAGATATAGATAAAAACCTCGCCCAAGTATTTATCAGAGGCAATGCCCTAGCAAGAATCAGCTCCAAAAATAATCCTCCCGAATATTCAGCCAACAAAACTACCTATTTTCCCAGAGCAAGTATTCAAGTTAAAGCATCTAGTTTGATTAATCCAAATTAAAAAAACCAATCAATTTTTACAGATTATTATCATTGCTACCAAAGGCAAAAATTCAAGCAGAGGGAATGATGAAAAAGCTACTTTTAAGCCAGAAATTCCAACAAGTATCTAATCAAAAAAAAGGTGAAACTGGCTTTACCTTAATTGAGCTTTTAGTCGTAACTCTGATGATTGGAGTTATTGCCGCAATTGCTGCACCCGGCTGGTTAGGATTTGTTAGTCAACGTCGAGTCACGGCTGCTAATGATGTTGTACTTAGAGCTTTACAAGATGCACAACGCAATGCAAAGAAAGAGAAACTAAGCTACAGTGTCAGCTTTAGATCTCAGCCAGGTAAAGCACCAGAAATCGCAATTTATAGAACTAAAAAACCTGATCGTAGTGATATTAATCCAAATGATATAGGTGTCAACGGCTGGAAAAGTTTAGGACAAGATGTAGAATTTAAACCAGGGCAAGTCATCTTGGGAACAAATCTCGACGGTGAAAACAGAAACAATGGAACCACGATAAATTATTCGCCACAAGCTGAAGCTAAGATTACCTTTGATGACATGGGTGTTCTTGATCAGACTCGCAGTACTCCAAACACAACCCCTCCTTTAACTGTGGTAGTAGCTGCACCAAGAGGCGATGGTACAAATCCTATTGACTCAACCAGGCGATGCGTCAAAATCACAACGATTCTCGGCTCAATACAGCCAGGGCGCGGAAATGAATGTAATTTATCAAATTAATTAATTTATTTGATAATCGCCCATAGGAGCGCCCACAGGATCGCCCACAGGATCGCCCACAGGATCGCCTACAGATCGCCTACAGATCGCCCACAGATCGCCTACAGATCGCCCACAGATCGCCCACAGATCGCCCACAGGATCGCCCACAGGATCGCCCACAGATCGCCCACAGACCGCCCACAGATCGCCCACAGGCTAAAGCCTGGGGCTACAAAAACGAAGTCCGCCGACGCGGACTTAATCTGGTGACTTAATCTGGTATTTAGCCTACGCAGGTAGGCTTGGTTCATCTAGCCCCAGGCTTCTAGCCTGCGGTATTTATTATTACCCCAAATCACAACCAAAAACCACCGTAAAAACCCTGATTTCAAAAAGTCGGGGTTTTCTGATTATTCAGAGTTTTAACGATGTTTTTCTTTTTAAAAATCCACTTTAATTTTTAAAGGTAATTAGCAATAAAAAGCCGATTAAATCAGGGTGATATATGCAAATTAATCACAAACCAAGCAAAAAAATAGCATCTTCCGCAAATTCTGGATTCACCATACTCGAACTTCTGATAATAATAGTCATAATTGGCATCATATTTGCGATCGCCTATCCCTCCTGGTTAAACTTCGTCGAGCGTCAACGCCTCAACAAAGCTCAAAATCAAGTATACCTCGCCCTACAATCAGCCAAAAGCAACGCCCTCAGAGAAAAAATGACTTGGCAAGTCAGCTTTCGAGAACAAGCAGGAGTCGTGCAATGGGCAGTGCATAGCGTCCAAGAAAGCAGCTCAATTCCCACCGATCTTCCTTGGAATAGCCTCGACTCCAATATCCAAATCTACAAAAACCGCAACAAAAAAGGAAGCTGTGAGACAACCTTCTACCAAAGAAAACAACAATGCCCAACCATCGGTCCCTGGCGAGTGCAATTTAACCACAAAGGCAACACCAACGGACAATTAGGACAACTCACCCTAATCAGCAAAAACCCCAACAAATATCAACGCTGCGTCTACGTCTCAACCCTCATCGGCAGCATAAAAATAGGCAAAGAAAATATCAGATCCAACAGCAGTAACAAATATTGTTATTAAATATTGCCCAAATTTTGTAGAGACGTTCCGCAGCATAAAAATAGGCAAAGAAAATATCAAATTCAACAGTTATTAAATCCTACCCAAATTTTGTAGAGACGTTCCGCCGGAACGTCTCTACGACTGCTAGGGGAGAAGGGGAACCAGATTAAGAATTCTCTTGCTCCCCTCTCCCCTTGTGGGAGAGGGGTTGGGGGTGAGGGGTATTCGTCTAAGACTGCAACGCCGCCCTTGTCTTCTCCCTATCCAGCTTCAAAATCAACACCCCCAACGGTGGCAGACATAAATCCAACGAATAAGGCTGATTGTGCAACGACCATTCATCAGTCCACTTACCGCCTAAATTCCCCATATTACTACCACCATACTCACGGGCATCGCTATTAAACAACTCCGTATAAAAACCCAACTCAGGAACACCAACTCGATAATGACTATGAGGTTGAGGCGTAAAATTACAAACCGTCACCACAAACTGATCACTATCCTTGGCACGACGAATAAACGCCACCACACTATGGCGATTATCACTACAATCAATCCACTCAAAGCCCTCCTCAGCAAAATCCTGAGAATGAAGCGCCAATTCTCGACGATATAACTGATTTAAATCGCCAACAAACTGCTTCAACTTTTGATGTGATTCAAACTGCAGCAACTGCCAATCCAAATCACCCCAAACATTCCACTCAGTCCACTGCCCAAACTCCATACTCATAAACAGAGTCTTCTTGCCGGGGTGGGTGAACATAAACCCATACAAACAGCGGATATTAGCAAACTTCTGCCACTCATCCCCCGGCATTTTCCCCAACATATTACTCTTGCCGTGGACAATCTCATCATGAGACAGCGCCAGCATATAATTTTCGCTGTGGTTGTACCACATACTAAAAGTAATATTATTTTGATGGAACTGACGGAACCACGGGTCCATGTTGAAATAATCCAACATATCGTGCATCCAACCCATATTCCACTTCAAATTAAAGCCCAAACCACCCACATAAGTAGGCCACGACACCATAGGCCAGTCAGTAGACTCTTCAGCGATGGAAAGCGCACCAGGGTAATAGCTAAAAATCAAATGATTCGTCTGCCTTAAGAAATCAGCCGCCTCAATGTTTTCTCTTCCCCCATACTGATTAGTCAACCATTCCCCTGCCGGACGGCAATAATCTAAATACAGCATAGAAGCAACTGCATCAACTCTTATGCCATCAATATGGTATTTATCAAACCAAAACAAAGCATTGGCAGCTAAGAAATTGCGGACTTCATTACGGTTGTAATTAAATACCAGCGTCCCCCATTCCTTATGTTCGCCCTTACGGGGGTCAGCGTGCTCATACAAGTGAGTACCATCAAAGAAAGCCAAACCATGACCATCTTTGGGAAAATGACCAGGAACCCAGTCCACCAACACCCCGATACCATGTTCGTGGCATTGGTCAACAAAATACATAAAATCGGACGGCGTGCCAAAGCGGGAAGTACAAGCATAATAGCCTGTAACCTGATATCCCCAAGAACCATCAAAAGGATGCTCGGCTACGGGTAATAGCTCAACGTGAGTGAATCCTAGTTCTTTGACATAAGGAATCAGCTTTGTTGCTAATTCCCGATAAGTGAGAAAACGCGCCCCAGGACGCAGATCTGAAACCTCGACTACAGGCACGATTTCGCCATTTTCCAGGGTTGCTGGTTCAGAAGAAGCGGCATGAAGCCAAGAGCCTAAGTGAACTTCATAAACAGAAATGGGCTTAGTTAAAGCATCGGTGTGGCGGCGCTGCTCTATCCATTGTTGATCATTCCACTTATAAGCATCTAAGTCAGTAACAATTGATGCTGTCTTTGGTCGGACTTCTTGCTGAAAACCAAAGGGGTCAGATTTTTCATAAATATGACCATCAATATTTTTGATTTCGTATTTGTAGTGTGCCCCAAAACCAATTTCTGGAATAAATAGTTCCCAGATACCAGTTGCGCCTTTACGCATCTGATGCTGGCGTCCATCCCAATAGTTGAAATCTCCCAAAACCGAGGCATTACGGGCATTTGGTGCCCAAACCGCAAAGTAAACGCCCTTTACACCATTAACCTCGGCTGAGTGGGCGCCTAGTTTTTCGTAAACGCGGTGGTGATTTCCTTCTGCAAATAAATGTAGGTCAAATTCTGTTAGTGAAGGCGATTGAAAACCATAAGGGTCATAGATTACCCGCTCATGATCTCCTTCTTTGATCTTTAGTTGGTAATTAGCTAGTTCTGCAGTTTCAATTGTTACTTCAAAAAAGTGTGGATCATGTACCGTTTGCATTTGGTGCTCAGTTCGCTGTTCAGGGCGAACTACCCAGGCGGCATCTGCATTGGGTAAATAAGCTCGCACAACCCAACTCGTCTTACCATCTTGTTCAAATCGATGGGGACCTAGAACTTCAAAAGGGTCGTCATGCTGGTTCCAAACAATTCGGTCTATTTGGTCGGGGGCTATTATTGAGGACATCAAGCTATATACCTTTATGAACAGAGAGCGATCGCAGAGTAATCTTAATATTTATATAGATTTTTGCTCTTTTCTACAAATATTATCTTATAATTCCGCAAATACTTGTCTTTAGATGAACAAGCTTTCTGGCTTGAAATTTAGGAAATCATTAGGAATTTGCTCCTAGATCTCCTGAGCATCAGTAATTTGGAGATTTAGTTAAAAAGGCGCAATCGGCACAATTGTTCTGATTAGCCGACGCAGGCGGAGCAAAAAAATCAGTTGCTGAAATTCTGGATTAACTTCCGGCGCAAATCTCCCTTCGGCAAGCTGCGATCGCAATTGGGCATATTCGGCTGCAGTTAATAGTTGACCATCAATAGGCGATCGCCCGACAGTAATAATCTCTGTCCTCAACACCTCTTCCGGCACATCCTCTAATGGTGGCAAAGCCCAAGCGCGAGCAACACCGAAAAAGCTAGCACCCAAAACCAGACTCAATAACTTAGCTTGTCTCATTTTCTAACTTTCTGCCCTAAGTAGTGCCACCAACCAATCTGTAATTAACGCTTTATTTATACTGAAAATGCGACATTCGACAAATTGCCTGAATGCCGCAAGGAAGGAACAAACCTTCTGCCTTATTGATAACGTGAGGGCGCTACCTGAGCAAGCGATCGCGCTGCCCTTTAAGTAGCTGCTGGAGAGGGAGATACGGGTGTTGCATCACCGCCGCCAGTAGCACCAGGCTGGCAAGCACCCAAAGTTGTTGCCAAAGTCAATAACAGAGCCAAACCAATTAATTTCTTATTCATATCACTCCTCTTTTTTCAGACTGCGTTGAAACACATATTACGCTAGCCCATTACAATTCTACAGTTTTAGCATGAAGAATTATTTTTTAGGCTATTCCTTGAGAAAGAGCAAAACTATCAAAATTGTTGTCTGTCAAGTATCCTACAACGCATATACTAGAAAACTATCTAAAATTTTTAGCAATCAGCCAGACAATTTTTGGGGAGCATTGTCCAGAAAGCAGAATAGAGTGACAAAAAACAGACTTGAGAGAACTCACCTTAGAATCTCTTCTTCAATTCAACCCGGATTAAGCAACTTCTATTTTTTTGAAGAATAAGCGAGTAATTTTCCCGAAGCAACCTTGTTTCGGATGTAATGACCTAATGTATGCTGCAAGAATATTTTCTGGTTGCCCAAACTAATAACTATAGACAAATTATTAGTGCCTTCTCTAGCCCTCAACCGCAGCTTACAACAGCCTCCAGTCTGGAGTAATTGCCCTGATTCCACCACACCCAACACACTTCTGCTAGTATGGGTTCGATTATCGAGTTTAAATCACTGATAGCTAATTTGCTATTGGTAATAAGTTAAATAAAAACATCAAAGGCTTATGAATGCTGCCCGCCGCTCAGTTCTGCCCCAACGACGTCGGTCGAGAAAACCCACTGCTAACTCAAAAGTGACGCACTTCGAGGCAGCTAGTGCATCAACAGCGAGACAAAAAGTAGAAAAGCTGAATACCGCATCCTCAAGCCTTCCAAATTGGCTCTCGCCTCTACTATTTATCCAGCGTAGCTCCGACATTGTGACTTTTGTACTAGTTGCCAGTACGCTTACTCTTTACTCTTGGACTGTGTATACTCAGCAGCAGTGGTCGCAAGATTACCGAAAACTGGAAAATCTGCAACGTGATGAGCGACACTTAACGACAACCAATGCTGTAATTAAAGATCAACTAGCGACACTCGCCGAAAAACCAGCAACAGGATTAGTTTCACCTAGTCCTGCTAACACCATCTTTTTGACGCCGGCACCCCAGCGACAAGTCCGTACTAACCCAAATCAAACGGCTAACTCAGAACCAGCAGCCAAGAATCCCCTGGGGTATTAAACACAAAACATTCAAAGCGCTTACTAAGTGTGACCCAAAACATCTGTTTTCTGCCATCTGTTTGTTAACCTAGCAGAGCCTACTTGAGAGCAAATTAGCAGAAATACAGGGTTTTAATTTTTTCTCTGCTAAGGGCAAAGCAACGGTGTCTTATTATGCATTATGAGGTCAAAGACTCCTCTAACTCAAAACCTTCATCGGCTCAGGGGGAGGGAAACCAAAAAAAATCAAGCTTTTTTTCATCGCCGCGTTTGAGACTGTTGCTAGTCTGGGGACTGATGATGGCAGCATCTCTTGCTCTATTGAGCAATTTGTATCGACTGCAAGTGGCTGAGTCACCAATGCTGGAGGAAAAAGCACGCAACCAGCAGATGGTGTATTTGCGTCCGTTTGTGCCTCGACGCCCGATAGTTGACCGCAATGGTAATGTTTTGGCGGTCGATCGACCTGTTTACACACTTTATGCTCATCCCAAGCAGTTTAAGAAATCTAAGCAGGAAATGGCGGCATTGTTGGCGCCGATACTGGGGAAGACTGCCGAGCAGTTGGAGAAGTCGTTTAATCAAAAAAATAGCGGCATTCAACTAGGTCGCCCCCTGACAGAAGAAGTCGCCGACCGAGTGGCGAGACTAGATGCTGACGGTTTGGAGATGATTCAACAATATTCTCGCCTCTATCCTCAGCAAGAGTTGGCGGCGGATGTTGTGGGTTATGTGGATGTGGATCATCGTGGTCAGGCAGGACTAGAATATTCTCAGGAAAATTTATTAGAAAGGGCAGTTCGGACACTCCGACTAAGTAAGGCGGGAAATGGGGCTCTGATGCCAGATAATGTCCCAGAAGGATTTTTGCATTTCGATGATTTGCGGTTGCAATTAACCATTGATAGTCGGTTGCAAAGGGCTGCCCGTTTTGCCCTCAAGCAAAAAATTAAGCAGTTTAGGGCGGAACGAGGTACGGTAATTGTCATGGATGCACGGGATGGGTCGTTGCTATCTTTGGTAACAGAGCCGACTTATAACCCGAATCAGTATTACAACTTTAATGTGGGTTTGTTTAAAAATTGGGCGCTGACGGACTTGTATGAGCCTGGTTCAACTTTTAAACCGCTTAATGTGGCGATCGCTTTAGAAACTGGTGCAGCTAAGTCTGATAGTCGCTTCAATGATACGGGACAAATTCGCATTGGTCAGTGGTCGATTGAGAATAATGACTTTGAATCTTTAGGTGGTCGTGGTCTAATTAATGTCACCCAGATTCTGCAATATTCCAGCAATATCGGCATGGTGCGGCTGATGTCACAAATGAATCCGGATGTTTACTATAGCTGGCTCGAAAAATTAGGGCTAGGGCAGAAGGTTGAGGTTGATTTACCTTTTGAGGCGGCTGGGCAAATTAAAAGTCGCCAGAAATTTTCCTCAGTCCGAGTTGAACCTGCCACGGCGTCTTTTGGACAAGGCTTTTCTTTAACTGCTTTGCAACTTGCACAACTCCACGCGGTGCTGGCAAATGGCGGCAAGCTGGTAACGCCTCATGCTGTGCAAGGACTGTTTGACACCAAAGGGCAGCCGTATTGGCAACCCCGCGTTATTGCACCTCGTCCGATTTTTTCGCCCCAGACGACCCAGGAAGTCCTGAAAATGATGGAAAGTGTGGTAAGTGACGGAACTGGCAAAAATTCCCAAATTCCCGGCTACCGGGTTGCAGGTAAAACTGGGACGGCTCAAAAAGCAAGTCCGACTGGCGGTTATTATTCCAATGCTAAGATTACGAGTTTTGTGGGGATTTTTCCGGTAGAGTCGCCACGCTATGTGGTATTGGCAGTAGTAGATGAACCGAAGGGTAATGATGCTTTTGGTTCGACTGTTACAGCACCAATTGTGAAGTCGGTAATTGAGGCTTTAATTGGTATTGAGCGAATTGCTCCGAGTCAGTCTGTACAGACGACTGTTATGCCCTAGAGTTAATGTGGGAAATGCGATCCGCTTTGATTGTGCCATTTTCTGCCACGTTGTCGGCAGTTAGTTTGAAATAATCTATAAAAGATGGTGTCTGTTTTCACTTTTATTGAACGATGTTTCCCAAACTATCCGAATGTGACATCTTCATAAAGTGCCTCTAATCTTCCCTCAAAGTTAATACTATTGAGTTTAAATAATCTCTGTTCTGCTGTGTAAGATTGCAATACCCACAATCCTTCATCGTTACGCCGGAAGCACTCAATTCGCTGCCGCTTACTGTTAATTAAAACATACTCGCGGAGGCTTGATATTTCCTGGTAGTCGGCAAATTTGTCACCTCTATCAAAAGCTTCTGTAGAGTCTGATAAAACTTCAATAATAAGAGTAGGAAATCGCTTGTAAGTAGGTGTTTCTTGATCGCGTGAATCGCAAGTAACCATAACATCAGGATAGTAGAACCGATTTAGTGTTTCAATTCGGGCTTTCATGTCGGAAATATAAACACGGCAACCTGAACCTCTTAAGTGGCTACGGAGTAAAGCAAAAAGGTTTCCGGCGATGGTGACGTGAGCATCACTTGCACCTGCCATCGCATAGATTTGCCCATCAATGTATTCATGTTTGATGGGGTTTTGTTCTTCTATGTTTAGGTATTCTTCGGGTGTGAGATAGGGTTGTTGGGGGGAGGCAATCATGGTGGGAATGGGGTGGTAAATCTAATATTGTATTTCGATATTTTTGACAATCATCCTGCTGCCCATCGAGATAATTCTTAATTATAAATAAACCTATTCTTCCAATACTTCAACCAAGTCCTCAATCATGACATCAAAGACACGGGCTAGCTTTTGCAACGCTGTATAGTCTACAGTTGTCAAACTTGGAGCTTGAGCGTAATTTTTGACCGTGCTGTAAGGAATTCCCGATCTAACTGAGACTTCTTTCATCGTCCAACCCTTCTCAGCCGTTAGTTCCCGAACTTTTAATCTAATTAGCCCCATTTTAAGCTTGACATTAGCTACCCGCGTAGCTTTTAATAATCTTAATGGTAAGACAAGCGATCGCCCCTGTGCCCGTATAAACATATGAGCGATCGCTTTTCCTAAAACATTCCCCGAAAAGGAACGATAACTATATGATACCAAGACAGCAGACCGGAACGATGAAAAAGCTCCACCAAGCAACCTTTCAAGGCAAAAACTGGCAGCTAATTACCGACAACCAAGCCATAAAGTCAGCACTCAAAGCAATTGGCGTCAAAGATGATGATTATCGTTGCGCCTATATCCTGACTGGGTTGGGCGATAATACCGTCGCCGCGATAAATAACCCTGCCGGGAAGTTTGGGCAGGTTGGCATCAAGTCCCCCGCAGTGGCAGCATCTTTGTCTGCCTTTATGACACAAATCTCACACGCAGCAGGGGTACAACTCATGACAACTTTATTTCGCCGCCT
Organism: Coleofasciculaceae cyanobacterium; assembly: GCA_049671305.1. GTDB lineage: Bacteria > Cyanobacteriota > Cyanobacteriia > Cyanobacteriales > Coleofasciculaceae > CADCTM01. The sequence continues at coordinate 11,253 of JBATUR010000067.1, forward strand.
GCAACCGCCTCAAAAATTTCGCATCAATATTTCCGACATTGCCAAACTCTTAAAAATTCCCAAACACCTAATCTTGCGCGTCGAATGTTGGGCATATATTATATTTATCCATCGCGCTGATCAAGGCGGACAATTTATTAGTTACCGTAAACTACGACAGTGGCAAAATGCTGTTGCTTGTCAGATTCAAAACAGCAAGAATTGCCAGCAACTTCGGCAATTGTGGATAGCAATTGCCAAAGATTACCAAAAATATAGCCAACAATATGACGATGGGCATTATCCCTTTGTTTGTAATATTTGGAGCAAATCTTGGGATAACTTATGGAAAGCTCAATAATTTACTAATTTTGAGATTGATACTGCATGATTATCACAGGAATTCCCAATATTTTACGAGCTAACTGAGGTAAACCAAACTTGAGTTTAAGAGATTGCGGTAATTCTTGCCAAGACACAGCTACAAAACCAAAGTTTGTGTAAAATCTTGCCAATTTCTCACCCAAACATTCCAGATAAAGAGGCTCAGTTGCTGATTGAATTAAATGTTGAGTTAAAGCTGTTCCTAATCCTTGCTTACGCCGTGCAGGTACAACTATCAAACTACTAAGTTCTTGTGCTTGAGAAAAATTGCGTAATTGCCCACAAGCGACGATTTGATCATCACATTCAATTAACCAAAATTGCTGCCAGCGTATCTGAGTTGGATCGAGTTTTTCAGACAAAACTAATTTGCGAATCTGCCAAATATCATCAACAGAAGCACGACGAAGAATACACCCTACTGGTAATGATGAAAGTTCATTCATCTCTAAATTCTAAAATATACTTTGCTGTAATTTCTGGCTTTTCGAGGTGAGGCACATGACCACAATTTTCAATCCAAATTAGTTGAGAATTAGTAATTGCATCTTTGAATTTATAAGCATCATCCGTCCCCAAAATGCGGTCATTCTCTCCCCATAGAATCAGGGTTGGCTGCTTAATTTCTGATAATTTATCTCCAAAAGAACTATAACCACCACTTTTTGTAAAAGCAATCAAAGCTTGCTGCCAACTGGGCGACTTTAAATGTAAAGCAGCACATATTTGAGCATCAATTGAGGCAAAACTTTGGTCATGATAAGCATTAACACTAATTTTTTGTCTGACTTTGGCATTACTTAAAAATGCTGTTGCTAAATAGCCAACTGGACCAAACATAAATTTACCAATATTAGGAGGCGCTTTATATCCAGCACTATCAAGCAAGACTAATTTTTTGACTGCTTGGGGATAAGCTAGTGTAAAATCAATAGCAGCAGCACCTCCCATTGAAGCACCAACTAAAATAACTGGCTCGTTAATTAAGGTTTTCCAAAAATAATATAAATGACTTTTAATCGCTTTTGGACTAAAAGGAATTTCTGCAATTCTTTCCGTAAAACCAAACCCTAATAAATCAACAGTCCAAGTTTCATTTTGCAGAGCAAGCTGTGGCAACAAACGACGAAATTCAAAAACTGAACTATCAAAACCATGTAATAACAAAATTGGTGTGCCGCCATTACCTTGCCGCACGTAAGTTGTAGCAATTGGTTCTTGATTTAAAGGCGTTGTAATTGGAATTTGTTGGATGTTTTGAGCAAAAGCAATAGAAGTTGCTTCGGTTAATTGAGCAATTTCAGGTGGTAAAAAATTATTAGTCATAACTAAAGTTTATTAAATTAATCTCCTTAATTACTCAACTATTTTTATTTTACTTGCTGCTGTGTTAGCTTTTTCTTTTGCTTCTTGAACATCTTTACCTTTAGCTAAAGCAACTCCCATTCTCCGATAAGGACGCGAATCAGGTTTACCAAATAATTTCACATCTACATCTACATCAGATAAAGCCTCAGCAACACCTTCAAAGTTAATTGAATCTGAATTTTTTTCTGCTAAAATTACAGCACTTGCTGATGCTCCTAATTGCTCTATCTTGGGAATTGGTAAACCTAATACTGCCCGCAGATGTAATTCAAATTCATTAAGATTTTGAGAAATCAAAGTCACCATGCCCGTATCATGAGGTCTTGGGGAAAGTTCGGAAAATATCACCTCATCTTTGGTAAGAAAAAATTCAACACCAAAAATTCCCGCCCCACCTAAAGCATCAGTAACTTTTTTGGCAATGTTTTCTGCTTCTTTTATTAAATGATTAGCAATTTCTACAGGTTGCCAAGATTCTTGATAATCGCCTCTTTCTTGACGATGCCCAATTGCTGGACAGAAAATTGTTGGTGCATTCCACTGCTTAATTGTTAACAGTGTTATCTCCAATTCAAAGGGAATAAACTCTTCAACAATAATCTTTTTGATATCTCCTCTTGAGCCTTCGATAGCATAATTCCAAGCCCTTTCTACTTCATCTTGAAAATTCACCACCGACTGTCCTTTACCCGATGAAGACATCACAGGTTTAACAACATTAGGAAAGCCAACTTTTCGCGAAGCCTCAATTAACTCTTCATGGGTTGTCGCGTAAGCATAATTAGCAGTTCTAATTCCCAATTGCTGATGAGCTAATTCTCGAATTTTATCCCGATTCATTGTATAGTTAGTTGCCATCGCTGTCGGAATTACCGTAATTCCTCTCTGCTCAAATTCCTGCAATTTTTCAGTTTGGATTGCCTCAATTTCTGGGATAATAAAGTCAGGTTGATGTTTAGAAACAACCCATTCTAAATCTTCAGCACTGAGCATAGAAATCACCTCAGAACAATCAGCCACTTGCATCGCTGGCGCATTTTTATAACGGTCAACAGCAATTACATAATTACCCAGTCGTTGTGCGGCAATTACAAACTCTTTACCCAGCTCTCCTGAACCAAGTAACATGAATTTTTTCGGAAGTCTCAAGGAGTTTGACATAAATTAATTTGGTTAAGATAAAAAATTGTGCCAACTAATTGTAAAACTTGACAAGCGCTAGATAGATATTAATGATTAATTTAAAACATCAGGGAATAAGGTAATTAAACAATAGACCATGAATCACTACTTTGCGACAGTTGCCCGTGGTCTAGAACCCATTGCTGCCCAAGAACTTGAGCGTTTGGGTGCAAAATCAGTACGTCCTGATTTTACAGGAGTTCATTTTGTGGGCGACGTGGCGCTGCTATATCGAGTCAACCTTTGGGCGCGGACTATTTTTCGAGTACTTTTTACCTTACGGGAATTTCCCTGCCCAAATGCCGATCGCCTTTATCAAGAGGTGCAAAATATTAACTGGGAGCAATACATAACGCCCCACAACACCCTCTCCGTAAGTGCGACAGGGGGGAACGAGCAACTTAATCATACCCATTTCACAGCCCTACAAGTCAAGAATGCGATCGTCGATCAACAACGTGATCAATTTGGTGAAAGATCTAGCGTTGATACCCAAGATCCCGATCTTGCCATTAATGTCCACATCTACAAAGACCGTTGCACCTTAAGTTTAGATAGTTCTGGCACCAGCTTACATCGTCGAGGCTATCGACCGGCAGTTGGTATTGCACCCCTCAAGGAAACCTTAGCTGCTGCGCTTCTGGAGATGTCTGAGTGGGAGCCAAGTTTGCCGTTTTTAGACCCCTTATGTGGTTCTGGTACCCTACCTATAGAGGCAAGTTTAAAAGCCTTAAACATTGCGCCTGGGGTGTTTCGGCAGCAGTTTGCTTTTGAGAAGTGGCTTGATTTTGATGCAGATTTATGGGAGGGATTAATTAATGAGGCTCAAAATGGTGAGTTGGAGCAACTGCCAGCACCGATTATGGGAAGCGATCGCGATCCTGATATCCTAGTCCAAGCCCGTACCAATGCTCAACAATGTGGCATTGCCCAACAAATTACCTTTGATTTAGGTGATATCGCCCTCATAGAAGCACCTGCCAGCAGTGGCGTAATCATCTGTAATCCCCCCTACGGCGAACGTCTAGGCGATGCCCAAGAACTAGGTGAGTTTTACAAACTGCTTGGTGATGTCTTCAAGCAACGCTTTCAAGGCTGGACAGCTTTTGTCTTAACTGGTAACAAAGAATTGGCAAAACGAGTTGGACTTAAAGCTTCTCGACGCATTCCTGTATATAACGGCTCAATACCCTGCACTTTACTAAAGTACGAACTTTATTAACGCAAGATCTTTGCCAACATCTTGCCATTCATCCTTCACAACTAACAGGTACTGGTGAAATAGCTAATTTTTTCGCTAATTTACGCCGTAAGAATGATTTATGGCTAACTATACATATTGAAGATTCATAAGTGTTACAATTCTTTGCGTTGCCAGTATAAAAATCTTCACAAACTTGCTACAAAAGTATGATCCTTGACCACACACCTCTACCCAAACCCAGATCTACACAGATAGCGAGAACTGAAGACACCAAGCAAGGACTTTTTGTTGCCCTCTTAATTATGACAATTTGGGCAATCAGTATGCTATTTCTTCTATCCTTAGATGTTGAAAAGCTACCCATTTATTTAATCATTCCTGCCATGATTTGGCAGATATTTATCTATACAGGCTTATTTGTTACAGCACATGATGCCATGCATGGAGTTGTCTTTCCCCACAACCTAAGAATTAATAACTTTATTGGTTGGACTGCTTCTTTAATTTACGCACTATTTTCCTTTAAACAACTAACAGAAAAACACTGGCAACATCATCATCATCCAGCTAGTGAACTTGATCCAGATTTTCATGACGGCAAGCATAAAAACTTCTTTGCTTGGTATTGGCAATTTACCAAAAGATATTGGAGTTGGACAAGATTGTTAGGATTAATGGCAATTTTCAATATTATTACTCATACCATTCATATTCCTGATGCCAACTTGACTTTATTTTGGGTTGTTCCTTCAGTTTTAAGTTCAGTCCAATTATTTTATTTTGGCAGCTACTTACCTCATCGAGAGCCAAAGAATGGATACACTAACGCTCATCGTACCCAAAGTAATCATTTACCAGTTTTCTGGTCATTTATTACCTGTTATCACTTTGGCTACCACCAAGAACATCATGAATATCCTCATCTTCCTTGGTGGAAATTGCCAGAAATGTATAAGTTGAATAAAGGCATTTCTTAAATCTAGTGGCTTATTTAAGGTGATTAAAATATGAGACACATTACCTAAGTTTCAATTTTTGGACTTGTTTATGTTGGAATAATACAATTTTGCTGCCTATGCTTTGGCGATATTTTTCTATTTTGATAGTTGAGACTTAAAGTGCATTTTTATTTTTGATTACTTCAAAGACTAAGAATTTCCTAAAAAACATCAGTTTGCACCCAAGCTGATAACAGCAATAGTTATACATCGAAATATTAAACCTGAACAAATACTGCTCCACAAGCTTTGAGGTCTAGCTTTTGTGCTTCTGTCAAGCCAATGCCAGCGCCAAAATTACAGCCTTCTACTAATGCGGCAGACCAGATAGTTTCGTTGAGAGTTGCACCTCTTAAGTCAGCATTTCTTAAATCTGCACCTGTAAAATTAGCACGAATTAAGTCAGCTTCCTGCAAGCAGCTATTTTTTAAGTTTGCCCCTGTCAAGTCTCCACGAATAAAATTGACATTCGGCAAAATTAAACCGGATAATTGGGCACCTCGAAGATTTGGAAATTTTACCTGAGTGGGTTCTTTAAAAAAGCGCATTACACAGGCAATATTTGCCTCATGTAGCGGTAGTTGAGTTAAAAAATCATATCTCCCCAGCCCCAGACTATTGAGGGTGAGTAGACGCTCTTGAGGGCTTTGTTCTAAAAATTGGCTGCAAATGCGATAGAGGCTTCGGGTTGGAGCTTTGAGCATGGCGGCAGGCATAGGTTCAACACCTTGAGTTAACTTTCTTCATTATAGTTTACATATCTTTACAATGATTGTCAGTAGTACAAGTAAAACAAGTATGACAGGGCAACAAGGTCGTTTAGATTCAGCAGAATTATTTTTCTCAAAAAGGCTCTACAGTTGGTTGGCGCTCAAATAATTGCTCACAATAACTCGCTAATATGCCAAAAAGCCAACCAACTAGGCATTGCTAGCATCAACCAACCTAGCTAATCTAGTTTCAGTTCAACTAACAAAAAGTCTTTTTGGTAAAATTCCAACCTTTGCCAAAAATCCGGAAACTGACCGACTGAGTTTGGAGTTTATTTAGTTCTAACAGTCAACAAACTGCCAATTTATCTACTCTAAAACTATCGCAACCTCAAAGAAATAATCTCATGACTAATCACGTTCAAGGCTACGGCTGGATTCCCGATAAAGTTGATAACAGAGACTTAAAATTTGCTGTATCTCAACCTGTTACCAAGCAACTACCATTAAAAGTAGATTTACGCTTACAGTTACCTCCTGTCTACGCTCAAGGAAATATTGGAAGTTGTACCGCTCAATCAGTTTGTGCCGCCTTTCATTTTTGCCAAAGGAAAGCCAAACTATATGACTTTGCTCCCAGTCGCTTGTTTACTTACTACACCACCAGAGATTTAGAAGGAACAGTTAATGAAGATAGCGGCGCAATGCTTAGAGATACTATAAAAGCTATTAATAAATTTGGTGCTTGTCCCGAATCAATTTGGCCATATAACATTAATAAATTCATGGTCAAGCCAACACCAACTTGTTATGATACCGCTAGTAGACATACAGCAGTTTCTTATTATCAAGTTTCCCAAAATCTCAATCAAATGAAAGGCTGTTTAGCAGAAGGCTATCCCTTTGCTTTTGGCATGATAGTTTATGACAGTTTTGAAGGTGATACTATAGCCCGTACTGGAGTTGTCCAGCTACCAACACCCAATGAACAACAAGTTGGCGGTCATGCGGTATTAGTTGTTGGTTATGATGACTCCCAACAAAGATTTATAGTTAGGAATTCCTGGGGCAGTAATTGGGGAATGTCTGGTTACTTTACCCTGCCTTATGGCTATATTGTTAACTCAGATTTAGCAACAGATTTCTGGACAATCAGACTAGTGCGTTAATTTCATGCCAAAATAGGTCGGTGGTGTGGAAAGAAGAATAACCATAAACTTTACCAGAGAGCAAACTCACCAAAAATTTTGGCAGAGATACCCGACTGGCGTTATGAAAAGCCAACAACTCACCAAAAAAGGAGAGCTGTGTCCGCTTTGTCAAGAGATCGATCCTGGAGGTGCAACTTAAAACAATAAAGAGTGCCACTTGCAGAAGCGACCATATATAGATTTGATGGTACCGCTTTCCGATAAGATTATAAAAATGCTTAGAACCAAGCAACCCAGCTTGAACAGTTCTGATAGATTGGATTGAGGAAGATTTGATGAACAAAGAGATATTCGAGAAAGTTAAAAAAATCGTCGTAGACCAACTGGAAATTGAAGACCCTAGCACAGTGAAGCCAGAGTCGAACTTTCAAAACGACCTCAACGCCGACTCTCTGGATACCGTTGAGTTGGTAATGGCACTGGAAGAAGAGTTCGATATTGAAATTCCCGACGAGGCAGCCGAAAAGATTGCAACCGTCCAAGCTGCTGTAGACTACATCAGTAATAAAGTAGAAACTCCTGCTTAAAAAATTCTGGTTATTTACCGGAAGTTCTGCGTTCTGGGTGTGTAAGCCCGCTTCTTTTCTGGCATCATGACAAACATTGAACTCAAGCGCGTCGTAGTTACAGGTCTCGGCGCGATTACACCGATCGGCAACACTCTCGCTGAGTACTGGGAAGGGTTGTTAACTGGACGTAATGGTATTGGACCGATTACGTTGTTTGACCCCTCCCGGCACGACTGCCGCATAGCTGGGGAAGTGAAAAACTTTGACCCACATCAATACATGGAACGCAAAGAAGCAAAGCGCATGGATCGCTTTGCTCAATTTGGAGTGTCAGCAAGCAAGCAAGCTTTGACTGATGCTCAATTTATGATCAATGACCTGAACGCAGAGCAGGTAGGTGTAATTATTGGGACAGGCATCGGCGGTCTTAAGGTCTTAGAAGACCAACAAGAAATATACCTGACTCGCGGACCCGATCGTTGTAGTCCGTTTATGATTCCGATGATGATTGCCAATATGGCAGCGGGTCTGACTGCTATTCATACTGGCGCCAAAGGACCAAATACCTGCACCGTGACAGCCTGTGCCGCAGGCTCAAATGCGATCGGCGATGCCTTTCGTATGGTGCAGCGCGGCTACGCTCAGGCAATGATTTGTGGAGGCACAGAAGCGGCTGTTACACCTCTGTCCTTGGCAGGTTTTGCCGCTTGTAAAGCCCTTTCCACTCGCAATGATCACCCAGAAAATGCTTGCCGTCCATTTGATAGCAAGCGCGATGGTTTTGTCATGGGCGAAGGTTCGGGAATTTTGCTCCTTGAAGAACTAGAACACGCTCTTGCTCGTGGCGCAAAAATCTATGCGGAAATTGTCGGCTATGGCATGACCTGCGATGCTTATCACATTACCTCACCTGTCCCTGGTGGCGAAGGCGCAACTAGGGCAATTCAGTTGGCGCTCAAAGATGCCAGCATAACAAGTGAGCAAGTGAGCTACATCAACGCTCATGGCACTAGTACTCAGGCAAATGATTCCACGGAAACAGCAGCAATTAAAAAGGCTTTGGGAGATGCGGCGTCTTCGGTGGCAGTTAGCTCTACCAAATCGATGACGGGTCATTTATTAGGCGGTTCTGGTGGTATTGAAGCTGTCGCGACTGTGATGGCAATTGCCAATGATCAAATTCCTCCAACCATTAACTTGGAAAATTCTGACCCCGCTTGTGACCTTGATTATGTGCCTCACAAAAGCCGTAGTCAACAGGTAGAAGTGGCTCTTTCTAATTCTTTTGGATTCGGTGGTCACAATGTCACGCTAGCATTCAAGAAATATAGACAATAAAGAAAAGACAAGAGTGCAAACTATAAACCACACTGGCTATTCATGTCTGGGAATTTGACTTTTGCCAATAAAAGCCGGAAAGATGAATGCTCAATTCGCTTCTAAAGAGAATTGAGCATTTAGCGCATTCCAACTTACTTATTGCTGTCTGATGCCTTAGTCTTGCCGATCGCTCCCCAAGGATGGGATGATGTGCTAGAGCTTTGGCTCAGGTGGAAAGCCACCATTAGTTTGAACTCACACAAATCTTACGCTAAACCTTAGTTCCCTAGAGTCTTTGAAATAAAATTATGGCCGTTGCAACCCAACAATCTCTCGAAGAACTGTGCATCAATTCAATCCGCTTTCTCGCCATTGATGCGGTAGAGAAGGCAAAATCCGGTCACCCAGGGCTGCCAATGGGCGCGGCGCCGATGTCTTTTGTGCTATGGGACCGCTTCATGCGGTTTAATCCCAAAAATCCTGCTTGGTTGAATCGCGATCGCTTCTTGCTGTCTGCAGGTCACGGCAGTATGTTACAGTACGCCCTGCTCTATCTAACTGGCTACGAAGACCTTACCCTCGACGACATCAAGCAATTTCGTCAATGGGAGTCAAAAACTCCAGGACACCCAGAAAACTTCATGAACCCTGGGGTCGAAATTACTACGGGTCCTTTGGGTCAAGGTCTTGCCAACGGTGTCGGAATTGCAATGGCTGAAGCTCATCTAGCAGCTAAATTCAATAAACCCGATTTCCCAATCATAGACCACTACACCTACGTCATTTTAGGTGATGGCTGCAACATGGAAGGCGTCACCAGCGAAGCTTGTTCTTTGGCGGGACACTTGGGATTAGGTAAACTAATTGCCCTCTACGATGACAATCATATTTCCATTGACGGTTCGACTGACTTGGCATTTACAGAAGATGTCGGTAAGCGCTATGAAGCTTACGGCTGGCACGTCCTGGTTGTAGAAGACGGCAACAAGGATTTAGATGCGATTCAAAAAGCAATTGAAACCGCCAAATCAGTCACCGACAAGCCGACCTTAATTAAGGTTCGCACAACGATCGGCTATGGTTCACCCAACAAAGCCGATAGCCATGATGCCCACGGTGCAGCCCTTGGTGCTTCAGAAGTCGAGGCGACACGCAAAAACTTGGGTTGGGAATACGAGCCTTTTGTGATTCCAGAAGATGCTCTCAAACACTGGCGTAAGGCGATCGAGCGTGGAGCAAAATATGAAGACGAATGGAATCAACTTTTTGCTGGTTACAAAAAGAAATATCCTCAAGAAGCTGCCGAACTAGACCGGATGCATGAGGCTAAACTTCCAGAAGGCTGGGAGTCGGTTCTCCCCACCTTCACACCAGATGACAAAGGGATAGCTACCCGCGTCCACTCTGGCGCAGTCCTCAACGCCTTGGCTGGCGTTCTTCCAGAATTGATTGGTGGTTCTGCTGACTTGGCTCCTTCTAACAATACCTATCTCAAGACTTTCCCTGGAGATTACCAAAAAGGTCAATACGAGAATCGTAACCTCCGCTTTGGAGTGCGCGAACATGGTATGGGAGCGATTTGCAACGGATTGGCTTTGGATGGCTCAGGCTTGATTCCTTACTGTGCAACGTTCTTAGTCTTCACCGACTATATGCGGGCAGCGATTCGCCTTTCAGCTTTGTCTGAAGCTGGTGTGATTTATGTGATGACTCACGACTCAATTCAGCTTGGCGAAGATGGTCCAACACACCAACCTGTTGAACACGTTGCCTCTTTAAGAGCGATTCCTGATTTGCTAGTATTTCGTCCTGCTGATGGCAATGAAACTTCTGGCGCTTACAAAGTAGCGATCGAGACGGCTAGAGGGATGCATTTCGGTAACAAAACATTACCTTCCTTGCTGGCTCTTTCTCGTCTAGCACAGCCCAATCTGCCCAATACCACTTTTGAGGGCGTAGCCAAGGGCGCTTATATTCTCTCAGACAGCGATGGTACGCCTGATTTGATTTTGATTGGTACAGGTAGCGAAACCCAACTTTGTGTCAAGGCGGCGGAGCAATTGCGCGGTGAAGGCAAGAAAATTCGTGTGGTTTCCATGCCCTGTTGGGAGTTGTTTGAAGCTCAAGATGCCGCTTATCGGGAATCTATATTGCCCAAAGCTGTAACTAAGCGAGTTTCGGTGGAAGCAGGCACGAGCTTTGGCTGGTGCAAATATACAGGCACTGAGGGAGTCTCAGTTAGTATCGACACCTTTGGTGCTTCTGCTCCAGGACCTGTTTGTATGGAGAGATTTGGCTTTACCGTTGATAACGTAGTTGCCAAGGCTAAGGCACTGCTGGGATAAAAATTTAACTTTCCTAAACTCAATAAATTAGGGTGGGTTATGCCTGCCCTATTTTTTTTGCTACCCATCTCAAGCTTATCGATACACATCTCCTTATAATATTTGGTGACTTTAATCACATAACTTGTGAATTTTCATCACGTTCAAGAGAGAGACAAGTCACAAAAACCTTAGATGAAAATCACTCAGTCAGCGTCTATAAAAAGGAATAATAGTCAGAGTGGGCAATACACTTCAGCAAATTCTCCATGTTTCTAAGTCATGATCATTCGCCAACTTGTCCGCCGGTTCAAAAAGACCGTAAGGAAAGACGCCACAAAAAACTCGTGAAGCGAAATAAGTATAGGCAATTGAAACAGGCGGATCAAGAACTTGCTGTTAAAACTGCCGAATGCCAGCGCCTAGAAAATATGGTGCAGCAGTACGAAGCACAGCTAAAAGTTAAAACTGAGCAACTGGATCAAGCGCTGTGTGATCTACAAAAAACTAAAAATCAATTAATTCATAACGACAAAATATTTAATCTTGGGCAGTTAGTTGCCTGTATTGCTCACGATATTAATAATCCGGTTAATTTTGTTTATGGCAACTTGACTCCAGCTAGTAAATATGCACAAGATTTATTAAACTTATTAAAATTATACGCTAAACATTATCCACAACCAGTGGCAGAAGTTCAACAACAAGTCCAGGCAATTGATTTGGACTTTTTGATTGAAGATTTTCCCAAAACTTTATCCTCAATGCATTCGGGGACAGACCGCATTCGTAAAATCGTGCAGTCGTTACATAGTTTTGCACGGCTTGATAGCAACAAGACTTTGGTAGACCTTCATCAAGAAATTGACGGCACACTGCTAATTATCAATAATCGCTTCAAAGCTAAAGGGGACAGTCCAGAAATTAAATTAGTTAAGAATTATGGAGATTTACCCTTGGTTGAGTGCTATCCTGGGCTCTTGAACCAAGTGTTGATGAATTTGTTGTGCAATGCCATTGATGCTTTGCAGGAATCTCATCTAAAGGTTAATAATATTGATTTGGCATCTCATCTGGCGCTAGGTCGTGATTGTTGTACAGCCTCTGTGGCAGTAAGATCTGTTGGTGGCGATCGCCAACAACAATTACCTTTAATAGAACAAAATCAACAACCAACCCATACCATCCAAATTCGCACCGAAGTACGGCAAGGCAACTGCACAGAAGACCATGATTTTTGGGCAGTAATCAGAATTAGTGACAATGGTCCTGGGATTAGCGAAAAGATCAAAACACGCATCTTTGAGCCGTTTTTTACCACTAAACCCCTGGGTAAAGGCACTGGTTTAGGCTTATTCATCAGCCATCAAATTATCACTGAAAATCACTACGGTACAATAAAATGCCTCGGCGAACCTGGACAAGGTACCGAGTTTGTCATCGAAATTCCTATACAACAATTAGGACGTACTAGAGCACGCCCTGATAACTAATAATTTGCTCTCTCAGTTCAACACAATGGTTGACTTGTATACGCCATCCCTCAACGTAACTACTACCAGCGCTTCTTACGCCGTGCAATTTCCTTACGTTTGCGTTTTTCGAGAGGCGTTTCAAAATGGCGGTGTCGCCTTACCTCTGTCAAAATCCCCGCTTTGGAGACTTGACGTTTAAACCTACGCAAAGCTGAATCAATACCTTCGTTTTGACCAACAACTACTTGAGTCATCCTACTTACTTATCAACAAACTTTGAACTAATTAAACATTAATTGGGGTAAACGGACAAAGCAAGATGCCCACTTATCTCTTTATTATTAGCAGCAACTACAGCTAAATCAACGATCTGCGATTATCCCTCTCGTTACTCGATAATTACCCTAGCATAATTACTTTTAGGAAGCATCGGTTTAACCACACAGAGGTTTGGTGATAGTTCGCGTAAGCTAATATAGCGCATTTTTCATCTCAACTAAGAGACAATCTTCACTCCGTAGCAAGGCTTGCGCCCCTACAAATTATATACTTCACTTAGTTGATATTAGATACCTCTGCAACTGCCTGATTTTTTCCGAAATCAGGCACGAATACAACAAAAAAAATCACCACTAGCGTAGACTATCCGCTATAATAAAGGGTTTGAAACCCATAGCCCTTGCCCAGAATAGGAGTCTGCCCTCTGTGGTTGTACAAATTCAGAAAAGCACCTACGAAACCAAAACTCAAGAAATCGCCAAGCAACTTCTAGCCGCCACTCAGGAGAGTAAACGCTCATTTTTTGGTAAGATGCGCGAGCAAATGCGCTGGGATGATAAGTTACTAGATTGGGCGATGGCTAACCCTGGATTACGGGCGCAATTGTTTCGGTTTATTGACACATTACCAGCTCTGCGGAGCAAACCAGAAATTGCGCGTCATATGCAGGAATATTTAGGCGATGAGTCGGTAGAATTGCCTGCTGCCCTCAAAGGAATGCTTAATTTTGCTGCTGCTGACTCGATGCCGGGGCAAGTTGCCGCCACCACGGTTTCTACGGCTGTCGAAACTTTGGCACATAAATATATTGCCGGCGAAACGACAAAACAAGTCATTAAGACGATTGAGCGTTTGCGGAAAGAAAAAATGGCATTCACCCTCGATTTATTGGGTGAAGCGGTAATTACCGAAGCCGAAGCGCAGTCTTATCTAGATCGTTACTTGGAGTTGCTCGAAGAGTTGAGCGATGAAGCGAAAAAATGGTCAACAGTTGAAGCGATTGATTCGGCAGATGGCGAAACGTTACCACGAATACAGGTTTCTGTCAAGCTGACGGCATTTTATTCGCAATTTGATCCGTTAGATGAGTTGGGGAGTACCGAAAGAGTCAGCGATCGCATTCGCATCCTCCTACGTCGTGCCAAGGAACTCGGTGCAGCAGTTCATTTTGACATGGAACAGTATGCATATAAAGACCTTACCCTGAGCATCTTAAAGCAGTTGTTGATGGAAGAAGAATTCCGCAGTCGTACCGATGTTGGTATGACTTTACAGGCATATTTGCGGGATAGTGAGCAAGATTTACGGGGCGTAATTGACTGGGCAAAACAACGCGGTTATCCTCTTACCGTGCGTTTAGTTAAAGGCGCTTATTGGGATCAGGAGACGATTAAAGCCGAGCAAAAAGATTGGCAGCAACCTGTTTATAACGAAAAAGCAGCAACTGACGCCAATTTTGAGCGGATGACGCAGTTGATGCTGGAGAATCACGAGTATATTTATTCAGCAATTGGTAGTCATAATGTGCGATCGCAAGCCTTAGCCATTGCCATTGCCGAGACTTTAAATATTCCCCGCCGTCGCTTTGAAATGCAAGTTTTGTATGGCATGGGCGATCAATTAGCCAAAGCTTTAGTAAAGCGTGGGCACCGGGTGCGGGTGTATGCGCCTTATGGGGAATTGCTGCCGGGAATGGCTTACTTAATTCGGCGTTTGTTGGAAAATACGGCAAATAGTTCGTTTTTACGGCAAAGTTTGGAGGATCGCCCAGTTGAGGAATTGTTAGCGCCGCCTGTGGTAGATCCCCCCCAACCCCCCCTTAATAAGGGAGGGCTTAAAGAGGGCTTTCCTAATGCGGCGGATACTGATTATGCTGAGGAGGAGGCACGGGCAGCAGCACAACAAGCTTTGCAAAACGTGCGGCAACAGTTGGGTAAGACTTATTTGCCGTTGGTGAATGGGGAATATGTGGAGACGGAAGTAACGGTTGATTCGCTTAATCCTTCTAATCCGACGGAAGTTATTGGCAAGATTGGATTACTATCAATTGAACAAGCTGATGCGGCGATGGCAGCGGCAAAGGCAGCCTTCCCAGCTTGGCGACGTACACCTGTACGTGAACGGGCAGGTGTGTTGCGAAAAGCCGCTGAGTTGATGGAGCTCCGCCGCGCCGAGTTATGTGCTTGGGTGGTTTTGGAAGTTGGCAAAGCCTTGAAGGAAGCTGATGGTGAAGTTAGTGAAGCGATCGACTTTTGCCGCTATTATGCTGATGAAATGGAACGGTTCGATCAGGGGCATAATTATGATGTAGCGGGTGAGAATAATCGCTATATTTATCAAGGGCGTGGCGTGGTTGTGGTGATTTCGCCTTGGAATTTCCCAATTGCGATCGCTACTGGCATGACGGTGGCGGCATTGGCGGCGGGAAATTGTGCTTTACTGAAGCCTGCGGAAGTTTCTTCGGTAATTGCTGCGAAAATTGCTGAGATTTTGGTTGAGGCAGGCATACCTAAAGGTGTGTTTCAATATGTGCCTAGTAAAGGTTCAACAGTTGGGGCGCATTTTGTCAAGCATCCAGATGTACATTTGATTGCTTTTACCGGTTCCCAGGAAGTGGGTTGCCGTATCTATGCCGAGGCGGCTATTGTGCAACCAGGGCAGAAACATCTCAAGCGTGTGATTGCGGAGATGGGCGGTAAGAATGGCATTATTGTTGATGAAAGTGCTGATTTGGATCAGGCTGTAGTTGGGGTGGTGCAGTCGGCGTTTGGATATAGTGGGCAGAAGTGTTCGGCTTGTTCGCGGGTAATTGTGTTGGCACCTGTGTATGATGCTTTTGTGGGGCGTTTGGTTGAGGCTACGCGATCGCTTAATATTGGTATTGCTGAAGCGCCGAGTACCCAAGTTGGTCCTGTGGTTGATGCTAATGCTCAAAAACGTATCAAGGAGTATATCGAGAAAGGGCGCACTGAGGCAGAGGTGGCTCTAGAAATGCCGGCACCGGATACAGGTTATTTTGTGGGTCCCGTGATTTTTAGTGAGGTTCCTGCTGATGCTACCATTGCTCAGGAAGAGATTTTTGGTCCTGTTGTTGCGGTGATTCGGGCGGAAAATTTCCAGGAAGCTTTGGATATTGCTAATGGCACTAACTTTGCGCTGACGGGCGGGTTGTATTCTCGCACACCTTCGCATATTGAGCAGGCGACGGCTGAGTTTGAGGTGGGGAATTTGTATATTAACCGCACGACGACAGGAGCGATTGTTTCTCGGCAACCGTTTGGTGGTTTTAAGATGTCGGGTGTGGGTTCAAAGGCGGGGGGACCTGATTATTTATTACAATTTTTGGAACCTCGCACGATTACTGAGAATATCCAGCGTCAAGGTTTTGCACCGATTGAAGGGGCAGATTGATAATCCTTTGGTATTGGTGAAAAATTGATGTAAGGGCGTCCTAACTAAAGTGTCGGTGTTGTGCGCCCTTACACTTAATGATTGCTACTATCTATACAAAAACAAAATCTTGATCCAAACTTACATTAACTGAGTCTTGGACAACAGCAATTAAGTTATCAGTAAAACCAAAACCATTGCCAACATAATAAATCGAGGTATCCAACGCCCCAGTACCAACTAAGTTTTCTTGGCGCAATTGATATTGACTGCTGTCGCCTAAAAGTTGGATGCCATCACCTTGAGTGCTGCTAAAGTCGGTAATAGTCGCAAATCCATCTCCCCGATAGTAGACTCGATTGCTACCTAAGATAAAATAATCAGCACCAGTGCCACCTGTAAGCACATCTAAATCTTGCCAGTAACCGGAACCATCGAGAACATCATTACCAGTACCACCGAGTAGAGTGTCATTACCGCTCCCACCGACCAGGTAATCATCACCATTTTGACCGAGTATGCGATCGCTTCCACCACAACCATATAAAATATCATCGCCAGCACCACCAGTGATAATGTCATCACCTTGTAAGCCGTAACCCGTTAAGTTATCAGTGCCGGTGTAAGTATAGATATCGTTTTCGAGTGTGCCAAACCAAGGATTTTGGGTTTGAGGGCTATTTTCGTACAGAAAAATATCATTATCGCGGTTAGTGTCACCGCTTACCAGGTTGCTGGCATTAGACCAAAATGCCACACGGCTGCCATCGGCTGAGATTGAGGAGTAACCAGAGTCCGCATTGCCTTGAATACCGTTGTCGTCAACGGAAATGCGGGTGGTGGTGTTAGCTACTGTGTCGTAGACGAAAATATCAGGTCGTAAGTTAGTGTCGCCACTCACCAAGTTACCAGCATTAGATTCAAATGCCACATAACGACCATCGGCAGAAATTGAGGGAGTACTACCACCACCTGGAGTACCGTCAGTGGCAATAGAGACTAGACGGGTGGTATTGGTTAGGGTGTCGTGGACGAAGACTTCAGAACCAAAAGTACGAGTATCCACGAGGTTCCTAGAACTAGAGCTAAATGCTACATAGCGACCATCGGCAGAAATCGAGGGGTTGAGAGAGCGACCATCCCCCTGAGTGTCATTTGAGCTAACAGAGACGCGGCGGGTAGTGTTAGCGACTGTATCGTAGAGAAAGATATCAGTCTCGCCGTTAGTGTCACCACTCACCAGGTTGTTGGCATTAGAGCTATAGGCTATATAGCGACCATTGGCTGAGATCGAGGCGTCGAAGGAAGCGGAATTGGACTGAGTGCCGTTTGAGCTAAGAGAGACACGGCGGGTGCTGTTAGCTACTGTGTCGTAGACGAAAATATCCTGCAGCCCATTAGTGTCGCCACTCACCAAATTACTGAAAGTAGACTCATACGCCACATAACGACCATCGGCAGAAATCGAGGGAGCCGAGCAGAATGTCCCTTGCGACTGAAAAGGGCTAATGGGAACGGAGACAAGGCGAGTGGTGTTGGCTATTGTGTCGTAGACGAAGAGGTCTGACCTCAAGTTATTATCGCCACTCACCAAGTTACTGGCACCAGACGCAAACGCCACATAGCGACCATCGGCAGAAATTGAGGAGTCGGTGGAGCCGCCATTCGCCTGAGTGCCGCCAATACCAACAGAGACGCGGCGGGTAGCGTTGGTTACTGTGTCGTGGACGAAAATGTCAGCCAGCCCGTTAGTGTCATCACTCACCAGATTGTTAGCACCAGACGCAAACGCCACATAGCGACCATCGGCAGAAATTGAGGGAGTACGTCCAGGGTCGATGGAAGTTTGATTCGCCTGAGTGCCGTCGCTGGCAACTGAGACGCGAGTGGTAGTGAGAACAGCTTGGTAAGCCTCAATTATCTCTGCCTCAAAGGCAAGAGGTGCTTCAACATTCCCGATTTTTACCTCTAATTCCCAGTCACCACCTAATGCTGCACTCCCCATCAAGTTACTAGAAGCCGCGACATTAGCACCTGTTAACTGACTAAGTTGTTGTACAAATTGCCGTCCTTTCTCCTCGGCTGCGACTTTACAACTATAAAGAAGAATAGAAGCATCTGGGGCAAAAGCTGCCGCCCAAAACTGTAAATCTTGCTTGTATTGTTCAAGGATATTACTATCAACAACTTCTTTGCCCAACCACAATTTACCGGCTTCGCCATGAGCGACAATATGCAGACTCGACAAATTACGATATCTTTTCAAGACTGCGGTGATTTGGGCAATTCCATCACAGTTGTCATCAAGCAGCACTACCTCTAAACCAGGTTTGACACCTGCCATCAGCATTTTATTGTCGTCAACCTTGGAGTCAATGAAGACAATCCCAGTTGTCGGGCAGCATGGCTGTGCTACCTTACCAATGTTAAAATTAGAGTTGACAGATAACTGTGATGGAGATGGTTTTTCTTGAAGTAACGAACTATTCATTTATTCTGTTTTGATTGAAACGGTAGTGCTGTCTTATTGCAAGTATTTGCCAAAATTTTGCTTTATGCCAAGATATTCACAGAAAACTTATTATCTTTATTTAAAGAAAATTGTAAGTTAGAACGTCTGTGCTACCTACTTTTGCTCAAAAATGTTATCCAAACTATCAAAAGCGATCGCATTCATCCTAACCAATCAACTCATAAATTAAAACTACGAATTAACAAAGCGCATCTATAAAATAGGTCGGCTTTGAATCGTAAATAATCCTTTATATAACTAGACAGACAGGCTGTAACTATAGCGGCTTTCAGTTGTGTGAAGTACAGCAAGTAGAAGAACCTAACCCCCAACCCCTTCCCTTAAAGGGAAGGGGAGCAATAATCAAAGCCTCTCTCCTCAAGAGAGGTCAGACTACACCCCACCTAAGCGAGAATAGCTACATATAACCCCAAAAATTCCATACAAAAAAATAGAGGCACAGCATAACCGTACCCCTACAAACCTCAACTAAATACCAATAAGTTGACAGAAACTAATATCCTGCCTCCTCCTCATATTCTGGGGCTTTAGTCTTCTCAGGAATATTAACTTTTGGCGCCTGATAAGGCTCAGGAGAATCATCATCATCCCAAGCATCACCCTCCAACTCATCCTCATACTCATCCACATAATCCTTACGATAAGGCTGAGACTGAGACTCCAAATAAGCCGGCTGCTCATAACGATTAACACTAGGTGACTCTTCATCACTCCAGTTATCTTCCTCATCCTCATAATACGCCGCCTCAACACGACGCAGAGGCTCAGGTTGACGCTCTTCTTGTCGCCAGTCGTCCTCATCCCATCTCTCCTCTACAGGCGTCGCCGCTTGAATTGGCCCAGATATAGGAGTACGAACCTGAATACCTGTCGGCAGTTGATTTTCTGCCTTAATTTGAGGCTGATAGTAACCATCCTCTTCCTCACGTTCCCAAGGTGGTCTGCCTACTCCCAAGCGCTCCAAAACGCCCTGAGTGAGCTGTGTAAGCCGTTCCTCAGCGCTTTCAAAGACAATTAAACGGTTAGGACCACTGCTGACAATTTCATCAATTGACAGCTCATAAGTACTCACAACCTGGTCAGGAATTTGTGGCAAACCAATCGAGGCAATAATCAAAGACGAAACTCTCGCATCTTCGATATTAAACTTAAAGCCTCGTACATGACCCAGCTTTTCCCCAGTTTCAGTGATTACCTCACTATTAATTAGGGTACTGTAAGCATCGACATCAATATCTTCAATAACATCCTCATCATCAACCAAGATGGCATCTCCAACTTGCCTGATACTACTAAGGAGCATATAGCGCGGCATTCCAGCTACCGCAAGGATATTGTCTCGCAAACCCAGCGCCACAACCTCGCGCCGATCAATATCTACCAATAACTCTTTAACTACTCCCAAGCGCTTGGCATTATCAAGAGTAATCACTGGAGTGTTTATAACATCGGAGCGTTGACGATTTATATCAGTTGTCATTATTTCTCGCAATCAGTGAATCACTACTCCTACCGGAATATCAATATAATTGAACTTTAAATCATTCAATGTGCAACTTTCCCAAACCGCCCTCGCGCCAAAAGTCCCAAAAGATGAGAGGCACCAATAAATCTAACTGCCTTCTTTCCCAGTGAGAGAAAGGGTTGGGGGATAAGGAGGAGAAATCGTTACACATTCCTTAAATCTTGTAATTTTAATCTATCGAATCACGCTTTTGGGAGGTAACTTGATACCTAACACTTGAGTATACGCTCCCCTGGCTTGAGTAACACCAATGGTGCGTTCTGAAGACTCAATCATCGGTCGGCGCAGACTCACCACAAGAAACTGGGCTAATGTAGCCTGTTGTTTGATCATTCTAGCTAATCGCTCGACGTTTGCCCCATCCAAGAACATATCAACTTCATCAAAGGCATAAAATGGCGAGGGGCGGTAGCGTTGCAGGGCAAAGATAAAGCTTAGTGCCGTTAAGGATTTTTCACCCCCAGACATGGAAGCAAGGCGCTGCACAGGCTTTCCTTTGGGGTGTGCCACCATATTTAGTCCGCCATTAAAGGGATCTTCCTCGTCGTCTAATTGCAAGAAACCGTCGCCGTCAGAAAGTTCGGCAAAAATACTTTGGAAGTTGGTATTAATGGCATCAAAGGCTTCTTTAAAGGCTCGGTAACGTAAGGTGGTAAAGTTTTCGACTCTTAACAAAAGTTCCGTACGTTCTGCTTCTAGTGTCGCTAATTTTTCGGATAATTCTGATAAGCGTGCCGTGGTGCGGTCATATTCTTCCAACGCTAGCATATTTACAGGTTCCATTGCCTGCAAGCGTTTCTGTCCATTTTTGATTTCTTTTTGCAGTTGTTCAAGTTGTTCGATTAAGGTATCAAAAGTTAATGAACCTGAAGTTAATTCTGATCCGGTATTGACAAGAGCCGGAATTTCTGGTAAAGGATTTGGTAATTCTGCTTCTTGAATTTGCAGTTGAGCTTGCAGGGTGGTTAATTCTTCACGCCTTGCTAGTTGGGTTTCTTGTAGTTTTTGACGTTGCCAAGCTTGTTGTTGCTGTTGTAGGCGTAATTCCCTAAGACGTGCCTCTGAGCGATCGCGTTGTTGCTTAACTTCCCCTAAATGCTGCTCTAATTGAGTTAACTGCCCCTGAGTTTGCCCAATTTCTGCCTGCATTGCCAGCAGTTGAGTATTTATGGCTTCAAGCTGTTGGGATAGTGATTGATGTTTTGTGCGATCGCCTTCTATTTTACCCTGACTTTCCGTAATTTTCTCAAGCATTCGTTGCCGCTGATTTTCTAAATCAACCAACTGCCTTTCTTCTGCCTGAAGTGCCTGCTCACATTCCTTTAATTTCGCTTCCCACTCTTTAATAATACCCTGAATTTGTTGCCACTCACTAGAAACTTGAGACTGCTCCAATTGAGCTAATTGTTGTCGCAATCCGGCTAAAATATCTTCTTGTTCTGGTAAACTACTATTAAGAACTTCTAGACGTGCTTGAGCCGTAGCTAGTTCTTGAGTATTTCTGGAAAACAGCGTTTGCACTTGTTCTTGTTGTGCCATACCTGTCTTAATTTCTTTCTGTAATTGCTCCAAACGCAACTGAATTTCCTGACGCTTTCCCCTAGCTTCTGTTAATTCTTGAGTCAGTTGTTTTACCAAAGCGGAAACCTCTACAATTACACTTTCACAACGCTCTAAAACCTGCTCAATTTCCTGTAAACGATTACTTAAAATTCTCACTTCCGCCGACTCTGACGCATCACTAGTACCAAAGTGCAAACCAGAGCGTTTGTTACTACTTCCCCCAGTCATTGCGCCACTACTTTCTAAAATTTCTCCTTCTAAAGTAACGATACGATATTTGCCCAAATAAGGGCGAGCCGCATTCAAAGATTCAAAAACAACCGTACTACCAAAAACATAAGCAAACACATTTTGATAACGGCTATCACAATCAATTAAATTAACAGCATAATTAATAAAACCATTAACATAACGCAGCGCTACTATATCAGTATATCTCGACGCTTGAATTTTGTTTAAAGGTAAAAAAGTTGCTCTGCCAGCACGTTTTTGCTTTAATAATTCAATTGCTACTGAAGCAACACCATCATCTTCAACTACCAAATTTCCTAAACGTCCACCTGCCGCCGTTTCTAATGCTAGTTGATAGCGGGGTTCAACTCTTCCTAATTGAGCAACTAAACCACAAATTCCTGATACACCACATTGCAAGATTACCTTAGTAGCATAAGTACCTTGAGCTTCTTGTTCAGCTTGAGCTTGAGCTTCTAGTTTATCAAGTTGGCGTTGCTTTTCTCGTTGTTCTGAGAGTAATCTGGTTTGAGTTTGCTGTTGAATTTGTAATTCTTGCTCTCTTGCTGCCAAAGCTTGAGCCAGGTTTTGAATTTGTGTGGCAGCAGCATTTAATTGAGCTTCTAAATCAACAGCTTGAGTTTGTTTTGTAGCAATATCTGGTAAAGATTGTAAAAGTTGAGTTTGTTCTGCTATTTGTCTTTCCAGATTATCATAACGTTCAGAAAGTTGTGCTTGCTCGGTACGTTGTGGGTCAATACTTTGCAGCAAAGATTCAATTTGACGATTAAGTGCAGTTTGTTGTTGCACCCAAGCTTCCGAAGCAGAAGCGATCGCATTTGCTTGTTCGCGATTTTCATTTAGTGCCGTCTGTGCTTGATCTCTAACAATACGTGAAGAAGCAATTAATTGTGTTTCAGCTAGATGTTTTTCTTGAGTTAATTGCTCTAAACTCTGCTCATATTGTTGCAGATCTGCTTGGGTTTTGAAAAGATAACGTTGAGTTTGTTGTAAATTTTCTTCTAGTTCACGTTGTCGATTTTGTAACTGACGTTGTTCAGCTTTTTGAGTCGCCAAAGTTGAAGCAACCGCAAGTTGTTCGTCTTCACCCAAAGCCTTAACGCGGCTATTAAGTTGGTCAAGTTCTCTGGTATTATGATTAATCTGAACTTCTAGCGAGGATAGTTGTTGAGCAAGCTGAGTTTCTTCTCGATCACCTGTTTCAATTTGCTCTCGTAGCTTCCATTCTTGTTGTTGAAGCGATCGCCATTTTAAAACAATTTCCCATTGCTGCTTTTCTTGCACTTCACCACGCAGCTTTTGGTATCTTTCGGCTTTAATACGGTCTTGACTTAATCTATCTCGTTGTGCCGATAATTCCGTCTCAATAATCTTACAATCATCCTCTCGCTCTTTAACCTGAGCCAAAGTTTTTCGAGTTTGCACAATTTTACGATCAAACGCTGCCACTCCTGCCAACTCATCAATTATCTCACGACGTTCCCGCGAATTCATGGAAATGATGCTTGTAACATCTCCCTGCAGCACCACATTATAACCCTCTGGATAAACTCGCAGACGGTTCAGCTTTTCATGTAATTCAGTTAAATTACAAGATTCACCATTAATATAATAATTCGAGCTATAAGTGCCTTGCTGAGTGACCCTCAGTCGCCGCGTCACACTCCATTCTTTATCCTTTTTCCTACTGCCATTACCCTTACCTAACTCGGTTTGGGAAGCCACCGCATCTTCTACAACGCCTTGCTGCGGCTGCTCTACCGTTGCTGAGTCATTTTCTAAATTTTGGGTTTCTCCATCCTCTATGACCTCCAGAACCTCCTCTGAGAGCGCATCTGACACATCAGATAAGTCAAAAGTAACAGTCACACTAGCTTCAACTGTACCGCGACGCTCCTTATCATGATTAACCAAATCCGGCAAACGTTCGGCTCGCATTCCTTTAGAACTAGCCAGACCGAGGCAAAATAGAAGAGCATCGAGAATATTTGACTTACCAGATCCATTAGGTCCCGAAACCACAGTAAACCCAGGCAGCAAAGGAACTCCCGTCGTGCCGCCAAATGATTTAAAGTTAGTAAGTTCCACCCGCTTGATGTGCACCATAGGCGCTAGGACAACTGAGTTTTATGTAGTGATACAGATGTCTAGGGTAACAATTTTACTTAGGTTAGCACGGGTAGTCTTATTTTGAGGATATCAAGGGATATTTTTAGGTAAAGGTGAAAAATGCCTGATGCGATCGCGATATGCTTCTAATCGTTGCGCTATTTCATCTGATACTTGAATGGTAAGGCTATATATCTTTTGCTCCAGGTAGTAAATACTGCAACATTTTTCCGACATCTGGTGCCAAATTCTTTGTATTGTTGTAAACGTTTAACACTGAAGCCACTCGACCAATCACAGTAAAAAAATTAGTTACAATAGGCTTTTCTTTTTGACTTCTAATTTTCTCATTTATTATTGTTGCTCCAAGAGTCGATTCAATAGCTTGAATCAACCCTTTAGAACCTTGGAACTTATAGTTGATGATTGCTTGATCTATATCCTTAAGTTTTTCTAGCATAAATGATTTTATGTCTTTATCTAAGTCAGCATCTAAAACTTTTTCAAGTAATGTTCTAACCTCATCAAATAATTCATTTAACTCTTCATTATTGAGAACTATTTCTCCTTGTTGGCGTGAAAGTACATCAGCACAAAACTCCAACTTTTCAAGAGTTGATTTGTCAATCTTATTAGCAATTAGTAACCAGTCTTCAGGCAGATTAACGTGAAGATTGTTAAAAGCTTCTTTAACTTCATTAATCGCCCTTAAATAAAGTTCTATATTTACATCTTGAGTCTTATTAATAGCTAATTCTGTATCATTTACAAGCGCAGATAATTTAGCAATTCCGTCGAACAACTCAAAAGAATCTGGATTATCAATTTCTAAAGCTTTAGCCAAAACTACAAAAACCCGTCTCTCAGATGGGAATTCGGTGTTTGTTCCCCTTCTTGATGGTACTAATCTTCCTATTTCTATAGCTTTAGTCAAAATTTCATAAAGCCGACCAGCCGGGTTGTTAGTCGGTATATTTTGCTCTTCTAACGTTTCCTCTGTCATTTAAGTTGAGTTCGTACTAGTTAACTTGATTCAATAGCTATTTTAACTGAGTTTCAGAAAAAATGTTTCTGAAAAATGATCTATCTCTCATTGCTTTTTTCAATTTATACAATTACTGCTAATCCAACTCATTTGAATACAACCGATTATCTAACTTCTCCATCAAACAATTAGCAATACGTTTTGCGGCACCAGGTTCACCCAAACGCTGCTGACCATTTTCTGCTATTAGTTGTAACCAATCAGGATCGCGTAACAATTGCCGTGCAATACTGGCAACTTTATCAGGATGTTCAACTAAAATTAGCGAAAGTCCTAATAAGCGAGTTTGTGCTTCGGCAAAAGCTGGTGTAAACTGTGGACCATTACCAGAAATTGCGATCGCAGGTTTGCCTAAGCCAACAAATTGTTCTGTCGCTGTCCCTGCCATAGCAATTGCTAAATCACCTTTGAGTAAGCAGGTATTATAATCATCTTGAGTCAAAACTAAGGTGGCATTTTTTTGAGTAAACTTTAATGCCGTTGGCTCCTTCAGTTGCAAATTAGCTATAGTAAACTCAAGTCCTTGTTCTATCCAGCCTTGAGCAATTAAAGTTTCAGATAATGGCTTTAAATCTAAACCTGCTGAAATTGCACCTAAAAATAACAGCGTACGGTCTTTAAAGGTATCAAAAAAACCAGCTAGTGCTTGTACTATTTTTTGCCAATTTTCATAAGCTTCTGGTGGTCTTGAACCAGGCAAAAGAGTTACAATAAGCGATCGCTGCATCTCTTTTAATTCAGCATCTGGCTCATAGAAAACAGGCGTGGGATATTCAGGACGAATACCATCAATCATCGGGTTTCCTAAATCAAAAGCCGGAATTGAGAATTGTTGTAAAGTCTCCGTCGTCAACTTATCTCTAGGAAAAACCGCCTTACAACGAGGACGACTCATTAACCAACGTTCCCAAGGAAAATAAACTGACTTGGATAAACGCTCAATACGAGGTCGATTCGGTAACCATCCTGCCTCATCTCGTAAATGATACTCTGATTTTGCTGTTCCCACAAATACATAAGCGGCACCACTCAACCAAGCAAACAACAACGGCACAATATCCCCTACTGCCAAAATTACGCCACCGCGCTGACTCCAACGACGAATTGCTTTCAATTGTGTCCACGATAGTTGCAACAAACCACCTTGCAAGTCTCGCATTAATTGCCGACTTTCCATATAAATAAAACCACCAGAAGGCATCGTCTGCATGGGACCGATAATTGGTATATCTAATTGACTATAAGCGTGTCCTTCACCAACTAAGGGTAACGCCGCAAGTTCCGGCGCTGCTGGGTTTTGCTGCAATTCTTGACAAATTTTGACAGCAATAACATCTTCTCCATGACCATTACTCAGGCAGAGCAATTGCATAATTAATAATTATTTATCCCTTGAAATTATGAATGACCGTTAATAGAGCAGCTTTGTTACATATCGCTAGATAAAACTGATTTATTAAGGTGACGAAGACAGTGAATTTACTTTTAACATTACTACTATTTTTGAGGCAAATAAGTTGATTTAGGGGAACTGACGAGAGGTATTATTTTTTATCCATCAAGTAATAAGTAACACAATTTATCAGATAGTGGAAGTTATGACTAGTCTAAGGTTTGAGGCTGCAACAAAGAGCAGGTTCAGTAAATCATAAAAAAAAATAAGCTTTGTGGCAGATGCAGAGGTGGCACAAGGTGCGGAACTTGAAGCTTATCGCAACGGTCACGTAAAACAAATCATCAAGTATTTGTAACAAATCTGACTAGCGAGAGGCTAATTTTATGCTGAATAAAGCTGTTGCACTGTCCACATTAGCAATCCTGGCGTCTGGAGATTTTACCCAGAAAGCTATCGCTAGTCCAGACGTTGCCAATTCTACCCCAAAACCTGCTGCCAGCAACTATATAGTACCTGTTGAGGCGTCTCCAGCCAAAACGTCAACAGCCGCAATTGCACCCCCGGAAGCCGCTTCTAGGGCGGAGTTTTCTGCGTCATCCCAAACCTCAAATAGGACGGTTAATCCTAATAATGTCGTAGTTACGACGACGCCACAGGTTGCTAAAACACCCCTGGGTTCTACAACTCAAGCCGCAAAAACAACAACTCAAGCTCCGATTAATAATACATCACCTCCTGTCAATAAGGCGATTTCTAATAGCAATGATTTAGCCGTGACTGCCATCGATGTGCGGGTTACGGGGGCAAGCGAGGAATTACAGCAAATCGCCTTAAAAACCATTCGGACTCGTGCTGGTGGTGCAACTAGCCCCAGCCAGTTGGATAATGATGTAGCGGCGCTCATTAATACAGGCTTATTTAGCGATGCCCGTGTCAGTACTTCTCAATCCTCAGATGGCGTGAAAGTAGTTTATCAGGTGCAACCCGTCGTAGTGCGATCGCTTCAACTTACTGGTAACAAAGTCCTCACACCAGATGTTGCTAATAATATCTTCAGAAATCAAATTGGGCAACCTGTTAGCGTTGCCGCCCTACGCACGAATGTTGAACAGCTTACTAAATGGTATAAAGATAACGGTTATGTTTTAGCTCAAGTCATAACGGCAAAACCTACCAGTAACGGCGTCATCACCATAGACGTTGCTGAAGGTTTGGTTGGTAATATTAATGTCCGCTTTTTGGATAAAGAAGGCAAAGAAACCAAGGGACGTACTAAAGAAGATTTTATCAAACGCGAATTGAAACTAAAATCAGGTGAAATTTTCCGAGTTGATGTAGCGCGGCAAGACTTGCAACAGTTGTATCAATTAGGATTATTTGATAATGCCAATGTCTCCTTAGATGGTGATGCCAGGAAAGTTGATGTTACCTATGATTTAACCGAGCGATCGGTGCGTGGTGTTAATGTCGGTGGTGGTTATAATGGCGAGGCTGGTGTTTTCGGCACAATTAGTTATAGAGACCAAAACTTTGGCGGCGTTAATAAGCAAGTTGGACTAAATGTGCAAGTTGGTACCAATAACGTTCAGTTTGATGGAAATTTCACCAGCCCTTACCGCGTCAGCAACCCTGATATGCCAGGGTATAGCGTCAATGGCTTTAAAAATGAATCGCAGTCTCAAACCTTTAATGACAATTTCATAGATCCTATTGAGTCCGCTAATTATAATCAACCAAATCAAGGACAAATTGGCGCCGGGGTGACGCTTTTCAAGCCTGTTGATGGTTGGAATGCCTCTGTGGGATTAAATTACACTCGTACCAGCATCCGTGATGATAACGGCAATGTGATTGCCACGGATCAGTTAGGTAAGCCGGTTTCCTTTAGTGGTACTGGTGTTGACGATTTAGTTGCTGTGACGGCAGGAATTAGTAAAGATCGACGCAATGATCTCAATAATCCAACTTCTGGTTCTGTAATGAGCTTAACAAGTTCACAATCAATTCCTGTTGGTAACGGCAGTATTTTGATGAACCAAGTTAAGGCAAATTATTCTGAATATATCCCAATTAATTTGTTAGGAACCAAAAATCCGCAAGTATTAGCATTTAATGTCCAAGGTGGCACAACAATTGGTGATTTACCGCCTTATATGGCTTTTAATATCGGGGGCTTGAATTCAGTCCGGGGCTATGGTACAGGGGAGGTAGCAACTGGTCGCAGTTATGTACTGGCATCGGCTGAGTATCGTATCCCAATATCCGATCCTTTCGGTGCTGTGGTTTTTGCTGATTTTGGCTCAGACTTAGGAAGTGCTGACACAGTGCCTGGTGAACCAGGTGTAGTGCGGGGTAAGCCTGGGACAGGATTTGGTTATGGCGCAGGTTTGCGGGTAAACTCGCCTGTCGGTGTAATTCGGGCTGATTTTGGACTAAATGATCAAGGTGGTAGCCTCGTTCAGTTTGGTTTGGGTCAACGGTTTTAAGTTTTTGGTGGAGGGATGCTGATTAGCCTGGAGTAAACCCCAGGCTGATTGTGGCTTAACTTGACGGCAATAATCATATACTAGCCAGGTTCTCTTTGCGGCGCTGACAAGCGATAGCGAAGCGCTGCTGCAAGCAGATCGCGATTTTAGATCCTGGTGTTTGCTTTGGATGCTGCTTTGGTCAGTAAACAATTTCTACTATCTTGCAATCAAAAATCAATTGCCAAAATGCAACACTTGCTTTTGCTACGATCACCTAGAATAAAAGCAAGAATCACTCCTAAAAAAGAAAAATAGCTGGAAGTTTCAAGAATAAAAAATGAAAAATAGTTTGCCTAAAAACAGATTTAATAGTTCTGTGGAGCACTCAACTACTGCTTTTGACAGAAAAAAATTATATATTTTGCTTCTGGTGTTTGCCGGTGGTATTGCTATGGATTCCTGGTTTAATCATCACCCTCAGCCCTTCATGCATTCGTTGATCGAACCTTCTGCCCATTCCACGTCTGGTTCCCTGCTTTAATCTAGATAGACGAGCGCCTAATACTCTCTTTAATTCATGGTACGCATCGTTCAATCTTTCTGGAACCGTGCTTCGCATCTACTGTTGCGTCCCAAACGATTAGCAATTTTTGAAGCCTGCTTGATTGGGCTAGTCTCAGGTTTAGCGGCGCTATTGTTAGCCCAAGGTGTCGGGTGGCTAGGCAGTTGGCGACAGCAAGCAACTCATTTACTGCCGGCGTATCTGGTGCTACCGATAATCGGATTAGTCGGTGGCTTTTTGTCAGGATTTATTATTGATCGCATTGCTCCCGCTGCCAGTGGTAGCGGCATGAGCGAAGTTAAGGCAGTGTTGGCAAAGGTGCCATTGCCTTTAAATCTAAAAATTGCCTTAGTCAAGTTAGTCAGCGCCACGCTAATTTTAGGCGCTGGAATGCCCCTGGGACGAGAAGGACCGACTGTTCAAATTGGGGCAGCCTTAGCGAGTCAACTGAGTCGGTGGTTTCCCACTTCGCCAGATCATCGTCGTCAAATTCTGGCGGCAGGAGCAGGTGCAGGGCTTGCTGCAGCATTTAATGCCCCGATCGCAGGCGTGTTGTTTGTAGTCGAAGAACTACTGCAAGATGTATCGGGAATCACATTAGGAACGGCAATTTTAGCTTCATTTATTGCCTCGGTGGTTGCCCGGATCAGCGGTTCACACAATCTCGATTTAGACCTGCATCTGGTCGTTTCTAACACAAGTTTCTCAGCCGAAGAAATTCCTTTCTACCTGCTGCTGGGCATTATATCAGGTATGTTTGGAGTGCTGTTTAATCGCTCAATTCTTACTAGTCTGAGCTTTTATCGCCACTTCCCCCAGATTAGTTTACCCTGGCGAGTCGGAGTGGCTGGCTTGATTACGGGACTTGCTTTAGCCGCCCTGCCCGATTTATTTCGAGATAATGCTGGGCTCAAAGAGTTGCTGTTGACGGGAGAAGCTAACTGGCAACTGGTGGCGATCGTCTTTTGTGTTCAATTTTTTCTGATCGTCGTCACTTATGGATCTGGCGCACCAGGCGGCTTACTAATTCCCAGTATGGTGCTGGGTGCGGCATTAGGCTATCTAGTTGGCGTTGGCGAACTTCACATATTAGGACTAAGTTCGCCAACCACTTATGCACGAGTCGGCATGGCAGCCTTTTTCTGTGGCGTTGCCCGCACTCCCATTACGGCAGTCATTCTTGTTTTTGAGATGACGACTGACTTCAACTTAGTGCTGCCTTTAATGATTGTTTCAGCGGTCTCTTATTTAATTGCAGAACTGATCGAAGAAGGCTCGTTGTATGATCAAATACTGGAATTCAGAGGCATTCATTTAACCAAAGAAGCATCTCAAAATCCTTGGACAGAATTAAGGGCAAAAGATGTCATGCAGCCGAAAGTGGAAACGCTCTCAAGTCAGATGAGACTTGAAGAAGCACTTCTTTTGTTTTCACAATCGACTCACCGCACCTTTCCGGTACTGGAAAACCGCCAACTGGTGGGAATTTTGACTCAAAAAGATGTAGCGAACTTTTCGGCACGCGGCTTGAATAACGATAATCTTGTTAGCGATTTGATGACTCTAGATCTTGTGAAGATTGAGCCAGAAGATACTGTGGCTTATGTGCTGCATTTGCTTGATCGTCATAGCCTCCATAGCTTACCTGTGATTGAAGGGCGACGCTTGGTTGGTATCATTACTCGTAGCGATATTATTCGAGTTGAAGCGGCTTATCTGAATAATCACACGACAATTGAACCGACTAAACGCTCAAGACTGATTCAGCAAACGCGATCGCCTGAAACTGGACAAGGACGTATATTGGTGCCTTTAAGTAATCCCAAAACCTCGGCAACGCTTTTAGAAATGGCAGTGGCAATTGCCCGCGATCGCAACTATGAAATTGAATGTTTGCAAGTCATTGTTGTGCCAAATCATCAAGCACTCAGCACTGCTGTAGTCAAAACGGCGGCAAGTCAAAAATTACTAAAACAGGCAATTCGTCTTGGTCAAGCTTGGCAAGTTCCAGTGCATACTCAAATTCTAGTAGCGCATGATCTCTCAAGTGCCATTTTAGAAATCATCAGAGAGCGTCATATTGACTTGCTACTCATGGGCTGGAAAGGAAGTACAACAACGCCAGGAAGGGTATTTAGTCGAGTTGTTGATACGATGATCAGACAATCTACCTGTGAATTAGTATTAATTAAACTGCATACTTTAGAAGAAAATATTAATCGAGCAGGATTAAATCGCTGGTTGGTGCCAATGGCAGGTGGACCAAATGCTCAAGAAGCCGTTCAGTTGTTGCCTGCTTTGGTTCCTCACAATCAAGCTGCACAAATTCAACTATTTCATGTGTACGATTCTACTGAGGAACGCCGTCTTAACTTCGACAAGTATCAGTTTCCAAATCAGACTGAGGTGATGCCAAATCCTGAATTTATCGAAGCCGCCGCTCAGTTTTTGAAGCATCATATCAATACTCCGATTTTAGTGGCGTCAGTCTGCGCTGATTCTGTACCTGCGGCAGTTCTCAACTATGCAAAACAAGATCAAAGTGATGTGATTATTTTAGGAGCGAGTCGAGAGGGACTATTGCAGCAGGTACAGCATGGAAACATTCCCGCCGTGATTTCAAGGCAGAGTAATTGCACTGTGATTTTAGTCAGAAGTACACAAAATTAGCTGGCATAGGCATACCTTTATAAATTAGCTGTAACAAGCAATATTGGGTGGCAAAACTGCTCTTAAATGGGCATAAGTGCAATTAAGAGAAACTCTGGTTAAGGTTTATCGTGGGTTTGCTGAATCAACTTGGCAACAAGAGCAGTCCATCCCGTTTGGTGACTAGCACCCAAACCTGCACCATTGTCGCCGTGAAAGTATTCATAGAACAAAATTAAATCACGCCAGTGTGGGTCTTGCTGAAATTTGGTTGTACTTCCATAAACTGGACGATGTTGATTTTGCCGCCAGAAAATGCTGTTTAATCTTTCTTCTAAATACATCGAAACTTGCCAAAGATTGAGCATTGTGCCAGAACCGGTTGGGCATTCTACTTGAAAATCATCACCTAAATAATGATAAAATTTCTGCAAAGATTCGATTAAGAGAAAGTTTAAAGGAAACCAAATCGGTCCACGCCAATTGGAGTTACCACCAAACAAACCGCTTGTCGATTCAGCAGGTTCATAATCGACTCGATATTGCTTATCCTGCCAGTCGAAAATAAAGGGATGTTCTTTGTGATAACGGGATACAGAACGAATTCCATAAGGCGATAGGAATTCTTCTTCATCTAATAATCGCTTTAAGATGCGGCGTAGGGCTGAGGGACTGGTGATCGAGAGCAGACGGCGATCGCCTTTTCCGGGAGTCTCTACACAGGCGATATTTTTAGTAAATTCGGGACGATTTTTGAGAAACCATTCAATTTGGTCGCTCAATTCTGGTACAATCTCCAGCAAGTCGGGTTCTAGGGTTTCGATCGCAAAAAGCGGTGTTAGCCCTACCATTGAGCGAACCTTCAGCAGCATTTCTTGACCGTCTGTCAGGTGCAGGGCGTCGTAATAAAAACCGTCCTCATCATCCCATAACGATAGTTCATTTTGTCCCATGCGATTGGTGGCACAGGCGATGTAGAGGAAATGTTCAAAAAATTTTAAGGCAATATCACCATAAATTTTATTCTGGCGAGCCAGTTCCAAGGAAATTTGTAGCATATTTAAGGCAAATAATCCCATCCAAGCAGTGCCGTCGGCTTGCTCTAAATAGCCTCCTGTTGGCAAAGGTTTGCTGCGATCAAATACGCCAATGTTGTCTAGTCCTAAAAAACCACCTTGAAAAAGGTTGTTTCCTTGAGGATCTTTACGATTCACCCACCAAGTAAAGTAGAGTAGTAATCGATTAAAAATGTGCTCCAAAAAGGCTTGATCACCCTGCCCTGAACACCTTTGATCAATCTTATAAACACGCCAGGCTGCCCAAGCTTGTACTGGAGGATTAACATCTCCAAATTCCCATTCATAAGCGGGTAATTGACCGCTAGGATGCATATAGCGATCGCGTGTTAGTAGTAGCAATTGTTGTTTGGCAAATGTTGCATCAATTACAGACAAAGCAACACAGTGAAATGCCAAATCCCATGCCGCAAACCAAGGATATTCCCAAGTATCTGGCATGGAAATAACTTCTTTGGCGTAAAGTGTCCACCAGTCGGCGTTACGTTTTGTGGTTCGTTTATTAGGAGGTGCGGGCTCTGCGGGATCGCCATTTAACCAGTTATGAACATCGTAATAGTAAAATTGTTTGTTCCACAAAAGTCCAGCAAAAGCTTGACGTTGCACATTACGGCAGTCGTCGTCTAAATCAGGAGTGAGGGCGTTATAAAATTCATCTGCTTCTTTTTGACGTTGAATAAATGTATCACTAAATGTTTGAGCAAACGGTGTCTCAGTTGATTGATTTGTAAAGCGCAACTGAATAATTGATGTTTGTCCTGCCGCAATTTCTAAATGATACCAAGCTGCGGCTTTTGTACCAGCTTGCTCTGGATTTATGGCATTTTCTTGCTGGTGAATAATATATTCATGAAAGGCATCTTTAACATAAGGTGAGTTATTTTCACTTTTAAAAAGTCGTTGAAAATTAGTTTCATTATTGGTAAATAAAAACTGAGGATTTTTATCAGCATATAACCAAAAGGTTTCAGATGCATTTATTGCTTGAATTGCTCCATCAATTAGCTTTAAGTGAGATGATGGTTTCTTACCTTCCCATGTCCAAGTATTACGAAACCAAAGAGTTGGTAAAACATCAATTTCTGCTGTTTGGTTACCGCGATTGGTGATGTGAATACGGATACAAATATCATCAGGATTCGCCTTAGCATATTCAACTAAAACATCAAAATAGCGGTCATCATCAAATATACCTGTATCTAACAATTCATACTCAGGTTGGAGCTTATTGCGCCGAGCATTTTCAGTAATTAATTGTGTGTAAGGAAATTCTTGTTGTGGATATTTGTATAGCCAGCGCATATAAGAATGTGTCGGCGTATTATCCAACTGAAAATAATACTCTTTGACATCTTCGCCGTGATTTCCCTGACTATTTGTTAAGCCAAATAAGCGCTCTTTTAAAATAGGATCGCAGCCATTCCACAAAGCTAAGGCAAAACAAAGCTCACCAGTGCGATCGCAAAAACCCCCTAAACCATCTTCACCCCAGCGGTAGGCGCGTGATCGAGCCTGATCATGAGAAAAATAATCCCAAGCATCTCCGTCTGCTGAATAGTCTTCACGCACTGTTCCCCATTGACGATCACTAAGATAGGAACCCCAACGATACCAAGGCTCATTTTGTGCTTGGTTTTCTGCTAATCTTTGCTGTTCTGCATTCATTAATTTTTCCACCTTTTCCTGGTTTTGTATCACTAACCTCCGTGTGCAAATGAGGGATACAACGTCATTCCACCATCAACAAATAAGGTTGTACCGTGAACATAATCTGAATCATCAGAAGCTAGCCAAACAACTACTTTACCAATATCATCAGGCACTCCCACGCGATTATAAGGAATTAGTTTCAGCAAATCAGCTCGTGCTTCTGGTGTTTTCCAAGCTTCCGTATTAATCGAAGTTTCAATTGCTCCTGGTGCAATGCTATTAACGCGAATTTTGTGCGGTGCAAGTTCTTGAGCTAAACTTTTCATCATCATATCAATGCCACCTTTGCTAGAAGCATAGTTTACATGACCAGCCCAAGGAATTACTTCATGCACCGAACTCATACAAATAATTTTGCCTGCTGCACAGGAAATATCGGGTTTGATACCACGTTTTAGAAATTCTTTTGCTGCTTCTCTTGCACATAAAAACTGTCCGGTTAAATTAACGTTAATGACTAAATTCCAATCCGCCAACGTCATATCTACCAGTGCAGCATCTTTTTGTATTCCGGCATTATTAACCAGAATATCTATTGTGCCAAAGTGTTGATACATTTGCTCAAACATAGCGATAACATCGTCTTCTTTGGCAACATTTGCACCAATTGCGATCGCTTCTCCACCTTCTGAACGAATATCATTAACAATTTTTTCGGCATCTTCTTTGTCCGAGTGATAATTAATTACCACAGATGCACCTGCTTTTGCTAAATTCCGAGCGGCTGCCTCACCAATTCCTGAACTTGAACCTGTAATTAAAGCTTTTTGACCTTTAAGTAAATAGGGATAGCTCATAAAAAATTACTTGTGAGGGGATTTTGGGACGGATTCATCATCTGAACAATTCGCAGCAAAAATCATCTATCTAATGAAGGAGAATTAATGCCATTTATTTAATTTTTATCTTTATATGAGTGTTGGGTTATCCAGTTATAAATTCACTCTAAAGGAATAGCAATATCTAAGTCAAGCTCCGTTGTTCTAATTCAGTAGAAAGGTAGCTATCTGATTGCGTCTTTCTAAAGAAATACTACTACTATGTGTCTAGGAATACTTTATAATGTTTTTTTCAGTGTTGCTAATAAGATCAGTCAGCTTTTTAGCAAGCCTTCCCATTACTAACTAATAATTCTGGCTATTTCTGGTCAGGCATAATTGAGCAAAAGTTTTGCTACTTTTGGGCACTGGTACTTAATCTATGGTTTAATATCATCATCTTGACTATTATTCAATCCCGATGAGTGGCGAAGAGTCGAAAAAAAGCAAAGATTCGATTCGGAGGCTAAATGTGCCTCTGACAGACCAAGAAAGTGATAAGTTAAAGAAGTTAGCAGAAGCAGAAGACCGCTCTGAGGGTAGGACTGCTCAGAGGTTGATTCGTGACGGTTTGGAGAAAGCAGAAGCTGAGGGCAAGATTTGAGCCAGAAATCAGCTAACTTTTGGGAATTCGGCGTCAGCGCTTTGTGACTCAAGTGTTTTCCTTTTTAGGACAAATACTTTATGCTAACTTTTGGGAATTCGGCGTCAGCGCTTTGTGACTCTTTTATATTACTTAAATTTTCAGGGTGCGATCAGGTATCAGCCTTTAAATCTGTATACCTGCTAAAATCAATATTTCAAGACATCCATCTTCGGTAATATGGGCAACACGTTTGGGCATCTATTTCGCGTCACAACCTTTGGTGAGTCCCACGGCGGCGGCGTTGGCGTTGTCATTGATGGTTGTCCACCACAATTAGAGATTTCAGCAGCAGAAATTCAAATAGAATTAGACCGGCGGCGTCCAGGGCAAAGTAAAATTACCACACCCCGCAAAGAAGCTGATAGCTGTGAAATTATGTCTGGCATTTTTGAAGGCAAAACCTTGGGAACCCCGATCGCAATTCTTGTCCGCAACAAGAATACCCGTCCTCAAGATTACCAGGAAATGTCCCAAACTTACCGCCCCTCCCATGCCGATGCAACTTATGATGCCAAATACGGCATTCGTAACTGGCAGGGAGGCGGCAGGTCTTCGGCGCGTGAGACAATAGGACGAGTAGCTGCAGGTGCGATCGCCAAAAAAATCCTCTCTTCTGTCGCAGGCGTAGAAATTATCGGCTACGTCAAGCGCATCAAAGATTTAGAAGGCATAATTGATCCAAATAGCGTTACCTTAGAACAAGTAGAAAGCAACATCGTCCGCTGTCCAGATGCCGAAGCTGCCGAAAAAATGATTGAACGCATCGAGCAAATTGGGCGTAGCGGCGACTCAATAGGCGGTGTCGTGGAGTGCGTTGCCCGAAATGTCCCGAAAGGACTAGGAGAGCCTGTATTTGATAAACTAGAAGCAGACTTAGCCAAAGGAGTCATGTCCTTACCCGCTAGTAAAGGCTTTGAAATTGGTTCTGGCTTTGCTGGCACCATGCTTACAGGAAGTGAACATAACGACGAGTTTTATACCGATGATACAGGTGCTGTGCGTACAGTAACCAATCGTTCCGGTGGAGTTCAGGGGGGCATTGCCAATGGAGAAAATATTATTTTGCGGGTAGCATTTAAACCGACTGCTACCATACGAAAAGAACAACGAACTGTGACTGCTTCAGGCGTTGAAACAATACTAGCGGCAAAAGGGCGTCATGACCCTTGCGTATTACCAAGAGCTGTGCCTATGGTAGAAGCAATGGTTGCGTTAGTATTGTGCGATCATCTATTGCGTCATCAGGGTCAGTGCCGTACCTTACCTTAGAGCCTTAAAATTATCATACAATGGAAACGAATCTTTCCTCTGAGTTTGTTGTCCAATTTTGGGGAGTCCGTGGCAGCGTCCCTACCCCCGGAAAAGAGACTGTCCGCTATGGCGGTAATACCTCTTGCGTTGAGATGCGAGTCGGGGGAAAACGCCTGATTTTCGACGGTGGTACAGGTTTGCGGATGCTAGGTAAAAGTTTACAGCCACATCTGCCAACTGAAGCTTACTGGTTTTTTACACATTATCACTGGGATCACATTCAGGGCGTGCCATTTTTCTTACCTGCCTTCCAACCAGGCAACACCTTCCATATTTATGGTGATGCGCCAGAAGGGGGAAAGATGGAAAAGCATTTTTGCGATCGCGTCTTACACATGAATTCTCCTGTCCCCGTCAAAGAAATCCAGGCAAACTTAAAATTTAATGACTTAGTTTGCGGCGATACCATGACCCTAGACGATATTACCATCGAAACCGGTCATCTCAACCATCCCAACGGCGCAATGGGCTATAGAGTAACTTGGCAAGGACGTTCAGTATTTTACTGTACCGATACCGAACATTTTCCCGACCGCGTAGATGAAAATATCCTTCATTTGGGTCGCGATGCTGATGTAATTATTTACGACGCCATGTACACCGACGAAGAATATCATAGCCCCAAATCACCAAAAGTCGGTTGGGGACACTCAACTTGGCAAGAAGGCGTCAGGGCAGCCAAAGAAGCTGGTGCCAAGCAGTTGGCGATTTTTCATCATGAACCTAATCATAATGATGAATTCCTCGACCAAGTAGAAATTGAAGTCCAAGACAGCTTTGCTGGCGGCTTTTTGGCACGGGAAGGCATGATTTTGCGCCTTTGCTAGCCGAAATGTTAGCGTAACTACAAAACAAGTAAAGCTTAGGCTTAAACACCAAGTTTTGTAAAAAATTGCTGTTAATTTTTCAGATAAATGTGATGAACCGATCGCTTATGGGAGCGAACATTAAGTTCTAGGCGCTGATGTCTTCTAAAATAAAAGACTGATCTTTGACGCTGGAGGACACCACTTGCCAAAAGCGTCATCAAGAGTGGCAATTACAAGTATAAATATCAATTGCTAACTAACTCTGGCTAAGTCAGCGTCTACCCCATCTTAAATCTATATGACTGATTCGATCCGTTTTTTAATGTGTGCTCCCGACCACTACGATGTAGATTATGTAATTAATCCGTGGATGGAGGGAAACATTCACAAATCTTCCCGCGATAAAGCCGTTGAACAGTGGCAAAAGCTACATTACATCCTCAAAGACCGCGCGATCGTTGATTTGGTTGCCCCTCAACCCGGCTGGCCCGATATGGTATTTACTGCCAATGCGGGCTTAGTTTTGGGCAAAACTGTCGTAATTAGCCGCTTTTTCCACAAAGAACGTCAAGGTGAAGAACCATACTTCAAAGAGTGGTTTGCTTCCCAAGGTTACACCGTCCATGAACTGCCCAAAGACTTACCTTTTGAGGGTGCTGGTGACGCCTTGCTGGACCGGGAAGGACGCTGGTTGTGGGCAGGATATGGTTTCCGGTCGGAACTCGACTCACATCCCTACCTGGCAAAATGGCTAGATATAGAAGTAGTTTCTCTACGCTTGATGGATGAGCGTTTCTATCACTTAGATACTTGCTTTTGTCCTTTAAGTGGTGGCTATTTACTTTACTATCCTCCAGCTTTTGATTCTTATTCCAACCGCTTAATTGAGATGCGGGTGCCGCCAGAAAAGCGTATTGCTATTGAAGAAGCTGATGCGGCAAACTTTGCTTGCAATGCTGTTAATATTGACAGCGTGGTAGTGGTAAATAAAGTCAGTGATGATTTGAAAAAACGCCTGACAACCGTGGGTTTTGAAGTAGTTGAAACACCATTAACAGAATTCCTCAAAGCAGGTGGCGCCGCTAAGTGCCTGACATTGCGAGTTACCGAACCGATACGCCATGAAGTCCATGCTACTACGGCTGTCGATAGCCGTACTATCCGCATGGAAGGACATCTACTCGATTCGGGATTAATTAGCCGTGCCCTAGATTTAATTGTAGGCAGTGGTGGTAGTTTTCAAATTCTTAACTTCAATTTGGGATCACAACGCCAAAGTACTTCTAGTGCTGAGGTGAAGGTGTCGGCGCCAACTCCGGAGGTGATGGAAGAAATTATGGCACAGTTGATTGATTTTGGTGCTGTGGTGCCTGATCAAGCAGTTTGTGATGCTATTTTGGAACCGGTGGTGCAAGATGGTGTGGCGCCGGATGATTTTTATGTGACGACGATTTACCCGACTGAGGTACGGATTGATGGTCAGTGGATTATTGTACAAGAGCAACGTATGGATGGTGCGATCGCCATTACTCGTACTTCTGATAGTCCTGTGGCGCGTTGTAAGCTGCTGCGAGATTTAAATGTCGGTGAGTCGGTAATTATTGGCGTAGAAGGCATCCGCACGGTACGCAAGACAGAATCACGAGAACAGCGTAATACCCAAGAGTTTAGCTTTATGGGTTCGGGTGTGTCTAGTGAGCGCCGTGTGGAATTGGTGGTTGAGCAAATTGCTTGGGAATTACGCCAAATTCGCGACCAGGGCGGTAAAGTGGTGGTGACAGCAGGTCCTGTGGTGATTCATACGGGCGGCAGTCAGCATTTGGCGCGTTTGATTCGACAAGGTTATGTGCAGGCATTGTTGGGCGGAAATGCGATCGCTGTTCATGATATGGAACAATCTTTGCTGGGCACTTCCTTGGGTGTTGATATGAAACGCGGTGTGGCAGTCCGTGGTGGACATCGCCATCACCTGAAAATCATTAACCTGGTACGTCGTTACGGTAGCATTGCTGCGGCGGTGGAAAATGGTCTAATTACCCAAGGTGTGATGTATGAATGTGTGAAGCATAATGTGCCATTTGCCTTGGCGGGATCAATTCGTGATGATGGTCCTTTGCCGGATACTCAAATGGATTTAATTAAGGCGCAACAAGAATATTCTGATTTGTTGAAAGACACAGATATGATTTTGATGCTGTCTACAATGCTGCACTCAATTGGTGTTGGCAATATGACGCCGGCGGGGGTGAAAATGGTTTGTGTAGATATTAATCCGGCGGTTGTGACAAAATTAAGCGATCGCGGTTCGGTTGAATCAGTTGGTGTGGTTACAGATGTTGGCTTATTCCTCAGTTTGTTAGTAC
Organism: Coleofasciculaceae cyanobacterium; assembly: GCA_049671305.1. Classification (GTDB taxonomy): domain Bacteria; phylum Cyanobacteriota; class Cyanobacteriia; order Cyanobacteriales; family Coleofasciculaceae; genus CADCTM01. Next base: position 52,421 of record JBATUR010000067.1, read on the forward strand.
AACAATTGGATAAACTAACCAGTCCTTACCAAGTTACCTCGGTCGTTTAAACTAATTGATACAAGGGCAGATTAAGAGTCTGCCCTGTAATAATTGCTCCTTCCCAACTCAACATTTTAACTTAGCTGATTACCTACGAGTGCTTTGTCCTCGGTAGCTGCTTCAGTAGTGCTAGATTGTAATTTCCAGCCAGCTTTTAGTAACTTTTGATAAGTCGCCCAACCCTTAGAACCTTGAAAAATCCGATAGTCTGGGACTGAATATTGAGGAAAAGCGGTATAAGGACGCCAAGGTTCTTGAGGTGATGTTCGTAGATGCAAAATTTTAGTTTCATTTATGCCAAATCTGCTTAACCAACACATTTGTCTGAGCATAGAAAACTCCTTAAGTTAACTTAACCAGTCCTGCTCAAGTAACCAAAATTCAGAATTAGATTCTGTATCTTTTATTACTTTAAGCTTGAACTTTTGTAGACTTGTTGGTTGTGTCTTCAGAGTAAGTTCTATTCATTCCGGAAAAATTGATTGATTAATGGTCAGAAAGTATAGTTTTTTAATTTCGCTTAACGAGTTGATTAAGCAATTAATGAAATGGAGCTTAGAACATTATTTCAATTTTACACAGTACCCATTGGAGTACTTCTCAGGTGGTATTTAGCCTAAAAATAGTGTAGAACCCATTTGATATCTTTGACCGCGATGAAGTAAGGTCATAGCAAACCTCTAGTTGAGTTACGATGCTGTACTCTAGCAGCTTAACAGACCGAGAGTGGGAAATCCTCGAACCCTTACTCTTCGAGATCTTGCCAACTAAGAAACAGACTCTTTCCCTCAAACTGGACGAAGCGGCAGATTTTAGATAGCATCTTCTATCAACTGAAAAATGGCTGCAATTGGCAAGACTTACCCAAAGATTTGCCGCCTTATTCGACGGTTTATTGGCACTACAAACAGTGGCGGGGAGCTGGAGTAATTGAGCAGTTAATGAGCGCCTTACATGGACAAGTGCGCGAAGGCGTGAAAAAAAAGCCAAGTGGACAACCCTAATTAGCATTGATTCTTTCATCGGTTCAGAACACTTGTAATGCGAGTGTAGAGTCTAAGGGATGAAAGCTTCTACAAATCAATCAACGGGATTAAAAGGCATCTTGCCGTTGATACGTTGGGGTTTCCTTTCTTTACACACTGTACTCCTGGAAATTTTTCAAATGATGCTGGATTGATTGAGATGTTGAGACACCACATTGAGTATTTCCAGGCGAAACCAATGAACATTCCCAAAATCACTATTCTGTTAGATCACGGCTATCACCCAGAGCATCTGAGGCAGGAACTAGAGAACGTGTATCCACAGATCATGCGAAAAATTAAGTTTGAACGTTCCACGCAACCCTCGAAACAAGAGAAGGCAGCCACAGGAAAGACTGGATTTGTGCCAGCAGTAGCCCGGTGGGGGAAGAGAGCGCTCGAATGCTTGGATAGAACGATGCAAAATCCTCGCCCGTGAACTTTGAGAGAACGCTAGAGAAGGCAACGACTAAGCTCAATCTTTGCTTCGTCAGGCTCATGATTAAGGGGCTTGTAGCTTCTTTTTAGAGATGTCAAATGGGTTCTATAGGGTTAATATACGGAAAGTTTAGGCTTTTTGTGACATAGGGGTTGACTAGACGGAAAATATCGGTTTAATAATATAGTTATGCGTCAATCGCCTCATATTTATGTAGGTGAAAGATGCAAGTCGGGGAGATCGTTGATGAACTGATCATAAAATTGACATTTAAGCTGATATGCATTCTCTTGAAGATTAAGGCAGTAAACTAGATCGTCTTCAGATGAAATGAGTCTCTTTAAATGAATCGCCAGTTCTTGAGAATGGGTCAATCCGCCTAGAATGCTTTCTTGTCCAAGATCTGAATTTCTGCTGTCATGGATCATATGGAAATAATAGAACTCTGATCTAATTTTGTGTGGTGATTGTCCGTTTGATAGGCGTTCAGAAATTCGTTGCCAGAGACAGGAATACTCAACTGAGACCAGCACCTCTGCCCAAAAGCGAAGAAATCCAACTAACCCCACCTGACAATGCTTTTCTCCCAGACAACTGACTAGTCGCTGATAGCTCTCATTGCTAACCTTTTGAGTAGTGGGAGTTTGCGGTGTTATTAGTATCATTTCAGAAGTCGCACCTAGATTGAGCAGATCTTGGAAAAGTAGCTCTCGATGAGAAGGCAGGGGAATCCCTTTTGTATTGCGTGGAAATTCCTCATTCAGAATCCCTCTAACTGTCCGTTTGATCTGCTCATCAGTCAGAGCATCAATTACAAATTCGTAAAAGTTGACGATAGAAAGTGATAGAAAGCGTCGCTGGATAAGAATTGCCAGCAGATTTTGCCAAGCGAGCGCATCAATCTGGTTAAACAATGGATGAGATCTAAACTTCGTAATCAAGGAAATCTCATAATTGTTGAGGGTTTCAATCATAATTTTTAACTCGTAAATAAGATTTTCAGATCATTTCTCCAATTTTGATTTGGATCTGGATAAAAGCGACGAGCGACTTGCCACATCAACTCAAAATCTTTTTGCAAGGTATGCGTGATGAGTTGATTAGCAGAGTTTAGCATCAGCTCTAACTGGAACGTATTAATAGCAAGCGCTCCGTGTAGAAAAGGTGCTGCCAACATATAACGACCTGCTCGATAAATGGCTAGAGAAGGCAGCGTGTCATACAGCTTAATCTCAAGAGGTTTAGTATTACCTGAAACTCTAATAACTTTTTCTAACATCTCCAGATTGGCAATCACGCAATCTCGAATATCAATCTCATCCTCGACGCGATTATTGGCATACTGCCTGAGTACCTCTTCCCTCAGTTTTGCCGCTTCAGAATAGGGCCAAGCCAGCAATATTCTGATCTGAACGCCATTTTGCAAACAGCGAGTGAAATGTTCAAAATAGTCACTCAAGTTGGGCGCAAAGGTTTGAAGAATATCAACCTGCTTATGGTCTGGATCATCGGAAGCGATCGCGCGATCAATTGCCTTTCCAAAGGCATCTCTGGGGAAATTGGGGTAAATGTAATTCAATCCGATTTCCGAAAAGAATATATCGCCATTCTGGTAGTGAAGATATTGCTCAAACAGATATTTATGAAGTTGCGGAAGTTTGTGTCCTTTGCCAACAATTTGAAATTTTTTATAGATATTCTTTAGCCTTTGAGTAAACGCTTCTTCTTCGATGATTGCGTATGACTGATTGTAGACTGTCAGTAATTCATTTTTAGTTTGACCTTGAGCTTCTTGGATGCACATAATCACCTCCATTTCAAATGAGGTCAGTGCATACTCTTGACGCTTACAAAGTGCTTCTAAAAAAGAATTCCAGCTCATAGCAAGTCATGTATTAGAAATGGACATAGGGAAAGAGCATTGTCTGCCCCTTACACTTGATTACACTTCACTACAGTTTCCCAATATTGACGCATCCAGAGATGCGTTCAATGATGATTATACTGCTTAAACCCTTCAGGGCCTAACAATCACGCACCCCACTGGATCACCCATCTAGAGTTGCTGTAACACCTCGCTAGTGAAAAAGGATAACAACGATGACAACTAATATTGCTCTGGGCGATCGCTATCAAATCGAAGAATTATTGAGTCAAAAAGCTGGACGACGAACTTTTTTGGCGAAAGATCGTCAAGCTCAAGTTCCAGTCATCATTAAACTACTGCGATTTGGAGATGGTTTTGAGTGGGACGATTTCAAATTATTCGAGCGAGAAGCCGCCACGCTTAAAAATCTCGATCACCCTAGAATTCCCAAGTATCTCGACTACTTTGAGGTTGATGCAGTCGATACTCGCGGTTTTGCTTTAGTGCAATCTTATATCGAGGCTCCTTCACTTGCAACTCTCACCGCGAGAGGGCGCAAATTTTCCGAAGCTGAAATTATCGAACTCGCCGATCTCTTGTTAGATCTACTGTCTTATCTTCACCAGCAACATCCCCCTCTCATTCACCGAGATATTAAGCCGAGCAATATTCTACTTGGCAATCGCTCTGGTAATAGTATTGGTGATGTCTATCTCGTTGATTTTGGGTCAGTACAAACGGTTGCGAAAAAAGAAGAAGGAACCATTACAATCGTTGGCAGTTATGGCTATATTCCTCTCGAACAATTTGGTGGACAAACGACAACAGCCTCGGATTTATATAGCTTGGGAATGACGTTAATTTATCTCCTGACGGGCACGCACCCCGCAGAGTTACCCCAAGTAGATGGACGAGTGAAATTCAATGCCGAGATTAGCAAGCGGTTCGAGCGATGGCTACAAAAAATGACATATCCCCATCTTGACAAACGATTCGATAGTGCCAAAGTTGCACAACTTGCGCTGAAATCTGAAGATGGCAGCTATGGGGATTTCGATCGATTAAAACCCGCTCATACTCAAATTAACCTATACCGCGATCAAAATCGATTACAAATCACCTGGAACGAATCGATTAACCTGCACGAAGCAACTTCGAGGTGCATTGGGATGTGGCTTTTATTATTGATTGTATTCATGACTTTATCCCCTTTGTTTGGGTTTATTGGGTTTGCGGGTTCTGCATTACTAGCTCTAGGATTATTAGCTAGCCCATTTTATAAAAACTTCTTTCCCAAAACAAACCAGCACCTCATCATTGATGATCACTCCATTTACTACTTGAAAGATCGCGGACAAGGGCATGAACCTATCAAATTATCAGAGCATCCACGATCGCAAATCGAAATCTTGGCATACAATCCTGGCTATACATTCGACCAATGTTTAGATACAAACGGCAAACTCGTTCAAGGGAGTACCATTACCATCCCGCCAAAATTGTATTTATACTGTGGAAAATTTGAATATTCTCTTCCTGGTAAATTCGCTTTTACGAAATTTTCCCAAGCAGAATTATGGTGGTTGGGTCAGGAATTAAGTGACTTTCTCAATCTCGAACTCCAAGTCATTTATCCCACTCCTAAAGTACCTCCCGCACCCTCTTGTGGAGGTGGTTGCTGATGAATGAAACAGAAGCCGAACTGTACGCTAAACTTTGTAAATTTAAGCTAGACGATCCCACTGCTCCCTATCCCATGTCGGCTAAGTTAGCGTGGGAATATCATTGGAGCGAAATTTATACTTTGCGGGCGATGTGCGAATATAAAAAGTACATTTTTTTAGCCGCTATCGCTGAAGGTATGGTATCACCATCAAGTGCGATCGATTGCGTCTGGCACTATCATTTACTCTATACCCATTCCTATTGGGAAGAGTTGTGTGGCAAGATTTTGAAAAAATCACTCCATCATTATCCGGGTGATAGCGGAGCTAGCCAGCGATATGATTACACGATCAAACTCTATCAAAATTATTTTGGTTCACCGCCTGCCGATATTTGGGATTTTCCCCCATTCCATAGCAATCACCTTGATCGGCACCAACGTTATTGGCAAATTCCCAATCCGATTTATTGGGTGAAAAAATATCTATCTTTATCCGTCTTTCATCATTCAGGCGGAAGAAGAGAAGAGACGAAACGGTAGATTGCAACGCATAACAATCCCGTTGTACACCGACCTGATCAAGATTGTCGGTAAGATCGAAAGGTTACTAACGGCGGGTGAACGGGGTCGTTGTTGCAAGAAAAGATGTCAAATTGGTTCTATAGGGGCTCAATCAAACTCAACGAGTCATAAACCATTGCGTAATTCCATCAGCAAGTGCCACTGCTAATTTTTGTTGTTCTTGCGGATTTGTTATCCATTCAAACTCTACTGGATTAATCATAAAACCCAGTTCTAATAATACCGCAGGCGTTGTGTGTGGACGAGTTAGCGCCAAGTTATTCCAAAACACGCCATAGGAAGGACGCCCTAATTCTTGAACCAAATAGTTATGCAAAAACATCGCTAAACTATGAGATTGGGTGTTGTACCAAAAAGTACCGATTCCTTTAGTATTAATAGCATCACCTTGATCAGGTAAGGCGTTGTAATGAAGG
>JBATUR010000068.1:0-45813 GCA_049671305.1 Coleofasciculaceae cyanobacterium
AATCCTTGAAATTTTTAGTAATTGGTATTCCAATTCTTGTATTGATAATTGGAATTTCATCTCTCAACTGGCGTCGTTCAGTTCAAGCTGTCCTAGTATTAGTAGTCCTTGAAGGAGCTCTACGGAAATGGGTATTGCCTCAAGCTAGCGATTTACTTTACTTTCTCAAAGATTTTGTTCTTTTAGGGGCTTATATTCGATATTATGGATTCTCCATATTTGAACGCAAAACTATTAAAAATAACTTTCTATTTTCTCTAATCTTTGTTACTTCAGGATGGTGCTTTTTTCAAGCACTTAATCCTAGTTTAGGTTCACCCATTGCTGGTATTTTTGGTTTAAAAATATACTTATTTTATATACCCTTAATTTGGATGCTCCCCAATCTTTTTCAATCTGAGGAAGAGCTATATACGTTTTTACGAGCATATTTTCTTTTAGCTATTCCTACAGGTATTATTGGTATTGTTCAATTTTTTAGCCCTGCTGATAGTTTTATAAACTTTTATGCCCCTGGGGAAGTAAAAAATGTTGCTACATTTGGAGTAAACACTAGCGTTAGAGTTACGGGCACTTTTTCTTATATCGGTAGTTACGGAGCTTACCTTATGGTTTGTTTTGGATTGCTGATTGCTATGCTTAATATCAAGCAGTCATTTTTCTGGCGTTTCTCTACGATTGTTGCTTTATTATTAGTCATCATTAACAGTTTAATGAATGGTTCACGTAATGTTGTTTTTGCCTTAATTTTATTTTTAATTGGTTACTTGGGTATTAAAATATTAACCCAAGCATCTAGTACACTGCGGTTGCTCAAACAGTTCTTATTACCAGTACTAATTATTGCTATTGCGGGCTATCTTTGGTTTCAACCTGCAATTGATAGCTTTGCACTCCGCACAACCAAAAACAATGATGTGCATGGACGTATTACTACCACTTTTCAAGAACCTTTTTGGTTTATTCACTATAAAGAATTAGATGGCTATGGCACGGGAGCAACTCATCCAGCAACTCAATCACTTCGCCGTACCCTAAACTTACCTTCAGGAGAATCTGTACCACAAGTCTACGAGCCAGAACCCGGCAGAATTATGCTAGAACTGGGTCCAATAGGTTTCTTTTTCTGGTACTTGCTCAGGCTTAGTCTTATTGTTAATATTTGGTTAGTCTTTTTGAAATTAAAAAGACCCTGGTTGAAGGAACTAGCACTTGCTTCTTTCCTGATCCAAGCAATTCAACTTTACAATTTGTTAGTTTTTAATCAAGCTTTTTCAATTTATTATTGGTTTATTAGTGGCTTTATTTTCCTATTACCACAACTAGAAGAAAATGAGAATTGGCGCACAGAAATAGAATCACAACAAAATGTCCTATCCTCGTATTTCTCTGATTCATCCTACAGGTAATCCTAATTCTCGTCAGGCAGCAATTGCTTTATCAGAAATAGGTTTACTTCAAGAATTAATTACCACAATTGCCTATAATCCAAATCAAAAAATTAATCGCTTATTTTCTCTATTACCAAAAAAGCTTGAAAATCGAATTAAGCAGGAACTTGGAAGACGGACTTGGATACCTCCAAAAAATGTTAGCTTGCAAACTTATCCTTGGATAGAAATTATGCGGCTAGCTATATTGCGCACAGGTTTAAATAGTCAACTTGGATGGACTGAGCAGAGTTTAATTAATCAGGTTTATCGGAGATTAGATCATTTGGTCGCAAAAAGTCATCTTCATAATCTTGATGCTGTCTATGCCTATGAAGATGGTGCAGCTACTACCTTCCAAGCTGCAAAACAGCAAGGAATACTCTGTTTGTATGACCTACCAATTCTGTTTTATCGCACTAGTCGAGATATCCAATCTCAAGAAGCTCAACGATTTCCTGAGTTAGCTTCTGCCTTACAAGCTACTAGAGAATCAACCTTAAAACTTGAACGAAAAGAACAGGAAATTCAACTTGCTGATCGCATTTTTGTTCCCTCTTCTTTTGTCCAAAAGTCATTGCTGGATGCTGGAATAAAATCTGATAAAATTCGTGTTATTCCTTTTGGATCGCCAGTCGAGTATTTTCAGCCTCAACCCAAACCTGATCAGCTTTTCCGTGCTTTATTTGTAGGTCGTGTGGGTCCAAGAAAAGGTGTTCACTACTTATTGCAAGCTTGGCAACAAGTAGGATTACCAGAAGCTGAATTATTGTTAGTAGGAATTAACGAGTTTCCAGCACAGTGGTTCAAACAATATATAGATATTATTCGCTATATTCCATCTGTTCCTCATTCCGCGTTAAATCAATACTACATTACTGCCAGTGTCCTAATACTTCCTTCTTTAGTTGAAGGACTTCCTCTAGTACTACTAGAAGCAATGGCTTGCGGAATTCCTATTATTACTACCCCTAATGCTGGTGGTTGTGATTTAATTGGCGACGGTATTGAAGGTTTCATTGTACCAATTCGTGATGTAGAATCACTTAAATCAAGAATAGAATGGTGTTACCTTCATCCCCAAGAGTTAGCTCAGATGGGACAAGCTGCACGGAAAAAAGCTGAACAATTAAATTGGGGAACATATCGTCAGAAATTAATTAATTGTGTCAAAGAATTCATTATTATTTAGTACTTAGTTATGGATAAAAAAAAAATAAACGTTCATCTTTGGGTTCCTAATTTATTTGAATATAAAGGTGGTATTCAAGTCTATCTCCAAGATTTTTTAGAAACACTAATTCAATCTTTTCCTGATTACTCAGTTGTTGTATTTAATAAGCTTGATAAAAATCAACCTGCAGATAAATTAGAGTTAAAAAATACTTCATTTATATTTAGTGGTAACATCCCCATTTTTTTACGGTCGTTTCATTTTGCTTTTCAGCTAATCTTAGGGTCTTTAAAAGAGCGTCCCCAGTTAATTATTTGTGGACATCTTAATTTTGCACCGATTGCTTATTTGATTCATCGCCTTACAGGTATTCCCTATTGGATTTGTGTTTACGGAGCTGATGCTTGGAATATTAATAATTACTGGAAAAAACAAGCTCTGCACAATGCCGATAAAATTATCTCAATTAGCAACTACACAAGCGATCGCTTAATTCACGAACAAAAGCTCAATCCCGAAAAAATTGCCCTTTTACCTGTTACCTTTGATGCCAGTCGTTGGTCAATTGCTCCTAAACCACAATATTTACTAGATCGTTATCAATTTTCTTCAGATCAACCGCTTATTTTGACCGTTGGTAGAATGAGCAAAGATGCACAACATAAAGGCTATGATCGACTGATTCACACCCTACCAACTATTATCCAAGCTATTCCCAATATTCATTATCTGATTGTTGGTAAAGGAGATGATCGCCCCTGCATAGAGCAACTGATTAAAAGTCTCAATCTAGAAAAATATGTGACTTTAACGGGCTTCATTCCTGATCAAGAACTTGTCGATTATTATAACTTGTGCGATATTTTTGCTATGCCAAGTAAAGCCGAAGGATTTGGCATTGTTTACCTAGAAGCTTTAGCCTGTGGTAAACCTACTTTAGGAGGCAATCAAGATGGAGCAATCGATGCACTTTGTCATGGAGAAATAGGAGTTTTAGTAGACCCTAATAACTTAGAGGAAATTGCTCAAGCCATTATTAAAGTTTTACAAGGAACTTGCCCTAACCCAATAATTTACCAGCCAGAAACATTACGTCAAAAAGTTATTGAAACCTATGGATCAGCAAGATTTAAAACCATACTCACTAATTTAGTTAAAAATCAAATATGAGCCGTTTTTTGTGGGCAACCGCTAATAAACTTTCTTGGCAATACGGTCGTTTTCAGAACTTAATTGAACACTATAGCCTTCTGACTCCAGAACAAGCTAAAACTCAGCTTAGACAACAACTTTACCAATATCTCAATTATTGTCGCACCTATTCTTCCTACTGGCGTGAGCGCTGGCCCAAAGAAGCAGAAAAATTTACTCCAGAAGAAGCAGAAGATGTGCTGGCATTGCTTCCTATTCTCACAAAAGTGGAATTACGAACCTACCGCGAACAATTGCGTATTGACCCAAAAAACCGCAAATATGATGATGGTTATCCCCGCATTCGTAGGCAGCGTAGTATCAAAAGTGGTGGTTCTACTGGAGTGCCAGTAGAAATTTATTTTGATGATATTTTTAGCAACCGAAACCGAGCTACCTATGATTACTTTTATCAACTATGTGGTTTAAATCCAGGTGAACCATTCTTCTATATTTGGGGGTCGCCAAATGAGTTAAAAGATCTTAAAACTAGTCGCAAAAAACAGTTTTCATCATGGTTACGTGGTGTCCAACCTTTGCCTGCTTTTGGTTTAACTAAAGAAAAGATTTTTGAAATACGCAATGAAATTAATTCTTCTCGGCAAATTCACTCAGCAATGTGCTTTACAAGTGCCGCTGAAACAATTATGAAATTCGCCGAACTTGAAGGACTAGAATTTCGTAAATTAGAACGAATATTTCTGGGCGGAGGTATTGTTCATCAGCGCTTGCGAGAGTTGCTGCACAAGCATCTTTCCACCGAAGTTTTTAATACTTATGCCAGTCGAGATTTTGGCATGATGGCACATGAAACACCCGCTCATGATGGCTTAAGTGTTGCCGATTGGTTTAACAAAATTGAGGTGTTGTCATCAGGTAAACAGGTAAAAGCTGGAGAGGTTGGTGAAGTTCATGTCACGGCTATTAATAACTATTCCTGTGCCTTAATTCGTGTGGCAATGGGTGATACAGCACGTTGGTATCCTGATCCAGGGCGCAACCCATTACCAACTTCTCGAATTAGTGAATTAACAGGGCGAACTGTTGAACATTTAACAGGACCAAACGGTGTAATAATCGATCCTAGTTTAGTTATTCATTTAGTAGGAGTTGTCATTGCGCCGCCTTGGTTAAAAAAGTTTCAACTAGTGCAAAAGTCTACTCTAAACAGGGCTAATTTATCACTTTTTCAATACGAATTAAGGATTGAAGTTTGGGAAAGCAATATTTCTCAAACCCAGGTAGAAGAATTACGGACACAATTACATATAGAACTTTGCAACTTTGTTAAAGAACCGATAGAACTCACCGTAATTATCATGGATGAAATTCCTCCCTTACCTTCTGGTAAACATCAATATTGTCTTAAGGAATTGTAGATAATTAGATTCAATTATTGTTAATTATAGTTGAAGTGTATTGACTTTTAAATTTAATAGTTTTCAATGTTACCCTGCCAACCTGGTGAAGCTTGGTAGCGCTTTTCTAGCATCTTACCTAAGTCCATAATTCCACTTTTCTTCCCATTATAAACTACATTTTGTTCTTCAACTAATTGCTCAGTTAAAGGGTAATCTTTCAAAACGCTAGCTTCACGAATTAAAGGTATTTTCTCTGGAGCAAAACCCATTAATTTAGCACAAGCATAGTCAGCAACCACAGGATCATCAGCAAACAAAATTACTCCACTTTGTACAGGCATTGGCTTTAGTGGTCCCGTTCCCTCACCGCCAACAACTCCATCCACAAGCACCAAATGTTGACGCACAGGCAAATCTTGCATATCCCCTTCAACTGTTGCGTAACGAATAATTCTAGCAATATCTAAAGCCATGCGCCAAGCCGTATCATTTCCCCACCAAGCACCCGCCGTCACAGGCACTAACCGACGCAAACCACTCCGAGAAATACGATCAACCACCCGCAATAAATTACCTGAAAAACTATTAGCTGAACTTTGTTGTACCCAGTCATGAAATCCAGAAATTGACCGCTTTATATAAAAACGATCAGTGGGATATTCATCACCACCAATATCCGGTGAACCAAAACGATGATGAGCTAAACAATCTTTATGAGCAATTGCTCCAACGCATCCTTTTAAAGCACAAGTAATTCCCACTTTTTCATGTGTTTTTAACTTGGGTAAACTAACTACTACATCTGCTTCTAATAACTGTTTATTTAGCACATATACATGACTTCCCTGGGAGTGAAAAGCTTCTGTACGTCGAGGATCGTAGTCAGATAAACGAAAATGTGCCGTCTTTACATTAGGAATTTTGTCAAGTAAACTTTTGCTATTTAAATCAATAAAAACAGCATCTTGCTCATCTCGTTCTTCTAACTTCTCAATAGAACCTAATAAACTACGCTCTGCCACATATAAACGTAAATCTTGAGCCTTTACTGGTTCTCCAATTGAGTCATAAAAATCTAAAACTTGTTGTGCTTTTGTCTGTGCCAGCACCGATGACCACTGACAAGATTGTACAGGAGCGTTGCCAAAATGAACAGAACCCGATTCACCAACTGCTAACAATAAATAGTCTAATAAAGGACGCAAGACAGAACCATGAATGCACTTAGCAGCAAAGTAATCTTCAGTTTCACTCCTTCGACGATGATATACAAAATTGCACAAAACAAAGACTTTTTGCCCCGGTTGGATATACTCTCCCAAAGGGTTCCAGCTTTTACTACCAAAGTTATCAAAGTCCAAACCAGCTTGTGCAAAACAATTTCGTACAGCGGTATAAACAAGATTCGGCTTCGTTGTAATATCTGAGTAGGGATATTCGGGAAAGCTTTCGTTAGGTGAAAAACTGCCATCTTGAGGATAAATTAAGTTTTTATCTGCAATAATTGATAATCTAGCCACAAATTTTCTTTAATTAGGTTAACTTCTAACAAATGAAACAGCACTGTCTTTTTGTTTAAAAAAATCAAGTTATCTGAATTATGATTTTATCGGGGCATAAACATAAATATTGTATCTACTTACCAACAAGCGTGCATTACCACTTATACCGTTCAGAAAATGAAAATTTTACATATTATTCCCTCCCTTAATCCAGCTTTAGGGGGACCAACTCATGTAGTTCTAAATTTGGTGAAAGCCCTACAAGCAAGCGGAGTAGATGCCCAAATTGCCACAACAAATGATTGGGGTAACGACTTACTAGATGTGCCTCTAAACCAATGTATTGAATATGAACAAGTTCCTGTTTGGTTTTTTGAACGTTTTTCACCTCCTTTAAAAGAGTTTATCTTTTCCACACAGTTAACTCGCTGGTTGTGGCAACACGCGCAAGACTATGACTTAATTCATACACATTATCTTTTTTCTTATGCATCAACTTGTGCCGGTGCGATCGCTAGATTCCAAAAAATTCCCTATATAATGCGTACTATCGGGCAACTCTCGCCTTGGGCATTAGCTCAAAGTCGCCTCAAAAAACAAATTTATACCGCCGCTATCGAGCGACATAATCTTAATCATGCTGCAGCAATTCACTGCACCTGTGCCGGGGAAGCCGAAGATGTGCAAAAATTTGGCATAGAAACTCCCACTCTTACCTTGCCTTTGGGGGTGGAAATGTCGCCAGAGTTGCCTCAAGCTAGAGAGATCCTGCGCGCTAAACATGGCATAGCACCCGAAACGCCGATAGTTTTATTTCTCTCACGCCTCCACTACAAAAAGCGTCCAGATTTACTATTACAATCGTTAAATCAATTAGTATCGCCAGACTTTCACCTAATTTTAGCCGGTTCAGGAGAGCCGCATTACCTTAGAGAATTAGAAAAACTAGCATCATCTTTAGGTTTAAGCGATCGCATATCATTTCCTGGCTTTGTTACAGGTTACGATAAACAGCTCGTGCTACAAGGCTCAGATTTATTTGTCTTGCCATCTTTTTCAGAAAACTTCGGTGTCGCAGTCGCAGAAGCAATGAGTCATGGCTTACCGGTAATCGTAACACCAGGAGTGCAAATTGCTCCAGAAATTGCCGCAGCTAGAGCAGGTTTAGTTGTGCCAGGAGAAACAGCAACCTTAGCTTCAGCGATCGCAACTCTCCTTGCTTCCCCAAGTTTAAGGCAGGAATTAGGCGAAAATGGCAAACGCTTGAGTTGTCATCGCTATTCTTGGGAAGCAATTTCGGCAAACCTACAACTTGCCTACTCTGCCCTCAGCCAAAAACAACCACTACCTTTATAATCTGGCAATTTTAAATGAAAACACTCCTCTTACTGATCCTGCGATAGTGCCACAATCCTCGTATAATAACCAAGCAATCTGCACTAATACCATTCCTTAATTCCTCAAAGCATTTTTGGCGCATTGTGAAAAACCCCAACCTGAGTCGGCGTCAATTCTTATTACTTAGTGGTGCTACCACCCTCTCCACAACCCTACTAAAACCGACTCAGGCGCTTTCCGAAACGGCTTTACTCAATGGTTTAGGCAGTGGCTTACAATTCATCTCTTATCCGCCATTACAGGGCGGAATGCCAGCCGGAATCATTGTCTGTCTACATGGCTCAGGTAGTAAAGCCCAAGCTTTAGCCTCAATGGCACCAGCCCTACATTTACCCGATTTTCAGTTTATCTTTCCCAATGCCCCTTATCCAGACCCCAGTGTACCTGGCGGTAAAATGTGGTATGACTTCAAAAGTCCGCAGCATAAAGGCTTAACTCAAAGTCGGCAACGGCTGATTAATTGGCTCAAAGCCTTGTCTAATAGTACTGGTATGCCCCTAGAATCCACAATTTTAAGCGGCTTTTCTCAAGGCGCAGCAATGGCTTTGGATGTTGGGTTAATGCTGCCTTTAGCTGGTGTTGTCTCGTTGGGTGGATATTTACCGACAACACCAAAACCAATGAGTATGGCTGCTTTGCCTCCCGTTTTGATGGTGCAGGGAAGATTTGATAAAATCGTCACAGAAGCTGAAGCGCAAGAAGCTAGGGCAAGTTTAGAAGCTTTGGGAGTAAAGGTAAAGTACCGAGAATTTGATATCGGGCATGAGCTTAAACCGCCTTCTATTGCAGAGATGCGGGACTTTATCAAAGATATTTTAAAATAATTAATCAGTTACTGACTTTTAACTTGTGGTGTTTAGCCTCTGTGTAATAGCGTTGGTAGTAGTCCTCAGAGCCAGCGGCGTAATTTTTCACCCCATTAGCAATTACCCCAAAAACACGGGCGCGAGACATTTTTAAGCCATATAAAACTTGCGTCAACACAGCTTTATCAGTTTTATTTAAACCGACAACCAGAGCAATACCATCGGTATGAGCCTCCAACAGTCTGGCATCAGCTAAACCCAAAAGTGGCGGTGCATCAAAGATGACTAAATCAAAGGTTTCTTGGAAGTATTGAACTAAATTGTGCATCTTTTGGGAAGACAAGAGCCGAGTTGGATCAGGAGGAATTTGACCCGCCGTCAAGATATAAAGATTATCTTCCAAAGGAGAATGTTGGATGACATCATCAACATTAATTTCACTAGAAATAACATTACTAAGTCCCCAAACATTGGGTAAGTCGTTTCTGACATGGACTTGGGGACGACGTAAGTCAGCATCTACTAATAGTACTCGTTGTCCCATTGCTGCTGCAGCTTGGGCGAGGAAGGTGGCAACGGTGGATTTTCCTTCGGCGGGTACGGAGGAACTAATTACTAAAGAGCGAATGGGCTGATCTGGGCTGATGAATTGTAGGTTAGTAAATAGAGAGCGGAAGGCTTCGGAAAATGGAGAAGCCATGTAACTGCGAGAGTTATTGTTAATTTCAATAGCTGTAAGTTCTGCACTTGGCAGCGCCCGACGGGCAGTTTCACTTAGGAAACGTCCTTTAAGAGATTTTTCAAAGGGAATTGTGCCTAAAATTGGTAAACCACTACCCTCTTGGAGTTCTTCAGGAGAGTGGAAGACTGTATCAAGTTTTTCGGCTAATAAGGCAGCGCCGACGCCTGCTAGCAGTCCGGCAACAGTACCGAGAATGATGCCACGGGGTATGTTGGGCGAAATTGGTAAGAGGGGGCGTTGGGGTTTGTTGAGTTGTTGCCAAGGACGGGTTTTTTGTGCTCTTTCAATTTGTAATGATTCTCGAAGTGCCAAAAAGCGGTTTAGGCTTTCGGTGGCAACAGTAAGTTCACGCTGTAAGTCGGTGTATTGACGGGAGACGGCGGCGAGATTTTTGAGTTGTTGACTGAGGTTGGTTTCGGCTTGAGCGATCGCATTTCTTCTGACTTGCAATACCTGCTTTTGATTAGCCGTCTCTACCATTTGTTTGGTGAGTTCTAGGCGTAGGGAACTAGGGGAAGCTAGAGAAGGGGCATTTTGGGGGACGCCAGATCCTACTCTACCAACTGCTATGGCGGCTTCTTGCTCAACTATGGGTTTTAATTGGCTCTGCTGTTCTCGCAAAGCTTTTATAGTGGGACTGTCTTCTGTAAACCGCCCTGACTCGATGGCAATTTTATTTTCTATTTCAGCAAGTTTGTCAAGGCTTTTTTGGTAACGGGGCGCTTCTGAAAGGGCGGAAGCGGTGACAGCTTGTTGGGGTGATACTCCCAATTCTGCTAGCTGATTTTTTAGTTCGCTATATAGTTTTTCGGCTTCACCAAGCTGAGATATAGTGTCTTGGCGTTGTTTGACTATTTCACCAACACGAGTGGTTAACAGTTGACCTTGGGTTTGTGGGTCAATAATATTATATTTTTGGCGAAAATCCTGGAGGTTTTGCTGTAGTGTGTTGACTCGATTTTGTAAAATATCGGTTTGCTCGTTGACAAATGTCAGCCCTTGCTTGACTGTATTTTGCTGCTCTTGGGCTGAGTATTTAATGTAGGCATCAACAATTTGCTCTAAAACAAATTTAATTTTGTCAGGATCGGAGTCTTGATAGCGTACTTCGATGATTTTAGTTTCTGCCATCCGGGAAATAGTTAGTTTCTCCCGGAAGTCTTCTTCGGTAATGTCAGGATAGCGAGCTTGAATTTTCTTCAAAATCGGCGACATTACTTGAGGACTTTTCAAGACTTGGATTTGAGTCTCGTAGTCCACACCTTGCAGTTTATCGCCACCGCTTTTGTCAAGGACTTGACTGAGCTGCTTAATTTTGTCATCTTGACGAGAAGGTGGTTCAACTAATAGCTGAAATTTGCCTTCGTATATGTTCACTTCTTTTAAGACTTTGGCAGCGACTCCTGATGTAATAGCGATCGCTACTCCGGCGATTAGAAGCATCCGACGACGGGCAATAGTCAGGATTTGAGACAGATCGAAGCTATCGTCCTCAAGCTCAGAAAACTCCCCTATATATGCAGATGGGGGTAGTTGTTTGCTGTTGCCGTCGGGCTGTAATGGTGGATAATTTCCATTTGAACCCATAATTCATAAAAGCAAGAAGTTTATATGAGGAAAAGTAACGCTTATTTTCTTTGGAAAAAAGAAAAATTGACGATGAGGATTTTTGGCTGCATCATCAGGTTACTAATTATAGATACAGTCTTTATGCTGTCCGTCAGGACAAACAATCGGCAGAAATAAAAGATAATTATCAAAAATTAAAGGGTTTCAAAATCAAGCTGATTATCAGTTCTTGGGGACTGCAACAAATCAACTTGAGCTTATTGGCAATTCTTGAGCAAATTTTTAGCGTCTGATTCCGGAGAATAGCTTAAAGCCAAGTATAAGTTGCTATAAAGGACATTGATCAACATTGAGACGTTCATTCCTCTAGATTGGTGTTCGGTGCTTGTAGAATTTGACAGCTTAATATTTAAAGAACACTGTCAGGGAAGAATCAGGTAAGATTCTAACTCGACACACTAGCCCAGAATTCTACAGTTTGATATTTAAGGAAGGGCGTCAGGGAATGATCAGCTTAAGATCTAGAGCCCACTCAGTAGCGAGGTTAAATGAGCAACGGCAAGAACCCGATAACGGTAAGGCACAATAAACAGATAAAACTGTCGGTTATCACACAGTTTTATCCACCTGACTACGCAGCAACGGGACAGTTAATTGAAGAGTTAGCGGTTCAGTTGGGACAACAAGGATTACCGGTTCAAGTCTTTACAGGACAGCCCGGTTATGCATTTGACAATTCTGCCGCGCCTGCAATTGAGAATTTGGGGGCAGTAACAATTAAGCGATCGCGTTCTACTCGACTTTGGTCTAAGCGGATTCGAGGCAAAGCCCTAAATGGAGTATTATTTTGTCTACGTTCCATGCTGCATTTACTGCACAACCGTAGTCGTGGAGATGTTTTATTGCTGACGACAGCACCCCCTTTTTTGCCTATTTTGGGGTATTTTGCCCATAAACTTTTTGGCATTCCTTATGTTTGTTTACTTTACGATTTGTATCCAGATGTTGCCGTTGAGCTAAATGTGGTTTCTCAGAAACATTGGTTAGTCCGGTTTTGGGATGCTGTAAATTGCCGAATTTGGAAAAATGCTGAAGCTGTGATTGTTCTCAGTTCTTCGATGAAAGACCGTATTGTGGCAAAGTGTCCCAAAATTAGCGATAAAGTTGCAGTTATTCACAATTGGGCTGATCCAAATTGGATTGTACCCCTTGCCAAACAGCATAATCACTTTGCCAAAAAATTTGATTTAGTTGACAAATTTACCGTTCTTTATTCTGGTAATATGGGGCGCTGCCATGACATGGAAACAATTTTGGAAACGGTCAAACTTTTACAAGCAGAACCTATTCAATTTGTCTTTATTGGTAATGGTGCCAAACGTAAACTTTTCCGGGCTGAGGTTGAGCGTTTGGGCTTAGTTAATTGCCAGTTTTTACCTTATCAAGACAAGGAGAATTTACCTTATTCTCTAACAGCTTGTGATCTATCTTTAGTCAGTGTTAGTGCTGGTATGGAGGGATTGGTTGCTCCTAGTAAGCTTTACGCGGCATTGGCGGCAGGGCGTCCGGTTGGGGTGATTTGTGAGTCACATTCTTATCTTCGAGCAATTATTGCTGACGGCAACTGTGGCGAGGCGTTTAATAACGGTGATGCTGTTGGTATGTCGTGTTTTATTCAACGTTTAGCTGCCGATCAGCGATTAGTTAAACAGATGGGTCAGGCTGGGCGTCAATATTTAATGTCTAATTTTACACCTGAGTTGATTGCCAAGCAGTATAAAGATGTTTTGTGTGAGGCTGTGGGGGGCAAAATTGAAGCATCTCCTACGATTAATGTGGAGCAACAAAGGGGAAAAGTTCTGCCGCTTCGCAAGAAAATTTAAGCTTAAAATTGTGTGCTTGGCTTTTTCTATAGGGTATGTAGTCCAGGTATTTTCCAGATCTCAAAAACTATATTACGACACTTGTAACTTTCGATTTAACGTATTAAATGCATACTAAAGATAAAGAATTAATCATTGAGGCAGGTCGTACAGAGAGTCAGTATTGGAAAGATCTCTGGCGTTACCGGGAGTTATTTTATTTCCTAGCTTGGCGTGACATTTTGGTGCGTTACAAGCAGACGGTTATAGGCGTCGCTTGGGCGTTGATTCGACCTTTTCTGACGATGATTGTCTTCACTGTTGTGTTTGGTACTTTGGCAAATTTGCCCTCTGGAGATGCGCCTTATCCGATTTTAGTCTTTGCGGCATTGCTACCTTGGCAGTTTTTTGCCAATGCGCTTACTGAATGCAGTAATAGCTTAATTAGCAATGCAAATTTGATTTCTAAAGTTTACTTTCCCCGCCTAATTGTGCCTACTAGCGCGGTAATTGTCAGCTTTGTGGATTTTCTGGTTTCTGGGATGATTTTATTGGCGCTGATGGCTTGGTACAATTTTGTACCTAGTTGGCGCATTATGACGCTACCACTGTTTATTGGTATTGCTTTTGCTGCGTCGATTGGGGCGGGTTTGTGGTTGGCGGCATTAAATGTAAAATATCGAGATTTTCGCTATATTGTGCCGTTTATTGTACAGTTTGGCTTGTATATTTCGCCAGTTGGGTTTAGTAGCAGTGTCGTGTTTGAACGTTTTCCCCAGTGGGGTTGGCTCTATTCATTAAATCCTATGGTGGGAGTAATTGATGGTTTTCGTTGGGCAATTTTAGGTGGAGATTTTAATCTTTATCTACCTGGGTTTATGTTGTCTATGGGATTGGTGGCGCTTTTATTTGTCACGGGTATTTGGTATTTTCGCAAGGTGGAACGTACTTTTGCTGATGTAATTTAGCAGCTTTTAGAAAAACTTGATTGGTTATTAGTAAGCAAAGACTTATTGCAGAATCTTTCTGTATTTTTGTCCTGACGGACTAGCAGAAGCTCTGTCTTTTTAAGTAGTAACGATTCTAAAGTATGTCAGATACAGTTATTCGAGTTGAGAACCTAGGTAAAAAATACATAATTGGTCGTCAAAAATCGGAACGTTACACAGCGTTACGTGATGTAATAGCTAATAGTGCCAAGTCTTTGGGACGTAAACTATCGAAACCTTTGGGTAAAAGAATATCTGACCCAAAAATTGAGGAATTCTGGGCGCTGAAGGATGTTTCATTTGAGATTAAGCAAGGCGACAGAGTTGGTATTATTGGTCGCAATGGAGCTGGGAAATCCACATTATTAAAGATTTTAAGTCGGATCACGGAACCAACTAAAGGAAGTATCCGGATTAAGGGTCGAGTTGCTAGTTTATTGGAAGTAGGAACTGGTTTTCATCCTGAGTTAACAGGTAGGGAGAATATCTATCTAAACGGTGCAATTCTGGGGATGAGCAAGTTTGAGATTAAGAGCAAGTTTGATGAAATTGTTGCCTTTGCAGAAGTTGAGAAGTTTTTAGATACGCCTGTTAAGCGTTATTCGTCGGGGATGTATGTGCGGTTAGCGTTTGCAGTTGCTGCTCATTTGGAACCGGAGATTCTAGTTGTAGATGAGGTTTTGGCAGTAGGGGATGCTCAGTTTCAAAAGAAGTGTTTGGGGAAGATGAAAGATGTAGGTGGAGAGGGCAGAACTGTACTTTTCGTGAGTCACAATATGGCAGCAATTCGCACATTGTGTTCGACCGCATTTTTATTAAATAAAGGTCAAATAATTTGTAGTGGCAATATTAATCAATGTATTACCACTTATGAAATGCAAAATTCTCAAAACCAAGGCGCAACATGGGTACGCTCTTTGGCTAAACAGGAAGAGAGTTTAGTTATAACTCAAATTAAATCAGTTTTAAAAGGGGAACAGCCTAATCTTTTATTAGAGTTAGATCTTATTCTTGAGTCCAGATCAAACCATAAGCCAGCATTCTTAGCTGTTGACATCTTAGATAATACTGGTACAGCTCTCATGCAAGCAATTCCTATGCTTGAGGGCTTTCTGCAAGATAAGCAGCCACAACACTTAGTAAAAATAACTATTGAGCTACCACCACTTATACCGGGTCAATATTCAGCTACTGTTTGGGTAGGCAGTCATAATACAGAAACACTTGATGAAGTTAAAGAAGCAATTATGTTTGAAGTTTATACCTCTCCTACTTTAGGTAGAGCTTTTTTACATACTACAGATCATGGTTACATCGTTCCCATGTCAAAAGTTGATTTCATAGAGCATAGATTTGGTCAAGGATTTACAACCTAATCTAAGTTATGTTATTTTTTGGGACAAACTGAAATGACGAGCTTATTTAATGGAGGAAATATATTTAAGATGATTGCTAATATTAACTTGGATAAAATAAAAAAAAAGATACCTGGCTCACTAATATATCGTTTAAATTCATATATTGAAAAATTAGATTTCTTATTGTTGCATAGACATCTAAAAAACGCGGGTATTGCTAATGCGGATTCTATATTCACGTTTACAAACAAGAGAGAACTGACAGCATTGTATAAACTTGCTGCTGCTTGCCCACACGATACAGTAGCTCTTGAAATAGGCTCTTATATTGGCGCATCTAGCTGCTATATAGCTGGAGGATTAGCACAAGTTAATGGCCATCTATTTTGTGTTGATACCTGGCACAATGAAACAATGCCTGAAGGCGAACGAGATACTTTCGCTGAGTTTCAAAAGAATACTAGCGGACTACAGCATCGAATCACCACCATCAGAAAGAGGTGTGAGGAAGTATCTGCCGATGATATTCGATATCCCTTAAACTTGGTTTTTATTGATGGTGATCACAGTTATTTAGGTGTGAAAAGTGACTTTGAATGTATACAAAAATGGCTTTCGGAAGATGGAATTATTGCTTTCCATGATTTTAGCAGTCCTGCTTTTGAAGGAGTATCCCGTGTCATTGGTGAAGCTCTTGCAAGTGGCAGATGGATGATTGTAGGTAAAGTAGATACATTGGTGTGGATTAAGAGAGCAAAATGGTTTACCCCAGTCTGGTTAAATAATATTTAAATTCTCAATTTACTTATGTGTTCTGATTCAAATAATAGAGATCGAATAAAGAAACAGAAGTGTGTGACTCTTGTACGAAATGACTCTTTTATAAAGCACACTCTATAGTACTTATGGGAATAGCAAATGACCAAAATTCTTACACTTGTTATCTGTACATACAACAACCAATTTCTCCTTAAAAAAACCTTGGCAACTATCGAGAAGCAGTGTGTAGATACCGCAATAAATTGGTCTACTCTTGTCATTGATAATAACAGTACTGACGAAACCCAACAGTTAGTTCAAACTTATATTCAAAGCGGTAAAATTCCTAATTTACACTATGTATTTGAGAAGCAACAAGGATTAGCCTATGCTCGTCGTCGTGCAGTTACTGAAACTAAATCCGAATTAATAGCTTTTATCGATGATGACTGCTTGCTGTCACCTGATTGGGTAGAGCAAGCTGTTGCATTTTGCCACAATCATCCGATGTCAGGAGCTATTGGTGGGAAAGTGGAATTGTTGTGGGAAGCTCCACCAGATGAATTTACCTTGAAGTGCAAAGCTAGTCTGTCTGCACAGGATTATGGCTATCTGCCAACTCAACTGCCATCTATTGGTTGGGCATATCTTGTTGGCGCTGGTTTATTACTACGTCGCACGGCTCTTGAATCATCAGGATGGATAGACTCAGCAGATCTAGTTGATCGCTGCGGTAGTAAGTTAACATCGGGCGGGGATATTGAAATAGTTTTGCGAATTCGGAAGGCTGGATACCAACTTTGGTACAACCCAGCTATGCAGCTTCAGCATTACATACCACAGCGCCGTATGACAGTAGAGTATTTGTGCAATCTGCATCGTGGCTTTGGGCAAGGTGACCATGTTTTGCATATTTTGGCTTATGACTCTAACCCCAATCCAGTTTGGCGCTTAAGTAGACTCTTAATCAGCATTCAGAGCCTGATTAGGCAATTTTTAGGTCTATTTGTTCGTGAGGTTCTGCTAGGCAAAAAAATTAGTCCTGCAAGGCTTATTTTAGTGCAGCGTGCGTTGGGAAATATTGAAGGTGCATACCATTTCATCGGGCAAGCTTACCAAAAATGACAGTCTGATTGTCTGCATAGACTGAAATTCTAATTTTGATGACTTATTACTCTGCTTTCATTATGTTGCTAAACCCATTCCAAAACTTGTTCTACACTCGTCCTTTTGCCGATCGCACTCTGTGTCATTTCCTCAAACAACGTCTAACATTACCCCAAATTTCTCTGCAAAACCTGTTTGATGATTTTGACACGCAACCTGTTACACTGCATCAACTTCCCTCTGGAGCCTGGTCTACACCCATTGCTGACGTGCTGATGCTACTGAAAATTGCGGTTTGTACCAATCCGAAAAAACTCTTAGAAGTAGGAAGTTTCCGAGGTTACACAGCTCTTTTCTTAGCACAGCACGTTTCCTCAGACGCCAAAATTGTTACGGTTGATCGCTATCCCGATCATGGTGAAGCCTACCGCAATACTCCTTGGAATTCGATGATTGAGCGTCGTGTTGGTGACACTAACGCCTCCATGTTTGAGCAAGACGCCCCAGGTTCCTACGACTTGATTTTTATCGATGCCGATCATGCCTATGCGGGAGTCAAGCACGATACAGAACTCGTTTTACCCCTGGTTTCTCCCAATGGCTACATCGTTTGGCATGACTACGCTAACTGGGGCTATTTCGACGGCAAAAATGGCGTTCCAGAATACCTAAAACAGCTTTCTGAACGGCTACCCATTGCTCATATCATCGGTTCTGACGTGGCGATGTATTCTCCTGCTTGGACTGGAGAGCAAAAACAGCGCTATGAGAAAGCGATTCAACAGAAGGTTAATCTGACTCAGGTAGACCCTTGGACAACAGCAGCACTTCGGGGATAGAAACCATCATGATCAATGTAGCAAAAGTATCTACACCTCCAATTAGTCTGATCGGGAAGTTTTTTTACTATCAGCATAAGTATGGCTTTTGTCATGCTGTTTTTAGCTATTTAGGGCGGCATAATCTGTCGTTTTGGAAGCTAATAGGTTCAGTGGTAACGCGCAACTATATCCATAAATGGGAGAGAACAGCCGACTATCGCATTCTCAATTTAGGGGGTGGAAGCAACTGCATTGAGGGATGTCTCACAGTAGATATTGACCCAAGAGCAGATGCCTATGTAGACATTACAAAAAACCTGCCTTTTACGGATTCCTCAGTAGATGCAATTTTCTGTGAGGAAGTACTTGAACACGTTGATCTTCAATTGGGACGTCAACTGTTGAGAGAATGTTGGAGGCTTCTTAAGCCAGGTGGAATCCTGCGCCTGACGACACCTGATTTAAATTGGTTTGCTAGCAGAGTTTCACAATCGATTACTGCTTGCGACGAAATTAACGCAATTTTTTACGAACACAATCATCATTACTTGTACACCCGAAAAGCGCTCCATTTTTATTGCCAACAAGCAGGATTCATTAATTTAAAAACGTCCACGTATCGAGAGTCTGAATCTAGCTTAGGTTACTTAGACTCCCATGCTGACAGATTCGATCACTTACCTGAAATGTCTCAATACTTAGAAGCGCAGAAACCCAACTAATGCATACTCGGATTGATTTATGATTTTTCTCTACTCAGATGTGCTGTATCGCGCTGGTGGTATCGAAACCTATCTGCATGTTCTGGCACTGCATCTACACAGTGAGAGGATACCCTGTCGGGTGGTGGTGGCAGAGTTGGAGCCATGTCCTCTGGTCGATGAATTGGTGGAGAAAGGTATCAAGGTTTATCGACAGCGACGATTACCCGGCGATCGCTGGTTAATCAGACAGTACGCTATGTTGACTTGGTTGGCAACACAGCTCAAACCTGGGGATTGGGTCTTTTGTATGCGCCAGCCGATGCCAGAACTCTACCTGAAAATGGTTCAGTTGGTGCATCGTTGTCAAGCCCGAATTGCTGCGAGTTGGGCGTTAGCACCGGAATTTCTGCTGCCAGTATCTCCTTATAGAGAAAAGTTTTGTCAGGCAGTCGCCCAAACAGATGCTGTAATTTCCGTCTCAAAATGTACGGCTCACCAGTTTAAGGATGTGTATGGCTATACGGGACAGGTGCATATCGTTCCCTATCACAATCTCTTGTTGTTTCCAGAACCGATACTCCTCCCTCCGGGTCCTCCTTGGAAGATTGGTTTTATCGGTCGCTTGGATATCAAGCAGAAGAATTTGGATACTCTGTTGCAAGCCTTAGCAACTGTAGTTCAAGAATGGCAGCAGGTTGAGTTACACCTTTACGGTCGAGGTTCAGACCAAGCTCAACTCGAAGAATTAGCCCTGAGTCTTGGTATCCAAAAGCAGATTATCTTTCACGGTGCCTATGACCATCGCCAGGATTTAAGCCAAATCATGGCAAATTGTCATTTCTTTGTCTATCCCTCACGCTTTGAAGGTGGTCCTTGTTTCACCCTTCTGGAACTCATCCAAGCTGGGAGGTTCTGTGTTGCTGCTTCTGTGGGAGGAATTCCTGATTTGTATGAGGGCTTTCCGGAAGTAGGGTTATTAGTCTCTCCCAATCATCAATCTGAACTGAGTCAGGGGATAGTTGCTGCTCTAGAACAAGTAGCAAGTGGGTTAATTAGAGGGGAGAGGATACGCGATCGCTATTTTGATGGCTTTGATATGGCTTCGGCACATCAAGCTTGGACATCAGCAATTAAGGTAAACCAATGAAGCTACTCCAGAATGCGACAACTGTCTTCTTAGATCCCAAAGTGGCTTGGAACTACTCCAATTACTGGATAAGTAAGCTGCGACACTCAGGGCAGACGATACGGATTTTCCCCAATGGCATCAAGGTTACTGGTTTCAGTGGTTTCAGCGAGTTTCATTCCTGTGAGCAATATGTCAGCCGTGAAGAGAGCAAGTTTCTGCAAAATTACCCATTCGCTCCCGGCGACTTAATCGACATTGGAGCCAATTTAGGACTTATTACTGCAACTTTAGCTAAACGGTTTCCCAACAATCGGGTACACGCCTTTGAGCCAAATCCTTCAACATTTCAATCTTTACAAGCCACTCTTGCTCTCAATAGTCTTACCAATGTCAAAACTCAGCAATGTGCTGTAGGTAGAGATAACGGTGAAGTATCTTTTAGTGCTGATCCAATTCATAGAGCAACCTGTAGTATAGCAAATCCAGATGTTGAACACACTATTTCTGTACCTTGTACAACCTTGGATTCTTATCTAGAAAATCAATCTATCAATAAAATCGCTCTTCTGAAAGTTGATGTTGAAGGATACGAAACCCTCGTTTTTCAGGGAGCTGAGGCTATGATTAAACATCAAACAGCTCAGATAATCTACTATGAAGTTTGCCCAATTTTAACCAAGAAAGCAGGATTTGATCCCAAACTTCCTACACAAATTCTCTTGCAAAATGGTTATCATATTTACAAATTGAACCCTCAAGGATCTTTAGTGCCAATAGACTTAGATAGTATCCACAATTTGAATTTAGAAAACTGGATTGCTATTTCCAAAAAAATTGATTAATTACAGATTTATGAGCATAGTTTTTCGTAAGTTTGAATTATTTTTGTGAAATGTACAACCATGAAACTTTGTTGGCTAATTCCTGATGATCGAGGCGGCGGTGTCGCTTCTGTCTCTCTGTCCTGTTGTCGGCAAGCAGCTCAAGCTGGATATGAAACAACACTACTTTTAGTCCTTTCACCTACAGGATGGATAGGGACTAACCATGACTTTCAAGTATTGTCTTTGGGCTTAGGCAAAACAGCGCCAAACACAACTATAAATTTACTGCAATGGCTTGAGGATAATCCACAAGATGTACTATTTTTAAATGGCTGTGAACAAGCTGATGCGGTTATTCCCTATTTACCTTCTAGCGTTAAGTGTGTCTATGTTGTCCATGACACTGCCCCTCGGTACTGGCGTAAAGCTCTTACAGAAGAAGATAATTTAGAAGTAATTATTGCTGTATCCAAGACTGTAGCAAATCAGTTTCGACACTCTTTAAAACAGACAGCAAAACTAGCTGTAATTTTGAACGGCTGTGTCTTTCCACAACCTGAACTGAATCGTATACGACACAATGAACTGATATTTTTAGGTGGCGATAACCCTGCTAAGGGCGCGTTTGATGTTATCAAGTTATGGAAAAAGTTAGTTAAATTGGGGTTTACTGGAAAACTACATTGGTTCGGTGGTTTAACGCCAGAGTTTAAAGCAAAGATTGACCAGTTGCCTGATTCTGAAAAGATCAAGGTTTATGGTCGTGTTAACCGCAACCTCATTTTTGCCACCGCAGCATCAGCCAAAGTATTGCTCATGCTCAGTCGTGTTGAACCTTTTGGTATGGCGACAATTGAAGCGATGAGTATGGGATGTGTGCCAGTAGCTTGGGATATCGATACGGGAACTAAAGAAATCGTCACGGCAAATCAAACAGGGCTATTTGCACCACTAGGGAATATACAAGTTCTCGCCAAACAAGTTTTGTCTGCCTGCGACAATTATCAAGCCATGAATGCTGCGGTAATTGAACACGCCCGCTCTAACTTTGACGAAGCCATTATGTGGCAAGGGTACGAATCCCTTATTGATCGCATCTCCACATTTGAGCCAATAGAAAGAAGTAAAGCAGGTCAGCAACCAAGCCTATATACTCCTCCACTCCGACGCTTTCAGCTTGTTCCTGCCTCTTTGCGATCAGTAATCAGAGAATTGATTGGGCGATCGCCTCGTCTTGGTTACTGGCTTCGCGACTTTCGCGGTTTATAAGGCGCGTGAGTCCTATGAATATCAGCTTTTTGTTTCTTAGTGCTAACACGCCTTGGGTTTACGCCCTAGCAGAAGCGCTTGCCAAAAATCATACTACTCACGCAACCTACTTTTATGATTGGCTAACCTACCGTCGTCTGCGACCTACTTGGCCCAATACAACGCCACCAGCTTTGTTACAACGATCAATGCACGTCCTTCCTCCTGGGTATGCCGGACAGTTCGAGTGGCTGTTTCGAGCTTACCTACAAGGGCAAATTCAATACTGGTGTCAGCAACTCCAGGAAACGACGGGGGAGCATCCTTGGGTGGTCGCGCCTTATCCTTACCTTGCCCCTTGGGTACGCAAGATACCGTCTCAAAGGCTGATTTACTATAACTTGGATGATTATGTCCTCTATCAACCGTCCCGTAAAGCCAAAATTTTGCAACGGGAAGACGAGTTAATAGAACGTGCTACCCTAACTCTGTGTCTTTCCCAATTTCAAGTAGATGCCCTACAAAAGCGCTTTCCTCACCAAGCCGATCGCATTCGCCACTATCCGTTAGGGGTTGACGAGTCCTACCTCAATCCTCAGCTAGAGCGATCACCTGAGCCAATGACGGTGGGTTACATCGGAAACCTGATTGAGCGAGTCGATTGGCGATTGATTTACCAAGTAGCGCAAGCTTGCCCAGACATTACCTTTATCTTTGTCGGTGGGTGGGATAGCTTTGCCGGAGAAAGCAACAAACAGGATTGGCAAGCAAACCGTGCAGCAGTGTTGGCGTTACCCAATGTTCGTCATGTTGGTAAAGTGCCTCAAGCGCAGGTAAGACAGTACTATTGGTCGTTTGCCGTGAATTGGATTCCTTATGATGTCACACATCCTTTTAACCAAGCTTCCTGCCCCACAAAAGTCATGGATGGTATCGCTAGCTGTCGCCCGGTATTGAGTAGCGATATTCCAGAGTGTCGCCTCTATCCGGAATGGATTTCGATTTTTCATTCCGTGGAAGATGCGATCGCACAACTTCGTAAGCAGTTAGCCCTCAAAGAAACCGCAGACTACGCCGAGAAACGTTTCCAGCAATGGGAGTTTGCTCAACAGCAAATCTGGTCAATTCGCGCTCAGACTTTGGAAAACTTTCTATAGCAATTATGAGTTCACTCTTCAGTACCCCCACTTCTCAAACTTCCCGTTACTGGACTCTTGACGCTATTCGTGGCTTGGCAGTGCTGGCTGTAGTTTGTTTTCACGTTCTACCTTCCTTTGAGGGCAACACCCACCTTCCTGACTCCTCAACAGTTTGGCTAAGTTGGCTACAACCTGGGGGTGTCTTGGGAGTCAGTATCTTTTTTGTGCTCAGTGGCTTTAGCATTCATTTATCTCAGGCACGGAAGCTGGCAACCCAAGAAATAATTCGCCAGTCATGGAGCAAATTTTTCTGGCGCCGTATTTTGCGACTTTATCCAGCTTACTTGGGCGCTATTGGTCTTGCTGTAGCGTTAAATGTGACTTGGGCTTTGATTCGCGGACGCAACCCCTGGCTTTTTTTGCCCAGCATTTGGGATATTTTAAGTCATTTGTTACTACTACATACCTTAAACCCCGACACCTTTTTTGGTATTATCCCAGCTCTCTGGTTCATCGGTGTACAGGTTCATTTTTATCTGCTCTATCCACTCTTTTACTGGTTGATTCAACGCTGGAATATTGATCGATCTCTGCTAATTGTCCTCGTTTGTACTTTAGCTTTTCGTCTACTTTCACAGAGTCTTATCTTACCTTCAACTGCTCATCCTCAATTTGAGTTAGTGATTTGGATGAATGCACCCCAGCGCTGGTTTGAGTGGTGCTTTGGAGCCTGGATTGCTCATCAAGTAGCTCAAGGCAGACGGCTACACTTCAAATATGGCTGGGTTATTTTTTTCCTGATAATTTTCTGGATTTCTACTGCCTCTAACGTAAAGGTATTATACGAACCCATATTAAGTGGTCTGGTGGGCTTTCTGATTTTGTGTGTTGTTACACAGGAAAATCGTCTTCAAACTCATTGCTATATTTTGCGACCAATTCTCTATTTAGGGAAAATCAGCTATCCAGTGTATCTCTTGCACCAGATATTTGTTCCATACATTAAATCAGCAATTCCACCAAATCTGCTCAATGCGGCTGGTCTATTTGTAGTCACTTTGGGATTGGTAATGGTTATTACTTTACCATTAGCTACCTGCTTTCATTACTGGCTAGAATTACCATTTTCTAAACTAAAACCAAAGCTAAAGACATGACTAAAGAAATTGAAATTCAGCGTCAGTACTACGCTCAGACAGCTAATTCCTATTTATTTCTGCCGGACAGTTGTTGCTTATTGCCCGAAATAAACATTAGTTTTCCCGGTTTAAGTACTAACAAGATTGTATAAAGACTTAGCACTAATTAAATTAAAACGAACATGGTAGTACCTTTTGTCAAGGCTTTACTTCCTAATCAAAACCTTCCCTTACCCATCTTGAAAGGACCTTTTCGGGGCGCAAAAATTAACCTTAATCCTCAATGCTCTCTGCGTAAGGTTTTCGGGATATACGAGCATGAGTTAAACAAGTGGATAGAAAATGTACTGCCTCGCGTTAACACGGTCTTAGATGTTGGCGCTAATGATGGCTATTTTACCTTTGGCTGTGCCGCCGCATTTCGTCGCTTCGGAAAATCAGCAGAAATCTTTGCCTTCGAGCCATTAAAGCAGCATATTAAAGAATTACAGGTTAGTGTTGAAAACCAGCCACAAGATCAAATCAAATTTTCTCTGCATAATTGTTTAGTAGGAGATCAGGTAACATCTGGAATGACGACGCTTGATGCAGTTGCCAACCAGTTCGATACTTCTCCTGAACAAAACAGAGCGCTGATTAAGATTGATGTAGAAGGAGCTGAATTAGAAGTTATTGAAGGTGCTTCTTTGTGGTTAAAGCCAACCAACTACTTTTTAATTGAGGTTCACCAGGAATCTTTTCTGGAAATACTAATCCAAAACTTTTTGGCTCACGGTATCAAACTTAAACAAGTGAACCAACAACCATTACCTCTCATTGGCAGAGAAATGAGGTCAGAGTTGAATTGGTGGCTTGTATCAGACATATCCTGATCTACATTTGATGTTTTTGCTTATTATTGATATGAGTCAGTATGTCTGTGCATTTCGAGGGCGTCGAGATAACTATCAAGTTCCCTTGGCTTTAGCTGAAAAAGGTTGGTTAGATCAGTTAATTACTGATTTTTATGCTGTAAAGCCTTTTGCCCAAATAGCTCCAATCTTACCCAAAACCTGGCAAAATAAACTAGCATTTCGCTCAGAAGTCGGTATTCCTATTGAGCGAGTGAGCTGTCTGTGGAGAAATACTTTACTTGAACATAGCCGCCATCATTTAGGATTCTCTCATAGTTCTACATACTCTTGGCTCGACCAAAATTTTGCTCGTGCAGCAACGTCACAGGCGCAAAGAACAAAAAGTAATTTACTGCTCTACGAACCCTATGCATGGGAAGCTTTTCGTGCGTCGTATCGTCATACTCCTCGTAGAGTTCTATTTCAATATCATCCACATACAAAATTTCAAGACTGCTTGTTAATGGAAGACTTAAAACGCTTTCCTTTTGTACAACACTCTTATCAAGAAGAGACTGCTAATCATTTATCCTCTCACCAACAAGTTAGAGTTAGAGACTGTTGGCAGCACGCCGATCTAATTTTGTGTGCCAGTAGTTTTACGAAAAAAACGCTAGTAGCAGCGGGAGCAGAGTCCAATTCCTGCAAGGTGATTCCCTATGGTATTGATGTGGCTATGCCCCTGTTTGAAGAGGCTAAAGTAGAGAGTTTTCAAGCTCTTTTTGTAGGCTCTGGAGTTCAGCGCAAAGGGTTACATCACCTGCTTTATGCATGGCGACAAGCCCGCCTCCCTAAAGAAAGTTTGTTAACACTGGTTTGCAGAAATCTAGACCCTGGTATAGAAGCTTTGATTTATGAAACGCCCCAAGTTCATTTAATTCGAGGTACGGATTTACAAAACCTACGACGGCTTTATATTGCCAGTTCTCTTTTTGTCATGCCCTCTCTTATAGAAGGATTTGGTCAGGTTTTTCTGGAAGCTCTGAGTCATGGTTGCCCTGTATTGGGTACTTTTAATACTTGCTTGCCTGACTTGGGTGGAGAAGCTGACGGTATTTTTCTTTCAGAAGTAGGGAATTTAGACCAGCTTACGACTCAACTTGAGTATTTAGCAAAGAGGCTACCTGCAAATCCTGAACTTCGTCAAAAAGCTCGCTCTTGTGCTGAACGTTTTTCATTTTCAAGCTTTCGGAATAAACTTCGTAGCGTCCTCTGCCTATCTCATGTTGGTTGAGTATTGCTGCTTGGATTACCAAATCAATTTTAGATAAATTGCAAGTTTCAGAAAACTCTAATTTAAAATATTCCAGCTCGGTTTTTTTCACTTACTTATTAAAACAGATGACAGGACAAAACAAAAGTTTATTTATTTTATGGTTCATCCCCTTATTAGCTTTTTGCTGTTTGTTAGGTTTCTATTTTGGGGATTTAATTAGTTTTATTACTGTCTCTATTCCTTACTTAAATTTTTATTATCTTTTAGCTATTTCTTTATTAAGTATTCTCTTTATCGAGGCTTTTATTAAAAGAAATCTAATCTGGAAAGTTCCAGCGCTTCTTGTTTATGTCACTGTTGCACTATGGTATTTAACGGAGCCAGTATATAGCCCGGAGAACTTAACTAAATTTTCACAAGAGACTTTAGAAAATAGTTATCTGCAAATCACCTTATTTCTTGGTGCTTTTAGATTTTTTGTTCCGCAATTATCGAGAAAAATTGTTTCAACGAATTCATCAGATCAGGCGAGAATATTAACAACATCCATTGACCCAGCTAGACTTTTAACTTACTTGTCAGTTATATGGCTAGTTCTATTAACATATGGCATTAGTCGTGAGAATGGAGATATTTTCGCTGCCTTGTTTCCAATTAACTCTCGCACGGGTGGACATATGTGGGGAAGAGCAGCAGGTGCAGCGGCTGGAGCTAGCGGCTTTCTCGTCTCTTCTGCTTCATACATTTACCTTTTGGTGTGTTCTTTTTTTGGAATTCTCTTAGTCTTACAAAAGCGGTATAGCGTAAAACTTATTAATTTAGTCTTGATTTTCATTTCCTGGCCCTATTTTATCTTAATGGGTGCTCGTAATCTCTTTTTAGCAGTTGTTTTACCTACAATATTTAGCTATGCTCTAATATCCAAGCATAAGTGGTGGATAAAAGTTATTATTTTAGGCTCTATGTTTATAGCTATAAGTTATATATTGACTTTAATAATTGCTTATAGAAATGTCGGCTTTGCTTCCTTACTAAACGGAACTAGCCAGACTACAAATTCAATTTCACAGCAGAAGCAGTATGGTTTAAATATGCTGGAAGAACTTAGCTACATCAATAGTTTTTACCAACAAGGAATTTTACATATCAATTATGGAAGCGATTATCTAGCGCAGTCTCTCAACTTTGTTCCCCGCGCAATCTGGCCCGGTAAGCCTCTTCTTGGCATTGAATATGCTATTGCACGTGGATTTGCAGATAGTACTAAAGATATTGGGGTTTTTGCCACTATATCAACCGGATTGATTGGTCAAGGGCTGATTAATTTTGGTCCTTACATTGGTCCATTAGCCCCAGCATTCTTAATGGCTTCATGGGCAGCCTTTTTAGCTAGGCTATGGAGCCAGCGTCAGTCACCTCTGCGCCTTTGTCTTTTTCTTGCTGCTTTGGGAATTACCTTAAACCTCGGACGAGAAATTACATTACTTGTACTTTGGCCCATCGTATTTGGATATGCTTTAGTACGTTTTTTAGAAAATCTCAATAAGAAAAAATTACGAGCTAGGGAATTAAATTATTACTCATGACTTGCATTGCAATACTTTTTACGAGTTATGGTCCTTATCACATAGCTCGACTAGCCAGTTTTTACAATCACTATAACCAATTAGGTGTGAACATAGTTGGGCTTGAATTAGCACGCCACGAAGCTGAGTATGCTTGGCAGGCTCAAGTTGAAGAACTTCCTTTTAAAGTTATCTCTGTCATTGAAAAACAGCAACTTGAAGAGGTAAGTTTAACTCAATTATTGCGACAACTCTATGCTGTCCTATCTCAACTTAAGCCCGATATTATCGTAATAGCTGGTTATGCTAGACCTGCGATGCTGGCAACGCTTCTGTGGTGTCTTGGAAACCAAAAACCTAGGGTTCTTCTTTCTGCAACTAAGAAAGATGATGCACCTCGTTCTTGGTGGAGTGAAATGCTCAAAAAATGGATACTCAAACAGTACAAAGCAGCACTTGTAGGAGGACAACCTCAAAAGCGTTACTTAGTTGAATTAGGTATGCCTGCTGAAGCAATTTTTTTGGGCTACAATGTGGTAGGTAATGAGTCTTATCATCCCAAGAAAATCAAGTCTCTTCCTTTGCCTGTTGAGCGACCTTACTTCTTAGCAATCAATCGTTTTGTACCCAAGAAAAATCTGTTATTCCTCATCTCAGCCTATGCAGCTTATCGTCAAACCACGGGTGCTGACGCCTGGGATTTAGTACTTTGTGGTGAAGGAGTGCTACGTCCACAAATTGAGCAAAAAATTGCCGAATTTGATTTAAAAAATGTAGTTCATCTACCTGGTTTTCTCCAGCAAGATGAACTCTTACCTTACTTGGCTCATGCTCATTGCTTTATCCATGCCAGCATTCAGGAACAGTGGGGATTAGTAGTGAATGAAGCAATGGCTGCTGGATTACCGGTATTAGTCTCAAATCGTTGTGGCTGTTTTGAAGACTTAGTTATTGAAAATGTCAACGGTTTTGGCTTTGATCCAGATAATAGTCAACAATTGATAGATTTAATGCTAAAAATCAGTTCAGGAGAAACTGACTTAGCCAAGATCCGTTATGCGGCTCTTGAACATATCCAAAAATTTTCTCCAGATTACTTTGCCCAAGGCTTAATACAGGCAGTTGAGTATGCCATAGCGCATCGTTAGTAATAAAAAGATATTAATGAGGTAAGCAACTTGAGATCCGGATCACTAGTTAAAAGCCTAGTAAAAGTTTCTAGGAGTATATCTCTAGCATTCTCTCTGCATGAAGATTTTAATCGTCGTACCTGCCCTAGGACTTGTTTATGGTGGTCCTTCTAAAATAGCAGTTGAGCTAGCTCATGCACTTGGTAACTTGGGTATAAGCGTTGATATTGTTACTACGAATGCTAACGGAGCGACTAGCTTGGATGTTCCGTTTCATACCTGGATTCCTGAAAACTCTTACCGAGTTCAATACTTTCCCTATTGCTTCGGCGACTACAAAGTTAGCTTGACTTTAACTAGATGGTTGCTTGAGCACGTTACTGATTATGATTTAGTACACACCATTGCTGTTTTCTCTTATCCTGTTTTAGCTGCTCACTGGGCTTGCCAACTTCGCCAAGTTCCCTATGTGATGAACCCTCAAGGGATGTTAGAGCCTTGGGCGCTATCTTACAAATCCGGGAAAAAGCGCTTTTATTATGCCCTATTGGAGAAACCTGCTCTTGAGCGTGCCAGTGCTATCCAAATGCTGGCATCTTCTGAAGCAGAGCGTACCAAACCTCTTAATCTTAAGTCTCCCTTGGTTATTGTTCCTAATGGAATTGATTGTCAAGACTTTGAGACGCTATCACCAGAACTCTTTTACCAGAAGTTTCCCCACACTTCTAATAAAACGCTGATTTTGTTTTTAGGTCGAATCGATCCGAAGAAAGGATTAGACTTGCTTGCCCTTGCCTTTGCCAAGGTACAGGCTCAATTTCCTCAAACGCATCTAATTGTCGCAGGGCAAGACAATATAGGATTTTTGCCAACCGCTCAAGGCTATTTTGCTGAGGTAGGATGCCTTGATAGCGTGACTTTTACGGGTATGCTTACTGGCTCTCTTAAATATGCGGCGCTTGCTGCCGCCAATGTCTATGTTGCTCCTTCCTACTCCGAAGGCTTCAGTATGTCTGTTTTAGAAGGCATGGCATCCGGATTACCTTGTGTGATTACTACTGGCTGTAATTTTCCTGAAGCAGCAGCCGTTCAAGCCGCTCATGTTGTTGATATTAATGCTGACCAAATCGCTGATGCCTTGATTGAGTGTCTGAAACATCCTCGGCAAGCAAAAGAAATGGGCGATCGCGCTCGTCAATTAATTCTTGAGCGATATACATGGACTCAAATTGCCTCCAATTTGAGCCAGGTATACACCGCAATTCTTAAACAAGTCCCCATCTCTACCTTTTCTTAACTTCACTGCTAACAAATTTATGGAAACAACTGCTAGCCAATACGAATATTCCTATGTAAATAGTAATTTCGGACATCATCATGCTTATTTAATGTCTCCACTGTTGGAACTACTCTCTCAAGCCAAGCTACCTGGTCATGCAAAGCCACGTGTTCTTGATCTTGGATGTGGCAACGGCAGTCTCAGCAACTTAATTGCACAACAGGGTTATGAGGTTGTGGGAGTAGAAGATTCGGACCAGGGAGTGGCAATAGCCTCTCATTGCTTTCCAGATTGCCGTTTCCTCCAAGGAAGTATTTACGATCTGCCTGATCAAGAGTGGGAAAATTCTTTTGATATTGTCCTATCAGTTGAAGTAATTGAACACCTATTTTATCCCAAAGAGTTAGTTATATCTGCCAGAAAATACTTAAAGCCAAATGGTCGTTTAATCCTGACAACTCCCTATCATGGCTACCTTAAAAATCTTGCACTTGCTACATCAGGTAAAATGGACAGCCATTTTACTTCACTTTGGGATGGTGGTCATATCAAGTTTTTTTCTGTAGCTACTCTTCGTCAACTGTTAGAAACAGAAAACTACACAGACCTTCAATTTAGGTTTTCCGGTAGAGTTCCATTTCTTTGGAAATCAATGCTATGTTCTAGTTCGCCACTAAAGAATTAAACTTCAATAATTAACAAATCCGGATAGTTGAGAGTGAGTTGGTATGTATTAGTGTATTGCTGCAAAAGTGAAGCGCACTCAATGCTTGAAGAAGTTACTCCTCTCATCCTCACTTTCAATGAATCTCCTAATATAGACCGGACACTTCAGCATTTGACTTGGGCAAAAACAATTATCGTCATTGATAGCTTCAGTACTGATACAACTCTAGAAATTTTACAGTCTTATCCTCAAGTTCAGATATTTCAGCGTAAGTTTGACACGTTTGCTAATCAATGTAACTACGGTTTAGAGCAAGTTAAAACCGAGTGGGTTCTTTCACTTGATGCTGATTACCTAGTTACTGATGAATTAATTGCTGAAATTGATGTACCAAAAGATTCGCTAGTAGATGGCTACTTTGCTAGGTTTAAGTATTGTGTTTTTGGTAAGCCGCTTCGCGCTACATTGCTTCCCCCTCGCCAAGTTCTATTTAGAAAAGAAAAAGCCATTTATATTGATGATGGTCATGCACATCGGCTGCAGATAAATGGACAGTCTGCTATGCTTTCCTCTTATATTCATCACGATGATCGCAAACCTCTAAGCCGTTGGCTATGGGCGCAAGACCGATACATGATTATTGAAGCCAAAAAATTATTAGAGACACCGGATAGTAAGCTGAGTTTTGGCGATCGCATCCGGCGGCAACAAATTCTTGCTCCCTTTGTAATTTTGTTTTATTGCTTAATCCTCAACAAAGGCATTCTAGATGGCTGGGCTGGGTGGTATTATGCCTTTCAAAGAATGCTAGCCGAAATTTTGCTCTCGATTCGTTTAATAGAAACACAGAGATTGCACCAATACACTAATAAGAGCGGAATTGAGGCAGAGATTCCGGCAACTCCTCTTGCTAAGGGCAGTGAGCAATTGACACAGGCTTAAATCTCTCTTTCTTCTCTAGAAGCTAGTCAGTCCTCAAGGGGTAAGGGCTGACACTACTCTTATTTTTGGGCATAATGTTGGCGGCGCCGTGAAGCCTTTCATTAACCTTTAATGCCTCTACCAAAGTAGCCAATGAAGCTTTTTTGTCCCAAAGGGAAATGCTTTTTGGGTTTAGTCAGTTGTGTCCTACTACTGCTAGCCTTCATCCCCGTCCGACTGGCGATCGCTTATTTCCAATCCCCCACCCCCCAAGCTATCCTAACTTTGGGTGGTGGCGGCGACAGAGAACCCTACACAGCCCATTTTGCCAAAAACTTCCCCGACCTCCCAATTTGGGTTTCCTCTGGACAGCCGCCCCAGCTAGCGCGTCAGATCTTTCGATCAGTTGGCGTCCCAGACACACAGGTACATTTCGACCGCCGCGCCGTTGATACTGTCACCAACTTCACTTCCTTAGTTGCCGACCTCAAAAGCCAAAATATCGATCACATTTATCTAATCACCTCTGACTTTCATATAAGACGAGCCAAAGCGATCGCCTTTCTGGTTCTTGGCAGCAGAGGTATCGCCTTCACTCCCGTAGCCATTCCCACCCAACAGCCCCATGAAACTTGGACTCGTGTACTACGTGATTTTGGTCGCGCTTTCCTCTGGCTATTTACAGGTCGTACAGGCGCCAGCTTAAACCCTAACCGTTAACAAAACAGATCAATCTACATCTACTGGGCGAACAATGGGCGGCGTCGTTGGCTGATTTTCCTTAAAAATAGTTTGCAGCGCTTCTTCCAAAGTTTCCGCCATCACAATCTTGTTTTCATAAGCAACAATTACCCGCACCAACGTCGGCAAACTATTACGTTCTGCCTCTAAATAAAGCGGTTCCACATAAAGCAAAGAACGCTCAATAGGAATTACTAATAAATTTCCTTGAACCACCCGTGAACCTTCCCGATTCCACAAACTAATCTGCTGGGAAATGACTGGATCTTGATTAATTCGTGCCTCAATTTGCTCAGTTCCATAAACCAATTCTTGCTTAGGAAACCGATAAAGTAATAGCTTACCGTAATTTTTTCCATCCGAACGAGCAGCCAACCAAGCAATTAAATTATTACGTTTAGTCGGCGTAAAAGGATGTAGTAAAACAAATTCTTCTGCCTTCTCAGTCGGCAACTTCATAATCAAATAATACGGCTTCACTGGTTGAGATTTGTTGCCATAAATTTCATTAGGAATCTGCCACTGATCTTCCCGGTTATAAAATACCTGGGGATCGATCATGTGATAAGTCAGTAATCGTTCCGACTGTACACTAAATAAATCTTCTGGATAACGGATATGCTTACGCAAAGCCTCTGGCATGGCATCTATTTGTTTAAATAGTCCAGGAAAAATCTTTTGCCAACTATTAATAATCGGATCTTTAGGATCAGCAACGTAAAAACTAACATCTCCGTTGTAGGCATCAACTACAACTTTGACACAATTACGGATGTAGTTAAATTGATGTTGACCAGGGTCAGAATAAGGATAACGATTGCTTATTGTATAGGCATCGACCATCCAATAAAGAAAATTTTGATTATTTTTATCTTCTGATTTCCTATTATCTGCTACAACTAAATACGGGTCTCTGTCATAGCGCAAAAAGGGCGCAATTTCCCGAATTCTTTGGTTAATATTACGGCGAAATAGTAATTTGGTGCTAGGTGTAAAGTTGTTTGTAAAAACCATAGGCCAGTCTTTTAGTGCCTGGGCAAATACTAGCCGTTTCCACCAAGATTTAATCGCCACACCGCCTTTACCATCATAGACATTATAGGCATTATCATTACCACTTGGATAGTCAAATTCCTGAACATTAGTTGAGGTCATTACATAAGTATCCGCAAGTTCTCCGTAATAAATTCGTGGGATACCAATCGGAATGCTAGAACGAATATTTTCATTAGCTGTTTGTAATGCCTTATTGTCATCGGCACTGCTACTCGTACCAATATCTTTAACAAAATAATCTGGCAGTCCACCAGGTGCAACTGTGTTGACAGGACTAAGAGTAAAGCCATAACCATGAGTATAAATTAAGTGTTTATTAATCCAGGTTTGTGCCTCTTGTGGAACAGCATTATAATCCAATTCTCGCGCGCTAATAATTACTTGTTGGTCTTGTTTGCCAAGATCCGTTTGAATCGTATAACGGTCAATGTCGGCGTCAAAAAACTTATAATAAAGTCGAATTTGTTGCAGTTGGCGATTTGTTTCTAGTAGTGGGCGAGTATCCCAAAGACGGATATTGCGTATGGTGAGGTCGTTTGCTTGGATATCAGCTTGAGTAAGTTTTCCTTGGGGATCAAAAGTTTTAACCTCAATATTATTCAAATCAAAGGCGGCTCTTGTAAAGTCAATACTACGCTTAAGGTAGGGTCTTTCTCTTGCTAGTTCATTGGGTTGTACAACTAGACGTTGTATTGCCGTTGTTAATACAATATTCGCTATAATGAACAACAAAAAATATAATACAAAACCCCGCAAGGGCAGCCATAATTTTTGGGAATAAAAAATAGCTTCCCACAATAATAAGAGAGCAGCGAGTAAAGCTAAAACACTGAGAGTAAGATCAACAGGTAACTGTACTTTAATATCGGTATATCCTGCACCATAAACACTGCCGTTTGTCAAATAAAGTAGTT
Source organism: Coleofasciculaceae cyanobacterium (assembly GCA_049671305.1). GTDB lineage: Bacteria > Cyanobacteriota > Cyanobacteriia > Cyanobacteriales > Coleofasciculaceae > CADCTM01. Next base: position 34,635 of record JBATUR010000068.1, read on the forward strand.
GATAACGATGTAGCCAGTAATGAACTGCCGTTGTTAGAGCAACGAGGCTACTGAGTCCGTATAAATGACGTAATTGAGCTTGAGAAAAGCCGGGAAATTTGCCGTTAGAAAGGCTATTTCCTGACAGCAAATAACTGAGACTTACAGCAGCTAATGCAAAAATCAATAGGGAACCTAACCAAAATTCTAATAGTTGCCAAAACGGGAAGCTAAAGACATAAAAGCTCAAATCATGTCCAAATACTGGCTCAACGCTATTAAAGGCTGTAGGAGTAATGTATTGTAAAATTCTGCCCCAGTTACCTGATATGACAAACCCAAAAAATAACGAGAGCAAAAAGGCGATCGCATTTAACCAAAATTGGTGATTGACAATTATCACAATTGTCACTCCCACCAGCACAGGCAACTGCCAAAAACTGTCTTGCCAGGAAAATAATTGCCGTAGAAATGCCTCATCCCAAAGAGACGGTATTAGGGGCATGACACTCTCGCTGTGCCACATTGTGCCGACAATTTTGCCATACTGCAGTAACATGATCCCAACTAGCAAGCTGAGTCCAATTACCAGGGGTAAAAGTGATGCCAAAGCTAGTTCATTTCGCGATTTAGGCAATCTCAACTTGCTCTCTGATTTTCCTGGCAACTGCGAAAATGAACCTTCTATCTTACTTGCTGATTCTTGATACTTCAGCCGATTTGCTAACCAAATGTTACCGCCTAAATACCCCGCAGATATCGTCCAAACAACTACCCATAAAAGCATCTGAGTTTCAAAGCGCTTGAAAAATACAGCTAGATAACCAAGTTCTTGAAACCAGAAAATTTCTGCTAATAAACGAGATAACAAATCCCAAATTAGCAAGACACCTAGTAGCATTAAAAATCGTAAAATTAGTTTAGTCATTAGTTTTAGTTGTGGGGTCTAATTAAATAAAACTTTGTCTTCTTTACTAATAACTAATGACTAACAAATAACTAACTAAATTGCTTGCCACTATCCAAGTTAAACAGCATTTGCAATGATTGCATAGCGCGGCGTCTTGCCTCAATATCTTGCTCTGCTCGTAACTGTACCATTGGGTCGTGGAGAATTTTGTTAACAATACCTCGTGTTAAGGCTTCAATGATTTCTTGATGTTTTTCGGCAAATTCTGAACCCAAACGTGACAAGGCTTTTTCTAACTCTTGCTCACGAATTGTTTCAATTTTGTCGCGCAAGCAACTAATTGTGGTTACAGTTTCAAGCGATCGCCACCAAATCTCAAAAGTTTCGACTTCTTCCTCTAACAATACCTCAGCTTCCATAGCCATCTTGCGACGACTTTCTTGGTTTTGTGCCACCACGGCTTTTAAGTCGTCAACGTTAAACGCCGAGACATTTTCCAACTCATTGACATCGGAGGCAATATTACGGGGCACAGAGATATCAAATAACATCAAAGTTTGATGTGGTTCTAAGATAGCTTCCAATTTTGCCCGATCAAGTAATGGTTCCGTCGCCGAGGTGCTAGTAAATACTAAGTCAGACTGGGCAATGACACTCATCATGTCCGAAAGTAGACACAATTCTAACTCGGCAGAAGGAAACTGTTTTGCCAAGTCCTCAGAGCGCTTGTGAGAACGATTTAAAATGGAAATATTAACCGCTCCTTTAGCTAAAAGGTGTTTGACAAGCAAGCAAGACATCTTACCTGCACCAACGATAGCAACGCGGCAAGCGGCTAAGTTTTGCACTTTAATTTGAGCCAATTCTACTGCTGCCGAACTAATCGAAACAGCACCCGTACCAATACTGGTTTCTGTACGGACACGCTTACCTGCAGTCATTGCTTGTTTAAACAAACGATCCAACAAACGTCCGATTCCTTTATGTTGTTGACCGAGTTTATGAGTGTTTTTGACTTGGGCTAAAATTTGCCCTTCTCCTAACACCAAACTATCAAGTCCTGCTGCCACTCGCATCAAATGCATGACGGCATCTTGATGTAACAAGATAAACAAATGCTGGCGCAATTGTTGCAGAGGCAGTTGGCTAAACTCTGCCAAAAATTGCGTTAATTCACGAATTCCCTGCTCGGTTTCCTGAGCAACTACATAAATTTCTAAGCGATTGCAAGTGCTAAGTATTGCTACTTCTTCAATGTGAGGATAGCTACATAATTGCTGCATCACATTTTCCATTCTCGCTTCTTGAATGCTCAGTTTTTCCCGAACTTCAACAGGCGCTGTCTTGTGACTTAAACCTACGACTGCGATATGCATGAGTTCTCCAAAGTTTTGTCGTCTTTTTGGTTAGATATCACGATGTTTTTTAAGAGTATTATGGCGGGTTATGATTTGTCTAATTTTAATAATTTAGACGCTATCTAACCTTAAATCGAAGGGATTGAAAATAAAGTTTATCAAAGTTAAAGTATGGGCAAGCCCAGGCTTTGGGTAATGCCAAATATCGTCTCAGTAGGGGCGACAGTGGCAATACCTATTTTGAGCAGAGTTTTTGAACATCGTCCCGCCTTATTCCAGGATAGGCGTGATTTGTCAAAATCTCCTTGTGTGCTCCACCCATACTTTAGTAAACTCCTGGACGAGTTATCGGTTTAGCAGCAACACCTACAGATATTACTACCGCAGTTGCAACTGTTTTGGCTTACCGAACATATGAATTGTATCGACAAACCGGGCAGTGTTTGATTGGTTGGAAATGACCAAACTCTGAGTCCGTGCGCCACCAGGGAAGAAGCGTACACCTTCCATTAGTGTGCCTGGGGTGATACCACAAGCGGCGAATAGTACGGTTTCCCCAGAGGCTAACTCATCGGAGTTGTAAACCTTATCTGGGTCGTTGATATTCATAGATTGTAGGCGCTCGATGTTGCTTTCTTTGCTTTCGCCAATCAAACCTGTTTTGACGACGGCAGGATCGTAGATCAGTTGACCTTGGAAGTGTCCACCCAAGCAACGCATGGCAGCGGCTGAGATGACGCCTTCTGGTGCAGCACCGATACCCATCAAAGCATGGATGTTGCTACCTGCAAAGGCACAGGAAATGGCAGCAGAGACATCTCCATCACTGATTAGGCGGACTCTGGCGCCAGCGTCACGGATTTCTTTGATCAGTCCATCATGGCGATCGCGTTTCATGACGACTACCACTAATTCTTCGATAGAGCGTTCTAGGCACTCGGAAAGAATTTTCAGGTTTTCGGTTGCTGACTTGTTAATATCTACATGACCTTGTGCTGCTGCTGGTGCTGCAAGCTTTTTCATGTAAAAGTCAGGTGCAGCAAATAAGCCACCTTTCTCAGAAATTGCCAGCACTGCCATTGAACCATTTTGTCCGTAGGCGACTAGGTTAGTGCCTTCGCAGGGGTCAACTGCAATGTCTATTTCTACGAGTTCATCGGGGTTGCAGAACGCTTTGGCGTCCTCACGGGTACAGATCCCGACTTCTTCACCGATGTAGAGCATGGGGGCGTTATCGCGTTCCCCTTCTCCGATCACGATGCGACCACGCATATGAATTTTGTTCATACGCTCCCGCATCGCTTCTACCGCTACTTGGTCGGCGATGTCTTTTTCGCCTTTACCCATCCACTTGGAAGATGCGATCGCGGCTTGTTCGACGACTTCAATAATTTCTAAACCTAACGTGTTTTCCACGACACCCGTACTCCCAACTGCTTGCTAAATTGCGCGTAAAATAAGGCTATTTCAGTTTTCAAGTCTATCAGAGGGCATACCCCTAGAAACATCCGTAGTCTGAGAGTCATGTTAAGTTTTGCTGCGATGCTCTTGATTTGATTCGGGTGTACTACAAAAAAAGTGTGTGCTTTTGCTCGTCACTAGCAAGGTTAAAAAGGAGATATCGCCATGACAGCATCAATTCAACCAACTGCTGAACCAACAATCATCTACCCCAACAGCGACGGGCAACCAATGGCAGACAATACCAAACAATTTCGTTGTATTACAACAATTCAAGGCGGGCTAGATGCGCTGTTTAAAAATAATACAGATGTTTTTGTCGCTGGAGATTTACTTTGGTATCCGCTAGAAGGTGATAACAAAACTCGACTCGCTCCTGATGTGATGGTTGTGTTTGGCAGACCAAAAGGCGATAGAGGTTCTTATCAACAATGGCGCGAAAATAATATTGCTCCTCAAGTTGTTTTTGAGATACTTTCTCCTGGTAATCGCGTCGGAGAGATGCTCAAAAAATTGAGGTTTTATGAAGATTATGGTGTGGAAGAATACTATATGTATGACCCGGATCATGTTGATTTAACGGGTTGGCTACGTGCTGGTAATAAACTTAATGATATTGAGTCAATGTTAGGTTGGGTTAGTCCGCGTTTGGGGATACGCTTTGAATTGGGTTCAGAATTAGAAATTTATCGACCGGATGGACAGAAGTTTTTAACCTATGTGGAGTTAGAAAGGGAAAGAGAGCAAGCAAAATATGAGAAAGAATTAGCTCAATCTAAGGTTGAAAGATTAGCTGAAAGATTGCGCGCGATGGGTGTTAATCCGGATGAAGTTTGAGAGTAAATAGCCGCTTACCGAACAATTGAATATTCTCTGCTGAGGTTGCGTTATCTTACAAAGTATGCATTTGTTAAGGAAATATGACTAACTCTCAAAAGAGTCACTTTTATCGTGAGTTTGACCTAAAAAAGGTGCAGCCGTCTCACAAAGTACCTGCTAATCATCAGAATGAAGCCTTAGCCAAACTTAAGATATGGTTTAAAGAGCAATACTCTGAGCCGGCTGGCGGTATCCTAGCTTTGCCAACAGGTGGTGGTAAAACTTTCACGGCTAGTCGTTTCCTCTGTTCTAGCTTATCTTTGGATAGCTACGATGGTCCCGTTTCCAAAGGTTATAAAGTTTTATGGCTAGCACATACCAAACATTTGCTAGAACAAGCTTTCTATAGTTTTGAATCAGAAGTTGGGCGAATATCTGAACAAAAACAGCAGCTAAATGTGCGGGTTGTCTCACCAGGACATCAACCCGTCCATTCAATTAAACCCAGTGATGATGTTGTGATTATTACGCTCCAGACATTAAGAGGAGCCTATAATCGTCAGAATACTCAACTCGAACCGTTTCTTAAGTCAGCAGGAGATAAGCTTTTTGTTGTCTTTGATGAAGCACACCACTCGCCAGCGTACAGCTATCGCAAGTTAATGCTGGATTTGCGTAAACGTTTTAGTAATAAAATGTGGCTCTTGGGTTTAACAGCTACTCCAACTTATACAGATGAAAGTAGACGTGGATGGCTTAGAGAGCTTTTTCCACAAGAGGTAATTTATCCAAAAAATGCAGAAGGTTTTATAGATAGGCTTATAGGTGATGGTATCCTTGCCAAGCCAGAATTTGAGGAACATCCCACGAATCTTGAAGTTGAATTTGATGAGCAAGAATATAAAAAATGGGTCAGTACCTATAAAGATTTACCAGAAGATATCATCAAGAAACTAGCTGAGAATGAAGAACGCAATCAATTTATTGCTGATACCTATGTGAAAAATAAGGAACGCTACAAGAAAACTATTATCTTTGCAGATAGATGGTATCAATGTGAGGCTTTATGTAAGTTTTTGGAGAAGCGCGGAGTAAAAGCAGGAGCAATTTATACGAAAGTTGATAAAAGTTCGAGTGCCGTCATTGCCGATCATCAGGAAGTTTTGGAGCAATTCCGTAATGGTGACTTGGAAGTGCTAATTAATATCCAGATGCTGACGGAAGGTACTGATGTTCCTAATGCTCAAACCGTTTTCCTGACTAGACAGACTACTAGTAATATCTTAATAACCCAGATGATCGGACGGGCATTGCGTGGACCTCAGTTTGGTGGAACAAATGAGGCTTATATTGTCTCTTTTATTGATAACTGGAAGCAGGTAATTAATTGGGGTAAAGCTGACTTTAGTGGTGGAAAGAATGATGATATACCTGAATACGGAGGGCAAGCTCCTCTAGACCTGATTTCTATTGAGTTGGTTCGTCGATGGGCTGATCAAGTAGCTATGGGGGAGGGAAGACTCTTCTCTCCTTTCCTAACTCTACTTCCTCTCGGATGGTATTTACTTAAGTTTCAGACTGTTGTTTCTGAAAGTGAAGATAATGAGGTTCTTCAACTATTGCTTGTATTTGACAATGAGAAAGAAAGTTATGAAAAGTTCATTCAGAGTCTCACCCAAGCAAAAAGCAAAGCCTTTGCTGAAATAGATGTTAGTTTTGAAGATAAGCTTCCCCAACTTGAAGAGTGGAAACGAGAATATTTCAAAAACTCAGAAGAATATATAGGTGCAAATCTTCTACGAAATATCTTCCATATTGCACGTCACGTTGCTCAAAATAATGGAGAACAACCAAGATGGTTTGATTTTGAGCAACGGGGAAATCATAACCTAGATACTGTGGCTGAAGGGTTCATCAAAGCTAAGTTAGACCGCATAGCTGAAAATCAAAAATTGCAAATTGAATACAAGAGAACAGACCGTTACTGGAATGTAATTTACCAGAACTATATCCGCTTTAAAGAGCAGTATGATGTCTGTGTGAATCGTCTTCTGAATCCGCTACCAGAACCACATCCACCTAATGAAGATGATTATATCGAAGATGATGAACCATATCCACCTAATGAAGATGATTATATCGAAGAGGTTGAACTAACTGACGAGACTAAGAGGCTGGTTAAGAAACGAGATGGTAAACGCTGCCTCTGTTGTGGTGAAAAAAATAGCCGTTTGCTGCAAGTTGACCATATCAAGCCTAGATATTATGGCGGCGCTCACTCATTAGATAACTTACAAACTCTTTGTCGTCAATGTAATCAGATTAAAGGAACTGAAACAATTGACTTTCGTATTCATAAGACTCCTCTAACTGTGGCACCTGTCCCTGTTCGGTTATCAGAATTTATCAAGCTTGGAAATCATAAGGATGGATATAAACTGTCTCTTCGTCGCAGTCTCAACTTTTTCTACCGCTGTGCTGCTGTTAACTCTGAAATCAAAGTCAACAGCAGCACAGGAGAAAACTTGTATCGATGGGACATATCTCTTTACGCTGATAACAATCCTGGTTGGGTAATCCCGTATCTTAAACAGACACTTAGAGAAATTAGGCAGGTTCGATCTCAGGCTGGAGTTGCCAGACCAAAAGAAATCGTTATAACTGCACCTGGGTTTGATGTTTTCGATGCAATCATTTGAGTAATTTTATTGGCAAGAGCGATCGCTTATCCTTATCTTGCTCAAATTAATCAATGCGCTCCGCCTTGCGAATGCGATCGCCTTTTTTCCCAATATTGCTCTACGCTAGAATAAAATCTTTAAAAATAAAATGTTTGAATTTCTCAATCCCCTAATTGGACGCAATCCCGATCGCATGAAAGCCAATGTGGAAATCTACACCTGGCAAACCTGTCCCTACTGCATCCGCGCTAAAATGCTGTTGTGGTGGAAGGGCGTTAATTATACAGAATATAAAATAGACGGTGATGATGCAGCTAGAGCAACAATGTCCGAACGTGCTAATGGACGTAGAAGCGTACCGCAAGTTTTCATCAACAACGAACACGTTGGTGGTTGTGATGACATCTATGCCTTAGATGGCAAAGGTCAATTAGACCCCATGTTAGCGCAACCAGTTATGTAGAGGAACAATTATTCTCTGTAGACGGACTTGGTTTATATAACCCCAGGGTGAATGTCTGCGGCGTAAACAAAAGCCATGACACTCAACGATCCAACCTATTTAATTCATCGGCAATGGATGAGTCAAGCGATCGCCTTAGCTCAAGTTGCAGGTGATGCCGGAGAAGTGCCAGTCGGCGCGGTGATCGTTGATGCTAATCATAACCTAGTGGCAACTGCCCAAAACCGTCGAGAGCGAGACAAAGACCCCACAGCTCATGCTGAAATTCTCGCATTACGCAGTGCAGGTCAAGTCCTACAAACCTGGCATCTTAATAACTGTACCCTTTATGTCACCTTGGAGCCTTGTACAATGTGTGCGGGTGCAATTATTTTGGCGCGGTTAGGGCTTTTAGTTTACGGAGTGGACGATCCAAAAACTGGCACAATCAGAACTGTTGCCAATATTCCCGATAGTATTTGCTCTAATCACAAGTTGCCAGTGCTGGCGGGAATTATGGAATCTGCTTGTAGAGAGCAATTGCAATCTTGGTTTGCCATGCGGCGTCATGCTAAGAGAGTAGGCTTGTAGAGGGATGATTTATCCTCTCCACAGTAAGAAACTAGGCAATTGTGGCAACTTTTTTCAACTCGTTCACCAACCAGTGCAATTTCACTCATGACACAGTTAAAAGTGTCCCCTAACTCGCAGACAGTGATTAGGGAAAAAACATAAAGTAATAGTGTACATAAAGATTCAGTAAAGAAACCTCAACCAATGATGCAGTTAGACACCCGTGTACCAACTCAAGTGATGACAACACCGAAAGATGACATTTCAGAGAACTCTACTTGCCAAAAATTGCCAGAAACCTCTGCTGAGATGTCCACTTCGGCAAAAACCACTCCTGTTACTTCCCGTGTTTGCAATTGGTTAACTGCTATCCTCTATCCTTTAGGAAGTTTTGTCATCTTGCCCTTTTATTTTCGCAAGCTAACAGTAGTTGGACAAGAAAATCTGCCCAAAACTGGCTCGGCGATTTTGGCACCAACTCATCGCTCTCGTTGGGATTCTTTGATTATGCCCTATTCAACTGGCAAAACAACGACTGGACGTGATTTGCGGTTTATGATTTCGGAGGACGAAATTAAAGGCATTCAAGGCTGGTTTATGCGGCGTTTGGGTGGATTTCCAGTTAATACCAAGCAGCCAGGAATTGGCACAATTCGTCACAGTGTGGAACTTCTTCGCAACGGCGAAACCTTGGTGATTTTTCCTGAAGGCAATATTTTTCGTGATCGCAAAGTTCAACCGCTGAAGCCTGGAATGGCTCGTATTGCTCTACAAGCAGAATCAAGCCAGCCTGATAATCATTTGAAAATTGTGCCTATTAGTATTCGTTATAGTTCTCCTATTCCTCACTGGCGCTGTGATGTGGAGGTAAAAATTGGCACTCCTATAACAGTGGCAGATTATGGCACGAAGTCAGCGAAAAAAAGTGCTCCAAAGTTAACGCATGATTTGGAAGCTGCAATGAAAGAGTTGCATGAAGACGAGGTTTAAGAGGATTTATTGCTAGTTACAAGGTGTTAGGTAAATTGGTTTGAGGCTCGATGCATTCGCGCTTGGGTTTGTTCTATTCTTAATGTTCATGGCTTATTGAAGATGTGATATTTTTAGGTTGAAGTTTTGATAGGCTTCTCAAATATTTTCGTGTGGCGTCCAAATATTCCCCAGGTATTCCAAGCAAGTTTACAGATGGCGATGGTATGCAAAACAAAGCGACTCCATAGGAATCGCTTTTGAGGTGTATGTATTGAAAAGTATTATTCTGCCGTCGGTGCATCATTCGGAATTTCAGAAGCCGCTATCTGCCTGACTACCTCAACATCCAAATCTAACGCCCCTGCCACCTGCTCCACCGTCAACCCCAATGCCAACAGCCGAGGTGCTGCCGCTAACTTAGCATTGCGCTCACCTTCTGCCATCACATCTTGAAAGTATCTTGTCTGCTTTAAATCATCTAAACTAAACATTGCTTCTAGCTCCTCCCGATTTGTATTCGGTAACTTGTAGATCAAGATTGTTTCTATCAATTGTAAGAATTCTCGAAGTTGAAATCCATTGAAAATCTACTGAAAGAAAATGCTAGGGAAGGTTTGGAATAGGCGATAGAAGATGGTGTCGGTTTTCAAGATTTTAAGGTTGGATTTTGTAGTTATTAGTTAGAGATAATTGCTCTCATTTATCAAAATATAGATGTGATATCCTGAATCATAATATATTTATAACTTCCTTTTAATACTTTTATCCTTTAACCAGCTAGATAAAACCTTTGTTAGTTCCTGATTTAGCTTTTTATATCCACTCTCATTAATATGCAAAGTATCGTAAACATAATTACTTTGCACCTGACCATTCTGTGCCAGAAGTGAGTAAGTATCCAAAATTAAGACATTCCTAGCTTTAAGTGAATACAAATAAGCATTTACTTGATCAACCGCTTGGGCAATGTCAGGCGACCAGAAAGGTTGACGGATCGGCGGCACTGGACCAATAGGAAAAATAGTTGTCAAAATAACAGTAGCACCCCTATTTACCGAACGTTCTACAACCTGTTGAATATTATTCTTGCAGTTAGCAATAATGTCAGCTCTTTGTTCAGGAAATAGAGGAATTGTTTTCAAGTCGTTAATACCAACTTGCACAATAATAATATCTGGATCTAATGACAATATATGCTCATTAAAGCGTCCCAATACCTGAGCTGAAGTCTGAGAGCCGATGCCTCGATTGACAAAAGAAAAGCCTTTGAGATTTGCAGGAACTTGCCACATTTCAGCTCGCGAATCACCAAAAAATACCACGCTTGCTATGGAGGTGGCAGCAAGATTATGTGGTGAAGATTTGGCACTAAAGGCACGTATACCCAAAGGATCTAGATTAGTTTTGCTCAGTAACAGGTAGTAATGTCTCGCTTGGAAGAACAGAAGCGCATTAAATGCTAGCGATATTAACAACACGATCAATAAGGTTAAACGAAATAAACGCTTCTGTTTTGCCATATTGGATTAAGTTATTCCACAGATGCCTAATTTATCTAGCGTAGTCATCATCGAACAACAGTATCTTATTTAACCACCAAAAAAAAGCCCCTGCTATCACACAGGAGCCTTTAATTATTCAAAGTTTAGCTACTAACTAAAACCAGTAACTTAGTCGAGGTCAGGCATTGAAAGCACAGCCTCAGTTTCCCGGTCAATACCCTTCTCAAAACCAGCAGCCGCCGCACGTGCACGACCTGCGTGCCAGAGGTGACCTACTAAGAAGAAGAATCCAACCACAAAGTGGAAACAAGCCAACCATGAGCGAGGAGACACGTAGTTGAAAGAGTTGATCTCGGTCGCAACGCCACCAACTGAGTTCAAAGAACCCAAAGGAGCATGAGTCATGTACTCAGCAGCGCGACGCGCTTGCCAAGGTTGAATGTCGTTGTTGATTTTGTTCAAATCAAGACCGTTAGGACCAC
>JBATUR010000069.1:0-31232 GCA_049671305.1 Coleofasciculaceae cyanobacterium
CCCCTCTCCCCCTACCCCTCTCCCACAAGGGGCGAGGGGAGTAAGAAAGAAAGAATTCCAGTCCCCCTTCTCCCCTTGTGGGAGTAAGGGGTTAGGGGATGAGGGGGTTCTCCCCTTGTGGGAGTAAGGGGTTAGGGGATGAGGGTCTTCTCCCTAAATTAAAGGCTTTCCACCATCAGATTAGCGGGTAATGATTGCTTTAAACGATCGCCATACAAATCTAAAGCATTGCCTCCTAACAATAACCCCAAATGCTCCCGATCATAATCAGCAACAGTTGCGGCATCTTTCACACAGTCTTTGAGTACACCATCCCAATGTCCATAATCGCCGGAAAAACAAGCCAAATGCTTACCAATTTCTCCCATCGCTAAAGGCAAATAAGAAGGACCTGGATCATCTGACTCAAAAGATGTAAAGATTTGACCACGCTCAAAATATTCTAAGGGGTCGCGGTGGCGTAGGTCGTAGTGTTCGTACATACTAGAATCATCGACTTGTGTGGCGTCATGTTCGGCACTCCACAACAAATCAAAGAGATTTTTGGCTTTGCCAATGATGTTGATATTATTACCAGCACCGCGCTCTTGAATCATCAATTTGGTGAATTCCATCAACGAGGGGCGATAGGTATTTTTCGGATCAAAGTCTCTGATCCGCTTTTCCCAATGTTCATGACAAGCGTGTGCCAAATCAGGCAACCAGCCACAACCACCTTCTAAAAAGCCTACCCTAAGTGTGGGGAATTGCTCAAAAGCGCCATCAAAAATCATCCGCGCTAGTGCCAGTTGTTGTTGGTTACGCTGGACGAAAATATGGGTAAGTACGAAGGTTTCGGTATGGTCGGCAATACCACTTACCATATATGAACCGGGTCCACCATGTATGCCCAGTCCGATGTTTAAGTCTACTGCAGCTTGCAGGATCGGGCGAAAGTCGGGATGGCTGATGACTTTGCAGGTGCGAATTTCTGGGAAGGCGTCTGGCGCTTTGGGGTGAGGAATTGGTAAATTTGGGGCAACGGCAACACCAATCATGCCCAATTCATTGACACAACGGTGCATTTCTGCTACTGCGGCATCAACATCTTGCAGGGGTAAAACGCCAATGGGTTTGAGGCGGTTATCATAACCTCGGCAGTCGTCTGCCATGTAGCTGTTGTAGGCACGGCAGAGTGCAACCGCTAAATCTTTATCGATGATACTGGAGAAGATCAGGTTAAGTGTGCCATAAATTACCTGGACATCGACGCCTTCTTGATCCATATGTTCAATACGGACTTTATTAAACATTGCACCAAGGGTGGTGTCGGGGTGCAGGTTGCGGAAACCGCCTTTGCCTAAACCTTGTGGTTGTGGAAACATCCGCAGCAAGTCGTTTTTCTTGGTGGCGGGGTTATAATCCATAATTTTGGCGCGTTGGTCGCCTAAACTGTCAATAACTAGCCCAATGCGATCGCGATACTCTGGTTCGATATAATCTCTGAGTACTAGAGGATTTTCTAGTTTATGGGCATCAGCGTCGATTACGAGTAAGCCTTGATACATGAATGCTCCTTGATGATTGTGAGTGATGGACGCTTAAAATTTAATTTTGTGACTTAAGCTTTGTCCAAATTTGCCGTAAGCCAAACCAGTGATCAAATGACCACGACAACGATGCGAGAATAGTTATGCCGGGGTATTTGACGGCAGCGGGTTGATTTTTCTCGAAGATAGCGTGCCCACCCAAGGCAAATACTTGTGTTAGTACTAAGCAGGCAAGGGTGAGTCGCCAGTCGTAGAACAATAATATTACTGCTGCGATCGCTAGTGTGTTGGTAATGTGGTGCAAAAACTGGTTAATCGGATGCTGATGACAAGCCACAAAATGGGCTTTAGCTTCATCGAAGTAGCTCAAACAATTTCTCCTACAATGACACCCAACTAGAATTACTGAATCTGTTCTTGGAACAATATCATTCTTATTCTGATTAAAGCCAGATAGATCGTTATTTTTTAAGCTTTTTACGCCTGAAGATAGAAAAGTATGATCAGCAGCTAGATTCCTGAGCTAATTTGTTAATTTATCTTCATCATTTCTGTTACGTTAAGATACCCGACTGCTGATCTGAAAGTTGAGTCTTAGAAGTCGGGTATCTACCTCAAAATAGTCTTTTTACCACCAGCGAAGTTGCCAATAACTCCTTTGTGGTTGTTGCAATTCTGTTTCTGTGAGCCATTCTACAGGTTTATAAGTGCCAAAAACATGATCCCACCAGTCTACTGCTAAACCAAAATTGTGATGCCACATTCCGTATTTATGATGGACATAATGGACGGGCATTTTCATCCAAAAGCACTTGGTAGGATTTTCGTGTTGCAATTGATGAGCATAAGATGAAAAGGCGGCGTAAGTCAGGCAACCGAGAAACCAACCGCTGCCTGCTGGCAACGAGTAAAAAAACATTAAGCACATCACGACCAAGCTACCTCTAACATAGTCGCGAAATTCCCACAATACCCCTTGTCCTTCATTACGGCGGTGATGATCGCGGTGACGTTCGCCAATTTTAGCGTTAACGTGCATCAAGCGATGTAGCCAATATTCGACTAAACTAGCCAGGACAAAGGCGACTAGGAAACAGGCAAGGCTGACAAAAATCTTACTATGTATTACTGACGCCATCATAATTTCTAACTTGCACCTTTTTTAATAAATACACTAATCTTGATATTTTGTCATTGTCTTTGAGCGAATAGACAAATCTGCTTTAATCAATGTTTAGACTTTTTGATGATAGGGGTGTGAAATTTTAATGGCAAATTTGATGTTATCACTGCTAATGGCGATCGCTTCTCGTACTAAAGCTAATTTTGTGCGGAAGACAAAGCACACGGCAAAAGTACAGGAACGGTTTTTGTTAGGTTTAATAAAAGCTCATCGTCATACAGAGTTGGGGCAAAAATATAAGTTTGATCAGATTAAAACGATCGAGCAATTTCGCCAACAAATTCCCATCTTACCTTATAGCAGTTATGAACCGTATCTTGAGCGAATTGCCCAGGGTGAGCAAAATATATTAACCGCTGATCAAGTTGTTTATTTAACCTTAACTAGTGGTTCAACTGGGAAGAAGAAAATGATTCCTACCACTAGGAAATCACAAAATGCTTTTAGAAGTGCAACTTTAATAAGTATCGGCTTTTTAAATGAAGCTTTGCGGTCAAAAGGGCTACAGTTTGGCAAATTATTAGTAACTAATTCTTCTCAAATTTGGGGACATACTAGTGCAGGCATTCCTTATGGTCCTGCCAGTGCTGGTGTGTTGAGAATGGATAAGTTTATTTATGAGCAATTTTTTGCTAATCCTTATGAAGCTATTCAAATAAATGATAGTGCGGCGCGGCATTATGTTTGTCTTTTATTTGCTTTACGTGAACCGTTAATGCGAGGCATGATTGCTAATTTTCCCATGCTAATTTTACGAACTTGTAATTATTTGGAAAAGTATGCAGAAAACTTAATTCAAGATATCGAAAAGGGCACAATTGCTGATTGGTTAGAAATCGAGCCTGAGCTTAGGGTCAAATTAGAGCAGCAATGGTCTGCTGACCCGATTCGCGCCACCCAATTACGAGAAATCCTCAAATCAGAAGGAAGGCTTACTCCTAAGCTGGTGTGGTCAGATTTAGCAGTTGTAGCCAATGCTCGCGGTGGGACTTCTGATTTTTACTTTGAACGGTTTCCCTCTTATTTCCAAGATACGCCAATTTTTGGGGCTGTGTTTTCTTCAGCAGAAGGAATGTTTAGTATTTATCATGATGTTAATAATGATGGTAGTGTTTTGGCATTAGAAAGTGGCTTTTTTGAGTTTATACCAGAAGCTCAATGGGAAGTAGAACAACCGAAAACTTTATTAGCTACAGAAGTAAAAGTTGGTGAACGTTATCGCATTTTAACTACTAGTTATGGTGGTTTTTATCGTTATGATATTGGTGATGTAGTTGAGGTAATTGGTTTTTATGAACAAGCACCGATAATTGTCTTTCGTCATCGTCAAGGCGGGTTAATTTCTTCAACAACTGAGAAGACGACGGAAGCTCATGCAACTCAGGTAATGCAAGCACTTCAGCAAGAATTTCAAGTTGCGTTAGAGGATTTTTGTATTACTTTGTCGGATAATGATTTTCCAGCTCGCTATTTGGTAAATATTGAACTAGCTCCTAATGCTAATCTTAGCAAACCTCAAGACTTTTTAGCCAGTTTTGACCGCAAACTTCAGTCAGCAAATACTCATTATGAAATCAGCAGACGTGATCCAATTCCACCACCTCACTTGAGAATTTTGGCGCCGGGAAGTTTTGCCCTACTTCGTCAGCGACAGTTAGAAAAGGGTATTCCTGATTCTCAATTAAAGTTTCCTCATATTAGCGAAGATAGACAGTTTTTAACAGGCTTATTGGTAGAAGAAGAAGTGCAATTACCGACAAAGTTAGTTAACTAGTTGTGAATTTTGTTGGGTACAAAATCCAGCACTTAAGCTGTCATAATTTGGGCAATTTCTCGCAAAGTTTCTGATACAGATCGGGGTTGCCAACCAAGTTCCTGCTGTGCTTTAGTTGCATCTACCCGTACACAACGATCGTATACATAATGAACTCTTTCTCGACTAATTGGCGGTTGCCATTTAAACAATCTTCCAATTGGATCTAGTATGTTTCCTACTAATCTAACTAAAGTTTTTGGTGCTTCATGAGGCACAGGGACACCTGATTCTTTACTTAAAATATTAAACATTTCACGTGTCGTTAAATCACCCGCAGAAATGATATAATATTCACCATGTTTGCCTTTTTCTGCTGCCAAAAGCATGGCGGCAACTAAGTCATCTACATGGACAATACCAGTAATGCGATCGCCTCCTGCCCACAATTTCAATCCACCTTTGAAAAATTGCTGCATCACCGGACCAAAATGAGGATCATCTGCGCCAAAAATTCCTGATGGTAAGATACTAACCACAGGTAAACCTTGGGCAGCAAATTGATCGACTAATTGTTGTGCTTCGTATTTTGTGCTATCGTATGCTGAGGAAAAATTAGTCTGTGTACGTTGGAATGTTTCATTAATAATTGCACCTTTGGTATCACCAAATACACCAATTGTGCTGCAATAAACTACTTTTGATACGCCAGCAGCTTTTGCAACTTCTAATACAGCGCGGGTTCCGTCTACATTAACCCGTTTCATTTTCGCTTCATCAACAATTCCAAGTTCTACATAAGCGGCGGTATGAAATACTGTATCTACACCAGTCATAGCTGTAGAAAGTGCCTCTCGGTCTGTAATATCGCCGTAGACAAACTGCACGTTACAATCAGATAGACGTGATAAGTTGCTAGATTTTCTGACCAAACAAATTACACTATGTCCTTGTTGTTCTAAAGCTTTTACTAAGTGAGAACCTGTAAATCCATTTGCTCCAGTTACCAGCGCTTTCATGACTCTTCCTTTCTATATATGAGTGCATCCCTGTCTTTTGCCAATTATCAATCAGCTAAATCTAGAACAAATCCCGGTAATACATCTTCTCCTAATAATTTTATCGGAAACTGAACAATTTCTACATTTTGATTAGGGCGATAAATTGCTACTTGTTGCTGTTGCGGATTAATTAGCCAACCTAAACATAAGCCACTATTAAGGTATTCCTGCATTTTATCTTGTAATGGCTTCAGTGCATCTATTTGTGAAGGAAGTTCAATGACAAAATTAGGACAAATTGCTGGAAATCTTTCTTGTGATTCTTCTGTTAAAGCTTCTCATCGTTCTAATTTAACCCAAGCGACATCGGGAGAACGATCTCCACCATATGGTAAGCGAAAGATGGTTGAAGAACTAAAAACTTTTCCTAATTTAGTTTGGCGATTCCAAATATTCACTTCAGCAATTAAATCGGCTTCTTTATTTACAATAATTCCTCGTACAGGTGGCATAATTATTAGTTGTTTTTTAGCCGTTCATTCTAGTTTCCAATCTTGATTAACTTGGCATAATTGGTAAAATTGATCGCGTCAGTTAGTTGTACTTTCTCTAAGTTTAAAACTACTGTATTCAAAGTTATAACTTCAAAATGTCTCTATGGAGCCAAGCCTCTCCACAATGCCTCAATCCCATCAGCGATCGCACGCTCTGTATCAGTAGGTTGATGAACACCGATATTTTCAGACAAAGCTAGGTTGTGCAAATGTGACAGGAGCATCGCTGCTGTTGCCGCTACATTCTCCCGCTTGATTCGCCCCAATTTTGCCTCAGCATTCAGATATTCAGTGAGCCGATTAACAATTTGCATCCCAGGCATTGTGTGACGTTGCAAAAAGGTTTGCATATCGAAGGATGGATGACTAACCAAAGGTAGAAAAATTGGCATCACCTCACGGAAGTAGAAAACGATCTGTAAACTGACCAATTTAAGATTGGCGATTACCTCTTGCTTACCGGGTTGGATGCTGAATATTGCCTCAAGCTGTGCTTCTGGCGGCACCATTGCTGTAAAGAAGAGGTCTTCTTTGGTGCTAAATCGCTGGAAGATCACGGCTTCAGAAATACCAACTATCTTAGCTAGAGTTCTAGTAGAAGCCTTCGCTCCTTCCTTGAGAAAGAGCGATCGTGCCACAGCCAGAATCTCTTCATCTGTAATGGTTTTATGGCGGGACATTAAGTTTTTCTTCCAGTTAGGGCTGTGCCTGATGCGATTTCACACAAAAATGCCATGTTCTCGGCGAATTTCAAATATAGAGTCCATTTGACATCTTGACGATTTGGGAATAAGGTAACTCAAAATCCTCCAATCTAGTCACTATGACCTATTCCAGCAGCCTCACCGATGAAGAATGGGCAATCCTTGAACCCCGGCTGTGTGAGATACTACCTCACAAGAAACGCACCCGACGACGACGACCGACCAATTGGACGAAGCGACAAATCCACGGGTGGCATCCTCTACCAACTGAAAAATGGCTGCAACTGGTGTGACTTGCCAAAAGACCTACCCCCTTACTCCACCGTCTACTGGCACTACAAGCGGTGGAGAACAGCAGGAGTCTTCGAGGAACTCATGCCTGTCTTACACCAACAAGTGCGGCAACAGGTCAAAAAAAACCAAAATGGACAACACTTATCATCATCGACTCCCAGGCTGTAAAGAATACCTGCAACGCCAGTGTGGAGTCGAAAGGCTTCTGCTTTTACAAGGACCACCAATGGTATCAAAAGGCATCTAGCTGTTGACACGCTCATTTTTCCCTTCTTCACTCATTGCACTCTTCGCCAGTGTCTCGGATGATGTAGGACTGATTGAGATGTTGAGGCTCAACAAGCCAGTACTTCAAATCCAAGCCCGTCAACATCCCCAAAATTACGATTCTATTAGACCACGGGTATCATGTGGAGTTTTTGAAGTAGAGAGTTAAAGAAGTTGTACCCCCAAATCATGAGAAAAATCAGATTTCAACTTTCCCCAAAACCAACGAGGCAACAGAAGGCGCCAGCAGGGAGAACAGGGTTTGTTCCAGTTGTGGCACGCTGGATTGTTGAGCGGTCAAACGCCTGGATGGAGCGCTGTAAAAGTCTGGTCAAGAACTTTGAGCAGTCCCTACCATATTGAATCGGAACAAGAACGCCAAAAGGAAAGGTAAAAGTCTGGTCAAGAACTTTGAGCAGTCCCTACCTCACGCCACGACCAAACTCAATCTCTGCTTTGTCAGGCTTATGCTGAAGCGGCTTGCAGCTCCTACTTGAGATCTCAAATGGGTTCTATAGACTGTTCCTTTAGCCTAGAAAGGTCTTCAACAGCTAGTCTTTTTTTCATCCGTAAGCTCTTGAAGATGATGCCGATAATCCGTGGAAGACAAGTTAACCAAATGCGAATCAGTTTGAAGTGTCCGATACCATCCAAAACATGGCGATGTTCTTGGTTGGCAACTGCGCGATGCATTTCGTTGATGTTTGCGGTTGTGGCAAAGAGCATCCAGATGTGAGCAGCAATTTCATCTTGAATAGAAGTACCAAGATTGAACAAGACGTGCACTGCATCATGCTGCTCGAATGCTTGGTCTATTTCCGCTGCAAATCTGCTTGTCATATCGCCTTCAGCCTCGGATGTACGCAATTTTTGAATTGCCTCACCTAGAGTCATTGAAGTTACAGAACCGAAATGCTCATTCATGGCAAAGTTCCTATCTTGCATGGCTTGGTAAAGTAAATAAGTAAGTACTTGCTTATTTTAAACCATAGAGGTAAGGGTACCTTGAAAACAAAATATAAGCAAGTAATTGCTCACTAATGAAAATTTTATTAACTCGGGTTTTTTCCCATTCATTCATCGATGGCTTCTATTATTTTCATTCTTAAGTCGTAGCTGTAGGGTTCTGTTTATAGCAGTTCTCGCAGTCATGAGGCACAATAATAACAATGAGTAAACCAGTTACGAATATTTGCCTGAGTCACTTGAAGCATAGCGTCTTCTCTGCCATCGATTAACTCTTTGTAGGTTCTGGCTGCCGTCTTTTTCAAGATAGCTTTAACTTTTGACCATAAGTTTTCAATCGTGGAAAATTCAGGAGAGTAAGGAGATAAATAAAGGAGTTTTGCTCCCGCTTTTTCAAGAAGTTCTTTCACCATTTCTCCTTGATGAATTTTCGCATTATCCATGATAATATCAGCATTTTCCTGAAGATGAGGAATTAATTTTTGTCGAATAAAAGCTTCAAATGTCACAGCATCTACTGAGCCATAAATATTGACTGAGGCTATGACTTTTTCGACTTCTCCTTGATGAATTTTCGCATTATCCATGATAATACCAGCATTTTCCTGAAGATGGGGAATTAATTTTTGTCGAATAAAAGCTTCAAATGTCACAGCATCTACTGAGCCATAAATATTGACTGAGGCTATGACTTTTTCGACTGATAACGCCGCCAGCCGGGAAATGTTTCTGCCTCTTTTTTGTGGCTTTTCGCCTCTAGCTCTTTGAGCGATCATTGCTCTAGCATAAAGCCTAATCATTGCTAAATTAACTCCCGATTCATCAATAAACATCAAGCTTTCTGCCGAAATATCTCGAATTTTTGCCCAAAACTCGACTCGCTGTTGCAGTCCTTTATCACTCTTCTTTTCGGCGGCATAAAGCGTTTTTTGAGCGTATAGTTTAATTTTTATGTGATTCTTCTGATAGCTGCTCTACTGACCCTAACCTCTAGCTTCTTTTCCAGTAAGTCACATAGTTCTTTAAGTGTCGCATCATTATTAGTTTCGATGAGCTCTACCAAATCTATTAATTGCTCTTGATTGAGTTTCGGTTTAGGACTTCCGCCTTGAGGTTGAGGATGAATATCTCCTGTGTCTTTATATTGTTTGAGTATTTTTTGCACAAAGCTTTTGGCAAGACAAAATCGTTGTGCGAGGCTTCTAATTGAGATACTTTCTTTTTCATAGACCTCAAGGATTTTCTGCCGAAATTTAATAGGATAAGGTTTCATCGCTGATTCTTAGAATTGATATACTTTTATTGAAATGTGCCTCATTAATGCGAGAAAGGCTATATAGTCGGAAAAGGCGCTCTCTAATTATTTCCATTTGTAGAAAATCATCAGAGGCTGCAAAATCCTATATTTTGTATTTGGATAGTGTGACAACTGCGAACTGACAAGTCAGCGCTTCGCTATCGCGATTTCTCAAGAACTTTGGTTGATTATTTGGCGAGGAACTAGTTGCATTCAGATACCCTTACAGAATTCACCAAATGCGGTTGAAGTTAGCAAGAATGTGAGCAAGTCTCTGTAAAAATCCTGAGATCTTCAGTCCTGCCATTAATAGCCGAGACTAAAGCTGGTTGGTGTGAGCAATGAAAAGGCGATCGCCTAACACGATCGCCTTTTTAGCAGGAATAATTTCTGGAGATATGTTAGCGCTCATCGGACTTAAATAATCTTTGAAACTTAACTGATTGCTTAATTTTGTTCCGGTTGTATTGGAGTTGTTATGCAGTGCCTACGTCTGACTTTTCCAAAGTGCCAATAGCCGTTCATCGGACTCCTACCGACAATCTCTGTACCGTCCACACCAATGCAGTGTTAGACGTATGGGACAAGCGCAGCAATGTAAGCTAGGCTAGCACTTTTACAACCAGCACTTGACTTCTGCCCTTTCGTCTAATACTATAGTATTCAAAAATTCCGAGGACAGATGTTCTACTACTACGGCAGAAAAAAGCAAATAGCGAAGCACTATCCGGTTCCTAATTTTGGGGCTATCGTTGAACCGTTTGCAGGTTCAGCCGCTTATTCATTGTACGGAGACAACTGGAAAAAAAATATCTTTTTAGTGGAAAGAGACGAGCGTGTATCTGAGATTTGGAAATGGTTAGTTGATGAAGCGACGCCACTGGCAATCAAGAATTTACCAAACTTAGAGGTCGGCGAAAAAAGTTCCGAATTTCTTCACATTATTCATGCTGCCACGAAAATGGCATTTCACTATAAGACTATTAAAGTTACTCCTGTTCTAGCTAGAAACTGGGAGATTAGTAAGAGATATATGTCCGAAAATTTATTTAAGATTAAGCACTGGAACGTTATCAGTGGAGATTATACATTAGCCCCCGATATAGAAGCTACTTGGTTTATCGATCCACCCTATAAAGAGGATGCTGGTAAAGGTTATCGCTATGGAAGTAAACTTATTGACTATGATAAATTAGCAAAATGGTCGAGGAAAAAGAAGGGAGAAGTTATATTTTGTGAAGGGCATTGTGGTGATTATCTGCCGTTCAGACCATTGCTAGATCTCAAGGGCGTAGCAGGAAAAACCAGCAAGGAAGTTATCTACTACCGATCCGATAAAGCCGATAAGCAACTTGAACTTTTTCAGCTTTTAGCTAAACAGAAAATTTCATAATCCTCTGATAAATCTGCTTGTATAGACGGTCATCAATTAAAGCTACCCAACCTTGTCCCATCTTCTCTTTCCCACTTACTTTCATGCCTGTCACTTTAGTATTTCTACCTTCTGTTCCACTAATATTTCCCCAATCACCTCTAATCAGATTATTCGCGTAGAAAATAGCTGTAACTTTTGGATGGTTAAATTCATGTTCACTTTTTACAAAATCCCAGACTAGTCCTAACAATTCTTTGACTTCTTGATGATGAGCCTGCCAAGTGATTCCTTCTAAAGCATTGATTCTTGGTTGTCCTGCTCTGAGATTTGCACCTTTAGTTATATTTCCAACCGTACATTTAACTTCTAAACCAACAGGATAATTACGCAATTCTTCCTCCGATGAGTTTTCACATCCCTTTGGGATAACATCAGGATGTCCTTTCTCTATGGGGTTAACTATTGATTCTGTTACTCCTGCTATAGACTGGCAAAACATCGAACCAACAATTGAACTTGTAGTTTTATAATCAATATTTTTGTAAACAGTAGAAGGAATAGTTTCTAGGAATTCATTTGTTTGATGTAGTGCAGACCCTATATGTCTAGCATTGACTTCAAATCCGCAAAAAATAGTAAAACTAGGATTAATAATGTATGTCATTTAATGCCTGCTCAACTTCAGCTATCAAAACACTGGCAGTAGTATTTAGAGATCTTGAGATCTGAAACAAGACAGACAAAGTGGGTGATTTCAAGCCGCGTTCTATCTGGCTGACATAGGTGCGATGTATACCTGCTCTGTCAGCAAGCTCTTCTTGCGAAATCTTCGCCAGTGTTCTGTACTTAATCAGAACTTGACCCAGAGCCTTGTTAATGTCTGTCATTCTAAAATGCTCTCAGAAAAAGAGACTCTGAGTCTACAGACAATAGTATTCAAGAAGGTCTGATTTCATCTCTTCACTAAGCTGAAGAGACGAATATATTTACGATTAGACACATAAGCCTTGCCGAATCAAGTTCAAATCCTTCAAACTGTGGTGATGTTTCGTTAGTTTTACCCACTTGTCTGAAAAACCTGATCTCCCCATTTATCCCATTGTGTTATTTTCCTATAATTCACATCGTCGCCCACAATTAAAATAGGTTGTTAAACCAATAACTACTAAAAAGATAAAAACATAACATTCATTCGTAGGGAAAAGATAACATTGCGCCACTACCGTCTACTCCCTACTTTTCAAAGAGCTTTCTCATATATTCGGTAAGTCTTACAAATCTTCCCACCCGACGCTTCAATCAACTTTCGAGAAGCAAAATTATCCTCATAAACCCAAGAAAGTTCCGCACGTTTGTAAGGTTTTCCTTTTTGAATGCCACCTTGCATTCCTAAATAAATTAAAGCCAAAGGCACCATCTTGCGGCGATACTCAGGCAGTGCACAAATAGCAATAACTCTCCCTTGATCAATTTGACGGCGATACCAGAGAAACTTGAGAATTCCTAACCAATTTAATTTACCTTTAACATATTTGAGGGGAATATTGTAATCCGGTAATCCCATGAAAAAACCAATCATTTCACCGTTATATTCCGCTACAGGAAAAACATCTGGATCAACTAAACTTTGTAAGGATTTCGCTTCTTCCAAAAATTCTTCCTGACTGCGTGGTGTGGAACTCCAGTTATTAGTAAAAGCTTTAGTAAACAGGTTATATAAACTGATACAATCTTGCTCAAATCCTTCACCTTTCGTTCTCAAAGGACGAAAACTAACACCAGATTTACAAGCAATTTTATAAGCTTTCTCAAACTCTGTTGGTAAGGGTTTATCCAAAGGAAAATCGTAAGCATAGGCATCTTTAGCTTTATTCCAGCCATTTTGCTCCAGATATTCTGGATAATATGGCGGATTGTAGGGCATCATCACCATTGGTGGTGAATCAAATCCATCAACTAAAAACAAACAATTATTGTGAGTTGATAAATCAATAGGTCCCCGCACTTTTGTCATACCTTGCTCTTTTAGCCACCCAGAAGCGGCAGCAAGTAAAGCTTGAGCAACAGCAAAATCATCGACACACTCAAAAAAGCCAAATAAACCGACTTTTTCTGCTTCTTTATCGATTAATCTTTGGTTAACCACAGCTACAATTCGCCCGACAGCTTCGGGATTTTTTGTGTTGTTATTGAAGGCAATAAACTGCTGTAAAGTCCCGTAACTAAAAAAAGGATTACTGGGTGCAAACTGTTTAGCAACATCACTACGCAATGGTGACACCCAGTAAGGGTTATTGGCATAAACTCGTGCTGGCACATCCAGAAATAGTTGATTATCTGCTGGAGAGGTAACAGGTTGAATTTTAATTGATAAACTTTCTTCCTTTTTCATTGAGTCGGCATCCTTTGTTATTTGTCAATAGTCAACACCTGAACAGTTTAAAGACTAATGACTAATAACTAATTAAGCACTAATCATTGGTTTATACAACAAAGCCCGCGTTGCCACCATTGCATCAACTAATCTATCCATTTCTGCCTCAGTATGAAGAGCATTTGCCGTGATTCGTAGGCGTGGTTTAGCAATAAACCAAATCGGAGAAACCCAAATTCCATGCTTTTCAATTAATTGTCTAGCAAAAAGTTTGGGATTAAGCTCTTCTGATAAAATTACGGGAATGACATTGGTTTCACCAACAGCGTCAAAATCATGTTGTTCTAGACGCGATCGCAAATAGCGGGTATTATGCTGAAGCCTGCTTACACGTTCGGGATATTGACGTACTTGGCGTACACTTTCCAACGCTGCTGCCGCTAGGGGTGGCGATAAAGAAACCGTACCAATAGAAGTCGGCGAAACATTTAATAACGGAATCAACTCCGCCACATGAGTACTAATTGCCGCACCAGCAGAAGCCGCAAACTTAGAAAAAGTCGTCATAATTAGCGGTACAATACCACGTTCAATTGCCTGCTGCGGCAAAATGCCAAAATGTTCATAAATGCCTCTGCCTGTAGCACCAATTGCCCCACTAGCATGAGCTTCATCCATCACTAACACACTGCCGTCATAAGCTTGCAGCACATCTAGCATATCCGGCAGCGGTGCAATATCACCATCCATCGAAAACACCGCATCCGAGACTACCATAATCCGGTCATCTGCTTGAGCATAGCGGCGCAGCTTGCGGGCTAAATCTTCAGCATCACAATGGCGATAAGCTCGAACCCGCACACGAGGACTATGACCAAATAGTTTACCAGAACGAGTGCCCGCATTAGCGATCGCCGAAACAATACAACCGTGATTCAGCACATCCGTCAAAATCAAAGTTTCACGGGTATTTTGAAACCCTGGTACCGGAATTGCCAAGTGACAAAAAGCATCCATCAGCGCTTGCATTGCCATCCAAGCATTTAAAAATAACTGCGTATGAGGCAAGTGTTTAAATGACGAAATTTCGGCTTCCAATTGACGATGTAAATCAATGCGACCGCTCAAAACTGAGGTAGAACTATTAGATGTGCCATGCTGAAGAATCGCATTAATTGCCGCCTGTTTAACTGCCTCTTCTTGTACCAAACCTAAAATATCATTAGTACAAAAAGTAAGGACATTTTGACGCTTACCTGTGGCAACCGCTTCAATTTCGACTAAATTCCCGTGTTTTTGATGGCAAATATACTCGTCGGGATTAAGTTCACTTTCATTCCAACGCTGGACATACTCTTTAACCGTTTGCACTTCTTATTACTCCTCTCACCTTTTCCCAGATTAGCGATGTTTGCCGATTGCCGCAGGTATGCCTGTAATTCACTCTTTTATTTTCCTATAAGATATCTAAATTACAGGTATGACAAAATGCACTGATTCGATAAAATCTTATAGTACTGATAAATTCGTTGCTCCGGCTTATTTTTACTTTGGCGTTGGAAAGCTACCTCATATCTACAGTAGCAATGGTCAAGTTTGGTTGTCTGGCGTTGATTCAACTGGACGCGCCCTAATTGCTTCAAGTCGATTTCGCAGCTTGGGTAATTGATTTGATTTTTGCACAAAATTCTCATACTGCCGCAGAATTAAGCGCTCAACTGCAATAATTGCCGGATTAATTTCCACATAACGTCGTTGAGGATTTTTTAGATATGTTTGCTGTTCACTATGCATCATTTCAATATCTTGAGCAAGAAATTTCATAAATACAAAGCGCCGTAGGATCTTTTGTATTGTCGGTTCAATGCGCCGCCGTAGCCATTTTGGCAGACGAATTTTCAGAAAGAAAAGGGCAAAGGAACGGCTTTCGGTGGGTCCAATCGGCAGCCGCATCAGGTAAAGTGTAGAAATATTTTCTAGCTCTGTGTAATAGTGTGGGTAGCGATATTGGACAGAGGTAGTGCGGGTAGTAACAACATCAGCGCGATCGCTTAATCCCAAAAACTTTGCCATTCGCCCTTTGTAAGAAACCTCATATTCAGCACATACCGAATTTTCGGTTTCTCGCAAACTCTTCAAAACTGGATTAAACCAGCCTTGGAGATTTTGGTGCAAATAGCCGTGAAAAACATCCATTGAGTTTTCATTACAAATGGAAAAATGGGCTTGCATTTCAGCACTAATTGGCACCATTAACCAGTCTGGGTGTTGAAATTCTACCATCTCCGGCGGTTGACAACTATCAGCCAAGTCAGCTTCGCCAGGAAAAACCCAAATTAGATTATATTTTTCCTGGACGGGAAAACTACGAACCGGAGCGCGGGGCAGTTTTTGTGATTTGGGCAGATAGGGGACATTCACGCAGTCGCCACTGCCGTCAAATTCCCAGCCATGATAGGCACAAGCCAGGTTACAGCCTTCAACTTTGCCCTTGTGGAGGGCAACACCTTTGTGAGGGCAAGCATCCTCCAGGGCGTGGATATTGCCATCAGGATCGCGATAAACTGCGATCGCGCATTTCCAAATCATCACACCAATTACCGAACCCGTCAAAAGTTCATTTGCCCAACCTACTGGATACCAATAATTGGGGTTGATGCCTACCTCTCTGACAGTTTTTTGAACTGTTTGAGTAGTTAAAGTCGTCGCCAATTCCATGAGTAGTGCCTCTGTTGCCGTTTATCTGACAATATTTAGCGCCCGACACCGCTTTTAGTCAATCACTTTGTCTTGATGAACCCAAAAAGCCGCATTCACCGTCTAACAATCTAAGATTTCCAAATTTTACGGTATTGTTACAAAAGATTGCAGGTTATTGTGAATGTTACGTGATTTTAAACTATTAGTGTTGCTGCTAGCTGGTTCGCTGACCGGTATGGCAGGAGGTGTGGTTGCGCCAATTTTGCCAGAGATGGTGCAACAACTCAACTTCGATCCCGGATTAGCGGCAAATTTGGTCAGTCTCCATTGCTTGACGATTGCTTTATTTAGCCTGCCTTTGGGCATTTTGGCAGACAAAGTAGGGCGAGTGCAAGTGCTTGTGCCTTCGTTGATACTGTACGCCTTGTTTGGCGTTGCCGGGGCGTTTATGGATACAATTGAGCCTTTGTTGGTTACACGGGGCTTACTGGGGGCAGCTAGCGGTGGCATTGCGGCGGCAAGTTTGGGCTTATTGGCAAGTCAGTATGAAGGAGAAGCGCGATCGCAAGCTTTGGGTTATGCTACAACAACTCTCACCCTCACAGGTATCGCTTTCCCACTCTTGGGAGGCTGGGTGGGTTCATATCAATGGCAATATGCCTTCTATTTGTATGGCTTAGGTTTGCCGTTGGCACTTTTGGCAGCCTTAACTTTGAAAGAAATGCCGAAGCCAGATGCAGTCAAAGCTACCGATAATAGCAAGCTGACTACCGTCTTAAAACAGCCCTACACCCTACGCATCTTACTCTGCCTCAGCCTAGCCTCTGTGGCAATGTACGCCGTCGTCATCTATGCGCCGCTTTACCTGAAGCAGACAATTGGTGCCGGGGCAGTTGTTAATGGTATTGTCTTAGCCTCCAGGGCAATAGGTGCCGCCGCTATCTCAGCCTTTGGTGCGAAATGGTTAGAAAAACACCTCGGTGCTGCCAAATCTATTGCTTTAGGTTGTGGATTAATGGCACTAACCTTAACCACAATTCCCTTAATACATCAACTTGGTTTAATTCTCTTGACTGCGATTTTATTTGGCGTTGGCTTTGGTATTGTTTTACCAACTCTTTACGGTACTTTAGCCAATTTAGCACCCGCTGAATTAAGGTCAAGTGTTTTAGCACTAGGGACTGGAGTTGGTTTTTTGGGACAGTTTTTATCACCCATTTTATTATCTCCAATTTTGGCTTATGGAGGGATGGAAAATATTTTTTATGCCGCTGCAATAGTTTCCTTACTAACAGGAATGTTGCTAATTACAAGTCGTTAGTCCATTTTCCTTCAGACACCAATCAATAAATCCCAACTATTAAGCGTCCCCGTATCTAGTGGAGAATAATCGATTACTTGCAGTTGCCAACCTCCCGCCGCCGGTTTATTAAGAAGTTGCTTAAGTGCGGGAGTGCTATCTAAAGTATAAGTTGTGTGTAAAATAGTTCGAGAACCCAAAATTCGCCCTTGTAATAACACAACTTGCCCAGTCGGTGCAATAATATTTACTTCCAGATCTCCCAAGAATTGATGTTCAAGATCAACAGTAATTTGAATTTCTCGCACACTTGATGCAATATTGACGCCAATTGCACTTCTAATTCCCTGTGGGTTGTTGTCAGGAATTTTTACGGCATTGTCATTACGTCCGTGCAGTAATTGTACACCAACTTGTGAAGGCTGACTAACCTTAAGTTTGGCAGCTTGTACAGCTTTAAAAGCATTAATTTTGCCATAACCAAACCATTGAGAAAAACCATTAGTGTCATAAGTTCCTAACCGCATTCTCAACTGAGGATCGGCATCACGATCAACAATTTTATCAGCCGTTTCTTGAATTAAACTTTTAACTTCTTGAGCTGTCAAGTCAGGGTTTGCCGACAAAACTAGCGCACATACTCCCGCCACAACCGGGCAAGCGCTGGAAGTACCACCAAAAGTATCAGTAAAGTCGCCTCTATCGTAACCGAGTTCTCCTAATAAGTCAGCGGTGAAAACACCAAGTCCAGGCAAAGCGGAAATAATACTTGGTGCCGTGGCAGTATAACCTGTTTTTTCAAACCAAATTCCTGGTGGCGCATTATTACTAGGAGCACAAACAGAAACTCCTGTTCCCCAATTACTATAAGCTGATTTTTTAGCTAAACTAGTACAAGCAGAAACGGTAATAGTATCAGGATGAATTGTAAAACCGCCTAACCAATTAGTCGGTCCTTGGAGTAAATTATCCTGCCAACCTTTCTCAAAAATTGTACCGTTTACAGGACGGTTGGCATTGCCTGCAGCAAAAACAATTACACAACCTTTACCTTGTCGCCCTTGGGTAGCAGCGCGGGTAAGGGCGGCACTTTGCCGTAAGGAAAGCGGAAAATAGACGGCAGCAGGTCCCCAACTGCAAGAAATTACACTAGCATTATTAATAATTGCCCAATCAAATAATTGTTCAATTGCTTCATCATCTAAAAAACCCGTAGTACGAATTGGCATTAGTGCACAACCAGGCGCAACCCCAACAATTCCTTTGCCGTTTTCTTCTGCTACTGCAACTCCAGCACAAGCTGTGCCATGACTTTCTTCGGAACTTTCTGGGAGGGGTAAAAAATCGTTATCTTTAAAATCTCTTGGTGCAACAATTTTACCTTTACCTTGAAAGTCGGGATGATTTAAATCTATAGCATCATCGGTTATGGCGACAACAATTGAGCGAATTCCTCTGGTAATATCCCAAGCTTTTTCGATATTAATATGAGAATTAACAGATATTTCCGAACCGCCGTTATTGTTTAGATACCACTGACGAGAATATAAAGGATCATTAGGACGGTAATGTGATTCTTGTGGGATAATAATATTAGGTTCGGCAACCAAAACATCTGGACGCCCCATTAATCTGTTAGCAATTTTAACGGGATTTTCTGTTGCTTGGGGTGTCAGTTTATAAACGAAGGTATTGGGAATGCCCAGGACGGTTTTAACTATTTGTAAGCCAAATTCATCAACAATTGTAGTTCTGGCTGTTTCATCAACTTCTGGAGTAAACTGGATGGTTAATTGATCAGTTAGATAAATTCGTGTTTCTGGGTTGTCTTTGAGTTGGTAAACATGACTGGCAAAGGCAATTTCATTATTATCTCTTGCTGCCTGCATTGCGGCATCTCGCTGCCTGGGGGCGACGGTAAATTCTTGGAGTTGGGCGTTTTCAATTTGGCGATCGGGTTCAATCGGTAAAGCTTCCCCTAGTTCATCTGCTACAGTCGAGGAAGTTGGGCGTACTGTAAAGCGATCGCTTACTTTAATTAAGGCTAATTCTTCACCGCCTCGTTGTAAAAGTACACCCAAACTTTTTTCAGGCATCCCACCGGGTTGAGAATTATCTGGCACATTAGAGTTGCTGGTCATAAATTTACGTTACTGCTGATAATCGCAATTTTAATCGTTTACCGATATACGATATACCAAACACCAAAGCGTACAACAGACAACCATAAAATCAGGTATTAAAGAAAATGCCCTCTAGATAATCATCTTGGCATCGGTTTCAACCCTCTATTTTAAAGTTCAGGAAACATTTTAGCCATCATTTTAGTCTACACATTGCAGACTTTCGGAAACTTTGTTATTGAAAACTGCCACCAACAACAGTCAAGCAATGGTAAAATATCCAAGTCTTAGCTAAATTGTGTAACGCTCGCCCCCCAAATTATTTCATGGTTTCTTCTGGTTTCCATCGCCTTGGCTTTACCTGCCTTGTTTCCATCCCATTCACGGCTGCTTTGGCGCTGCTTCCACCAGCACAAGCCCAAAATAATCCAGCACCGGAAGTTGGTGCCCCGGAAGCGCAGCCAGACCTCACAGACCCGAACGATCTGCGACCATTAAATCAGGCTGGCAGTATTCTAAGTTTGGCAGGAGGACAGCGTTTAATGGTAGAAGCCATGAAGGCGGTTAATTCGCAAAACTATCCTTTAGCTGCCAAAAAACTGCAAGAAGCCCGTCAGGTTTTTAATCAGTTATCTAATTTTTATCAACAACTATCTTCTAGTTTTTCAGGCATTGATAACCGCGTTTTTGATGCTCAAAAACAACAAGCGGTACAAACGGCTGAAATGCGAGATCAAGCTACCTATCAGCTAGCACTCGTTCATCGGGCACAAAATCAACCAGAGCTTGCTGTACCATTGTTAATTCAAATTGTCCGTTCTCAAAATCCTACACGTGAACTTGGTAAAAAAGCTTATCAACAACTATTCGAGTTAGGATTTGTTGATGCTCCTTTTCCTAGGACTAGCCAACCTACTTCGTCTACTGCCCCTAGAAATTAAACTTATCTCATTACCACATTATCAAGGAAATTGCAATGATAAGCCTAGAGCAAGTTGAGGCAATGATTAAGGCAGGAATACCAGATGCTCAGGTGCAGGTGCAAGATTTAACAGGCGGTGGTGATCATCTGCAAGCTGTGGTTGTTTCTTCCCAATTTGAAGGCAAAAGTCTGATTAAACAGCATCAGCTTGTTTATGGGGCGCTACAACAAGCAATGGCAAGCGAAGCCATTCACGCCTTGGCACTAAAAACCTACACGCCTCAAGATTGGCAAGCCACGGGACAATCTGTTTAAGTACAAAGCTGCGATCGCGTTTTCTCTGCATATCGATACACTATAACTACAGAGGCATATCAAAATAAAACCATGACACCAGAAGTTAAAGCACGGCTTGATGATTTAGTCAACCAAAACAAGATTTTGGTTTTTATGAAGGGCAGCAAGCTCATGCCCCAATGTGGTTTTTCCAATAATGTTGTCCAGATTTTGAATACTTTGGGCGTACCTTTTGAAACTGTCGATGTTTTGGCAGATGGTGATATTCGTCAGGGAATTAAGGAATATTCCAACTGGCCCACAATTCCTCAAGTTTACGTTGATGGAGAATTTGTTGGTGGCTCAGATGTGCTGATTGAACTTTATCAAAAAGGCGAGTTACAGCAGTTGGTTGAAGTGGCTTTGGCTTCTTAAGAAGTCCATTTTTCTTTAATCTAAATTATTAAAGTCCGTATCTACGGGCTTTTTTTTGTCATAACTTTCCTTACAATAGCCTGAAAAGTAATAGGTCGGTTTGCAGGGGCAAGCCGCCTATTATTTTAAACTGTTTTAAGGGTTAATAGCCAAGAAATTATTAATAGAAATCCGTTTGAATTTCTGGTAAAGGCATCACTTCAAAGTTAGAAGGATCTCTGAGATAGCGGGTTGATTCTTCTTCTAGACGGTGGATTAAATAAATTTCCAGGGCATTACTATGCTTGAGGGCAGCTAGATAGCCGTCAATGTACATTCTCAAGTCATCATAGCGATAACCTCGGTTCCACAAATAAACCAAGGCATCCGTCAGTTGTTGGTAATAACGTATGGTTCGAGTATCTTGAAGCATGGTTTAAAGCGTTTTGAGTTTTGACATCTTATGTTTGGTGCTGCTGCGGAGTCAACCAGGGGATTGATAAGTAACAGCTAATAAATAGGACTAATTGCTATTGTCCCTGAATAAACTCGCTTATTCTCCCTACTTAAGGATTAAAAACCTGGAATGATTGACAAGACACCAGCTAATTTCCAGAAAGACAAGTTTTCGGGCTGAGGATGAATGACAACCCCGATCGTGTAACCTCAGTTTTTGGTTGTTGGCTAAATCGATAAATCAGAGAAAAATGACCTAAAGTTCTTTGAGGGAAAATTTGTCAATCACTAATTCTGAGCTATCGAGCTAGAAGGGAACGAATAATTAATGTTCGTTAAGTTTAATTGTAACTAGTTATTTACACAAGCCTTTGTTGGTAGATGTACAAAAATCCTGACTATAAAATAATCAAGACTTGATAAATTTATTTCTCCCATCTAAACTAACCTCCGTAACACTTGTTACAAACTCTTGACATTAGCAGGTGTTAACCTATAACACACCAGCTAAAAGGAAGTAAGATGCCGTGGGATCGGTTTGTATTCAGATTATCGAGGGCAACCCCCATTTGCGATCGCTACTGGGCTGGCATCTTGGGCAAGCGGGCTATTGGGTAATTCAATCCGCAACGCTACATCAAGCCAGAGACACGTTCTACCATCGTCAACCGACACTTGTAATCATCGACTCTGACTTACCAGATGGCGATGGTGTCGAATTTTGCCGTTGGCTCCAACAGCAGCGACAATCCCTGATTTTGATGTTATCGGCTCGTAATACAGAAGGCGATATTGTCACCGGGCTCAAAGCCGGCGCTGATGATTATCTCACGAAGCCTTTTGGGATGCAAGAGTTTATGGCACGGATCGAAGCCTTAATTCGCCGTGTTCGTGTGAGGGCAGCTCCTATCTCTTTGGAATATGGCGACCTCAAAATCGATTTAGTCCAACGTCGCGTTCGTTTTAAGGAAGAATTTATTGACCTAACGCCTCAAGAATTTAGCTTACTTTACGTGCTAGCGCAAGCAGAAGGACTGCCCCTGAGCCGTTCCGAGCTTTTGCGCCGTGCGTGGCCCGATGCCATTGACAACCCGCGCACTATTGATACCCACGTCCTTTCGTTGCGGAAAAAAGTTGAAACTGATCCTCGACAACCAAGTTTGATTCAAACAGTGCGAAATATCGGTTATCGTTTTAACCCAGAGATGCTTCAGGAAACTCAGGTGCTGCCAGGAACAACTGCTCCTAATACTCGGACTACGGCACAAGTCATGGTAGGGAAAGCTTATAGCTGATTGAAAAGAGGAATTGACAATTTTATTATGTACAGAGACGTTCCGCCGGAACGTCTCGACAATCTGATTGCTGCCGCTGATTGAAAAGAGGAATTGACAATTATTATTATGTACAGAGACGTTCCGGCGGAACGTCTCTACAATCTCATAGCCATTCTTGGGCTGCTTGGGCTTCGGCTTTCACTAAGCTTTCGCGCAGGTGTTTCCAATTAATTTGGTCAACTAGAGCATCTTGTTGTAATTGTCCTGCTTGCAGGTACAGTACCCTGGTGCTGAAGAGTTGAGCCAAATCTAGCTGATGATTGACCATGATTACTGCCAGGTTCGCGGTTTGAGATAAGTCTGTAATCACATTTAGTACATGAGCGGCTAAACCTGCATCTAGGGCGGAAGTTGGCTCATCGAGGAGTAAGATTTTGGGTTGGATAATCAGGGCACGTGCGATCGCAACCAACTGCCTCTGTCCAACTGATAACTCTAATTCAGTCCGCTCTAACCATTCACTGGGAATATGTAATTGTTCTCGACTAGTGGTGATACGTTCCTGGATTTCTGTTTGAGGCAGTTGTTGTAAAGTTAAGGGATAAGCCAAAGCTTGGCTAACTGTCATGCCCAGTAACTTCGGTTCTTGAGCGACTAACATCACCTGCCGCCGTAACTCAATTACAGGAATTTTTTGATAATCTTGGTTTTTTAAGTAAATTTTGCCACTTGTGGGTTCACTGAGTCGGTTTAAGAGCCGTAGAAGTGAAGTTTTACCCGCGCCAGATGGACCAATAATGGCAAGGCGGTTGCCTGGAAATACCTCAAAAGAAATATCAGTTAAAATCGGTGTTCCGGCAATACCTCCCTTCCTCTTTGTGTTCAGACTTACCCGCTTCAGTCGTAGTTGGGGGGCTAAGTTATCTAACTGATTAAACCTTGAGTCAGAGCTGTCCAAATTGTCCATCCATCAACGAGCAACAGCAATAGTGTAAATCCTAATAAAATCAGATACATCCAAGGCTGTGCCAAGGGACGAACATCGGTTGTATCAATTCCGGTATGGGTTTCTACCAGCTTGACTAACCGCGCAAACCCTACGACTCGCATGGGCAGTAAGTAAGCTTTTTGGGACTGGCTAATAAAGTAGTAAACCATACCACCTTGACCAGTTGTCCGCATTTTTAATTCTTTGACATCTGCCCAAGGTAGTAACCAACCTTTACGGAAAAATTTCGGCACCCAATTTGGATAAGCTACCATGATTTTTTCTTGATCAACCATGACTCGCTCACTTAGGGCACCAAATAAAGCGATCGCACCGCCAGCAATTCCTACCCACAATAAAACAGGTGGTATCGGCGCGTCACTCGCTTGCGCTAAAAAAGGTAAAGGCACTGTCAGCGCCACATATAAGCTCAAAAGTGTCAGGCGAATTAAAGGAGAAATGCGGAATATATCTGGTTGATTTGACTCAGATAAGGGAATTTCAAGATTTGTTGACACGGCAATTTTTTTATTATGAATTTTTAAGGCAGTGTGATGGCAAGTAGTCGATTATCTGTTTCTCTTGCTCCCCTCTCCTCATAGGAGAGGGGCGGGGGGAGAGGTTCTTAATTATGCCGTCCACTCCTTTTGCTCTCCTTGCCCCCAAAAACCTTCATATTTTGTAACACGAATGTCACCCAAGACCTTCGTCTGACAGGCTAATCGACGATTGCTCGTGGGAGAATGGGGAGGAAGCGATCGCCTAGCTTTATCTTTCCAGTTCGCCTCGGAAACTTCCCCCTCAATTGCCACAGCGCAAGTACCACAAGTGCCGATACCCATACAATTAATAATTTTGGCATTGCCGTTATACAGCTCAACGCCATTTTCTAATAACACTTGTCGTAAATTACTACCTTGCTGACATTCAAAAGTCTTTCCCTGAGCAGTTACTTGCGGCATGAGTGATTTTGTATAGCTTACTCTTACTAGTTTACATTTCTTTACGATTAGCTGAATGCCCTCTATGACCTTGAACGAATCAAACCAAATCTGGATTTATGACACAACCCTGCGGGACGGTTCCCAGCGAGAAGGGTTGTCGTTTTCAATAGAAGACAAATTAAGAATTGCTAGAGTCCTCGACCAGTTGGGGGTTCCCTTCATTGAAGGCGGCTGGCCCGGAGCAAATCCTAAAGACGTGCAGTTTTTCTGGCAACTTCAAGAAGAACCGCTTACCCAAGCGGAAATTGTCGCATTTTGCTCGACTCGCCGCCCCAACACCACAGCCGCCACTGATCCGATGCTGCAACCGATTTTGGCGGCAGGTACTCGCTGGGTGACAATTTTCGGCAAATCTTGGGATTTACACGTCACAGAAGGTTTAAACACCACTCTGGACGAAAATCTAGCAATGATTCAAGACACAATTGAGTATCTAAAGAGTCAGGGGCGTCGCGTCATTTACGATGCCGAACATTGGTTTGATGGCTACAAGCAGAATCCTGAATATGCTCTAAAAACGCTGAAAACGGCACTAGATGCGGGTGCGGAGTGGTTAGTTTTGTGTGACACCAACGGCGGCACATTACCCCACGAAGTCAGCAAAATTGTTCAAGATGTTGTGGAAGCAATTAAAAGTAAGCGTATTACGCCCAAATTAGGCATCCACACCCACAACGACTCAGAAACGGCAGTTGCCAACGCCTTAGCTGGAGTGATAGCAGGGGTGGAGATGGTACAGGGAACCATTAACGGTTATGGTGAACGCTGTGGGAATGCTAATCTTTGTTCATTGATTCCCAATTTGCAGCTCAAACTCGGTTACAAATGTATTGAAGATGAGCAATTAATTAGGCTGACTCAAACTAGCCGTTTAGTTAGTGAAGTGGTTAATCTTGCTCCTGATGACCATGCCGCATTTGTTGGTCGTTCAGCTTTTGCTCATAAAGGTGGTATCCATGTTTCAGCAGTTGCCAGGAACCCTTTAACTTATGAACATTTAGAGCCAGAAAAAGTAGGAAATGAGCGTAGAATTGTCATTTCTGAGCAGTCAGGGTTAAGTAATGTTTTGGCAAAAGCACGTAGTTTTGGTCATGATTTAAATAAGCATGATCCTGCCTGCCGCCAAATTTTGGGGCGCTTGAAAAAGTTGGAAAGTGAAGGCTATCAATTTGAGGCAGCGGAGGCAAGTTTTGATTTATTGATGCGTAGTGCTTTGGGATATCGGCAGCAGCGTTTTGAACTAAAAGGTTTTCAAGTTCATTGTGATATGTTGCTTGGGACAGATGTTAGTTATACGAATGCTCTTGCCACGGTTAAAGTTGTTGTTAAGGGTGAAGATATTTTGGAAGCGGCGGAAGGTAATGGTCCTGTTTCTGCCCTAGATGCTGCTCTGCGTAAGGCTATCCAGAACTTTTATCCAGAAATTGCTCGCTTCTACCTCACAGATTATAAAGTGCGAATTCTGGATGGTGGTGCGGGGACTTCTGCCAAAACTCGTGTCTTAATTGAATCTAGTAATGGTCAACAACGCTGGACAACTGTTGGTGTTTCTAGCAATATTTTGGAAGCTTCTTATCAAGCTGTGGCTGAGGGTATTGAGTATGGTTTATTGTTACAATCTTGTGACTTAACGCCAGCGGTTGTTGGTTAAACCATAATAGTTTTCAGGAAATAGGGGCGTCAAGCCTTACGCCCCTACAAAGATTAAATTAGTAATTACCAGTGTCGAGATCAAAAAGGTAATACCGCCCCTAGGCAGCCTTTTTAATTTTGTCCTACAAGCGTATTTTCTTTGAGGTCATGATTTGAAGATTGAGCAGCTTGGATTTGTCGGGAAACTGAGCGCATATAGCCAACTTCTTTTTGAATTCCTGGCAAAACGGCAAGAATTTCTACTAATTCTTGAAATTCTTCAAAAGTTACCAAAGAATCTGCTAAAACTTCTTGATTTAACTTTCCGTACAAACCTTTTACCAGTAATTCTAGAACATTCCGATGGCTTTCTATGGTAATTTCTTCAGCTTTTACCTGTTTTGGGTTAATGCCCCATTTCAAAATCTTTAATAGTGCTTGAGCAGAAGCTTTAGCAAAAATCGAACTAGTGATTTCTCGGATCGCTTCTCCTAAACATGGTTTAAGCTGAGATTCTGGTAAATCTAAGTCAGCTACCAAGGTTTTTAGTGCTGAAATATGTTTATCCAAAGTTTCTGTAGAAAAGGGCGCTAGTTCTGCAATAATCATGTCTCCAGAAGAATCGGTTTTACGATAAGGATCTTCCAAAATATTGATTAGTAAATGAATTTCTGTCGGTTTACTATAGTCAAATTGACCGAGGAAAAATGGCTCATCATATCCTGGTGGTAAGCCTTGAAAATAAATTGGCAAATCTTTACCTGATGCCACAATATTATAAAGGCACATCTCTAGGGTTTCTGTGGGCCAACCTAGGTTACTAACTGTTAAAAATTTCAGTTGTCCTGGTTGAGCAAAAATTAACCCATTGAGCAATAAATGACGCGCTTCAGTGAGGTTTTGAGCTGTTAAATAGCGATGGGGAGCATGAACGTTTACAATTTTACCTTCTTCGATTTTACCTTGGATTTGTTCACAGGCTGCGCTGTTATCTAAGGTATGGGTAAAACGTACCATTGCGTAGGTGACTTTACCTGTTTTTACTGCCTGAGCAAATTGCCACTCAGCTAATTTTTTGGATGCCGCATAAACTTCATTGGTGAAATAGCGGGAAGCTTTGCCGGTAGAGGAAAAAATACACTTCTCAACTCCGTAGCTTT
This sequence comes from Coleofasciculaceae cyanobacterium, assembly GCA_049671305.1. Lineage (GTDB taxonomy): Bacteria > Cyanobacteriota > Cyanobacteriia > Cyanobacteriales > Coleofasciculaceae > CADCTM01. The sequence goes on from JBATUR010000069.1 coordinate 27,550, forward strand.
CGCAAAGTTTGATAATATTTTCTGTGCCTAAAATGCTGGTAGCAATTGTTTCTCGAACTTTAGTTTCTGCTAAACCAGGCAGGCGTTGAGCGGCTAAATGAAAGACGATTTCTGGCTTTTCTAGGTTAAAGATATAGTCGAGAGCTTCGTAGTTACAAACATCAGCGGCATACAAGCTAACTGATGCTGTTTGTTCAGCTTCTGGTTGAGTATTTAAAGAGTTGTGGTTACGAGCTTTGTCAACTGAAATAACTCGTTCAACACCCAGCTCAACTAATCTTTTAACTAAGTCGTTGCCAACGCATCCTTCTCCTCCAGTTACTAGTACCACTTTGCCTTGGAGTTGACTTTTTACTTCATCTTCATAGAGATGAATTCTACGGTGACGCACATCACCAAAGGGGTCTTCTTCTAGTTGTCCTTCTGCCTTGTAAGCTTCAATAAGTTCGGCAGTTAGGGTTTGTAATGTTTTTAAAACTTCCGGTTCTTGAGGTTCCGGTTTACCGGGTAGTACTACTTGTTGTAGGCGTTTAATAATTTCCGCTTTTTTGGTAATAGCTGTAGCTGAAAGTTCCGCTTCAGATTTCACTGCGATTATCTCCTAAACTTTAGTAAAAACACTTTTAGATATCATAATCTAGTTACTCCAGTATCTAGTTACTCCAGTTTGCTTCCTGGTTCAAGATCTGCTGGACATCATAATTTATCCCTATAAAATACCTACAACAGATCAAGGTTATTTTATTATTTCTTTATGAGGAATTAGGTTTTTTGAGTGAATTGTAAACCTTGTATAAGGGACTAAGAAAAATGATTCCTATCAGTTCCGGCTACATCATAACCTTCTACTTTGAATAGTGTCTATAGTGGCTTGAGCAGTAGGGTCAAAATCGCTGATTTGAGGCTTGGGTAAATCTAGAAAAGCAGGGAAATCAGCTTAGATTTCATAAATTTTAACCAAATCGATCAATAAAGTTAGGTTTAAATAAAGTACAATCAATTTGCTATAATAAAAATTAGACCTATCTCTTGATAAGATCATTACTCAAAAGCGGATTAGTTTCTGAAAATCGCAGCCAGCAATTAAATTTGACGGTTTAGCAGATCAGGCTATGATAGCGTCTAGAGCCTTTGGGAAAACCCAAAACAGCTTGAGGAGCGTTTAGAGTCTTGTTGGTAGTATAAGGGAGCTTTCATAAAGTTTTGCTGAGAAGGCATCTCCTTGTTGATGACATTGATACTTAATAAATAGGGTTAATAATTCAGCTACCTACAAAAAGCATCCACCCTACGGATGATTTCAGGATATTGACTTAGTGATTTGAGAGGACGGTAGTAATTACCGTACATTTACCCCAAAAAGCTTGCAATCATCCACTTGAATGCGCTACAAGAGTATATGTCAGCTTCCTTGCCGTGCAGAACTCTACGGAGCGGCGTCAAACAAAAATCAGGAAGCATTTTTAGTTCAAGCATTTGCAAAAGTTATTAGAAATTAATTTGAGAGTTATGACTCAGCAAGTTACTCACCCAATGGTGAAGTTTCAGCGTCAGGTGCATTCACTGGTAGATTCCAAAATAATCAAGCCAAATGACAGCCTTTGGAAAATTGCACTGCTCTATGGCGACGAGTGGGCTTATTGGAAAAAGGAATTACTAGACTTTGGCTTCACCATGCAAGATCCCATCGGTGATCTACTAGCCGTAGAAGCCTGGGACGAAGAATAAGAACAGAAATTTGGCGTCAATATTGATTTGGCTGACATTCTCGAAAGCCCATCCCTTCGCCAAAAAACCAACCAAGAACTATCGACAAGTCGCCAAAGCTTGCGATAATTCTTGGGCGGTTTGATAGCGATCGCGTACTTTCGGTTCACAAACTCGCTCAATCACCTTCCTTAACCCAGGAGTGATGGTCGGGATATCAGAAACGTCAAATCCAAATCCTGAGCCAAGCCGCTTATAAAATCGCAACGGGGCAACCCCAGTTAACAAAAAGATCAGGGTCGGACCAATGGCATAAAGATCTGACTGAGTAACAGGACTACCTCGGTCTTGTTCAGGAGAGCTATAGCCCTCGGCACCGATCCGTGTTCCTGGCATTGTGCCAATCTCCTTAACGGCTCCAAAATCCAAGACAACAATTTGATTATCTCGATGACGTACCATCAGGTTTGCTGGCTTAATATCCCGGTGAATTAGAGGTGGATCACAGGAATGGATGTAACCTAAAATTTCACAGGTCTGAATCATCCATTCCACACCCTGTTTAAGTGTTACGGGACCCGATAACAAGATACGCTGCTCCAAATCCTGACCGTGGATCAGCTCCATTGCCAGATATTTTTTGCCGCCCTCCACAAAAAAATCATAATACTTGGGAATGCCTGGATGGCTCAAGGACTTTAGGGTACGAGCTTCTCGTTCAAAAAGTTCTTGTGCTTTGGCAACTTGTGCCATATCCGCATTCATTTCCTTTAAAACCAATAATCTAGGGCTGCCGTTCAAGTGACCTTGCTTATCCCAGGCAAGATAAGTCGTACCCATTCCTCCCTGTCCCAGCGTCCGCAACACCTGATAGTGGCGGATCACTTGCTGTATGGGCACCAATGGTTGACCGCAGTGAATACAAAACAAATTGGCGGGTGGGTTCCCCTGGTGTTGGCAATTTGGCTTGAGGTCAGGCGCAGGAACGATCGCTTTTGCCGTAGGCAAGACCGGCACCGACTCCTGGATTTGGAATTTTAGCAAAGGACCTTCACGGGCAAGCCGAATGATTGCCCCGTCCTGCACAACTGAACGAGAGACCAAAACACCATCAAGAAACGTGCCGTTTGTACCCTGATTAACCAGTTGCCACAAGCTACCCGATTGAGAAGGCATGGCGTGGAGTTCTAGATGCTGCCGTGAAACCAGAGGGTCATCGAGAATAATATCGTTACCTGGAGAGCGACCAATCCGAATTATTGATTCGCTCGTGAAATTCCACTGTTTCAGAGGGGTGGATGCCTTTGGATCTAAAAGGGTCAGCGTGACCATAAGTGGGTACAAAATAGAAAGGTCGCGGCTTGGGACAATCGACTGAACAACAGGAATTGAGGACGGGGAAGATTTCCCAGCACCTCTCAACCGTCTAAATCCCCAATTCCTCATCCCCATGTCCCAATCTCCAACGACTGCATGAGTTTTTTTTAGAGTAACTGCTGCTCAAAGTTTGGTCGCACTTTCACCCGAATTAAAACAGCAGTAATGTTGTCATGACCATTATGTTCATTCGCTAACTCAATGAGCTGAAGAATGCCCTGATCTAGGTTGGCACGAGCACTGAGTAAAGGGGCAAGATGAGTTTGCCAGTGAGTCTCAATTAAGTCATTATCAGATAACCCGTCCGAACAAAGCACAAATAATGAATCTTCATTAAGTTCGACAAACAGAATATCAGGACTAATAAACTGTTCGTTGCGGGGTCCGAGAGCTTGAGTGAGCTGATAGGCATCAGGACGAGAATAAGCGATCGCAGCATCTACCCCACGCTTAATTTCCCGTTGACCAACCTCATGGTCTACCGTAACTTGCTCCAAGCCACGTTTGCGAGTCAGACGATACAAGCGACTATCTCCCACATGAGCAATCACCGCTTCGGTATTTTGAATCAAAATCATTACCAAAGTCGTACCCATGCG
>JBATUR010000070.1:0-6863 GCA_049671305.1 Coleofasciculaceae cyanobacterium
AATCAGACCACAAATCAGCATCCGTTCAATGGTACGCTGTAAAAATGCATTTCTAAATGTTAAGACGGTTTGACCGTATTCAAATAAAGTAGCAACACATTCATAGGCGCAGCATGGTCACCACCACAGAAAAGACAAATACTGGCGTTATTACCAAAATCATCGGTCCTGTTATCGATGCCGAATTTTCCAGCGGTAAAATGCCACAAATTTACAATGCCCTGAAAGTTCAAGGCACAAATCCCGCCGGACAGGAAGTCTCCGTCACCTGCGAAGTACAACAACTCTTGGGTGACAACCAAGTCCGAGCCGTTGCCATGAGTTCCACTGATGGCATGGTGCGAGGCATGGAAGTTGTTGATACAGGTGCAGCAATTACTGTACCCGTTGGCATGGCGACTCTCGGTCGGATTTTTAACGTATTGGGTGAACCGGTAGACGAGAAGGGACCTGTCAACAACGACGCAACTTTCCCAATTCACCGCCCAGCACCCAAATTCACTGACCTAGAAACCAAGCCTTCTGTGTTTGAAACTGGGATTAAAGTTATCGACCTTTTAACCCCTTATCGACGCGGTGGCAAAATCGGTTTATTTGGTGGTGCAGGTGTTGGTAAAACTGTCATCATGATGGAGCTTATCAACAACATTGCTACCAATCACGGTGGTGTGTCTGTATTCGGCGGTGTAGGTGAGCGTACCCGTGAAGGAAATGACCTCTACAATGAAATGATCGAATCTGGGGTAATCAATAAAGACGACCCTGGTAAATCGAAAATTGCCTTGGTTTACGGTCAGATGAACGAGCCACCTGGAGCCAGAATGCGTGTTGGTCTAACAGCGCTGACAATGGCTGAGTACTTCCGCGATGTCAATAAGCAAGACGTACTGTTGTTTGTTGACAACATCTTCCGCTTTGTACAAGCAGGTTCAGAAGTATCAGCACTACTCGGTCGGATGCCTTCAGCGGTGGGATATCAGCCGACTTTGGCAACAGATATGGGTGACTTGCAAGAGCGCATTACCTCAACTACCGAAGGTTCTATCACTTCCATTCAAGCAGTTTACGTGCCTGCGGATGACTTCACCGACCCCGCACCAGCAACCACCTTTGCTCACTTGGATGGTACAACGGCGCTGTCTCGTGGTTTGGCAGCAAAGGGCATTTACCCTGCGGTTGACCCATTAGATTCTACATCTACGATGTTACAGCCAGGAATTGTTGGTGAAAACCACTACAATACGGCTCGTGCTGTGCAAGCGACTCTGCAACGTTATAAGGAACTTCAGGACATTATTGCCATTTTGGGCTTGGATGAATTATCTGAAGATGACCGTTTAACCGTAGCACGGGCGCGTAAGCTGGAGCGCTTCTTGTCTCAGCCTTTCTTTGTGGCAGAAGTCTTTACCGGTTCTCCTGGTAAGTATGTGAAGCTGGATGATACCCTCAAAGGCTTTAACATGATTCTTTCTGGGGAATTGGATGCTTTGCCAGAGCAGGCATTCTACCTAGTTGGCGATATTAACGAAGCGATCGCTAAAGGCGAGAAAATGCAGGCGGGCGGCTAGTCTTGACGGGGTTAGTTGTTCAACTTTGGATCACTAACCCCTTGCCCTTAAGCCATTGACAAATAACCAAAAATAAGCTATGACCTTAACTGTTCGTGTAGTTGCTCCCGATAAAACCGTCTGGGATTCTGAAGCTGAGGAAGTCATTTTGCCTAGCACCACCGGTCAGCTAGGAATTTTAAGTGGTCACGCGCCTCTGTTGTCGGCGTTGGATACAGGTGTAATGCGAGTTCGTCCCGGCAAAGACTGGGTAGCGATCGCCTTAATGGGTGGTTTTGCAGAAGTCGAAAACGACGAAGTGACAATTTTGGTCAACGGTGCCGAGCGCGGCGACAAAATTGACAAAGAAACAGCACGTACCGCTTATACAGAAGCCGAAAGCCGTTTAAATCAAGTTCAAGGCTCAGAAAATCGCCAAGAGAAATTACAAGCGATGAAAAATTTAAAACGTGCCCGCGCTCGGTTTCAAGCTGCCGGCGGCATGGTTTAAGACTGGAGAGGGAGTTCCAATTCACACCCTCCAACCCCCCGAATTTCGGAAGGGAGCAGGAGAAATTAGTTTTAAGCAAAAAACAACAAAGGCAAAAGAGAAGACTTAAAACTCCTCCTTTGCCTTTTAGGTTTTAGAATGGAAAGTAATCAGGCGCTACCGGTAAAAGTCACTTCCGGAAACTTAGACTGAGCTTCGGACATGGGACGCCGCCGACCTTCTTCCTGCCAGTAATTAATCACTTCAGTTGCTTTGTTAAGCAGCTCAACGCGATCAGTTTCGGCAATCCAGTGTTTGGCTTCTAACTCATTTTTCAACTGTTCCCAGGCATCAGCACGGGGCCAGAAAAAGTAGGATGTTAACGGGCTCGTGCCTTTACCGACTACTTGATCCACCGCTAATGCGACGTTCTCATCTAACCAGAGAACTTTTAAAATAAACTTTGACAATTCATTCCTCCACAGGCTATCCCAAGATGCCCGTACCTAACTGTACAATTCTTGATTTTAGCACCAGCCCCAGATATAGTGCGGATATAGGAATTTTTGCGGTAAGCTAGTTAGCCTTTAAGAGAATTGCCAGGTGAGCGCTCAACAATTAGAACCCCTAAACACAGATAAAACGGTCATTATTTTCGATATTGATGGCGTCGTGCGCGATGTTGGCGGCTCATATCGCCGGGCGCTAGCTGATACAGTAGAAGAATTCACACTTGGCGCTTATCGACCAACTGAGGTAGAAATTGACCAATTAAAGTCGGAAGGTATTTGGAATAACGATTGGGAAGGCTCACAGGAGTTAGTTTATCGGTACTTTGAGGCTCAGGGAAAAACCAGAGCGGAAATGTCCTTAGATTATGACACCCTAGTTGCCTTTTTTCAGTCTCGTTATCGAGGTACAGATGCAGAAAATTGGAATGGCTATATTTGCACGGAACCGTTATTGTTAGAACCGGCTTATTTAGAAAGTTTAACGGCAGCAGGCATGGCTTGGGGCTTTTTTAGTGGGGCAACGCGGGGTTCAGCTAGTTATATTTTAGAGAAACGCTTGGGGCTGGAGACGCCTGTACTAGTGGCTATGGAAGATGCGCCAGGGAAGCCTGATCCGACGGGTTTGTTGGCGACAGTGGCACAGTTAGAAGACGATTCTTTGGTTGCTGCGCCAGTAATTTATGTGGGTGATACTGTGGCAGATATGTACACAATTGAGAAGGCAAAAGCGATCGCACCTCAGCGTACTTGGGTTGGTGTGGGTGTGCTACCGCCTCATGTACAGCAAACTTCGCAGCGTCGTGAGGCTTATGAGCAATTGCTCCAAAATGCGGGTGCTGTTGTAGTGTATGGAAATGTGCAGCAGTTAACAGTTGAAGAGATCAAGAAGTTGGTGAGTTAGAGCAATTGATTTTGTTTAATCATTAAAACAATCAAGAGCATCGGTTAACATCAAGAAAAAACCTGCATTATTTAAAAGAGATTTTTATGGCAGAGTATCAAAAAATAGAGTATCGCATTGGCAAAGATGGCAAAATTATCGAAACCGTAATTAATGCTTCTGGAGAAAGTTGTACTAGTACGACGAAAGGAATTGAACAGGCATTAGGAGTTGTGGCTTCTCAAGAGTTCTTACCAGAATATTATGAAAGCGAAGAAGTAACAACACAAGAAGATATTTCGATCAACCCAACGTAGATATGGTGGCACATGATTGATAGTTTGAGTGTACCAGTACCAAGCTTTAATAGCCTCCTGATTTTAGGAGGTATTTTTTTATTATTAGTTTATTTTGATTCTCGGTCAAAAGTTGCTCAAACTTGGGAATTAAGAGCAAAAGAGGAAGGTAAAAGCGAGACATTTGCCTGGAAAACCTCGTTAGAAATAGAAGCGTTGCGGACTGAATGTTTACAACTTAGAGAGGCATTGCAGAAGCAGGGCGTTGAAGTAGAAAATGAGTTACAGGAGACAGTTTTTCAAAAGTTGCAGACTTTATTAACTAATTATCCTACTGTGCGCCAACTTGTAGAATTTAAGCCTGAACTTCCTGCTAAAAATATAATTTCCCTTTTTACTTCTCTAGATAATCTAATCGAAAGTTGGGGTTATGAGCCAATTGGTAAGGTGTGGGAAAAAGTATCTTATAATCCTCAATTACATCAAGCTGATTTAAGTGATATAGAAGTTGGGGAATTGGTTTATGTTCGGTTTGTGGGGTATAGAAAAGGCGATCGCATTCTTGCTCCTGCTAAAGTTAGTCGTACACTTCCAGCAGGAATTAAGAATTAAAAATATGTTATGTATTTGATTTTTAGTTATTATGATTATTGCCATCGACTTTGGAACAAGTAACACTGTTGTGTGTACTCAAGATCCTGTAACACTTGAACCTAAAACACTAAAGTTTAAGCACATTTCTCGTCAATTTGAAACAATAACAGGTCAAGTTAGCGTTGTGCCAAGTTTGGTATTTGTTAGAGGTAAAGAGCAAATAATATATGGGGAAGAAGTGCGGTCGCAACGTTTAGGTTTTGCTCAACCAGAACGTTTATTTAGAAATTTTAAACGTGATTTGGTTGCAGATTATCGTCCCCCAGCACGTCAGATTGATGGTCAAACATACACTACTGAATTTATTTCAGAATTGTTTATTAAACAAATTTGGCAGCAGTTAGATGCAATGAACTTGCAACCTCAGCGCATGGTTTTTACTGTGCCAGTAGGAGCTTTTGAGCTATATCTTGATTGGTTTAGAGACTTAGCTGAAAAACTCAATTTACCTGCCATTCAATTAATAGATGAATCTACTGCAGCCGCTTTGGGATATGCAATACAGCGTCCAGGAACTACGGTTTTGGTTGTAGATTTTGGTGGTGGAACATTAGATTTAAGCTTAATTCGTACTAATGCTACATCTTCCTCTCTTAATAATCATGATAATTTAAAGAGAATCAAAGCAGAAGTTTTAGCAAAGTCAGATGCTTATATTGGTGGCGTCGATATTGATGTTTGGATAGTTGAGCATTATCTAAGGCAAATTGGTTCTTCAAGAGAAGAAGTTAAAGAAATTGGCTGGCAGAATTTATTAGAAATTGCCGAACAGTTAAAAATCAAACTTTCTACTACTAACTTGGTGAAAGAAAGCTGGTTTGACGATGAAAATTTTATATCCCATGAATTGCAGTTGACTCAAGAAGATTTAACTGAGATTTTGGAAGACGGACAGTTATTAGAACAATTGCGGCAGTCTTTAGATGAAGTACTCGTAGACGCACTTGCTAAAGGCATCAATAAAGCAGATATTGAACAAGTCTTATTAGTTGGGGGTAGTTGTCAAATTCCTGCCGTACAACAGCTAGTTATTTCTTATTTTGGACGACAAAAAGTTAAGTTAGATAAGCCATTTGAAGCAGTTGCTCATGGTGCTTTAGTATTAGGACAATTAGTTGAAATTGAAGATTATTTAAGACATGGTTATGCGATTAGGTTATGGGAACCTTATGATAGAGAGTACTCATTTTTCCCATTATTTGAAAAAGGCATCAGATATCCTTGTAAATGTTCTGAACCACTGAGGTTACAAGTTGCTATTTCAGGACAAAAAGAGATTAGATTAGATATTGGTGAAATAGCAGATGTTTCCCAAGCGGAAGTAACGTACAATGCTCAAGGTAAAATGACAAGTAGTCATTTAAATAAACAAGCTTATTTTCGCTCTTTGAGTGGTAATCAAAATCAAGTTTGTGTGGCACATTTAGAACCGCCAGGAGAGGCAGGAGTAGACAGAGTTGAGGTACTCTTTGAAGTGAATGAGCAACGGGTATTACTAGCAACAGTCAAAGATTTGTTGACTGGGAAAACGTTAGGAGAAGGAAATGCGATCGCGAAACTTCAATAATCATATATTTAAAAAATTGGTTAAATTAAGGCAATTATCTCAAAATTTGTCACACTGGTAATTAGTACGCCAAAAAGCGCGATGAATAGCAATTCTAATCAGCCGAAAGCTTATGATATTGTTCTAGGTGGTCAATCATCAACTCCAATGAATGGTGCAGTTTTGGGTGGGTTGCCAGGAGTCAAGCGACGCTTGAATAATTCCAGGAATAGTCCCCACCTTATTGAACAACGAATCAATGCCCTTAAAGAGGCTTTAAACTATGGTAAATCGGGCTTATCTTTGGTGATTGAAGCATTAAATGATAAGTCCTGGCGGTTACAAAGAACCGCATATTTGTTACTTGAGAAGAATCAGGAATCAACTGTTATTGAGGCGTTACAGGAGTATAATCCCTATCAATTTTTCCAGTATCTCTACAAATATTCAACTGGAAAATCTACAACATATGCGATCGCATTTACTCCCGATAATCAGATCATGATTAGTGGTGGAAATGACCGCATCATCACCCTTCGCCATCTAAAAACTGGCAAAATTATCCGTACTTTTAATAAACATTCTGGCTCAATTTATTCATTATGTTTGAGTCTTGATGGACAAACTTTGATTAGTGGAAGTCGTGATACAACACTAAAAATTTGGCATTTACACAACATAGATACATACAAATCTAATTCTATTAATCGCCTAATTGGTGATGGATTGATAGATACGCTTACTGGACATTCTGCCTCGATTAATGCTGTCACAATTACACCGAATGGGCAAATAATTGCTAGTGGAAGTGAGGATAATACTCTCAAACTGTGGGATTTAAATAGTGGAGAATGCCTTGCTACTTTAGTAGGACATGAAGCAGGAGTAAGGACGGTTGCAATTAGTCCTGATGGGCAGTTATTAGTTAGTGGTAGTGC
>JBATUR010000071.1:0-2035 GCA_049671305.1 Coleofasciculaceae cyanobacterium
AGCCAGAAAGCCTCAGTGCGGCTATTGGCGATAGTACAGTAATTTTGAGCGCCACGGGGGCAAGTCCTAGTCTCGATCCCACAGGACCTTATAAAGTAGACTTGGAAGGCACAAAGCATCTGGTAGATGCGGCTAAAGCTAAGGGAATTGAGCATTTTGTGATGGTGTCTTCTTTGTGCGTCTCTCAGCTTTTCCATCCACTCAATTTATTTTGGCTGATTTTGGTTTGGAAAAAGCAAGCTGAAGAATACCTAGAAAAAAGCGGCTTAACTTATACTATTGTGCGACCAGGAGGACTCAAAAATGAGGATAATCCTGACCCAGTTGTGATGTCGTCGGCAGATACGCTATTTGATGGCAGTATTCCTCGTACAAAAGTGGCACAGGTTTGTGTTGAGGCGCTTTCAGAACCAGATTCGCGTAATAAAATTGTAGAAGTGATTGCTTCGGCTGAGGCAGCAGATAAAAGTTGGGATCAGCTTTTTGCTGGTGTTTTGTGAGCAGCACTTTCCTCTGGCAGCCGCATTAGGAGAATTAAATGTGGTGTCTCTATCACCCAAACCCGAAGTTGATCAGCTTAAACCTTAAAGAGATTTTTGGGAAAACCACCTTGAGGAAAACATTAGCTAGCTTTGGTGCCTTGGTGATCACAGTCTTCCTGTTGAAGGTATCTTCAGGAGATTGGATTAAGCGATCGCCTTTTAATTATTTACCAGGTTTTGGTAGCAACCCACCACTTGTCATGGAAGGAGGCGATCCTTATATTCGTGCTTTAATGCGAACAATTACAGCTAGCGAAGCAAATAGTTCTCGTCCCTATTCTCTACTATACGGCGGCGAACACGTCTGGGACTTAAGCCGCCATCCTGATCAATGTGTGACTATTGTTAATGGACCAAATGTTGGCAACTGTACCACGGCAGCAGGCAGATATCAGTTTATTACCACGACTTGGGAAGATATGGCAACTCGCTATCACCCAAGTCCTTCTGGTTTTCTGTTTTGGACATCTTATAGTTTTGAGCCTGAGTATCAAGATGCTGTGGTTTACCGTTGGTTGAAGGACGATAAAGCTTGGGGTATTGATATTTCTGAGCAACTACGAAAAGGCAAATTAAATACAGTATTAAAAGAACTTTCTCCTACTTGGACAAGTTTGGGTTATGGCATTGAAGATAATTCGATGACGGGTTATTTGCCAAGTATTTATCAGAAAATGTTGAAAGAAGAATTAGCCAAAACATCGTAGAGACGTTTCGGCGAAATGTCTCTACTACAAACCAATAATCCATTGAGTTAATTTTAATTCATCTATCCACAGGCAGCTTGATGGCACAACAACTTAAAAGACTTTGGAAGTTTTTAAATACCGATGTTGGCGAAATATTCTCAACAGAAACCTTAACAGGTGGCGTGGATGCGATTAAAAATGGTTTGGAATTAGCCAAAACCCTCCAAGAAGAAAGCCCAAATATCGAACAGCTAGCGCCCTTAGTCGGGAATTTTTCGACGCTATTAGATGTCTTAACCTCACCTATGGCTCAAATTGTTAGCTCAGGGCTGCCGTTTATCTCCATTGCGACGGGTTTACTGAAATTTTATCTAGAAAAGTCAAAACAACCTTTAGCCCTGGCAGAAGGCGCGGCACTGGTGACTCAGGTGGCTTATTTGGATAGTTTGAAAAGCATTTTAGCACTGCCAGAAAATCAAGGTTTGTTGGCGCAAATTGGCGAGAAACCTGTTTCTGAGGCAGTGAAGCAGCAAATTAAACAGTTAGGTGAATTGGAAATTGATGATGCTGAAGCTAAGAAAGCTGTTGTTTGCTTTCATGAGTCAAAATTAGCAACAGCATTTAATGGAGTATTATTAGCCCGATTGCAACAGGCAGGACTTGATGTTAGCACGGCTGAAATATTAACTGAACGAGTGGCGAGAAATACTCATCGTTATATTAATGAAGCTGTTGCTGCTGCTGGGGAAAAAGTCAAATCTTTGGCAGAATTATTTCGTAATGGTGGACGGGAATTACTAGAAA
>JBATUR010000072.1:0-46336 GCA_049671305.1 Coleofasciculaceae cyanobacterium
CCAAATATTGCAGTTAATATCCATCGCAAAATTAGAACACTAATGGCAGCTAGTATCACAATAGCTATTAATAATCCTCCAATTAATAGAGCAACAAATAGCCAATCTGCCTTCTTTTCAGACTGAGGGATATTTAATTCTGTTTCCAATAACTCAATATTTTTGCCATTAGCTTTCCAGACTGCATCAGCGACAGTTCCTAATACAGGTATCGTGCCAATAACTGTATCAAAAAGTATATTTGAAACCATTTGTACCAAAATCGGACGCGATACACCCATCTTTGCCGCTTCAATTACGATATATATAGAAAGGGCAGTACCGATAAAGTCGCCCCCAATTGGAACAATATCTAATAAAGGATCAATACCAATACGATAAGGTGTCCCTGGAATGCGAATGGCACTATCGAGCAGGTAACTAAACCGACGCAGACGCCTAACAGTGCTGGTTTGGGATTCAATTGGCTTTCGGGACGGTTGAGGAGACTGAGACATAAGCAGTATGTTTTTAATTTATATTAGGGCAAATACAGAGCATTTATCGCCATCCTTGGCAATTTGACAAAATGAGAGATTACATTGCTCAATTTAACTAAATAGAGTTGATGTTTTGAACTAATCGCTTAAGTATCTAAAATTAAACTGTTTTTGAATTTTTAGTCCGCAATTTTTCTTAATCAATTACCACGACTCGCATTGTTTAAAATTAGTTGTTAATTAATAAAGCCCCTTGCTTTTGGCTGGTTGCATTGCCTCTCCAACTGTCACATTAAGTTGAGAACCTAATAGTAGTACCAAGGAAGTCATATAAAGCCATAGTAATAAAATAATTACGGCTCCGACAGCTCCATAAACTTTGTTGTAATTGCCAAAATTAGCGACATAAAGCCGGAATAGTGCTGAGATAATTGCCCAAGAAATGGCTGCCAACATAGCTCCTGGCATAATTGGTGTACCTTTTGACCGACGGCTTGGACCAAAGCGATAAATAAAGGCAAAAGCTGTGGCAACGATACCTAAAGCCAGGGGCCAGCTTAATAGTCGCCAGATGGTTGATAAAATAGTTATACCACTTTGTTGAGTGGCTAATTCTACAAGCCAACCACTAATAAATACTAGAAAAGAGGCGGTAAGAAGTAGTACAATACTGCCAATAGTTAAGCCTAAAGAAATCAATTTTGCTTTCCAAAATGGTCGTGCTTCTTCGGAAGGAATTCGATGGATTTGATCGAGGGCATTCATGGCAGCACTAAGTGCACCGGAATATGCCCAAATGGCAAAGACGAAGCTAAGAGAAAATAAACTTTGACTTTTGGTACGACTAATTTCTTGAACAAAATCTCGCAAAAGTTGCAAGACTTGATCTGGTGCAACTTCGCTAAGTTGATTGACTAAATCGTGGAAGGTACCTTGTAAAGTGTCTTGAAATAAGCCGATCGCTGTGAGAACCGCTAAAATTGCTGGAAACAAAGCTAACATGGCGTTGTACGCCATCTCAGCAGACAAGCCCATTAAGCGGCGTTTCATTGCCGCGAGAAAAGCTTTCTTGAGGGTTCTCAGATTAAGGTGGCGAAAGAAGCGGAAAAAACGGGCAGAGAACATAGTTTTAATTTTGGCATAGCTTGGTCTTAGCAATAACTGTGCCAAATTTATAGACAATTGACTTATAAAAAAAGACAGTAATCTGATTTACACACTAGTCGAGTATGTGGGAAATGAGGAGTAGTTGTTGATGAGCAATGAGATCACCCAGTGGTTAGCCCAAATTAAGGAACTAAAGCAGCAATTATCTGAAATACAACGCGATCTTGCCGAAGCTCATGCAAGTGCCGATAATTGGCGTCAACTTTATAATACCGAAGCCCAGCAACGCCGCACTGAGGCTAGGCTTGCCCAACAACAAGTGGAAAATCTCAAAAATGAACTGCGACACCTTAAAGGGGAAACACCTGTTGTGCCAGTCGATGAAGCCGAGGCAGCATCAGCAATTGAGCAGGAGTTGGCAAGCTTAGAAACGAGCGAAGAATTGAAAGTAAAGCTCAAAGAAGTCATGATAGAACGCGATCGCTTAAATGAATCCTTAAAAATCGAACAAAGCAACCATGCCCAAACTCGCAAAAGCCTCACCGCCGTTATTGGCGACACTATCGATCAACTTACCAAAGAAAGAGGTGCAAAGCAATCTTAAAACCTAATGATCATCAGGCATTGTTGTTTCCCGAAAACTGGCTTTGCTCAAAATTGCCCCTCTCAAATTAGCACCTATTAAGTTAGCATGGTCAAAATTAGCTTTCGTGAGATTTGCCCCTCGCAAATTAGCGCCCCTCAAATTAGCACCCCGCAAATTAGCTTTTGTCAGGTTTACCCATCTCAAATCAGCCCCTGTGAAATCAGCACCCTGCAAATTAGCACCAAAAAGATAAGCACTATTAAAGTGAGCCTCGCTCAAGTTAGCATTTTGCAAATCAGCTTGGTCAAAATAAGCCCCCATTAATTCAGCACTAGAAAGATTAGCCTGACTGAAATCAGCATAATTACCATTAGCAGCAATCAAAATTGCCTCACTCAAATTTGCCCTACTTAACTTTGCTCCCCTTAGATTAGTACCCTTGAGATTAGCACCCCGAAGCCCAGTCCCTACTAAATTTGCACCACTTAAATCTGCACCAATTAAATTAGCACTCCTCAAGTCAGCAGCGATCAAATTTGCCCCCATCAAATCAGCGCCACAAAGGTCAGCTTCCACCAAATTAGCGCCAATTAAGTTAGCTTTGAGGAGGTTAACATCAATCAATTGAGCTTGATAAAAATCAGCATTATTCAGATTTGCCTCACTCAAATCAGCCGCAATTAATTTAGTCCGGCTCAAATTAGCTTTGCTTAAATTGACACTTCTCAAACTAGCACCTCGCAAGTTTAGCCCACTCAAGTCAGCCCCACTCAAATCTGGCTCAATTTGTAAGTTTAAACTTCTCCACTCAACCCATCTGGGGGCACCTTTTCTCAGCAGCACCAGATGCTCCATATTTGCCATCTAAAACTTAAATCTCCTGCTCATTAATTCTGCAAAAACTTGGCATAGATTCCTGAATGATTTGGGAAATTTCTGCCTTATTGTAATGGTTGAATTCTCAAATTCAGGAACGCTACTCCTGACGCCCTTCAACTATATTTTCACGTCCTGGCACATTTTCAATTGCTGCCAGCGCCCCTTCAGCACCTGCGAGGATATCTTGTTCATTACCGCCTAAATACAATCGTCCAAAACTGCCTACTGCTTGCACTTGTAAAATATTAATTGCTGCTGATTTTTCCGCCTCATTTGCTGCTAGTGCGGCATACGCTGCCGGCTCAACTTCTAAAACATAAAGTGTTTGTCCTGCTAATAATAGTTGCCCCCGCCGTGTGCGATTAATCAATTGAGTTTGATAGGCATCAATATTACGGATAATTTGGCTAGAAATCACCCGTGGTTTGCGGCATTCCTCGCGACGGACTCCGATCGCCTCCAAAATCGCTCTACCTGCCGCCCGTGTCTCGCCTTGGCTGCTGGAATGAATTTCTAGGAGTCCATAAAGCCTTTCCACAAACAACACTCCAGGGCGCACCGAGGCGGCTTTGAGAGCAATATCTGTAATGCGGTTAATTTCGATACCTGGTGAGATTTCAATCCACAGCGAGGTATCCCCCGGCAAGGGCAAGAAACCCAACGCTACTGTCCCGATATAAGCCGCGTGTTGAGGTTGTAAGCTGTCTAGAAATACATAACTGCGTAATTCTATACCCAAAATTTAATCTCCGTTCCGTACATCATGATAAAACGTTGTAGAGGTTGCAACCTTTGAGTGTACAGAATTCCCTGCCCTAAGTTTGACAACTTCCAGAAGTTCGGGATCTGAAATTGCTCTTTAGGGCGATCAAATTTACAGTTTGGGGGTAAGAGAAGAGGTAGCCTTGGGCACATATTGACAATTAAGCGATCGCAATTGCTTGAGTTGCCCGGTTATTTAGACAACCAAGTATTAAACAACTAATGGGATGAGCATACAGCCTTTCATTAATAGCCGAAAACTTGTCATATAACAATTTTATTAAAGGTTTAATTTATAACAATGCTAAAAGATTTACTCAAAAGAAGATACCTTACCCCTTATCTATTTTTACTCCCAGCATTATTTGCCTTGGGGCTAACCGTTTTTTTGCCAGTTTGCCAAGCCTTTTACCTAAGTTTCACGAAGTATGAATACGGTTTGAGTCCGTCACCTGAATGGGTTGGTTTTGCTAATTTTCAGCGTTTAGCGGCAGACCCTGTATTTTGGAAAACCTTGGGTAATACAATATTGTATCTTATTTGTGTTGTACCTATTTTAGTAATTATTCCTCTAGTTCTTGCACTTTTAGTTAACCAAAAACTGCGAGGAATGAGTTGGTTTAGAGCAGCCTTTTATGCGCCTGTCGTTATTTCAATGGTGGTTGCAGGTATTGCTTGGAGATGGCTTTATGCAGGAAATGGTCTTTTTAATCAGATTTTAAAACAATTAGGATTTGAAGCAGGAATTCCTTGGCTAACCAGTCCAGATTGGGCTCTTTTTAGTGTTATGGCAGTAACAATTTGGAAAGGTTTAGGTTACTACATGGTTATTTATTTAGCTGGTTTGCAATCTATTCCTGCTGAATTGTATGAGGCGGCGGCAATTGATGGTTCTGATGGCTATTTGAAACATTGGGATATTACTGTGCCTTTAATGCGACCTTATTTAACTTTAGTCGCAGTAATTTCGGCAATTTCGGCAACGAAGGTGTTTGAAGAAGTTTATATTATGACCCAAGGCGGACCTCTTAATAGTTCTAAGACAGTTGTTTATTATTTATATGAGCAGGCGTTTTCCAATTTAGATACGAGTTATGCTTGTACGATTGGTTTGGTGTTGTTTTTATTGATTCTTGGTTTATCAATTTTAAACCTCAAACTAACAGCAAAACGAGCGAATTTTAGGTGAGGCTTATTCTTGGCTTACGACAATATTTGCAAATACCTGGCAGAAGAATACCCAATAGATTTTGCACGTTGGTTACTTTCCGAGTCAGTTACCGACATCCAAGTACTAAAAACTGAACTAAGCATAGAACCAATTCGTGCTGACTCTTTGACATTACTACAAACTAGTAATCAAATTTTACATCTAGAATTCCAAACCCTACCAACCTCCGACCCGCCATTACCTTTCAGAATGCTGGATTATTGGGTAAGACTAAAGCGGCAGTATCGCTGTGATATTGAACAAGTTGTGATTTTTTTGAAGTCCAGCACCTCAGACGCCGTTTTTATTGATCAGTTTGAAGACAGGAATACAAGACATCGTTATCGTGTCATCCGTCTTTGGGAAGAAGACCCAACACCACTTTTAACAAATCCGGCACTGTTGCCACTGGCTACCTTAGCTTATAGCAACTCACCTAATGCCTTATTAGAACAAGTTGCCGCCCAAGTCGATATGATCGAAGAACCACGACGACGGGAAAATCTAGCCGCTTGCGTTACCGTACTCGCTGGCTTGCGATTTGACGATAATTTAGTTAGCCAATTATTTAGGGAAGAAATTATGCAAGAGTCTGTAACTTACCAAAGAATCCTCCAGAAGGGATTACAACAAGGACAGGAGCAAGGCAAACAACAAGGCAGGCAAGAAGAAGCACGAGCCATGATAATCCGCCAGTTGACACGTCGATTTGGAGCCGTTGCGCCTGAAGTACGAGAACAGATTGACAATCTATCGATCACTCAATTAGAGGACTTAGGCGAGGCACTATTGGATTTTTCGTTAACCGCAGATTTAACAAGTTGGTTGAACGAGCATCAACAATAGCTATGGTTGCGATAGATAGTAGGGCTAATAATAAGAAACCAGAAGAAAAACTAAGGATCTAGATAAGTAGAAATTCTTAGAACCTGTGCAGAGTGAGTCACAATCCAACGATATACTAGGCAGTGAGGCTGTAAAAAAATCTTCACACAATAAAACCTTAAGACATATTCGATAGCAGTTATATCGGATTGCCTCAGTAATAACTCGTAACGGCTTGCCATGAACCCAGGAATTGACCTCCAAGGAACTTTTATTCAATCACTTCGGGATTTAGGCATCCCAGCTGGTGCCGCCAAAGCGATTTGGATGCCGCTACCGATGTTTCTCATGATTATCGGTGCCACAGTGGGCGTCCTCGTAGTCGTCTGGCTAGAACGTAAGATTTCTGCCGCCGCCCAACAACGGATAGGTCCTGAATATGCAGGTCCGCTGGGTGTGCTTCAACCCGTGGCAGATGGTCTGAAGCTGGTTTTTAAAGAAGATGTTGTCCCAGCAAAAGCTGACCGCTGGCTTTTTACGTTAGGACCGATTCTGGTCGTTATTCCCGTCTTTTTGTCCTACCTAATTGTGCCATTTGGACAAAACTTGGTGATTACAGATGTAAACACTGGGGTGTTTTTATGGATTGCGCTGTCTAGTGTTCAGCCAATTGGTCTATTGATGTCTGGCTATGCCTCCAACAATAAGTACTCGTTACTTGGTGGCTTGAGGGCGGCAGCACAGTCAATTAGTTACGAAATCCCCTTGGCGCTGGCGGTGCTGGCAATTGTCATGATGTCCAATAGTTTAAGTACTATCGATATCGTTAATCAGCAGTCGGCTTACGGCATTTTGGGTTGGAACATTTGGCGTCAACCGATCGGATTTATGATTTTTTGGATTGCCGCTTTAGCAGAATGCGAACGCTTGCCTTTTGACCTTCCAGAAGCGGAAGAAGAACTAGTTGCCGGATATCAAACCGAATATGCTGGCATGAAATTCGGTCTATTTTACATCGGTTCCTACGTCAACCTGGTTCTCTCTGCCCTACTGGTGGCAATTCTATATCTGGGTGGTTGGGAGTCTCCGATTCCTTTTGAACTGTTATCTAGTTGGCTCGGCGTCAGTGAAACCAGTTCTTGGTTACAGGTGATTGAGGCGGCGCTGGGTATTACAATGACTCTGCTCAAGGCTTATTTCTTGATCTTTATCGCCGTTTTGCTACGCTGGACACTGCCCCGCGTCCGCATTGACCAATTGCTAAATTTGGGCTGGAAGTTTTTACTGCCAATTGGACTCGTAAATCTACTACTAACTGCTGCCTTAAAGCTAGCATTTCCCTTTGCTTTTGGTGGTTAGTTATTAGTTAATCATCATTGGTTATTAGGAATTAAGAAATTACTAATGACCAATGATAGAGAAGCGTCAGCCGCTTCCTTAAGAGTAGGAAAAAGGACAAAAGACTTTAAAGAGAGAGACACCATTACGATGTTGAAGTTCCTTAAACAAGTTGGCGATTATGCCAAAGAAACGGTACAAGCGGCTAAATATATTGGTCAAGGTTTATCAGTTACCTTTGACCATATGCAACGCCGTCCTGTAACAGTACAGTATCCTTACGAAAAACTGATTCCTTCTGAACGCTATCGTGGACGAATTCACTTTGAATTTGATAAGTGTATTTCCTGCGAAGTTTGTGTGCGAGTTTGTCCAATTAACTTGCCTGTAGTTGATTGGGAATTTGATAAAGCTAGTAAGAAGAAAAAACTCAAACATTACAGTATTGATTTTGGAGTTTGTATTTTCTGTGCCAACTGCATTGAATATTGTCCAACTAACTGCTTGTCGGCAACGGAAGAGTACGAACTTTCCACCTACGACCGCCACGAATTGAACTTTGATAACGTGGCAATGGGACGCCTGCCCTACAAAGTTACCGAAGATCCAATGGTAACGCCTCTACGGGAATTGGCTTACCTGCCCAAGGGTGTTTTTGACCCTCATGATTTGCCTGCAGGTTCTGTGCGTCCTGGTTTGCGCCCAGAAGAAATAGCGGCGCAGATGGCACCAAAATCAGAAGAAACTGCTAAATAAGTAATACGTTGCAAGGATTAAGTAATCGTGGATTTAGCCCAAGGGGTTCAATTTGTTTCCTTCGTCATCTTATCTTTGATGATGATTGGTTCGGCGCTGGGAGTCGTACTACTTTCTAATATTGTCTACTCAGCTTTTTTACTTGGGGGTGTTTTTATTAGCATCTCCGGGTTGTATCTTTTGCTGAATGCTGATTTTGTGGCAGCAGCGCAAATCTTGATTTATGTGGGTGCTGTCAACGTTTTGATTCTGTTTGCCATTATGTTGGTAAACAAGCGTGAGGATTTTGCTCCTATTGCTAATCGCTGGATTCGTAATGTATCAACTGCCTTAGTTTGTGTCGGTTTGTTTGCACTTTTAGGCACAATGGTACTGGCAACTCCTTGGGCTTTATATACTGGTCCAAGTGTTGTTGGTCAAAATTCAGTTGTTGAAATTGGCAAGCATTTCTTTAGTGATTATTTGTTGCCATTTGAGTTAGCTTCGATTTTGTTATTGATGGCGATGGTGGGTGCAATTATTTTGGCACGTCGCGATTATATTCCAGAAGAGTTGATTCCTCGCGATATGGGAACAAGTACTGCTTCTACTTTACCTGAACGTCCTCGTGAGTTGGTGTCAGCAGCTAGTGAGACTCCAAGAGAGCGTTAAGGTATTTTCTAACCGATTTGTTGGCATTATCTCCAAATAATGCCAGCTTCAATTAACTGTTTTTTGTTGATAACTGAGAAGATTCATGCAACTGCAACTTCAGTATTTTTTGCTTTTAGGAGCCGCTTTGTTTTGTATTGGTATTTATGGCTTAATTACTAGCCGTAATGCTGTGCGGGTTTTGATGTCAATTGAGTTACTGCTGAATGCCGTGAACTTAAATTTAATGGGGTTTTCCAATTTTATGGACCCTGTAGGTATTAAAGGTCAGATTTTTACGGTATTTGTAATTACTGTGGCAGCGGCAGAAGCAGCAGTTGGTTTGGCAATTGTGCTTTCGATTTATCGCAACCGTGACACGGTGGATATGGAGCAGTTTAATCTGCTTAAATGGTAAGTTTGTCGAAGATTACAAGTTGAGAAAAGCTTAACGCCTGCCGATTTTGGTGGGCGTTGTTGTTAGGAATTAAACTATTATTTTATCTGAGCAGCAAATCGTTTCAATACTTTCAAAACATTTAGTAGCTCATTCTCTGGTCGATATAAAGAAAATTCAGTTGAAAAGGCATACTGAGGTGGCTCACTTTGTAATAGCTTAATAAAAATAAAATGACTTCCATTCATAACTAACCCAAAAATTGGTTGCTCTGTATTAGGAGTTGCTATCATGTAAAACAAAGTTTGTGCTGTTGCATCTTTCAGAGAAAACCTGCTTGTTTTGACTCAATAACAGCTATCCAAACTTGTTGCTATAATAGCAAAACATCTATCCTTCCCCAAACAGTTCTCTATCCATTGTTTAATGCTACATCTACTCGTTTTTCCAGTACGGGACGAAGTGGAGGACGGTAAAACTCTGCCAAAGATAGTAGGGGTGAAAGTACCGTCATCTTGACTAAATCCTCTAGCATTGGATACTTGTTGAGATAAATAAATTCCGTCTTCTGTCATTTTCCGAAATAAGCGAGTAGTAAATAACTAAATTATCCAGAAGAATAAAAGGGTTTAAATTGATTCATGGTAATAATTAGGTGATTAAATCCAAGCAATAAATTGGAATTAGGAAAAATATCTAGCCAGGGATAAATCAACTAAAATAGCAAGAGCAGTTGGGCAATTAAACGAAGATTATTTAGAGTATTCTTCCAACCGCTTTGATGATTCCATTGTTGATGTTTAGAAAAAGCAGCAGAATTATCTTTTTGCACTTCTGTTTCAATTTGATGAGATTGAGTTAAATCTAAAAAAGCTTGTGAATTTAAACTGATCATTGTGTAAACACAAAAAATTAGTTCCCACCACCTCTCAATATGTTGGAAATTGGTAAAACGGTAATCTGTCCAGCCCTGTTCTTGCTTACACTGTTGAAAACCATATTCTACCCAAGTTTTTAATCCATACAGATTACCTAAAATCTTCTTCAGATTTCCTTGAAGATTTGTCATTACATATGTTGTAGAATTATCCGGCATGGTTTCTGGGTCTGTAGTTACTTGCCAGTAAGTGAGCGCCCTCTTTTTACCATAAATTATTTCTCTATTGACTGACACTATTCCATTATCTATTTTTCCTACGCTCCCTAGATATTGTCTTGCTACATAATCAGTCTTTTTACCTTTTTTCCTATCTCCGGTTTCATCTATTACTAACGTAATCGCATTTCCCTTTAGTGTCTCCTTGATTTTATTTAATCTTCGTTGCTTTAATTTTTCTACTGACCAATCTAAATTTGCTAAGAAATAATGTAATGATTGTGCGGAGTTTATACTTACAACTTTTGCTATCTCTGGCAATGATTTCTTTTTTATTGGTGACATTATTCCCAGATGGAAATATTTGAAGCACTCATAATTTCTTATTTTTTTAAATAAGTCTTTATACTAAGTACAATATTCATCTATGAGCGCCACTGTTGGGTGAGCATCTCTTGCCAAATGTTTGAGGATTTGTAATTCTACATCTATTGCCCTATTTACCTTTCAGGGTTTTCTTCTTTTATTCAGTATACCCGGAGAGTGACAGAAGAGGGATATCTACTATTACCCCAATGATTGCTCGTCGTGATGATGCAGGTATTCTGCCTTAAGGTCGGCAATTATCTTAGGAGCAAATTCTGATGGTTTAGGAATTATCAGTTTTCTAAAAGCTTATCCAAGTAAGAGAATTGTGATTGATTTGCCAGAAGCTTTAGATGTATTAGGTAATGCAAGTTTATTAGCAAGTTCTGATACAGTACCACCAAAAGATAATTTAAGTTCAACTATATTATGGCAACTGGAAGTTCAATATCAGGTGATAGCAACGCAAGATAAACAATACCAAGGTTGCTTGTTTGGAGATTCGATTACAGCGGAATTAGGTACAAGTTTAGGTGACAAAAATTTTAATTTTGCTTTGAATGGGTTGAGTGCTATTTCACTGTTTGAACAACTGCAAAGTCTTATTCAAACTAAGGTAAAATGCGATAAGGTTGTTATTGCAATTGGGGGAAATGATGCCTGGTATGGCATTAGCAATGAGCTATTTGTTGAAAAACTGCAAAAAGCGCTCGCTTTAGGAAGAAGCTTAGGAACTCAACAATTTTTTTTTGATTCCAGCTTTTTATTCAACAGTTGCTGCTAGTCTTGATCCTCATCTTGCAGCACCACTGAAACGAGTTGAGGAACTCAATGCTCTAATTAATCAAGTTGGGGCAATAGAGGAAGTTCCAGTTGCGACGGAAGGTATACAAGCTTTATCTGAAAATAATGTTCTTAAAGACAACTTAACAACTGATGGTGACCATTTAAATGCCGCTGGTTTAGAAATTTATCGGCAGGCTTTATTTAAAATTTTGAAACAGAAACCTTAATAATAAAGCGGCTAAAAGGTAATTTTAATGACAATATTTAGTATGAATCACTTGGAAACTTGCTGCATAGTTTAAGATTACTAACAGATAATTCTAGTCAAGTCAGGTTGACGCTGCTTGATGCCCCTGACTCAAAATTTATAAGGAGTCTCTAGTTTTTCTCTCCAAAATATTTTTAGAACCTTGCCCATGTGCCAGCTTGTGAACCGCGCCAAGATCAGCTAAAACAAAAAGATTAGAATCTTTTTACAAAAGTTAATTAAGAAAAGTAAACTTGCCGTTCAATTACTACCTTCAAAACAAGCGGTGATTGGCTCAACTTCATAGAATTTTCATAATTACCGTAATAATACAGGTGAGTTTTGACGTTTGAGTAAAGTCGTCCCTTAAAATACATAGCTACTCGAATTTTCTGGTTAAATTAAACTGTGTGCATTGATAAATGTCTAGTTTAATTGCTGACTTGATCTATAAATGATGGCTTTTTGTAAATCAGCACTCGTGAACGACAATATGAAGATCAATCTCTAAGCCAAGTAAATAACTAAACTTAATCAAAATTAATTTGATTATTTATTGGTAACCCGCCTTTGTGCTTTTTTGAAATTAGGAGGTGATGATTTTTATAGAAGCCAATGTTTTCTCAAAAAAGCAAGAAATAGTCAGTCGATGATATTTTTTAGTTTAAGCATCTGTAAAAGCAACAAATGCTATTTGCTAGATACAACAGTTATTAGCTTACTATAGTATAAAAAAATAGCACTCTATCGATGTGGATAATTAGGATGGCAGTTTTGGAAATAGAGATGGAACTTTCAGCAAGAAAATAGTATCAGCAATAAGTAGTATTAAAGACTTCGATGAAGGAAGATCATAAAACTTTAAATCACTTACAGATTGCTGTGGCGACCTATTTGGTCAAAAAGGAAAATAGGTATTAACTGATGAGAAAAGTTGTAGAGAAGTAAGGCATGGAAACTTTTAGTAGTAGTACGTTTTTGCTAATTGCAATTGCAGCTATTATCGTCGCTTATATTAGTAACTTAAAAAGCCGCCTTATTTGCGACTCACTTCAAAATAGTATTACGTCTTTGAAACAAGTAAAAGAGCAACTACAACAAATTAAAGCCCAGCAAAGGTTCTCTTTATACATCATATATTATTTAGTTTTTTGGCAGACTCAAACAAACAATACTAGTACTATTAATAGATTATTTAATCAAGTATATATATTAGGATCTAAAGAGTTATTTGAGAAAACAAACCTATCTACTATCCCCTTGTACTTAGTGCAAAATTATAACCATATCGAGAGAAAAGCAATGGCATTTGGTAAAGATAACTTAATTGAAAGATACATAGTAGATGAACAATATGAAATCAACTTTTCAGAGTCTATTAAAATACCAATTTTTCAAGCTCAAGAAGAATTGCTTGAACAGAGAACACCTACCCAAAATATTATAGAAGACACTTTAACAGAGAAGCAACTCAACACAAGTAGATTTCAAGTAATAGCTACTAGAGAAGCACTCCTCAACCAATTTATACAACAGATTCGTAACTCCCTAGATTTGGATACTATTCTAGAATCAACGGTTGTTGAAATTCGTAATCTTTTGCAGATTGATCGCTGTATGTTTGCTTGGTGTCGATCTGATCTTATTAACCCACATTGGGAAATTATTCAAGAAGCAAAAAATCATGATCTAGCTAGCCTTGTTAATAGCTGTCTTCCTATTAATGATATTTTTAATTTAACAACCAAAATTGGTAATTGTGAAATTGTTAGTTTAGTAGATACCAATAAACTAAGTAATCCCATAGAGCAAGATTTTTTCCGAGAACTTAATTGTAATGCTGTCTTGTTTATGCCAATTCCTATTCAGTCTAATGAAATTGGTATAGTTATCTGTATTCATAATGATAAACCCCGATTGTGGAGTGAAGTAGAAGTAGAGTTACTATCAGCATTTACTGAACAATTAGTAATTGCAATTGAGCAAGCAAAACTCTACAGACAAAGTTGCCTTGCTGCGACAAAAGCTCAAGAGCAAGCGACTCAGCTTGAGCAAAAATTACAAGAACTTAAAGAGGCTCAAGCTCAAATAATTCAAAACGAAAAAATGTTAAGTTTGGGGCAGCTTGTTGCTGGTGTTGCTCATGAAATTAATAACCCTATTAATTTCATTTCTGGTAATATTAATTACGCTTCTGAATATTCTCACCATCTCTTAAACTTAATTCAACTTTATGCAAAGCATTACCCCGAACCGGTGGAAGAAATTACAGCAGAATCAGAAAAAATAGACCTCAATTTTATTAAAGAAGACTTACCTAAAATCATCTGTTCAATGGAAACAGGCTCGGCAAGAATTCGTCAAACTGTCTTGTCATTGCGTAATTTTTCGCGACTAGATGAAGCTGAGATGAAGTGGGTTAATCTCCACGAAGGAATTGATAATACGCTCTTGATTCTCAATCATCGAATCACTACAAATAATCCTGATCATCCTAGCATAAAGCTCATTAAAGATTATGGGCAACTACCACTAGTACAATGTTATGCTGGATTGCTGAATCAAGTATTTATGAATATCTTAACTAATGCTATTGATGCTATTAGTGATTACAGCAAAAAATGCTCTCCTGAACATCAAGCAAACTACTCTGGTACAATTTTAATTTCTACTCAGGTTTTCAATTCTAAACAAGTTATCATCCTAATTGGTGATAACGGATCAGGAATGACTAAGGAAGTTTATCAAAGAATTTTTGACCCGTTTTTTACAACTAAACCTGTAGGAGCATCGACAGGATTAGGGCTGTCAATTACCTACAAAATTATTGTTGAGCAACACCACGGTGAACTTCAGTGTATTTCTGCACCAGGAAAGGGGACAGCCTTCCTAATTCAAATTCCAATTCACCAGAATGCCAGGAATTAATCCTGCTTTCAACAATCAAATCAATAAGTAATTTTCATGTAAAGTTTTTTATAAAGTCAGCTCAAGTCACATATTTTTTGGTTAGATAGTAAAGAGAGATAATAATTGATTAGCATCTTGAAATGGACAGTTTTAAATTAATTATTATCTAAGCTAATTTATATAGATTACAACTTCTTCAAAAAAATCTGGAGAGTGTCTCTAAACTTTTGCAAAAGCAACTTCTGAATTTTGTTTTATTAAAGTTATAACAGTGGCTGAAATCAACAACATTGTCATTTTTTAAAAAACTTTTATAATTGCAGTTATTCATAATATGAGTCAATGCCAACAAGCCAAATTAAAATTACTAAGTATCGGAAAAGCCATAGAAAGTACTAGTGATGCCATTGCAATTGTAGATATCACTGGTCAGCCAGTCTACCACAATGCTGCATTTATCAGCTTGTTTGGATATACTGTCGATCAATTAATTATCGCTGGAGGTCTTTTAGTACTCTATAGCAATTTAACTGATGCTCCTTCTATCTTTTCAACTATTAGGAGTGGCTGCTCCTGGCAGGGTAAAATTACCATACATAGCCGCCTTGGTCGGACTATACAAATAGCCTTATGTGTTGATGTAATTAGAGATGAAACTGAGCAAGTTATTGGGTTTATCAGTATTCATAATGACCTCACCGAACGCTACAAAGTTGAGGAAAAACTAAGACGCTCAAAAGCTAAATATAGAGAACTTGCTCAAAGAGAAAAACTACTTAACCAATTAGCAAATCAGATTCGGAGTTCACTTGATATCAATACTATTTTAGAAACTGTTGTTCAAGAAATTCGCAACTTATTAAATATTGATCGCTGCTTTTTTCTTTGGTATCGTCCTGAGCCAAAAATACCAGTTTGGGAGTTTGTTCAAGAAGCTCGCTCATCGGCTTTTCCTAGCCTCATAGGTTACCGAGTTTCCCTAAAGAAATTTGGTCCATTGACTGCCAGAGTTTTTAATAAAGAAATTACTCGTGTAGATAATGCCAGAGCTTTAAAGAATCGTATTGAGCAAGCCTTTTTCTTTAGTGTAGGATACACAGCACTTTTAGCACTACCTATTCATACAAAATCTGGCGAAATTGGTGTTGTTAGTTGTGCTCATTCTAGTGGTTCTCGTCCTTGGCATGAAGAAGAAGTTGAACTGCTGCGTGCAGTTGCCGACCAAATTGCCATAGCAATTGATCAAGCAGAACTCTACAAACAAAGTCATATTGCTACTATAAAAGCGCAAGAACAAGCAGATCGACTTGAACAGACTATTCGGGAACTTCAACAAACCCAAGCTCAACTGATTCAAAGCGAGAAAATGTCAAGTTTGGGACAGTTAGTTGCAGGTGTAGCTCATGAAATAAATAACCCAATAAACTTTATTTACGGTAACCTTACTCACGCACATCAATATACAGAAGACTTGCTAAATCTCATTCAACTTTATCAACAACATTATCCTAATCCAGCAACTGCAATTAAAGCATCTGCCGATGTCATAGAGCTAGATTTTCTGAAAGAAGATTTCCCTAAAATTATTAATTCTATGAAAATGGGAGCCGATAGAATTCGCGAAATTATTTTATTATTACGAAATTTTTCGCGCTTAGATGAATCGGAAATGAAACTGGTAGATATCCACGAAGGAATTAACAACACACTCTTGATTCTTGACCATCGACTGAAAGCTAAATCAACAGAATATTCCGATATCAAAGTTATAAAAGATTATGGCAAATTACCATTAGTAGAGTGCTATGCCGGACAGCTTAATCAGGTATTTATGAATATACTAACCAACGCCATAGATGCCATTGATGAGTATAACAAAGAACGATCACTTACTGAAATTAAAAATCATCTTAATACAATCTGGATTTGTACCGAAATTTTAGATAAAAACCAGGTAATTATTATCATCGGTGACAACGGTCTAGGAATGAATCAGCAAGTACGCAGTAAGTTATTTGACCCATTTTTTACAACTAAACCTGTTGGTTCCGGTACAGGATTAGGAATGTCTATAAGTTACAAAATCATCGTTGAAAAACATGGTGGTGAAATTGAGTGTATTTCTGCACCTCAACAAGGCACAGCTTTTCTAATTCAAATCCCCATTAAGCAGCGTCGTTAAGCCCTTTCCGACTAATTCTTTATGTAAAAGTAAGACTATATTCCTGAACTCAATCCTCTATTACACTAATTAATAATATTTTTGATAATAACAAAGAAATGGAACTAATATTTTAGCTAATTTTCACTTTTTATCCTCTCCAACCTCATCTAACCAGAAAAAGAGTCCTAAGACAACTAACCTTACAGTAATTTTGAGCCTTTCTTAAAATAAACCAGCTAGAGCAATGCTAAGATAAATCTATTTGTAAATAGCTAGATTAAGCTGAATATGGTATCGTCGCCAACTCGCTTTACGGATATTCAAAACCATTGGGCAGCTTTATTTATTGAAGGGTTAGTAACTCAGGGTATTATTAGCGGGTTTCCTGATCGTACATTTCGACCCAATCAAGCAATGAGTCGGGCTGAGTTTGCTGCCATATTACTGAAAGCCTTTCAAAAAGCTACCAAGCGTCTCTATGTTCCTTTTATCGATGTTCCTAGCAGACATTGGGCAGCACCGGCAATTCAAAAAGCCTTTGAAACCGGCTTTATTTCGGGCTATCCTGGTAATCGTTTTCGCCCTGATGCCAGTATTTCCAGAACGGAAGTTTTAATTTCCTTAGTGACTGGTTTAGAAATAACATCCGATTCAATAATAGAGTTAAAAACTGCCCTTCCAGAATTATATCAAGATGTAGCACAAATTCCTGCTTATGCAATCGAAAAAATTGCCATTGCGACAAATGCAGAATTAGTTGTTAATTACCCAAATGTCAAGCAACTAAAACCTTTGGAATTAGCCACTCGTGGTGACGTTGCCGCTTTTATTTATCAAGCTTTAGTTTACTTAGAAAAAACCCCATCAATTAACTCAGAATTTATAGTCAACTATCAAAAAACTGCCCTAGTTAGCCATCAAAGAGAGTTTCGAGGAGTTTGGGCGGCAACAGCTTGGAACATTGACTGGCCCTCCAAAAGAGGACTTCCTGTTCAACAGCAACAAAGTGAATTAATTCAAATTCTTGAACGCATCCAAGCACTAAATCTTAATGCACTAATCTTACAAATACGCCCAGCCGGAGATGCTTTTTACGCTTCTCAATTAGAGCCTTGGAGTGAATTACTAACAGGTATCCCCGGTAAAGCACCCGAACCCTTTTACGACCCCTTAGAATTTGCTATTGACCAATGTCATAAGCGTAATATTGAGCTTCATGCCTGGTTCAACCCCTACCGTGCCAAAACTTCTGCGGAAAAACTGCCAAGTGTTCGTCCTCATATTGCCGTGACAAATCCAGAATATGTTTACAAATATGGATCTGATTTGTGGATGGACCCTGGAGCAAAAGTTATTCAAGATTTAACATATAACGTTATTCTCGATGTTGTCCGTCGCTATGATCTTGATGCTATCCATTTAGATGATTACTTCTATCCTTATCCTATTTCTGGTCAAACATTTGCCGATGATCAAACTTACAAAGACTATCAAATTAATGGCGGTAAATTATCACTAGCAGATTGGCGTAGAGACAATGTAAATCAATTAATTCAACGCCTATCTACAGGAATTAGAAACACCAAACCCACAGTCAAATTTGGTATTAGTCCATTTGGTATTTATCGCCCTGGACAACCACCACAAATTAGAGGATTAGATCAATACGCTGAACTTTATGCTGACCCCAAAAAATGGTTAGAAGAAGGTTGGGTAGATTATATCACGCCACAGCTTTACTGGCGCATTGATCCACCAGCCCAAAGTTATCCTGTTTTACTTCAGTGGTGGACTGAAAACAATCCCAAACGCCGCCATATTTATCCAGGTAATCGCTTAAGTGGATTAGATGGAAAAGATTGGACAATTGCTGAATATCAAAAACAAGTTGCCATAACCCGCAATCTTGCCCCGCAGTTATCATTAGGAAATATCTTTTACAGCATGAAGGCTTTTACGGAAAATCGCCTTGGTGTTGTTGATAGTTTTAAAGCCACAATTTACCAAGAACCAGCATTAGTCCCCACACAATCATGGCGAGTTTCTGCTGTACCTTCTCTTCCTAAACGTGTCAGAGGTAAACAAGGCAAAATTACTTGGAGTACCCCTGCTGAAGCAATTCGTTCTTGGACACTTTATCAGCAGAATGCTAATACTTGGAAGCTGGTAAAAATCATGGCAGCGACAACAACCGAGGTGATAGTAGCACCAGGAACTTATGCTTTGTGTGCCGTGAATAATCAAGCTAATGAAAGTTTAGGAGTTGTCGTTTCAGTTCAATAAAAATTGCAGATTACAACTTAAAAGCATCTTTTGTTTATAGCCAGCTTGTGTTGAGCTACAAGCAACTTGTTGTCGCGACCTCCCAAAGAACTTTTTGCTTCGTACATCTAACTTGCTTTTTTGTGTTCTTGTCAGGCTAGCTCCTAATTCTAGCTTCATAATAAAAGGGTTATACCTTTTGGTAGATACAGCTTTTGCGCTGATCAAATAATTATTTTAATAATCACAATTTGGTTATTTTGATTTTATTGGTGTAAATTGCTACTAACAACGCAAAGTCTCAGGTTAAAATATTAAAGAAAAAATTACCAAATTAGCTGGCTGCTGCGATTATAAATTGTCACTCGTACACTTAGGTTGTTACTATAGACCCCTCCTGAAAACCATCTAGGCAGTTGTGAAAGTCATTAACTTTTCAAGGATTTGAGGAATTACCAAAACCCAAAAATAAGAAGCTATTACCTTGCTTATAGGAGTTCTCTTGTGTCATCTAACTTAAAACTACCTGTTGATTTCTTGCGTTCTAAGACAACGCCACAAAATCAATTGTTTCAAGAATTAAGCTTTATATTTTTGATGTGGTTTCTCAGTCGTGTTGTGATTATTGTCACCATGCAACTGATTGCGCCCTATTATCCCACCTTCCCAGTTGTTCATCCGATACCAGGTCCATTAGATTTTGTGCCTGGTTTTGTTCCCAAACCAAGTTGGGATCTCTTCACTCATTGGGATGCTGCCTGGTTTCTGGATATTGCCACCAACGGTTACGAATATCTGCCAGATGAAAAAATGCATAACGTCGCCTTCTTTCCGCTATTGCCTTTGGCGATGCGTGGACTGATGACGCTAGGTATTCCCGTACAAGTCGCAGGGTTTTTGATCAATAATACGGCTTTTTTTGGGGCGTTAATTTTACTGTACCGCTGGACAGAAGAAAATCATGGCGTCAGTGCCGCTAGGTGGGCAACAGCAATCATGGCTTGGTGTCCCTTTTCGCTGTATGGCACCGTAGTCTACTCAGAAGGGATGTTTATGCTGCTGACAACTGCCTCATTGCGGTCTTTTGAAAAAGGTCAATACAAAAGAGCAGCACTTTGGGGTGCCTTAACCACCGCTACACGAGTCACAGGGGCGTCATTGATACCCACATTCCTGCTAGTATCATGGCGCGAAAAAAGACCTCTCATCGCCTATATTGCCGCCTTAGCGACGGGATTAGGGCTCTTATCATTCATGATCTTTTGTGCAATTAAATTTAATGACCCTCTAGCCTTTGTTCATGTCCAAAAAGGTTGGGGTATTGAGGCAGGAATTAATTGGTCAGGTTGGGTAGAAATGTTTACCACAATTTTCACTTGGCAGCACAGCGCCCTCAAAGAATTAACCAAAGTGGTTATGTTTTTTGGTGGCGGTTATTTGTTGTGGTATTTGCGCCGTGAACTGTCACGTACTACCCTGTTTTACGGGGTTTGTTCCTTGGCGCTAATCTTCAATTCTGGGGCGATGTGGTCGATTAATCGCTATGCTTATGCGATCGTCTCATTATGGGTTGCCTTTGGTCTCTTACTGTCACGCAACCGCCGTTGGGGATACGCTGTACTTGGCTTGTGCGGCATTGTACTCTTCGACTTTTCGATTCGTTTTGCCTGGTGGCGCTGGATATCTTAACACTGCCTATCCTGTAAGACTTGCAGTACAAAGGGTGGTGGAACTAAATGATTGCTCCATCCACCCCTTAATTATTAACGCAAGGTTACAAATTCCTCAGCAGTTGAGGGATGGATGCCGACAGTTGCATCAAAATCTTTCTTCGTCGCGCCCATCTTAATCGCGATCGCCATGCCTTGAATAATCTCCGCTGCACTATCGCCCACCATGTGCGCCCCTAATACCTTTTGGGTATCTTCCGCCACAACCAACTTAACTATCGTGCGATCATCTCGACCACTGAGAGTGTGGTACATCGGCTTAAACTTGGCACGATACACCTTCACCCCGTCCCCATACTTGTCTCGTGCTTCAGCTTCCGTCAAGCCCACCGTAGCCGCCTCTGGGGTGGAAAATACTGCCGAGGGAACGTTGTCATAACACATGGTGCGAGACATTCCCCCAAACTGAGTATCCGCAAAAGCCCGCCCTTCATTAATGGCAACTGGCGTCAGATTAATGCGATCAGTACAGTCACCGATCGCAAAAATATGCTCAACGCTAGTATGACTATAATCATCAACCGCGATCGCACCCTTATTAATTTCTACCCCCGCATTCTCCAAACCCAACTTCTCAAGATTTGGTTGACGCCCCGTTGCTGCCAAAACAAGATCAGCCATAATTGTGCCCTGATGCCTGCCAGCTAAAGTTACCTTCAAGCCTTGCGCCGTCTTCTCAATCGTGGGAGGATCAGCAATTGTCAAAACCTCAATTCCATGTTGTTGCATTCCTTCTTGGATACCAGAGCGCAAATCATCATCAAAGCCGCGCAAAATTAGATCATTACGAATAATCTGCGTTACTTCCGTACCCAAACCATTCATAATGCAGGCAAATTCCACGCCAATATAGCCGCCGCCTATGATTACCATACTTTTGGGTTGTTCTTGCAGCAAGAACATATCATCAGAAGTAATGGCGTGTTCAATACCTGTAATTTCTGATGGCTTAAACGGATGTCCACCCACCGCAATCAAAATTTTCTCAGCGGTAACTTTTTTGCCATCAACTTCTAGGGTATGAGGATCAAGAAACTTGGCATAACCGCGAAATAGCTCAACCTCAGCGTTATTGAGCATATTTTGATACACCCCATTGAGGCGCGTCAGTTCATTATCAACCGCCGTAATCATCTTTTGCCAATCAAGGCTGCTTTCTACCCCACTCCAGCCAAAACCTTGGGCATCTTCAAACAAACTAGGGAAGTGAGAAGCATAAACCATCAGCTTTTTAGGAATACAGCCACGATTGACACAAGTACCACCCAAGCGGCTAAATTCTGCCACCGCAACTTTTGTACCATATTGCGCCGCCCGTCTGCCTGCTGCAATACCTCCTGAACCGCCACCTATCACAAATAAGTCGTAATCGTAGGTCATGATTTAATAGATTTCCTGTTGCCACTATTCCTTAGTGTAGAAACTGAGGCGATGATTGAGTTTAAATCTTCTGTGGTGGTGAAGTGCCATCAGTCTCTTCTGGATAATCTGTCAGCGGTTCAGGTTGCAGTTGTTGGCGTCCGTTACGAATTACTCGCAGCATATCAGACAACTGCTGCTCAATATTGATTAGAACTGCATCGGCGTAGTCATCGGCACCATTTTGGATATCTTCACATTCTACTAGTGCGAGTTGGCGCATTTGCTCTAATTCTTGTTGTGCTTGCAGGCGCATTCGTTCAATTTCTGCCAGAGTTTGCTCTTGAATGGCTTCACATTCAGTTTGAACTTGTTGGCGAATTTGGCTTGCTTCTAGTTCTGCTTGCTGAATTATGCCCATTTCATCCAAAAGTTGGTCGGCGCGTCTTTCTGCCGTTTCCATGATTTCTTGGGCGTATTCTTCGGCAGATAGGAGAATTTCATCCTTTTGGCGGATTATTTTCTCGGCGTCTTCAAAGGCAGTCGGTAAACTTTCGCGAATTAAATCTAACTGCGCTAGTAGTGCTTCCTCATCCACCAAGGTACGCTGGGTAAAGGGGATGTGAAAGCTTTCAAACAGGATTTCCTCGATGCGGTTAAGTTCCTGTTGGATATCTATACCTCCGGTTCGATTGGACGGAAGTTCGTTGGTGTGGCTGGGTTGATTGCGATCGGGGGGTTCGCTCCGGGATGAGTCTTGGCGTAACATTGGCTAATATCTAGGGCAACCTGCTGAGGAACAAGATGAGCAACGGAACCGCCAAACTTGGCAATTTCTTTAACTGCGCTACTACTTAAGAAACTGTACTCGTTGGAAGTGGCGAGAAATACGGTTTCAATTTCGTCCCAGAGGGTTTCATTGGTATGAGCCATCTGGAGTTCTTTTTCAAAGTCGGAAAGTACCCGTAAACCCCGCAATAGAACTTTAGCATTCCTCAGTCTGGCATATTCTACGGTCAAACCAACAAAACTATCTGCTTCGACGTTGGGTAGGTGTTTGGTACAGCGCCGAATCTGTTCTACGCGCTCTTGTACGGGGAATAAGGGCGTTTTGTCTGGATTTTTTAGTACGGCAACAATTACTTGCTCAAAGAGCTTACAGCCGCGCTCTATGATGTCGAGGTGTCCTAGAGTTATCGGATCGAAGCTGCCTGGGTAGATTGCTATCACGAAGTGATCGGTGTTGTACGTTACTGAGGCGATTATACCGAAGCGTTTGCTCTTTAAGATGGAGTTAAGTGCCTTTTACTTGATGCAAACCGTGGTACCCCTTCGCTTATCTGTTCAAGAAAAAGCCCGATTCTTTTACCAGATGCGGACTTTGCTGGATTCTGGATTAAGTTTACAACAAAGTTTAAGTTTGGCAGGAGTTGATGGCTCGGCTTCATTTCGGCGCTATCTGCAGCAGTTAAGTTTGGTTGTGGGAAGTGGGCAAGATTTGGCGACGGCAATAAGTTTTAATGGTGGTTATTTTGATCGTTGGACAATTAGTTTGATTCGTTTGGCTGAATATAGCGGTTGTTTGGCAGAGATTTGTTTTAAGATGGCGATCGCTTCTGAAACTCAAATTAGACACAAACGGCTTTATCGTTCGGTATTGTTTTCAACAATGGCGATGGTTTGGAGTCTGCTAATTGTAACGGCGGTGATTTTTAATCGTACTCCGATGGGCTTTATTAGACCAGAGTTTTGGCTGAGAAGTTTGCTAATTGCTTTGCTACTAATGTTAATTGCTTTTTTGGCGTCACGCTATCTTGGTCGGGGGTCTTTTTTTGTTAGGAAATTACCGATTGTTGGTAAGATTGCCGAAACGCGATCGCTTCTTTATTTTGCTCAGTTAGAATTACCTTTAAGTTGTGGTGTATCAATTTTGGCGGCAGTGGAATTGCTACGAGAGCATATTCCAGATGTTGTAATGAAGGCAAATTTGTCAAGTGCGGCGCGACAAATTCGAGCTGGGAAAACTTTGAGCCGTAGTTTGCAAGGGAAGCTGCCACCAATTGCGCTTCAAATGTTACATACAGGTGAAGAAACGGGCAATCTTGACACAGCTATGCAAGATATTAGTCAATATTATGATAATAATTTAGAGCAAAGATTACGCTCTTTGGCAAATAGTCTACGAGTTTTAGGAATTTTAGCGTCCGCTCTTTTGGTTGGCGCTGTTGCTATTAGAGGAATAAGATTATTACTTAACTCGCTGCCTGGTTGACAATAGCACGACACCCTGAAGGGTGCGGCTAGGCAAACCAAGCCTGCCGTCGCAGGCTATATCTATTATTTATTAGTCCGCGCAGGCGGGCTTTGTTTCTGTAGCCCCAGACTTTAGTCTGCGGGCGCATTCTGCCTGGTTGACAATAGCACGACACCCTGAAGGGTGCGGCTAGGCAAACCAAGCCTGCCGTCGCAGGCTATATCTATTATTTATTAGTCCGCGCAGGCGGGCTTTGTTTCTATAGCCCCATTTAGTCTGCGGGCGCATTCTGCTGCTGATTTAAATTCCAGTCATAGTCCAAATAAACAATCGCAACTGAACTAACAATCTCAGTTTTCAAGTAACCACGAATATAATCAGGAATAGAAGCAGCAACCTGCAAAAAATCACTTTTATACCACTTAAAGATTTTACTACAATACAAAGTCTGAGTTGATGATTCATAACGGACTTTATCAGGATTATTAATAAATCGCCTTGCATCATCTTCTAGTTGGTTTCTGACAGTTTCGCCATCATAAGCTTCATTTCTTAACAAAGGACAACCCAGAGAAGCACAAACTAAAGCAAAATGTATCCGAGGTTCATTAAACTTCTTTCTCAAAATGCGATGTTCAATTTGATTAAGATAGTAGTAAGAATCGCCAACTTTGTGAGTTGGACGGTAGAAAAACCAGGCAAAAGCTAGTAAGTTAGGAATGCCTAAAACTTTTGGTTGAATAGAGGTAATTGGGTAATTTTCTAGAATTGAAGCAACAGTAAAGGCGTTATAGAGATTAATCCATAACGCCAATTGTTGATCAGAATTAAGGGAACTAAGATCAGCTTGCTTGATGTCGGCAAGCCATTGATTTAAAGTAGTAGATGACTCAGATTTCCAAGCACCATAATCGACGCAACCCTTGGAGTCAACATATTGAGATAAAAGCTGATTCCAGGTATCAAAATTAATCATGGTCAGTTAAAATTTAAACGCAATTAAATGCCGCCTTTGTATCTTTGGGTATCCATGATTCGACACTGCAAACCGCTATCTTTTTCCACACACAAAGCATAATACTCTAAGTCTCCCCAAATCCATCTTAGTGTATTGCGAATCTTTTCTCTTTTGATATAAAGCCGCTTTTGGATGATTTCATTTGGGCAGAGAATTTGAAAAGTGAGGGCGCCGTTTTCTTCCTGGATACGGAATAAACAGTCTTGTAAAATAGCACGAATACTGCTATCGAAATGTTCATGAAATCGGCGTAGTTTACCCGTCAGGGTGAAATCTTCTAAGGTGCGACTAAACGGATCATTTTCATCCTCGAAAGGCATTTCGTCTCTCTCTGGGTCAAAAGGATTCACCATAGCTTCCTTACGATTCAATCGATGTTTTGTGTTTAGCATTTGAAGCTTGACTATTTTACCGCATCCTGCACTATCTCCGATAGGTGGAGTTGTTGATTTAGTTAAAGTTAAGTTATATATTGGCTGTTGGTTGGTGGTATGAGCGTTTGAATTATTTGGGAATTTTTAGTATGGAAGAGAAATTTAATAACGGTATATGGCAACTTTTGGATGGGGATAAGGATGTTTTGTTGATTAATGGAGAAGCTTTTATTGTTAGTGGGTTTAAGGAGTTAATAGAAAAAGAATTAAGCCAAAAATTTAACCATGTACAAACTAATTATAATGGTCAATTTGTACCTTCTCTTAAAACGATAAAATTAGGCAAGACAGAACTAAAGCTAGACAATATTATCAAATGGAATTTTGACCCAGAAGGAGTAAGCGCTGAACTGCTAAAAGTTGGTTCTAAAGGGTGGGAAAAAGGCAAAATAAAAATTCAATCTTCCATTAAGATTGAGACTAATCATGTTAAAGCTGAAGTAGATATAGAATTCTCCCCAGATGAACCTCCTAAACCTGAATCACCTTTAGATGATTTGAGAGAGTTGCCGGAATATAAGCAGCAAGCTTAGTATTGTAGGCTGGAAGTTTAAGTTATTAGCTATATTTTTGATTTACCCAGTCATCCGCCGGGGAATTAATTCCCCGTCTCATAGCGAAAGTCGGTTAAAACCGACTCAAGAAAATTTAAATACGACAATTATTCAGTCCTCTTCAGAGGACTTTAGCTATAAGACAGGGGTTTCAACCCCTGGCGTACACAGCAATACACCAGGAATTCGATATTTCTAGTTTACCCAGTCATCCGCCGGGGAATTAATTCCCCGTCTCATAGCGAAAGTCGGTTAAAACCGACTCCTGACAATTTAAATACGACAATTATTCAGTCCTCTTCAGAGGACTTTAGCTATAAGACAGGGGTTGAAACCCCTGGCGTACACAGCAATACACCAACAATTTTGCTTTATTACATACAATTATAGAATAATCTAAGTTAACAGCAACTCTCCTAATAATTATATGGCAACTGAAATTGAGCGAAAATTTTTAGTCACAAGCGACGAGTGGAGAAATCTCGCTTCTGGCATCATCTATCGACAAGGTTATATTGCGACAAAAAAAGGCACAACTGTCAGAGTACGCCTCGCCGGAAACCAAGGTTATTTAACAATTAAAGGCACGACGAAAGGTATTTCTAGAGCAGAATATGAATATGAAATTTCTGTAGAAGATGCTCAAGAAATGCTAAATAACTTATGTGATTCGCCTCTAATTGAAAAGACTCGCTATAAAATTGCTATAGATAATTTAATTTGGGAAGTAGACGAATTTGTTGGAGAAAATCAAGGTTTAATTGTTGCTGAAGTTGAACTTAGTGATGCTAATCAAACTATTAATATTCCCAATTGGATTGGTCAAGAAGTCTCGGATGATGCGAGATATTATAATGCCAATTTAGTCCAGCATCCTTATAGTCAATGGTCGAAGTAAGAGGGGTAAGCACCCGGAGCTTTAGTGAGGAGGCATTACCCCTAAAAATCAACTATTAAGCAACTTGTTTTGACCAATTAACATAAGGCAACTGATGCGCTGTCTTTTGAACTTGATCGATTTGAGAAACTAATTGTCCGCAACTATCCCAAGTGCCTGTAACTAACATTTGTCGGGAACCTTCGCCCATAGATACAGGTGCTTTGAAGTCTCCACAAACAACTTGCATTGCTTCTAAATCGACAGATGTTGTTGTTTGAGGATTAGTTTGCAAAATTGCCTGTAACTTTCCCACAATTTCCGATGAAGCTGTTAAGCAAGGAACTCCCATGACAACACAATTACCAAAAAATATTTCTGCAAAACTTTCTCCGATAATTGCTTTTATTCCCCATTTTGCTAATGCTTGCGGGGCGTGTTCTCGCGAGGAACCACAACCAAAGTTGCCGTTAACAACTAATATTTCAGCCCCTTGATATTGCGGTTGATCAAAAGGATGTTCGCCTTTGGTTTGAGTACGATCATCGGCAAATGCTTGTTGTCCTAAACCGTCAAATGTGACACAGCGTAAAAATCTGGCTGGGATAATACGGTCAGTATCAATATCATTTCCTACTAAAGGAATACCGCGACCTGAAACTGCTTTAACTTGACTCATTAATTCAATCCTATTTGTTTATTTGCGACCCGTAACAAAGAAAGTTGTAGTCTCATGCCAAACTCCTTTATCTGTCACTAACTTCTCAATTTCAGCGTGAAATTCTGCTTGCAATTGTTCGATTTGCTCAGTTGATAATTGAAGGAGTGGATGACCATTGGCACAAAGCCATGTGCCTTTCCAATATTTTTTAGCATCATCTAAACTGAGGTATTTACCAAATTGCTCAGTTTTAATGGCAATATTTTGAAAGCCAATTTCTTGGAGTAGGTCATGACATCTTTCTGGACTTCCTAATAATTCGTGAAGATTTGGCAAATCAAAGCCGTACTTAGCACAAACTTTCATAATCACAGGCGTAAAAAATGATGTTTCTGACCAACAAGAAAAGGCGACAATTCCACCTGGTTTGAGGTAGTTATACCAATTTCGTAACGCCGTGGGAATATCTTTGAGCAAGACAATGGCCGTTGCACAAAAAATCGCATCAAAACTTGCAACTTCAAAAGAAATTGTTTCGGCGTCAGCTTCAATTAATTCGATATTTTGTAATCCTGCGGCGCTGATTTTTTGCCTTGCTTGATTTAACATTCCTGGGGAAAAATCAACGCCAATGACTTTGCCTTTATTACCCACTTTTTCGGCAGCAGCGATAGCTAAAAGCTGCTGCGAAGCGCAGATCGCAATTATACCCGTCCCAGTCGCAACGTCTAAAATCTGCTGTCCTGGTTGCAGTTGTGCCAATTCAACTAAAGGAATGGCGCGACGATGGGTAAAATCATTGTCGTAGCTGGTTCTAGCGTCGTAAAATGCCTTGATTTCCTGCTGATATGGGTTAAGAATCGTCATTTTTGGCGTTAATTCCTATAGTATCTCCCGCACATCCGCCACTTCACCTTTAATTGCCGCCGCAACCACCATTGCTGGACTCATTAACAAAGTGCGTCCTGTAGAAGAACCTTGACGCCCTTTAAAGTTACGATTAGAAGACGAAGCACTCAACTGGCTACCCTGCAGTTTATCGGGGTTCATTGCCAAACACATCGAACATCCCGCCTCGCGCCACTCAAAACCTGCGTCCTCAAAGATTTTATCTAATCCTTCCGCTTCCGCTTGCTGCTTGACTCGTTCTGAACCAGGGACAACAAACGCCTTAACTCCCGCTGCAACTTGCTTGCCATCAGCATACTTTGCCGCTTCTCGCAAGTCACTAATCCGCCCATTTGTGCAACTTCCGATAAAGCAAACATCAACTTTTGTGCCTTGAATCGGTGCGCCTGGGGTGAGGTGCATATATTGATAGGCTTCAATAGCGATCGCTTGTTCACTCTCCGCCATCGTCTCAGCTTTGGGAATCATTTCATTAACGGCAATGCCTTGTCCCGGCGTAATTCCCCAAGTCACTGTCGGCGCAATTTCGGCAGCGTCAAATGTCACGACATCATCATAAACGGCGTCGGCATCACTTCTAATACTCGTCCACCAGGCAACGGCTTTATCCCAAGCCTCAGCTTTCGGGGCAAAATCTTTACCTTTTAGGTAGTCAAATGTCACCTGATCTGGGTTGATATAACCGCAACGTGCACCGCCTTCGATAGACATATTGCACACCGTCATGCGTTCTTCCATGCTCATTTGCTCAAACGTCGTGCCTGCAAATTCGTAAGCATAGCCGACGCCGCCTTTGACGCCGAGGGTACGGATGATATGAAGGATGACATCTTTGGCATAAACTCCAGGCTGCAAAGTGCCGTTGACTTCAATTTTGCGGACTTTCAGCTTAGATAATGCGAGGGTTTGAGAGGCTAAAACATCACGAACTTGCGATGTACCAATGCCAAAAGCGATCGCACCGAATGCGCCGTGAGTTGAGGTATGCGAGTCACCACAGGCAACCGTCATGCCTGGTTGAGTTAAACCTTGTTCCGGTGCAATGACATGGACAATGCCTTGATTACCTGAACCGACATTATAAAAGCGAATGCCGTAATCTTGGCAGTTTTTTTCCAAAGCCTGCATCATTTCTTCTGCCAAGACATCGGCAAAAGGACGCGCTTGGTTTTCGGTCGGCACGATGTGGTCTACAGTAGCAACAGTGCGATCGGGAAATGGCACAGAAAGTCCTCGTTCCCGCAGCATCGCAAAGGCTTGAGGGCTAGTTACTTCGTGGATTAAGTGTAAACCAATAAATAGTTGAGTCTGACCAGAAGGCAATGTGCCGACGGTGTGCAAGTCCCAAACTTTATCAAATAATGTATGTGCGCTCATTGAATAAGGGTAGCGAAAATTAACCAGTTACTTAAGTCTTTTATTGTAAATCGATTAGACTCTTTTATATA
The DNA here is from genome assembly GCA_049671305.1 of Coleofasciculaceae cyanobacterium. Classification (GTDB taxonomy): domain Bacteria; phylum Cyanobacteriota; class Cyanobacteriia; order Cyanobacteriales; family Coleofasciculaceae; genus CADCTM01. The sequence continues at coordinate 30,045 of JBATUR010000072.1, forward strand.
AGTTATAAAGCAATAAGTCCCTTAGACATCGCCTCTGTAACGCCAATATTGCCAAAGTTGCTTAAATTCATACTCAATTATTAGTTACAATTCACAATTAGGTAACACTTTAACCTTTCATAGTAAATGTTTGCCTTTTGTTCCGTTAAAATAAGCAAATTTATTCGTTAATTCAAATAGTAAGTAAAAGCTAATTTTATTCAGGATTCATAAATCAATATGGTCACCATTAGTACACCCAACACTGTAGTTGAAAAAACCGGAACGAACTTTAAACATGGTTTAGCTCAAAGTAAACTAAATTCCGCTTGGAGAAATCATATTATAGCACCACGTTTTTACGTTAGGACATAGCATAATAGAAAGACTAATCAAGCCTACTTGAAAAATCTGCCTGCTCCCTATAGCTACGATCTACGAAAGAAAGCCATTGAAGCCGTGAAACGAGGAGAAAGAAAAACCGATGTATGTCGTCTTCTCCAAATCAGTAGAAATACCTGAGATTTATGGCTAAAAAGGGTGTAAAAAGCCGGGAATGTTCAACCGAGTATTGCCAAAAAAAAGGTGCTACCCGGAAAATTAAAGATGAAGAAAAATTTCGCGAGTTTGTCAAAGAGCATCAAGATAAAACTTAAAGAAAAATGGCTGAAATCTGGGGAGATAATCTTACTCAACAAAATATTAGCTCGGCTTGTCAAAAGTTGGGCATTACTCGAAAAAAAATTTACGGTTATCAAGAAAGAAATGAAACAGAACGAGCTGAATTTCGAGAAAAGCTCGCTTCAATAGAGAGTAATCATCTAGTTTATGTGGATGAGGCAGGTTTTGATAACCCTTGAAGATTATCCATCTGGTTATAGCCCCAAAGGAGAAAGGTTTTCTGCCCTCAAATTAGGTAAAAGAAGAGAAAGAGTCAGTTGGATTAGTGCACTAAGAGAAAAAAAGTTGTTGGCTCCTTTAACTTTTCAAGGGTCATGTAATCGCAACTTATTTGAGGCTTGGCTCACAGAATGTTTAATTCCTCAATTGACTTCTGGAGACATTATTATAATTGATCATGCCACTTTTCATAAAGGTGAGACGATTAAAAAACTTGTTGAAGAAGCGGGATGCGAAAATCTAACTTCTTACCTTGAGTTGTTGAGTAATCTTAATTAAATCACGCAGTCGTTTTTGAACTTGCTTCAGATTTGGCATCTGTCCACCATAACGCCAACTTACATACGCATTAGTAATTTCCTCAATTACCTCAGCAGAAGCTGGAGGTTGGTGTTGTCGGCAGATAAGTGCATATTCTAAAGGAGTTTGTGCAGGGTGTTTAGTGTAGCCTTTAGTACTTAAAACTTTCAACATTTGTTGATAAAGACTTTCCATCGGTGGCAAGCCAGAAAGCCAGCGCTGACGACGCCAATTTTTCCACAAAATTAAACATAACCAACCACATAAACCAAAAGCGACAGCTAAAATTAAACCAGTAAAAAAGCCAAACCAACCATCAGAAACAATTGCCCACAAACCGGAAATTAAGCCAATAATCCAACCAATTATTTTGCTCCAAACATAACCTAAGAAACTACTAACGGGTGAAGGTAACCAACCTGCAACCCAGTTCCAAAATTGTCGCAAAACACTAAAAGTTTGGTCTTCTTCAATCGATTGCGGAATCAATTCATGTCCAGGAATTGGATCAAACGCAAACCAACCATAGCGTGGGAAATAGACCTCCGTCATCGCGTAGGCATCGGTGTTTTTAACAATATATAAACCTGTAAAAGGATTGAATTCACCCGTGCCAAACCCAGCAACCAGTCGTGCTGGAATACCAATTGAGCGCAACATAATCGTCAATGTGGTTGAAAAATGGTCAGGGTAACCACCTTTATGCTTGAAGAGAAAAGCTTCTACCAAGTCTTCATTTTCAGCTAAAAGTGGCAAGCCTAAAGGATTATCAGGAATGGCATATTTTTGCTTGAGCGCTTGAGTGAGAAACAGTGCTTTTTCGTAAGATGATGTAATTGGTTTGGGTGACGTGGCTAGGAGTTCTTGAGCACGTTTTCGGACTTTATCAGCAATTTTGGGAGGAACATCTAAATAGTAGCGTTTGATCGATTTTGGGTAATCATTATTGGCTTTTTGTAGTAAAGAGCGATCGCGATATGGCACCTCAGAAACGACTGTATAAGTAAGTCCTTCACCTAAACTTGCAGGCGCCCTCAAGCTATTTTCCGAATCTACTTGAATTTCTCGCGAAGGAAAATACAGTTGTTGAGGATGGCTTAAAGCTGGAATTAAATTAGGTAATTCTGATACCGCTGTGTAAGTTTGAATAACTTCTTTAGTACGACCAGCCGTAAAATTGAGAGAAAGAAAAAAACGATAAGACCATTCTGGTCTAGTAATCGTTTGCAGTTGATCTTCTCTTTTTATTTCCCAACCTTGTCCAGTATAGCGGTCAAACGCCAATACACGCCAAAATCCTGGTGCTTGGGAACGTACACGTAAGACAACTTTTGGCTTTAATACGCCTCGCAGATTTTGATTAATCTTACTACCAAAACCATAGTAAAACGTCTCATCCATCTGACCTGTGCCACCAGCGCCACTTTGCGTACCGCCACTTTCACCACCTCGACTATTTCCTTCACGAGTATATCCAGGATTGATAATGCCGCGATTATTATTATCAAAATTTTGATCTGCTAAATTAGCTGGTGAACTAACAGGAAAGGTTTGCAGTTGATAGCCAGGAAAACGCGGCATCAGTGCAAAAATTCCTAGTCCTAAGCCAATAATTAAGAGAAAAGTTAAGCTGAGAAAGCGCCAATTAAAGATTGCCGATTTTTTAATTTTTAATTGCTGATTATTGATTTTTAATTGTCCCAGTCCCAAACGTGACTGATAATCGAGAATCAGAACCGGAAGAGCGATCGCTAAAAATACCAACAACAGTGGTGCAAAAGCAAACGTCTGACTCAAAGTACCCGCCACACCCAACAAAATCAGCCCAATTACCATCGAATATCCCAAATCTTTACGGCGGGGGACATCGAAGCTATGCAGCACTTGTAGCTGAATCAACAACTCAGCCAAAGTCAGGCGTGTATCGTTAGTTTGGGCAAATAAATTAGCAAAAAACATACCCATTGCCAGCAACATACCAATTGCCAGCAAAAACTTGAGAGCAATATTTCTCTCGCGCCGACGATACCAACTCCAAGTTGCCCCAACCATACTCAGAGGTATTGCCCAAAAACTGATCTGAGTTTCTGCAGTAATATCCGTCGCCACAATACCCACAATTACCAGCAATTGCACCAGCACTCGCAGCAATATTGAGTTCTCAACCTCAGCAACTGGCATCGTCGAGTTGTGATGCCAAAATTGAAGAGAACGCGGTAGACGCGATTTTTGACCGATCCTAGAGGTGTTAGTCATTAGTCATTGGTCGTTAGCCTTTGCTTATTTAGTATAAAAACTAAAGACGAAAGACTAAGACTAAATCTCAGGATCATCATCAAGTCGCCTTACAAAGTCGGGCAGATTGCAAAAATTAAAGGTGTCTGTTCAGAATCATGGAAGCGAATTTCTAGAGGATAACTTTGGTTAGGTTGTAAATCATCAGATTCAACACTTAAATAACCGGGATATGTGCGCTGCGATACAGCAGAAGCTTGAGGAGTTCGCAGTGTCAAACTACCACCACGGGGCAAACGTCCACTAACGCGCAGCTTAGACACACCATCTTGAATCTGATAATCAGCCTCCACCGTCACCATGCCAGCAGAAGTCTCCCAGTGGCGCTCTACAGGGGTTTGGGTCGGCGAAATTGGCACAGTTAAAGCGCTGATAATTTCTTTTGCCGCCAACAGTGCCAAAGTCATTTTTTGCTCAGTGGCAGCAGTTTCATAACTGCCGGCAAATGCTTGCAAGCGATCGCCAGAACGACTTGGATGCATTAATACCATCCCAGCTAATTGGTTGAGCGAGCTAAGTTGGCTAGGAAATAAATTTTCCACCACATTAACCAACTTTGCCCCAAGCTGACGACGAGAATAGACGGCTTCCGAGCAGGCATCCAAAAGCTGTGCCATCACCCCCTCTGGCATCACCACAGGCAAAGACAGGTTAGACAGTTGTGGCATCCATAAACGCACTGGAGGAACCCAGCTATCAGCCACAGCGTCGGAACGATCAGGTTCATAATCAGAAAATTCCGTCTCCCACGGGAAAAGTGGCGGGTGACGTTCGATTTCAACTTGCAGTCGGCGTTTTAATATTGCCTGAAAACGATTTTGCACGGTCGGCATTTCTCCAAGAGTGTAAGGGCGGTACTCAATGCCCGGTTCAAGGTCTTGATCGGCAGGGATAGTATTAATACCTGCCCAGTTGCGGTTATCCGCTTCGTTGGTGTGGTTCGGTGCAATGTTCAATTCTTCTAAATCAAGCAGGTCTAAATGATCCAATTCAAAATCCGCTGCTGTTGGTTCGCCTTTCGGGACAGGACTAGTTTCCTGCCCGTCTGCCGATGGAGAAGCAGCGGGAGCGGACTCTTGTAGTAACCACGTAATTAGGCGGTTATATAGGGTGTCCGAGTTATTATCTAAGTCACTATTCATCGGTCGATGCACCTGATCCGGATACTGAACTATTGCGAATATCCCAAGCAAGTTCAAGTAGTTTAAACCACCGTTTCTCAACCTGGGTAACTGTACAACCTAACGTCTGGGCAATGTCTGCAGCAGATAAGCCTTGTTGTTTGAGTTCCAGCAATTCTTGCTGGTTTTGTGTCATTTTCTCGCCAAATCGTTCCCATTCCAAGGGGGTCAAACCTAAGTTTCTTTCTAAGTCGGCTTCCAACCATTGATGAACTAATTCCCAACGGTGCGACAGAGCAAACCGAATCAGATGATATTTAAACCTTTGTTGCAAGTAATCGCGCTGTCTGGGTGTCAGCCCTAAAATTTCTTCGATCTCACTTGCTGGCAGGTCTTTCAGGCGTAGTGTGAAATAATCGGCACAATCGCTTTGTTGGCGCTCTTCTAGATAAGCAAATAATTCTTCAATTACCGTGTCCCGCAGGTTGGCTTCCATTGGTTCCGGTTCCGCCGCCACCATCATTTCCCGCACTTGCTGAATGGCAGCATCGTTCCAGTTCGAGTCAGAGTCGGGCGCCCCGCCTTCTGCGGCGGTATCCATATCGACACTGGTTTCTGGCGGTTGTTGTTGAGAGAAAGTTTGCGCTCGTAGGATAATTAATTGCTGAGAACGACGACCGGGTAAGGGAATTCGTCGCTTACCGTAACGTTCGGTAAATGCCATATATTCCGCCAATTCCAGCAGGGCGCGGGGGCGATAAGTGGCTTCAATAGAGGTTTCTCGCCGAAAAGCATTGAGCGATTCAACGTAGAATCCTTGCAGGAAATCTTCGATCAAGGTCAGCCGTGCTTGGTAGCTGGCTGGGTTTTGAGGCGGTGTAATGTAGCGATAAATGATCGCACTCAAGGTACTTTGCAGTTCTACACGCCCTCGGTGAGAGCCTAGTTTGTAGTAGCCCAAAACTTGTTTGAGGCGATGATGAGCTAGTTGTTGTGCCCAGCTTTCGACATCTCCAGAGGTTTGGATGCGATTACTTTCGTTGCAAATGCGAGCAACTTCCGCCGCCAGACGATCTGCAACGTCGTGACAGGTTTTTTGAGTGACATTGGTTGCTTGACGTAATTCGTCGTAAAGCAGTTGATAAATTGCCTCCGCTCCCTGGCAGACTTCCCTCATGATTTTCATTGTTTAACAAGACCCTAACACACAGAAGTTTGACAGATTTAATCTGGGTTTAGACTCAAAGTAGCTGCACATTTGCTTTTTGGTTGAGCCTATATGGATTTAAAACAACAAGTTCAAGTTCTTATTGAAAATGCTCCTCAAGATGGGCTGACACCCCAAGTTGTTGAAGCAATTTCTCCTGTCCTGACGCTGCTTGCTGCACAGTTAGGACATTTGGAATATCATATTCTCCAAACCCTCAATGGGGATTGGGTGGTAACGACCCTAAGTAATCGTACTCAACCTGATCTTGAGAAAAATGTAATTTATGTTTTTGCGACTGACAAAGACGCTACTGGTTTTCAGCCAGTTGATGACCCTCAGCTCGTTACAGCGACTATACCTGTGACTCATATTTTGTTCCAGCTTTTGGCACTTGCTACCGTTACTAGCTTAGTTTTTTTTGATACACCTGGTAATTTGGCGACGGGAACAGAGGTGCGACGAGAGGACTTGGAAGATTTAATTCAAAGGCAGCTAAAACAAGTGCCGCCAGCACCTAAGTCATATCCTAACAACATTCCTCCCAATTTTGCTTGAGCAAATCCCTCTGTGGGTAGTTGCTCAAATGATGTTTGATAAAGTTTTTGATAAATTTAGGCTTTGAGTTTTGAAAATACAATCTTGAGTTCAGTTGTACTGCCTTGAGCATTACGTGCAACTACGGTTTAATATTCAGGATTTATGCAGTTGGTGTAGGAGTTAACGAATTAGGCTGACTTGGGACTGGTAATTTCTTAGACAAATCCCTCATGGTTGTATCTGTATTAGTCAGCCTTTTGTCATCAAATCTTGATGGAAGTTCAGTCAGTTCTCGCCAATCGACTAAAAAGAGTGTTGCAACATAATAGCGCCAACACAGAGATTTGGGGTGAGTAATACAAGTATTACTAACTCTATCTGAGCGGCGCTACTACGTCTTTTTTTGAGTTAATCTCAAGTATTAAGCAAGATGGGTTTTAATGAGATTGCTACGCTCCTCAAACACTTTCTGATCGTGAAAGCGTTTGCCGTTTATGCCTGCTTGTTCGATCATTTCCATCAAAATTTGTCGATCCTGCGACAAACTGACTAAAACTTCACCGAGTTGTTGCCATTGGTTAACTGGCACAAATGTCCCACCTCCAAACTCTTTGAGCAACTGATGAACATAGGGACTTTCATAGCCAACAATCGGTGTACCGTTGGTTAGTGCCTCAATTAAGCAACGTGGTGATTCTGGAGTCACATGAGTGAAGAGCATTATATGAGATTCTCGAATTCTTTTGAGCAATTTTTGGCGGTCTGACTCAAATCCTAACAGCTCGATCGCATCTTCTAATCCGCGATCGCTAATCATGGCTTTTGTCTCTGCAAATAAACTGCCATCACCCAACCAGGTGGCGTGTAGCTTTACCCCCATATTTAAAGCGGTTTCAACGGCTTTTACCCAGTCGAAGGGGGCTTTCATCGGATCAAGGCGTCCAGCATAGCAAATGCGAATTGTTTCATCACTTTTTGCTTGGTTAACTTTCTCGGAAAGCTGATCAGAGCTAATAATATCTGAGGCTTTGGTATGGATGTCGTGAATCAAATGGCTATTTTCACAAAATGGACTGTAGGCGTCATAGCAATCTTGACCATTCCACAAACCTAATGTCGCACCTTTAATGATTTGTTGGTGATAATTTGCCATCAATGGTGCCATCACTTTGGCTTTGATTCGGGTTTTGAGTTTTGCTCCCTCACTAGTCCGCCGTATGACTCGATGTTCAACACGATCAGTATGGATCGCATAATTTCTGCCTTGTTTTTTCGCCTCTAATGCTCCAATCGCTGCCCAGTCTCCGAATATACTGCCAATCGCAAATTGCAGGTAGTGGCTGCGGCTGATTAGTTGGGCTAATGTAGCACGTACAGAGCTGTAGGTTGACAGGAATTTCAGCGGCGAATAAGCCCACGGTAATGGTACAAATTCAAATCGTTCCGGTTTGGCAAGTGTGTCTGTATTTTGCCAAATCATTGCTTTCTCTTTTTCGGCAAATTCTTCGGGAATAACGGGGGCGGCAACGATCACTGATTCAAAGTTATCTGCCCACCGCTCTAAACCATTACAAGCTTGAGATTCAAACAAAAGTTGATTATCTTTGACTCGAAAGGGAACCGGTATAATCAGTAACATTTGTTTTTGTTTTCCCAATTCGTAAGGCTTGGAATCTGACGAATTGAAAGGTAGAGCTTTGGAACGATTTGTTTCTATGAGCTGAGTCAAGGTATCTCTCCTGCAAAGAGGGCTTCTCAATAACAAGCAAAACACATCAAAGCGTCTTTCACCTATCCCTAAAGAAATAAGCAAATAGATAATTTATTATTTACTCGTACTAAAATAATGGGTTTTAAGTAAAGTTATGAAACAGAGTCTTTAAGCGAATACAAAAGTAAACTCTCTTCCGGAAATTTGTATTGACCTACTAAACAATAATTCTATTATTTATTTTCTAACAAAGAAAATAAATAGAGAATAAAGCAATCAAAACTCATAGTTTTGTAGCAATCAATTTTTCAAATATTGTACATAATAATATACCTATATTGTTGTAAGTTTTCATGCCACTATCCTAGTACAAACGGCTCAGAACGTAGTCAGCTAACTCAATAAGTGCTTTGGAGGATTCTGAGGGCTTGAGGCTAACTAAGTTTTGTACCGCTAACTGGGCATAGTTTGAGGCTAGTTCACGGGAACGCTTGATGCCTTGACTTTCTTTAACTAGGGCAAGTGCTTGCTCTAAGTCATCTGGTTGAGCAAATTCTCGCTCTATTAATACTTCTAGATAGGGTTTTTCTTCTAATGCATACAAAACCGGAATAGTCAAATTACCACTGATTAAATCAGAGCCAGCAGGTTTGCCTAATGCTTCTGTCGAACCCGTAAAGTCCAAAATGTCATCGACAATTTGAAAGGCTAGTCCAATATGACGTCCGTAAGAATATAAATGTTCCGCCATCTCGGTGGAAACACCACTGAGTAATCCTGCTGATTTAGCACTATTAGCAATCAGGGATGCCGTTTTTTTGTAAGTCTTGTCTAAGTACTTTTCAATGGTTGTGGTTGTATCAAAGCGATTTAGTCCTTGCTGAATTTCACCTTCTGCCATGTCTTTAATTACTTCGGAGAGTAGTTTGACTACCTCTAGGTTGTCGAGGTTAGCCAGATACCAGGCAGACTGACCAAATAAAAAGTCTCCAGCTAGCACTGCTACGCGGTTTGTATACAGGCTGTTTACTGTGGGAACATTGCGACGCATATCTGACTCATCAACAACATCGTCATGGACGAGACTTGCTGTATGAATCATTTCGGTTATTTCTGCCAAACGCCGATGACGCTGGGTAATGTCCTGATCCAACAGAGTTGCCCGTGAAATTAGTAAGACAATTGCTGGTCTAACCCGCTTTCCCCCAGCCCCGAACAAATGTTCAGCGGCGAGGCGCAGTATGGGATGGCGATCGCCTACCAAGGTCTTGAGGTTTTCGGTCAGTATAGACAGGTCTGTTTCAACAGGAGCAAAAAGAGAGGTGACTGAGGTCATGGATTAGCCGACTCAGAAGTTAGGTTACGAAAGTTTACATATTCTTTCCTTAATTCTAAGTCAAGCGTCCCCTAGAGGGAAGTTTTATTGGCGAAATATAGCCCCAGAACCTCTAAAAAAATAAATGTATCAAGTTGTAAAGTATATGAAAAAATCAGTGCAATTCGCCCCCAGTCTTGTGTTACTCTAAAAAAGTAAGGGCTTCAAAAGATTCATAAATTTGTTGATTTAGAGGCGGGCAGGAAAAACTATCTTCTTGTACCTCCTCATAAAGATAAATTAGCTAAGGCAATAGCAGCCTGATGATTTTGGACGATACCTCAGTGTTTTTACTGAACCGAGTCGTCTGTCAGACATACATAATGAACACCTTCCTGCTTGGTATTTTGAATTTGACGTGTTAGAGCCGTTGAGTTGATTTATCAAGAACCATAAAAATTAGGAAGTAAAGGGAACATAATATCTGTCTCCCAAAATTTATCGCAATAGTACTCTCAGCCTATAAAGGTCTTGAGCACACTATTGAGGCAATGTGTATTGGAAATTAAATAGCTCTACTTCGTTCTCGCACATGGTTTACACTGATATGCCTATTATTATTCCTTTGCTCGCTACTGGTTATTTGTTCACGATTTATTTGCTGTTGATGTTAGCTGAGTGGACTATGAAAAGTTCGCGATATGTGGCTAACTCAATGAGTGATGCTTACGCTCCTTCTTTATCTTCTGAGGAGGAACTGCCTAACTCAGAATTAAATGATGGTCACTGCGCCTGAGAAACACTGTTTTTTTTTGAGTCGTGAGCTAATTAAAAAGTTAATGTCAGCAGAAATGCGTAGAGGGGCAACAATATTTTGCCTGCCAATTCTTCGACGGCTGATTTAAAGAAAAAGGCAATCTGTTATAAGCAGTGCTTTGATTTTGCCTTCTAGCTCATAACTAAAAATAGTTCAAGAAGCAAGTGTTTGAGATTAACCTCAATAAACTTACAGTGGTTTCCACGCTAATCTAGTCAGCAAGAGTGAAAAGAGCTTTCTTTTCACTCTTGCTGTTTTAAAAACTAGACTTATAGACTTTGCGATTATCTATCTATATGGCAACTACCATCTTGGCTAAACCCACCACTTATGTGTAATACAACTTAATCCACAGATTCTAGAGACACTGGCGGATCAGAGACAGTTGGTAGATGCACTTTTTCAACGACTGGAGTACAACCCAACCATTGTACCGACAGCTTGGCAAACTGTTGGGGAGAACCACTAACACAGAAGCGAGTCGGTAAAGGCGATCTGGTATTTTTCAGCCCAGTTAAATCCAATTCTTGAGCTGTAGCCGCAACCACATATTCAGCCGGATCTACCAGTTTGACCTGTGGGGGTAAGATTTCTCGCAGAACTGGTGCTAAATGTGGATAGTGAGTGCAGCCATAGATCAAAGTATCAATCTTCTGTTGCAACAAAGGCTTTAGATACTGGCGTGCTACTTCCTCCGTATAGGGTTCATAGACACGATTTTGCTCAACTAATGGTACAAACTCTGGGCAACCGACCTGCCAGACTTGGGCAGTCGCTTCCACTTCCAGGATGGCGCGTCGATAAGCATTACTAGCCGCCGTGGAGGGAGTAGCAATCACACCAATACGACGACCTTGTTGAACAGCAGCACGAGCCCCCGGCAAAATTATCCCCAAAATCGGCAGATTAAATTGATGACGTAAGGCATCTACAGCCAAAGCATCACTCGTATTACAAGCCACCACAATCATTTTGACGCCTTGTTGTACCATCCAGCTCAAAATCTCGTAGCAGAACTGCAAGATTTCGTCGCCCGATCTTGTACCATAAGGCAGTCGTGCGGTATCGGCAAAGTAAAGAATCGATTCCTTGGGCAGTTGTCGGTACAGTTCACGCAAAACGGTAAGACCACCCACACCACTGTCAAAAACACCAATACGACCGGTCTGGTGGGGTTCTTGAAGAGAGCTAATCAGTGGCATTTCCTCAATTGAAAAAGAGGAAGTTGGGGAGTCGGAGGGATGTTGACCCTTTTCGTGATGGGACTGAGAGTTAGTCGGATGATAGTTAGACACCAATATTTGCTTGTCTAGAACGCTTAACTAGTTTGTTGTATGTATTGAAGGATGCCACGAGCGATCGCTTGTGCCATTTGGCTTTGGTAAGTTGGATTTGACAACTTAGCAGCATCTTCTCGACCCGTAACAAAACCAACTTCTATTAAAACCGATGGCATCGACGTTCGGCGCAGAACATAAAATCTTGCTGAACGAACGCCCCGGTCTTTAACATCCACACCCTGCAAAATGCTGTTGTGGATAGTTCGTGCCAGACGCCCAGAACTAGCACTAGAGAAATAATACGTTTCTAATCCATTAACATCTGGGCGGCTAAGAGAAATCGCATTGGCATGAATACTGACAAATAGATTAGCATTCATTCGTTCCGCCATCGCCACTCGTGGTTCTAAATCAAAATCATAATCACCTTTACGAGTCAGAACAGCTTGAACGCCCTGTTGCTCCAACAAAGAAGCAACCTGTTGAGAGATCGACATCACAATCCCCTTCTCCTGCAAGCCCCCAATACCGACCGCACCCGGATCAGGTCCTCCATGTCCAGGGTCAACCATCACCACAACACGACCACTAGGAACACGTGGCAAAGGACCCGGTAAAGTCATCCTCGAAGGCGGCAGGGTAGGCGTCGTCCTCAAAGGTGGCGGCACAGGAATTGAGCCGACCGGAAAATTTACCGTACGGCTTGGTTGAAGTTGCAGCGCCAAAAGCTGACCAGTAAGCTGGTTTAGCTCACCAATTTGGGCGCCGCTACTTGGCTGTACCAAAATCACCACCGTCCGAGCATCTTGCTGTCGAATTCTCACCCCCGATAAAGGGCTTCCGGCATCAAGTTGAGGACCTCGTACCTGATCAGCCAAACGCGCCCCAGGAATCGTAATCCGGTAAGCCTTCTCCCCCGCATCCCAAGTACTAGTTGCTCGAAGATTGCGGTCAGCCCGAATCAACAATTGAGTATTGTTATTCGCCAACTCCACAGCCTGAATTGTTGCCAACTGGCTGGAAGTGGAAACAGGCAATGCTAGCCCCGCCGAAGGAGGGACTAAAATCGAGGAGGAACGATCATTTGAGGGTGCATTAGGCGATTTATCTGGAAACAGCGGGGGCAGTGCGACCCGCTGAGGTGTGGGAAAGTCCACCGACCACTGAGTAGGGCTAGCACCCTTAAACTTGACCTGCTGAGGGTCTATGGTGTATCCAGGGGCTAACTCAACTACAATTCGCGTTGTTTGATCATTAATTTGTCCAAGACGGATTTCCTTAATTCCGTTTCTCAAGGGTTGACTTGCGGATCGTTTGATGTTGATTCCTGGTAAATCGATAACTACCCGCGTTGGATTAGAAATTAGTTGTGCTTTGGGTTGAACCCCAGTATCGGTAGTAAAGACCAAGCGATTTTGACTACTATCAAAACGCCAAGATAGTAGTTGACGCGCTTGGGCGGCAGCCGAAAAAAGAAAAATACTCAAAAGGCTGGGAAGTAGCAGTAGCCAGCGAAATCTCACAATTATTGCTCCTGTTAAAAGCGCGGTGCTGCATTGAGGGGTTGTCTTAAATTGACTAAACTTTTTGAAAGATACAGGCACAAAAATCTATTCCCTGTTTCTCGCTTGTTGGTCAACATAACTTACAACTTTTAATGGCGGTATTATTCAAACCCTTACTCAATCTCTAATTGCGGCACCCAACAATGCAGACCACTGGGCATCTGTTTTTTGAAGACGTTCATCCATCTGGGACGTAGACTGGCAATTTAAGTTTCAGGAAAAATAGTATACACGGGTTTTTCACTGATCAAAAAGATTGCTTTCTTAATTTATTCTGGTCAGGAAATTCGTCAAGTTTGTGCAATAAGTAAACTTTTAGACTCCTTTTTTTGGCTCTTGGGTGGTTTCGTCGTAGCTATTGGACAGGTTGGTGATTTGTTCTCGTAGGGTGTTTATCCTCAAATCACCATTATTTATTTGCCTGTGTATCTAAGGCATTCTCAACCGTGGGTTGAAAAACCAGTCGTAGCAACGGAGGGGCAATAAAAGTAGTCAAGATAACCATCATGATAATCGCCGCTTCTGTGGCTTCTGACAATGCACCACTTGCCGCGCCGACTCCTGCAAAAACTAACCCAACTTCACCTCTAGGAACCATGCCAACACCGATCGCTAATCGGTTAATTCCAGGTTGACCAAATACCGTTAAACCCGTTACTACCTTACCGATAATTGCGACAACTATCAGGAAAATTGCTAGGATTAAGCCTTCCCGATTACTAGGAACGGCTGGGTTCAAAACACTTAAATCGGTTTTTGCTCCCACCGTCACAAAGAAAATTGGTACCAAAAAATCGGCAAGGGGAATTACTTGTTCTTCCAGTTCCCGGCGTTTATCGGTTTCTGCCAAAATCAGTCCCGCTGCAAACGCGCCTAAAATTGCTTCTAAGTGTATTGCCGCTGCCACGTAGGACATCAGGAAGGTAAAAATTAGTGCCGTTAGTAATACCTGCCCGCGAGTCTTCATGCCATTGACTAAAGCGACAAAATATGGTGCGATTAAGCGACCTAGTAAGATTGCGCCTACCAGGAAAACACCAGCACTAACAATTAAATAAATAACATTAGTGACTACGATTTCACCAGTTTTTGCCAAACTTGCCACTACTGCCAGGATGATGATACCCAAAATATCATCTAGGACGGCAGCGCCAATGATAATTTGACCTTCTTTAGAACTAAGTTGTCCTAATTCTGCTAAAACTTTGGCGGTGATGCCAATACTCGTCGCCGTCAGCGCCGCACCTGCAAAAATGGCAGGTACAATTGGCACTCCAAACAGATAAATTAAGCCAGCAGTTCCCGCTACAAAGGGTACAACGACTCCAACTACTGCCACAACAGCCGCTTGGGGACCCACACGAATGAGTTCTTGTAAGTCAGATTCTAGACCAATTTCAAATAGCAGGATGACGACACCGAGTTCAGCTAGGACAGAAATTACTTCACTTTGTTGCTGAAATACCGATAGGGCGGCTTCGGGACTGAGATTAGCAGTAACTTCAAGAAAACCCACAATAGCTGAGTTGGTCACTTGGGCGCCAGCTTCTGGAAAAATCAAGAGATGCAGCGCCGAAATACCTACAACTACACCACCTACCAATTCACCTAGTACGGGTGGTAAGTTAATGCGAGAACACAGCTCTCCACCCAGTTTACTAGCGGTGTAAATTACCACCAAACTTAGTAAAACTCCAGCTAGTACTAGTGAACTGCTGGTTTCTTCGTTTGTCGTCGCCGTCAATAATGGCTGATTTAAGATAGCTGGCGGTGCAACGATGTTGATCCAAGCAGTTGTGTGAGTCATTAAGGGAAAATAAATCATTTTTATAATTTACAAGCGTACTAGCACAAATTTTGTCCTGTATTTGGTGAGGTTCAGTTGTTGATTAAAGCAAATAACTGGCTCTTAATCAAAGAGCAATTTGCATTATATGCTGCCAATGTTGCTCGGTAACTGGCACAACAGAAAGCCGAGGTAGGCGAATTAAATCAAAGTCTTTGAGGTCTTCTGTTTGCTTAATTTGTGCCAGAGTGACAGGTGTGGGAAGCGATCGCTTTGCCTGTATTTCTACCACTACTAACTTTAAATCATTCAAAACTGGGTCAGGGTATGGTTCTGTCAAAATTTGAGCAACACCAACCACTGCTCTTTCTTTGCCTGTATGGTAAATCAAGGCTTCGTCTTGTGGTTGCATGGTTCGCAGATATTTTAATGCCAAAGCATTTTTAACGCCATCCCAAACAGCACGCCCAGCTTTTTCTAAATCTTGATAAGAATAATCTTGAGGTTCTGTTTTTAGTAGCCAGTATGCCATCACTTGCCAAAAGTTGAGTATTCGTAACCAAATAGGCGACAAAATCAGAGCGTTGCTAGGGACGCCCCATAAGTTGCCAAAAATGTAACTGTCTAAAATTTCACTACCTCACGTGCCAAAGTATAAGCCAAGAGCAGGTCATTTATCAAAAAATCTTGCTGTTTTTACTTCGATGTAAGGATACTGATTTCTATGAATCAAGCTATTTTGGCGAATAAAGGTTTACAGAGGTTTTCTTTGATTGTTAGTTTACTAACAATGGCGTTGATTAACCCAGTCAATGCTCAAGAAAAATTGCTGCGGACTCTGACTGTAACCGGTCGTGGTGTTGAATCTATTCAAACCACCAAAACTCAAGTGGAATTAGGGGTGGAAGTTCAAGGAAAATCAGCGACAAGTGTGCAGGAGGATGTGGCACGTCGTTCTTCGGCTGTGGTGGAGTTACTAAAAAGCCGTAACGTGGAAAAGCTGCAAACCACTGGAATTCGTCTTAACCCGATTTATAGCTACGAGAACAATAAGCAACAGCTCACGGGCTATTCTGCCACGAATACGGTGAGTTTTCGGCTGCCGACTGAGCAAGCGGGTACGTTACTGGATGATGCTATTAAGGCGGGTGCCACGAAAATTGATGGGGTGAGTTTCACGGCAACAGAAGAAGCGATCGCAACGGCTCAAAAACTTGCTTTACAAAAAGCAACTCAGGAAGCTCAAAGTCAAGCAGAGGCGGTTTTGGGTAGCTTAAATCTTAGCCGTAAAGAGATCGTTAACATTCAAGTTAACAATGCAACGCCACCACCTGAACCGAGATTAGCGCAACGGCAATTTAGCACCACTACCAAATTAGCTGGTGAAGCTATTGTACCTGTTGTTGGTGGTGAGCAAGAGGTACAGGCGTCGGTTACGCTGCAAATTAGCTACTAAAGTTAAGACTTATAAGACTT
>JBATUR010000073.1:0-110496 GCA_049671305.1 Coleofasciculaceae cyanobacterium
AGATTGTATTGGTACTTTGCTAATGTTAAATCCCTCAATATGCGCTTCACCTGTCCATGTTTGATCGCCAACAATAAAATGTGTATTTATGCCATAATATTGACGCATTTGCAAAGCTAAACTTAAAGCGTAATCTCCCAATCCATCAATTCTTGGCGGAAGCCTTGGTACAATTTGAATAATTTTCATTAACTTTCTACCTCTTTACCAAAAAGTTGGATGTAAAAGTTTTGTAATCTAACAACTTTGCTAAATATCAGAAAAATAATCTAGGGTAACTAGCACTATATTTTAAGTTAGAAGGTCTACTACCTATCGACTTAGCAGGAACCCCTGCAACAATTGTGAAGGGTGAAATATTTTTGGTTACCACTGCCCCAGCCGCTACATAACAACCTTTACCTAAAGTTACTCCTGGTAAAATCATAGCTCTTGTTCCAATGAATACATAATCTTCAATAGTAACTGGACGAACTCTTCCTACAAAATCTTGGCTTTGCGGCTCGTGATCGCCAGTTAAAATACATACCTCAGCCGAGATGGAAACACTTTTACCAATTATAATATCCCCCCGATTATCTAGTCGGCACTTTTGATTTATGACGCTATTTTTACCCATTTTAAAATGTCGTTTATTATCAAACCATGCCTCCATAAAAATATGGCTGTCCTGAGCAATTTCAAATCCCATACAATACTTATAAAATGACAAACGTAGAAAATGAAAAGGAATATTAGCAATGAATCTATTAGTAAGATAGAGAGTGCCATCAAAATAAATTCTTTTGACTATATGAGGCAACAGTGAAGAAAATTTAGGCATACATAGTAAATTATGGCAAAAATTATTGAATCTCCTCGATTAACTTAAATTATTAAATAACTATTTTAGATTGTATAACTAGTTTATATAAATTTATAATTTGCTCTAAATGCTGTTCCATTGAAAATTGAGTTTGGATCATTTTTCGCCCTTCTTCACCCAATTGTTTGGCTAAAGACCAATTGAGAGCTAAGGTTTCTATACGATTAGACAATTCATGAGTATCATTTGGTTTGACCAGTAAACTATGTTGTTCTTCGGCTATATATTCTGGTATTCCGCCAACTTGACTAGCGATTATCGCTCGACCGGCAGATGCGGCTTCTAGGCTGACAATTCCTGCTGGTTCGTGCCATAAAGAAGGAAATATTAAGGCTCTTGATGCTTGTAGTAATTGGAATGTTTTTGTTTCATTGAGCCATCCATGAAATGTGACTTTTTCAGTTAGCTTTAGGCGTTTTGATAAGGCACGCATTTCTGCTTCTTGATAACCATCGCCTGCAATATTTAAGTGGACAGGAGTAGAAACTTTTTGTAATGAATGTAGTAGATAATCTAATCCTTTTTGAGGTACGATTCGTCCAAGAAACAAAAAATGCGGTGTTTTATCTTGAGGTGGATATGTATATTCTGGTAGTTGAGGCGCTGGATAATAAATAACATTAATTAGCTCTTCGGTATAACCTGAACGGAGCATTTGTTTTTTAAGAAATTGGCTATTTGCGATCGCTTTTATGCCAGACAACGTACGCATTTCGTCCCAAGTATTCTGAAAATCAGCAGATAAGTTATGAGGTCTGATGCTACCACAACGATCCACGAAATGCCCCCAGAGACACCCTGTAAGACTGTAGGCACGATTGCATGGCTGACGCCATCGGCTCAGATATCTGCCGCCACTAGGGCAGTAGGGCTGATGTCCATGAATAGTACGAATTAGCGGAATACTGTTGTTTGGACTTACCTGAATTGCCGTGTGTAAGTGCAGAATATCTAGATTTAATGTTTTCGCTTGAGCTAACAAATCATTATCATCATACACAATAATCGGGGGTTCATTTTCATTATCTAAAAAGCTATTATCAGTTTTACTATCTAGATAATAAACTGTGTAACCTGCAGCACGTTGAGCTACACTGAGACGGCGGATATAAGAGGCAACACCACCATGTTCCCAAATGTTATATGTGTAGTGTCCTATCCGCATAATATTGTGACTTTATCAATGGGTTTTAATTATACAAAGGAGTATTTATAAAATTCAATTATTTATCTTTGCCATCAATTTCTACGATTGAGTATAAAGTTCCAAGTGCTTTTTAATTACTGTTGACCAGGCTAACGGTTTTATCCACTCACAACAACGATTTTGATAACCTAAATATGTTTGTGGCGGCAACTCAATAATTTCTAGAAGTGCCTTAGCAATAGCTTCTGGAGAGTTTTGTTTAACAACATATCCAGTACGTTTTTCATCAACAAATTCATGCATGGCGCCAGCATCAGTACAGATGACTGGAGTGCCACAGGCTTGAGATTCTAGCAAGGTAAAGCCCATTAATTCGGGGACAGGAGTGTAGCTATCATAGCAGTCAGTATGAACTGATGGTAAGACGGTTACCATTGCAGAGCAGTATTCATGTTGTAGTCTCTGATCATCAGCATTATGAACGAATTCAACAGGTAACTTAAACGCCAACTCTTTGAGTTTTTTATAAAATGTTTCATTATAAACTCTACCAACAATTGTTAGTTGATAGTCTGAGCGGTTTAAAAGATGAAAAGCTTCAATTAAATAGTTGATACCTTTATGAGGTAAAATTCTACCAACATATAAAATCTTCTTTTCTTTTTGTATAGATGGAATCGGGTAAAATCGATTTGTATCAATGCCTCCTTTAATTAAGATAGATTTTTTTTGAAGCTCAATAGGCAGGAAATCTAAGCCAAATCGGGAATAGGTAATCGCATTCTTATAACCTTTGAAAACAGGTAGTTTTTGATTAATCACTAAATCACCACCTCCCCCGTAATCTGTTACAAAAGTACGTTTATTAAGTAATGACGCCATCAAACAACTTAGATCAGAAATCAGGGTGTTTATTTGATGAATGTGAATGACATCAACACCAAAAACTGATCCGAGATATCGGAATGCTAGAGGATTAGACTTATTATCATGTATAAAATATTTAACTGGATAAATCTCAATCTTAAGTTTACCTTGATTGTACGAGTGGCGTTTTGATGAAAAACTCACTAGTGTTGTATCTACAACTTCTGCCATTAAAGAAGCTAATTCCATCGGATATCGCTCACCACCTCCAATAATTGACGAGTCATCAAAGTAAGTCGGAGTAACATGAACAACTTTCATAGCATTAAGTAAAAATTTTTGGCAACTTGACTATACAATAATATTAAAATATTCTTTTTCAAATTGGTTAATCTGGTTGGTATTTACAAAAATATAGTTACCAAAAGAATTGTCAGCTATTTTGTGTACAGGTATTAAC
This sequence comes from Coleofasciculaceae cyanobacterium, assembly GCA_049671305.1. GTDB lineage: Bacteria > Cyanobacteriota > Cyanobacteriia > Cyanobacteriales > Coleofasciculaceae > CADCTM01. The sequence continues at coordinate 3,340 of JBATUR010000073.1, forward strand.
TTTTTCTTTTGCTCATCAATTAACCAGCAACTGTATCCCAAATTAAAAAGTAGTTCTTGAGAAGGACTTCCTGCTAATTGTTCTAAAATAATATAATCTATAATTCTTTTTTCTAAAAGCTCGCTGGCTCCTTGTAAAACTTCTAACTCTGCTCTTTCAACATCTATCTTGATTAATTTACATCTTTCTATTTGCTTTTCTCGAAAAAAGTTAGTTAAAGTCACAGTGTTAACTAAGACAAAATTTTCTTCACTAACAAAAACCCCATGATTAATTAGTGACGACGTTCCTGAATTACTGGGATTATCTGAGATATAAAACTTTAATATCTTGCCAGAATTACTATACAGTGCTCGACTATCTACAGAAATAAAGTTTTGACATTTATTAAGAGTAACTGAATCGTTTAGATTAGTAAATAAAGTCGGATTTGGTTCAAAAGCAAATACTTTACCAGTTGGCTTCACTCTGCTAGCCATTATAAATGTGTAACTGCCCATATTTGCACCAACATCTATACTAATATCACCTTCATTAAGTAATTGAGATGTTAACCATGCAGCAAATGGTTCATTGTGGTTGCCAAAAAAATATAGATGGACTCCTTGGTTTTCAGCGATATTTACATAAACTTGATAATTACCGATAGTTGATATCCTAATTTCTGACTTTTTTAAGTGAGATGAATAGGCAAAGGCTAAAGCCCCGACTTTAAAATAGCGCCTGAAAAGATTATTTAAGCATAAATATCGTAATATGTTTTCGTTTAAATGATTTCCAAATATGATTAGAATAAATTTTTCAAAAAATCTATTTTGAAGTAAATTCATAAACTGTCTCTATTTTACAAAGAATATAATTAATAAGTTTATAATAGTTATTTTCTTTATTTCACGGCTTCTAGTTCTAAATAAATATACCAAGCTGGTGCAATCCAAGCCCATCGCTGTTCGTAAGTTTTGGGAAATCTGTTAGCCAATCTACTAATAATAGATCGATTAATCCTACCACCTTGAAACTGAATATGACGACGCCTAATCAAATACTGAGATTTTGAGTAATAAGATAACTGATGTCCCTCACAAAAATAGTCGAAGGAAAAGTAGCTCAAATGCCATTTATGAGTTGGATCAATAAATGAATTTGCACAAGAAAAATGAGGTGTAGTTATTTTAAGTAGCCCTTTAGGTTCCAGTATTCGATAAAATTCTTCTAATGTTTTGGGAATATTTTCTAAATGTTCTATTACATCGAAACATTCAATTTCAGAAAAAAGCAAGTCATCGAAAGGATAAGGAAACTCGTCTAAATTCCAAACCACATCAGGGTTCAAGTCGGCAAATTTATCTAGTCTTACTAAATTAGATTGAGGGGGTTGATTTCCGCATCCCACTGATAATGTAGTCATAACTTAATCTCTAGATGAACTTAATTCATAAAACGCTTTTGAGCAAAATTTTCTATCTTTTTTTAAATGTCACTCCAAGAAGAAATCTTAATATTTACCCACGGCATATATTGAGCTACACCAGCAAAGTGCAAAAAGTAGTTATTAATAAAAGATGTTGTTAAACACTTTTCCGTAATTTTTCGCGGCGGTAGTTGGTAATGCCCCCTAGTAAATCGCTTCCAAGTTCTAGCAAGCTTATTTTTTTTGTTTGTTTCAGAAAGTAAGAAAGGGTAGTCTTTTAACATACATTCAATCCATAAAATATTGAATCGGCTATCTAACCAATGTACACAATTAGATTTAATTATTTCATAGGATAAACTCTCCATTTCAAAATGCCCATCAACTAGATCTTCATAGTTATAGTAAGTGTTTTCAAGCACTGATCGGTGGTGATGTGGTGATAATACCATTACTCCTGTTTGAACGACTTGATTAGCCACATCTGGAAGACCAACTTTCGAGTAAAAATCTTTAGGTGTACGAACTGGTGATTGCCAAAATTGCGAATGTCTATCTATTAAATGTTTATTTTCTCCTGGCAGCGATTCATTAAGTCTAGCAAACATATCTACAGCCCCTACCTTATCTTCCGGTACTTTAGAAACTACGCAGGGAGAATCAGGGTTAATTAAAATATCTGAATCTAGCCAAACTACTTGGTTATATTTTTGAACTCTTTGATCACCTAAAATTAAACATTTTTGCCAAGCAGCAGAACGTGAAAGTCCGCGAGAAGAATCATCTAAAGGATTGTCAATACAAATTAAATCGTAGCCCCGCAAATCAGCATATTTATGCCAATTGTTAGCACAAAGCTTATGCCAACGATCACGATAGTGTTGACCAATAGCTAATGTAACAATCGCTTTTTTTTGCTTCATCTTCGTTATGCTAATACTAATTAATTTACTATTTTAATAGTCTTTTTTTGAATTGATATTCGGCAAAACTTGATCTTTTATAGATGTTATAATTTTTCTTATAAGCTTAAGATTGCTTATTCCTAAACATGATACTAAATATTTGATAACTAATTCAATATCCAGCGCCATTAATCCTTTAAAAGCAACTAAATCATAAAGACTACGATGAAAATGATTTAAACGTAGTTTCCCATAATGGTCTAGACAAGCGCCACGCAGAAATGACCAAGCCTGCCTGCGAACTGTTGACGGCAGGTCTGAGTTTTGATAAACTAATTTGCAAATTCTTAAAGTATCAATTAGCCAATCATTATTTAATTGCTGTCCTTTACAATCAGGATGTAGTCTATAGCAAGCATTTATTTTTGGAATAAAGATAAACTTATAATTCTGAAAAACTAAACGCCAAAAAAATTCATGATCCATGCAATGATTAAAAGTTTTGTTGATTAAATTTCCTTCTTGAAAAATATTTTTTTTAAAAAAAGCAGATTGATTAGACATATTAGTATTAGGAATCATTTGTTCCAAATCAAACGCTGACATATGATTATCTTTGGTTATACTGCCTTTTCCATCTAAATTAATAAAATTTCTAGAACCATAAAATACATCATATTCTTGAAAATGAATTGCTCCCTGTGCGGCATATATAAAAGCGTCAGGATAGTAATAATCATCAGAATTTTGCCATCCAATTAAATCTCCTGTAGCTTTTAGGAAACCTTTGTTAATAGCATCAGCTTGACCCTGATCAGATTCACTTATCCAATAAGCTATATACTTTTGATATTTTTGAATGACTTCAATTGTCCGATCAGTCGAGCCACCATCAATAATGATATATTCTACATTTGGATATCCTTGTAATAGTACTGATCTAATTGTTTCCTCAATAAATTTTCCCTGATTATAACTAGGAGTAATAATACTAATTCGTGGTAATTTAGAAGCATCAATTATCTGCTTAGGTAATGGCTGACTCTGCTCCGTCCAGGGCCATCCTGTTGTTCCTGGCGGCGGTGGAGGGAGATCTTTTAAAGTTAAAATAGTATTGATAATAGGCATTTTATTATCTAAAATGGCTTGATTTGTTACTCGGGTTAATATTTAAATTTATTTACTTTTTAAAGACAATTATTTTTTTGAATATAATCAATGTGTATTCTCCAGATGTTTCAGCTTTTTAAATAAGTAGTTTGGATTCTTTTTAATAAGTTGGTATCTAGCTGACTTGGAAATTTCGCTAACTATTTGGCAAACCTCCCAACCTGAACCGTCAGCAGAATCATCAAATAAGAGAAATCCACCTATTTCTAAAAAACTATCGACATTTTGAAAATCACAAAGCACAGCATTATAAGTATGATTGCCATCTATATAAGCAAAACTAATTTTTTCGCCTAATTGAGTTGTTCTGCCAAAGACATCATTAACATTTTTCTTTTGTCTCCATTGATCAAAAAAATCATTTGATTTCAATTCAATAGCAAAAGGTAAATCATGCTTACTAAAAAAAGATATATTTTTTTTAAAATTAGATTTGACAAATTCTTTATACTCTTGATGTTGAATATAAGGGTGCTTCCCTAATGTGCCTGGTTCCTCTGCTCCCTCAAATTCCCAAGCATCACTACAAATCAGCTTATTTTCTACCCCATGCTTCAACTTTAGATAAGTAATTACATTTGTTGAAAGACCACAAAACGAACCAATTTCAATCATGGGAGCAAGACTTGGAAGATTAGATATAGCGTAGTCAAAACACCAAACATTTCCTCTTTCTAACATTCCAGCATTGGCAAAGCAAAGCCAATCTATAAACTCATCTGAAGTATAATTTATTTCTTCTTGTTTACGAGCTTTGTTGAGTAAACGCTTGATCTTGTTGATTATTATCATAAATAAAAATGTTTGATTTTGATTTTATTTTTATAACATTTCAGTTTAATTAATCTATGTTTTAATGTTACCAAGTTTGTAGAGCAGACAATATAGGTTTTACTTTTTTGGAAAAATCAAACTCTTCTGCAAAACAAATTTTGGCATTCGTACTAAAAACATCATACTGCTCTAATATCTTTTCAATAGCTAATTGTATCTCTAAATTATTCAATGGATCATTTATTACTATACCAATTTCATAAGTATTAACTAATTTTGATAAAGATGGTAAATTGTTAACTAACAAAGGAACTCCATATTTTAAATAATGTGATATTTTTCCTGATGCCATAGAAATTTGAGAAAAATTATTATCAATATTCCGATAAAAAGCTAATCCAATAGTAGCAGATTCATAAATCCTATCAATTTGCTCATAAGGTAGTGGTTTTAGTGAGAGAAAAAGGTTTTTTGAATTGATTTGTTGTAATTCTTTTATGTAGGGGTCATCAATAGCTCTGGTTTCACGATCATGAAAAACTAAAGCCCAACTATTTTGGATGTAAAAAAAAGCCTGAGCTAATTCTTTGGAAAATACAGCATCCTGTATCATACCTGCTTGAACAATAATACAAGAAAACTTCTCCTCACTTAAATTAAATAGTTCTCTAAAATAATTTTTAGCTTTTGTATTTGTAAGCAAAGGATTTGAGCCAGTAGGTGAGTTAGGGAGATAAAAAACGTTTGGGTGTTGATACTGATTGTACTCACAAAGAGTATCAAATCTATCTTTATCTTGCACAATTACAAATTCTGACTTTCTGTAAGCTAATTTCTCAATTATGCTTATAATTTTTGCAAACTTAGTGAAGCCGATTGGATCATTAAGTTCTAAAGAAAGATAGATAAATTTTTGTTTGAAAATATAAAACTTAACTAAAGCTAAAATTGAGCCATTTGTATCAATTCCAATATTAACATTGTTTCGTTGCCAGTTTAACTTATTACTAATTTGATGAACTAAGCAAGAAATAACAAATAAAACTAACTCAAATACTGGCATTAAAGTATCAAGCTTAAATTTATATTTTAAGACCAACAGAATTTTCAATATAATTGGAATATCAGAAGCTTTACGGAAATAAACTATCTGAGTTTGGTTGCCAATTCTGTCTAGCTTGGGAAAAGGGTTTTCTGTGGCATAAATAATTACTGAATATTGGTCATCATTGAGGGTTTTACAGAGATTGATAATTGTCGGTGCAACTCCTACATAGCCTTCATAGAAGAAGATGGAGCATGATTTTTTCATATTCATAAATTCTCCTTATCCACGAATTACAAAATAAACTCCCCAAGTATCAAATCCTATTTCACGGTTAGTCATCCACTCTCCAGAACAAATCAATTGTAGATTTTCGTCTGTTAATAACTTTTCTATTTCCGGTTGAAATAAGTAACGCATTCGGTGAGTCTCTTTAAGTTCTTCAATAGTACTTGTATTTTTATTTTCAATCAAAACTTGATAATTAACATCAACCAAATTAAGATTAGGGTAAGCTATTGGCTCGGCAATTCTAGTAATTTTACTTTCTTGATCCTCCAAACGTTTGATTTTAATACTCGGACGATCGCTTAATACAGCAGGTCCATACCAGCAGTCGAAGATAAATACTCCTCCCGGCTTAAGATGCCTTTTTACCGTAGCAAAGGCAGCCGCTAAATCTTCATTACTAATTTGATAACTAAACACATGAAAGACAGAAATAATAGCATCAAACTGTTGTCCCAGGCAAATTGTCCGTAAATCTCCCTGCAAAAAATTCAATCTTTCTTTTAATTCTTGAGGAAGTTGAAACAATTGATCACTAGCTTGCTGTAACATAGATGCACTTAAATCCACACCACAAACGTTATATCTCTCTTTAACTAACAGCGACGCCAAAGTGCCCGTACCACAACCTAACTCTAGGATAAATTGAGAAGTTGGAGCATGAGTTTGTAAAAGATTTACAATAAATTTTGCTTCGCCAGCGTAATCTTTATCTCGATATAATAAATCATAGTAGCGGGCGTAATTGCCAAAAACATTCATACTATTAAGACTTTAATTTAAAATAAAGACCGTGATAAAATGAACCAGATTTTTCCGGATAAAATGGAATAGTACATAGACAATAACTATCTCTCCAAATATCAATCATTTCATAACCTAACTGGCTAAGTCCCTCAATAAAATCAGCTTTATTAAACACATAAGATGGATAAAAAACCTTGCCCCCATTTTGTAAAGTAACAAATTTAGCTCCATCATATAAAGGCAGAATATTGAGCAATAAGTGCTGAGGTTTTTCGGCTAACGACGCCAGAGATGTAGATAAATCCTCTACATATTGAATTGATCCTGATGCTAAAAAGATATCTTTTTTATTAGCATCTTCAAACTTATCCGTAAAACATAAATTTGAGCAGTCTCGTTGTTCAGCTAGTTCCTTGCCAGCTTTTATTATTGCAGGTAAATCACAGACAATCCAGTTGAGATTCGATGGGTACTTTAGATGATTACTATAAGTATAAAAATGAATTCCTACATTACCACCAAAATCAAAAATACTAAGATTATCTTGGTAGTTATTGAATATTGAATTTAGCCAAAATAAAATGGGATAATTATAAGAATGTGAAGTAGTTTCTAACTCGATACTCTGTTGATAATCCTTAGCTAATTCAGCATTGTCATAACCAATACTTTTATTGTTAGTGTTAGGTACAGACTGAATCGCTTCTTCAAAAGTTTTATAAACGCCCCGGAAACAGCCGTAGCAATCTCCAGCAAATCTACGCTCATACTCTAATTCTTGAAAATATCGGTATGTTTGTCGCATGAGGGGAATTTGTTTAAAAATTCTTATCATTTCAAGACCTCCAAAATTGCCTGTGCTACCCTCTCAATTTGTTCATCAGTTAATGCTAACCCACTAGGAATATAAAAACCACGACGGGCAATTGTTTCCGCAACAGGACAAATTTTATCTTTAAATAATCCCATTTTTTGGAATACAGGTTGCTCGTGCATTGACCAAAAAAATGGTCGCGTTCCAATTTTGTAATCACTTAAACGACGCATTGCTTCTTTAGCATCAAAGGGCAGATTATCTTTCAAAACAATACCGTATACCCAATAAATATTGCTAGCATAATCAGTTTGTGCAAGTGGTAATTGCAGGCTAGGGTGATTCGATAACAGCTTAGTATAAAGTTGCCCCATCTGACGTTTTTTAGCAACAAATTCATCAAGGCGTTCAAGTTGAGCAACACCCATTGCTGCTTGCAAATTACTCAGCCGAAAATTCCAACCTAACTCCTCATGTACAAAACGTTTCTGGGGTTGGAAACACAAATTTCGCAAAGAATAACAGCGTTCTGCTAATTGTTGATCATCTGTAACAACCATGCCTCCTTCACCAGTAGTAATGTGCTTATTAGGATAAAAGCTAAAAGTACTAAGTTCGCCAAAACTACCGCAGGGACGACCTCGATAGGTTTGACCATGCATTTCAGCAGCATCTTCAATCACTTTTAATCCATATTTTTCAGCCAAAGATAACACAGGATTCATATCTACAGGCAACCCATAAATATGAACAACCATAATCGCTTTAGTTTTGGGTGTAATTTTCGCCTCAACCTGGCTAACATCCAAATTCCAAGTGTTAAAATCGCAGTCTACCACAACCGGAATAGCACCAGATCTAACGATTGCTGCTGCACAAGAAATAATCGTAAATGTAGGCAGAATTATCTCATCTCCATGACCAATTTCTAAAGCAGCAATGGCAACATCAAGAGCCACAGAACCATTACAAACGGCAATGCCATATTTGCGCCCCACACGCGCTGCTAACTGCTGCTCAAATCGTTGAACAAATGGACCTTCTGATGAAATCCAGCCCGTATCAATGCATTCATTTAAATACTTTTTCTCATTGCCGTTAAGCAGTGGTTCGTTAACTGGAATTGGCTTCATTGTTTACTAAACAAATTGGTGGCTTAAACGTCAATAGTACCTGATAATTAAACTTTGACTAGCTTAACGCAGGCAACAGCACGAGCCGCCGCCGCCAAGTCTGGCTCTTGCTGACCAAGGTACTTTGCCATTTTGTAAATACTTCTGAAGCATTTGCTCATTCTTTTTTTGTTGCCTGCTGCCGATGGCATAATTAGCGGCATTAACTACAATGGGTGGGAGTAAGTTTTTCGCCAGTTTTTTAATAATCATGGCAGAGTACTCAGTGATTAAAGAGTTGTATTTAATACTTTATTTTTGATTAAAAAATCTTAGTTGATTAATTGATTTTAGTGATTCAGTAAATAGAATTGTTCGCCATATCTTGAATTTAAATCGACAACCATCACTTAATAATCTTTGCTTGCTCTGTTCTAATGCCAATAAATCGAGTTTTATCTTGCTCACCTACATAAGGACCTTGCTTAACCTCAATCATTTCAATTTCCTCTAAAACTTCAAAACCGTGACCACCAGTTACTAACAAGATGACATCTCCTGCTTCTAGAAGGCGACTTTCTAAATATTCTCGTTGGTTATTGTAAAAATCTACCCGTAATTTGCCTTTTTTAATAAATAAGACTTCCTGAGTATATTGCACTTCGCGAATTACAGGATTATGAACGTGAGGGGGGATAATCTTACCAACAGGATGGCGCATATACGCTAGTTGTTGAGAAAGTTCATTGGGGGTAAAAAAATGAATTCCAGGTTCATTAAATCTGTGGGAAACAATCAAAGCTAGTAGCTGATTATGAAAAGTGATGTTTTCAATCATTTTGAGTAAGTTGTTATTTCAACGTTTAAGTTTTTAAAATTAATTGTCTACTAATTTAGTTCTCCATTCAAAATCAACTAAAATCGACCCTAAGTCTTCTCCTGCATATATATAGTCTTTGGAGCCGCTATCAATAACTGTAAAACTAATAACTTTGTCCCGTGTATCAAATGAATAAATATTAGCTTGATACAGCAAACTTGTGATCATATACAATCCAGGAGCCATGAAATTGATCGGAAAATCTACCTCAGCTAGATAGTGACCAGGCTGATGATCTAAATTGATCGGATTTGGGCTTTTGGATATACTTGAATAAAAAATATGTGTTCCATACCGATCAAATAAACTAAAGGCAAGATCAAGCCCCGCTATGGGTCGTAAAACATCATACTCAAAATACATTTTAAATGGTAAGGTCAAGTCCACCGTTGTCGTAGGTTGATCGCTAGCATCTAAAATGGCAATTTTTGTAAAATAAGCAGGAGAAGAAGTCTTTTCTAAAACAATTTCACCACAACTTCTTTCTTTAACAGAATGTAGATATTTCGATACACCTTCGCTTGCTGAACCTGTAAAAATAACTTGACCTCTATCTAAAAGAATAGATGAGCTACATAAATTAGTAATTGCCCCCATATTATGGCTAACAAACAACACCGTGCGTCCTGCTTTCGACACCTCTTCCATCTTACCCAAGCACTTTTCCTGAAAAGCCATATCCCCGACAGCTAGCACCTCATCTACTACCAAAATTTCCGGTTCCAAATGTGCCGCTACAGCAAAAGCTAGCCTTACATACATTCCAGAAGAATAATGCTTAACTTGGGTATCTAAAAATTTTGTTACCTCAGCAAAGTCCACAATTTCATCGAACTTCTTTTTAATTTCAACACGATTCATCCCCAAAATTGCACCGTTAAGAAAGATATTTTCCCTACCTGTTAATTCTGGATGAAAACCAGTGCCTACTTCCAAGAGACTAGCAACTTTTCCTTTAATAATAATACGACCGCTAGTCGGCTCTGTAATCCTGCTTAAGATTTTTAAGAGTGTTGATTTTCCTGCACCATTACGACCAATAATCCCTACACGATCGCCTTTTTTTATCTCTAATGAGACATTTTGCAGTGCCCAAAACTCCTCAAAAGTTGGACCAGAAGTTTTTTTCCCAAAAGGCTTTAAAAATTGACGACCAACCGATTTTGCACCAGTCGCAATTATATCTCGTAACGACGTATAACGCTCCCGGTTTTGGTGGCTAATGATGTATTTTTTACCCAGGTTTTCAACTCGAATTACTGGCTCGGACATACTTTACATTTGTTATCTTGGTTAGCATTAGCCTGTAATTAACGCTAGCTTTATCCCAGAGGCTGTGTCTCAAGCTTATGCGTGCTATTCCAATAGTCATTAACTGGTGTAGATTTAAGTTGTGCTTGCTTAGAGCAAACAAAAGTAGCACGAGCAATAGATGGCTTGACTGGCTGAAAAAGCCTGAAGGGATTGATACTAGATAGCCAATTTACATTATCTAATTTTTCTGGTTGAGATAACACTTCCATGTTTTCAATAACTAAGCCTAGACTAGAGAGAGTATCACTCAGTCCTTTGATATTAAAAAAGGTACAACTTGTATCTTCATAAGGACTGTCCGAACCGACAGGACAAAACAAAATAGCACGCTGGTTATCATCCATAAAAACTGCGGTTTCTATAACCAGTTGACCTCCATCATGCAGCACATCCTTAATCAGTTTCAGTGCCCAAAAAGGATATCTTAAATGATATAAGACTCCTGGAAATATTACTAAATCAAAAAGTCCAAAGGTTTCCGGCTTCAAATCTAAGACATTTAGCTCATACATTTTGACATTTGACTTTAGATATGGAATTAATAAATTGACGGCTCCTAACGATAAATCATTGTCTATTCCAATCATTTCTTGAGCACCTAATTTTTCTGCCTCAAAGGAAAATAAACCATCTCGACAACCGATATCAAGAACCCGTTTGTTTTCGAGGTTAATTGTTCTTAAAGCTTTCAGCGCTATTTCTTGGATTGGTACAAAAATATCACATCCCGGCGTAGAAAGATTTTCAGTTAACTTAATAATGTGATAAAAATTATATTTTTTTAATTCATCCCTGAGCTGACTTTCATTCATAAATAATAACCTTGTGTAGATTGCTGGAGCTTGGGAATTTAAATCACGTCCATCAACTAGCGTTTATTTTGGCAAAAATACTCCGTACTGCTACCCATCCCAAAAAGCTGCATTATTTAGCTGAAACAATGTCGAAATAAAATAAGTAGATGCATCCTACTATCTCATGAGTGGCTGACCTGATTAATTAGACATTTCAGCCACAAGCCAAGTTTTGAAATCTTAACCTAAGCTAAAGCTTAAGTCCGACCATAAGCCGCATTCAACAAAATCGACAGCACCGATTGCACCGCCCGTAATTCTTCGGGAGGACTGCTTAAAAACTGTGCACTGCTGTTATTAATCAAAGCATTATAAGCCCGAACCAAAGCCAGTAAGCGACCAGCCTCAACCTGACCATTAACTGTCAAACGGTCTAGACTTAAAGCCAAATTACGAGCAAGCGCCGGATTCGCGCCACCGTTAACCAACCCTTGCTCAATCTGACCCACACAAGCGGCTGCATTACTACCACTGCTAGCGCATCCTATAGCTTCCTGTACGCCGTCTGGAATCGCCGTCGGCGCACCATTAGCCGCAATTGGCAAATTTCTGGAAGCCAGTTGCTGATTCACCGCCACAGCCGCATTATTAACAGCATTAGCGATCGCAGAAGTCCTGAATGCCAAATTCGTAATCCGGTCACCACCAGGCGAAAAACCGCCCACAACATCACTAGTCGTAATGATAGTGCCCGTAACATCCGAGAAATTCCCAGATTGTGCCTGTGCAGGTGTTACACCCGCCATCAAACCACAAGCCACAGCCAAACCCAGTCCTAACTTAATCTTCATCACCCATCTACCTCCGCAATAAATTAAAACGAAATCCCATAACCCACACCCAAAATAAACCTCGTGCCATCACCCGAATTACCCGTAAGATCAGCCGCCGCCGGCGTAATCACCAAAGGCACACCAGGAAAAGGCGTAATCGAAGCCCCAATATTTAAATTTTGCCCAGTCCACTCACCAATCAAACTAACCGGTTGAGCCACTTGCAGACCAACACTACCAAAAATATTCGGGTCTTCATCACCACGATTAATCGCACTTTCTGAGCGGAAACGACCACCACCCAAACCAACCGAAGCCGTCACCCGACTTAGAGGCGCAGTTTGATCCTGCCGCAGGCGAAACACCTTTGTTGCAACACCATAAACACTCTTACCAGCATCTGTCTGACCCCAATTAATCGCATTTTCGACCCCAACAGCCACCGCCACATCACCTGGAAAAGTGCGATGCAGCTTGAAACTAATTCCACCATTTTCAAAAAAGCCTTGGCGGAAAGTCGAAAACGAAGTTGCCGTAGTTTCCAGCGCCGCCAAGCGTCGCGCATCTCCCAAACCAAAACCCAACGCCACAGCACCATCATCAAGATTAGAAAAACGAGTCCTTTCCTGATAAGTAGCACCAACAAAAACATCACCACTTTGAGCGCCAAACGCCGTCGGTGTACCAATACTAGAACCACCACCAAAAATCCGCCGCAATTGTTCAACAATTGGCGGTTCCGGCAAGCGATACTGTTGTTGCAGGGCTGCTAATTGATCCTGCTGAGGTGGTTGAGCAATAGGTGGTTGATAACCCACAACATAACGTGATGCCACATCAGTTGGAGGAACCGCCGGCAAAGCGCCATCCTTAACCAAAGCTTGATAAATAAACGCCGCCACATCAGCACGAGTTGCCACCTGATTCGGATTTAATAAAGCCACATTCGGATAATTGACAACTAACTGATTAATCGTCGCCGATGCCACTTGATTACGAGCAAAATCAGGAATTTGTGAAGCATCTTGAAAATTGGTATTCAAAACACTTGCCACTTGAGATGGTGGCGTCAACTCAAGCCCCGTAGCCAAAGAAACCAAAACTTGCACACGAGGAATATTCTGCCCCGGCTGAAAAATACTATTGGGGTAGCCTTCCAAGAAACCAAGCTGATAAGCCGCTTGAACCGCCTCAAAACCCCAAAACGTACCAGGAACATCAACAAACTGGGTTGCAGGGCGTTTTGGCGCTCGTTGAAACGCCTGACGAATCATTGCCGCAAACTGAACTCTAGTTACAGGTTCATCGGGACGAAACGTGCCATCAGGAAACCCCTTAATAATGCCTCTGGCTGCCAAAGCCTCAATAAAACTACGTGCCCAATTGCCCTGGATATCAGGAAAAGTCACACCACCCTGAGCCAATTGAGCCGCCGTTCCCGTAGGTTGCAGCACGCCCGTAGCTGGATAATTGCCTTGAGCTGGTGCAACGCCTGTGTTAGGGTTTTGGGGTCGAGAAGAGCTACCTCCCAACATCGTCTTCAGGAGAGACTGACCTAATGAGCCGCCATAATTTGCATTAGCAGTAGTTTGAGACTGATTCGCTGCTGCGGGATTGGCAACCCCTAGAGTAGCGGATAGCATAGAACTGCCCAGTATTGAGCTGATTAAAATATACTCCCAGTGGCAAATCTTTTTGCCAATTCGATAGAAACGACCCGTGCATCTGGCTGTCCTCATCACCTTTAAGACTCTCCCGAAGTTGAGTTAATAACTCAAAGGTACACGAGTTTAGTGAACTTTATATCATCACTATATCTTCCGGAACTTTCTCTAAAATCAGCGTGACTTTGTATAGAGAGTCAACATTTCTTTCATGGATACTATCTGAAGTGACTGCAACAAAACGTATTAAGCTTTTTGATCTCAATGGTATGAAGGTTCTTAGTTCAAGCAAGTCTCTCAATCAATCGATCGCTACCTTCAGCTTGCTAGCTGCTTGTGCGGTTGCTATGCCTGCTCCCACTAATGCCCAAATTCCGACTTTTACCCCAGTCACACCTAGTCGCGATGGTACTTTGTCGGCTCCCACTGGAGTAAATGCTGTACCACCCCTAATTGTTCCAGTTCCAGCTAATTTGCCAGCAGTGCCCCCGGCAGTGCCTCCTGGTCAAATTAATCCTTTTCCTGGCTCCGGCGGTGCTGCTGCCCCGGCTTTATCGATTTCCGATGAAGCTTATACCCTGGGTCCTGGCGATCGCGTAAAAATGGATGTTTTTGATGTCCCTGAATATAGCGGCGAATTTTCGGTTTTGGTTGATGGTACTCTCAATTTACCAATCATTGGCAGAATACCTGTCCGGGGACGCACTCTCGAAGCCACAACTGAGATCATTTCTGCAAGATATGCTCGTTATGTCAAACGCCCTTTGGTTACCCTTGGTTTAGTTGCTGCCCGTCCCGTAACTCTAGCAGTAGCTGGCGAAGTTAATCGTCCAGGAACTTATAGCATTGGCGCTGGCGGTGGTGGTGGTGGGGCGACGACAATTGCTAGTCAATTTCCCACCGTTACACAGGTAATTAGCCTCGCAGGCGGCATTACACAGTCGGCTAATGTGCGAAATGTCACGATCCGACGCCGCATTGGTGCAAGCAGTCAGACGCAAAGCTACAGTGTCAACCTCTGGGATTTAATTCAAAACGGTAATCTCGCTCAGGATATTGCTCTACGAGATGGCGATACTGTGGTGATCAATGCTGTTGATACAATTAACCCCAACGAAACTCGTCAGCTAGCAGATGCCAGCTTTGCTTCTAGAGAAGTCAAGCCGATTAATATTGCGATCGTCGGTGAAGTTTCTCGCCCTGGTCCTTATGCTATTACAGGTGGTGGTGAAGGTACTGGCGGTGCAACTGGGGCAATTACTGGGGCAGCTACAGGAGTCGCGGGAGGCGGTGGTGCTGGTACTAATGCTTTACCAACTATCACCAAGGCAATTCAAGTTGCTGGGGGTATTACAGCCCTGGCAAATGTCCGTGGCATTACCATTCGTCGCACAACTCGCTTGGGCGAAACCAAAGTAATTGATGTCAATTTATGGGAGTTATTGCGTGCTGGTGATGTCTCTCAAGATGTGATCTTGCAAGAGGGTGATACAATTACTATTCCTACTGCTACGGCTTTTGACCCCGCTGAGTCAACTCAACTAGCTGGGGCAAGTTTTGCACCCAACACGATTGTGGTTAACGTGGTGGGGGAAGTAACTCGCCCTGGTGCGATCCCTGTACCACCAAATACGCCATTAAATCAGGCGGTATTGGCAGCAGGTGGCTTTAATGTCCGTGCCCGCAAGCGTTCTGTTGATCTGATTCGCCTCAATCCCAATGGTTCTGTGGAAAAACGTGCGGTTGATGTAGACTTAGCTCAGGGTATTAATGAAAAAGGTAATCCAACTCTGCGTAATAACGATGTCGTTGTGGTGCGACGCTCAACACTGGCATCAATTGGCGATACTTTAGGTACAGTACTCAATCCTGTGGGTAGCTTCCTAAATATCTTCAGTATCTTCAGGACTTTGGGAGGCAATTAATCCTTGCTTCAGATCCCCGACTTCACAGAAGAAGTCGGGGATCTTTCAAGAAGTTGATAAGACTTTGCAACGGTTGATGGTTCTATATATTATTCTGTGCATAATAGATGCAGAAAAAACTGAGCAAGCCTGTTTCTGGCAGCTCTCAATTACCAAACCAGATGAGGGGGCACTTCGCTAGATGAGCAATATTCAAGATCCATTCGGGCAACGGGTAAATGTTCAACACTTACCACCTTTGGCGCTCATCAACAAGTCACAACATCCGGAAAAGGTTCAGGATGAGCTGAATTTACGACAGTTGTTGGTTGTCTTTCGTCGTCGGGCTTGGGTAATTGGTGGTGTGGCAATTGCTACTACAGCAGCGATCGCTTTTTGGACGTTTAATCAAACACCTAAGTTTGAAGGTAAGTTTCAGTTGCTGGTTGAACCAGTTACCGAAGAAGGTAATTTAAATAAGCTGACAGGCACTAACCCAGGCGCTGTTGCTGATGCTTCGGGTTTGGATTATGATACGCAAATTCAGGTGCTACGCAGTGCCAATTTGATGACGCCGATTCTTGCAGAAATCAACAAGAAATACCAAGATGTTTCTTACGATAGTCTGCTCAATAGTGGTCAATTGGTAATCAATCGCTTGGATTTAACGAAAATCCTAGAAGTCCGCTACCGTGATACTGACCCAGATAAGATCAAGTTTATTTTACATCAGGTGGCAAGAGGTTATCTGCGCTACTCTCTACAAGCGCGGCAAACTAATCTCAAACAAGGTATTCAATTTGTTGATGGTCAGTTGCCCCAACTGCGATCGCGTGTAGATAAACTACAAGGGCAATTACAAGCTTTTCGTCAGGCAAACAGCATACTTGATCCAGAAAGTCAAGGGCAACAACTATCAAGTCGGGTGGGTACGATTGATCAGCAGCAACTGGATACAGAAGTCAAGCTAAGAGAAGCGCGATCGCTATATACAGCCTTATCAACACAACTCGGTTCATCGCCAACAGAAGCGATCGCTACAACCGTACTTAGTGAAGCGCCCCGCTATCAACAATTATTAAATCAACTCCAAGAAATAGAAGCCAAAATCGCCAAAGAATCAGCGCGATTTACCGAAGATAGCCCAACCATTGTGGCACTACGAGAGCAGCAGCGTAATATCATGCCCATGCTGCAACAAGAGTCCCAAAAAGTATTAGGGACAAGCCCCGAAGCGGCAGGCGTCAAAAAAGACTCACCTAGCACAGTCCGCTTGGAAATGACCAAGCAATTAGTAGAGGCAACAAATCAAATCCAAGTATTGCAAGTACGGCAAAATGCGATCGCTCAAGCCGAACGTAGCCTCAGCCAGCAAGTTAGACAACTACCAGTAATTGCCCGTCAATACACCGATTTTCAGCGAGAACTCAACGTCGCCACCGAAAGCCTCAACCGCTTTTTGGCAGTGCGAGAAAACCTAGAAATAGACGCCGCTCAAAAAGCCCTGCCTTGGCAGATTATCTTAAAACCCCAAAAACCAGAAGTACCAGTAGGACCAAATACAGACCGTAACCTGCTTTTGGGGGCAATTGCCGGCTTATTACTCGGCACCGCCACAGCCTTTTTAATCGAGCGTTTAGACAACGTATTCCACTCGCCCGACGAACTCAAAGACGAATCAAAACTACCACTTTTGGGCATTATTCCCTACAACAAACAACTCAAACAAATGACCCCCGTGGCAACCCTCGCCGAAAGGATGCCATCTCAAGCGGGGCTTGAGAGCCGAAACCGTCACAAACCTCAATGGTACAAAGCCTCGCCTTTTTTGGAATCATTCCGCTCTTTACATACCAATATCCGCTTTCTCGGTAGCGATACCCCAATTCATTCCATCGTCGTTAGTTCCGGAACACCAGGCGATGGAAAGTCCACGATTGCCGTCCACCTGGCGCAAGCCGCCGCCGCAATGGGTCAACGTGTACTCCTAGTCGATGCTGACCTACGCCGCCCGCAAGTGCATCATATCTTGGGCTTAAATAACCAAGATGGTTTGAGCAATGTCATTGCCACCGGACTAACTGCCAAACGAGCGATCCAGCGCTTACCGATGTGGGATCATTTGTATGTCTTACCAGCAGGTCAACTGCCACCTGACCCCACACGCTTGCTGAGTTCCAAGAAAATGCAGTATTTAATGGAGCAGTTTCATGCAGTTTTTGACTTAGTAATTTATGACACGCCCCCTGTGTTGGGACTTGCTGATGGCAGACTGCTTGCACCTCAAACTGATGGGGTAGTGATGGTGGTAGGATTGGGGAGAACTGACCGCTCGGTTCTCATGCAAGCCTTGGATACTTTGAAACTCGCCAGTACTACGGTTTTAGGCGTGGTTGCCAATGGAGTTAAAGGCAATACCAGCAGTTCTTACTATAACTATCAGCAATACTATGCTAGCGAGTCAGATGTACTCAAGGCAAAGCAGCTTTTACAAAGAAAAATGGAATCACGCGCCGAGAAAGACTAAGCTGATGCACCTTTTGGCAACTCCCCAACTTTGCCTAAGATATAGCCACTTTTAAGAGTGTCAACTTAAGCAGTCGGGGATTTTTCAGCATTGAGCTCATGTTGCAGCTTTGAATGTGGGAACTTGCTCTACTATAATTAGCGTCTCAAATGACTATCTAGTTGTTGAAGACGCAATCAGAACCAATTCTTAAACAATTTTAAATTGGTGCTACCTTAATAAACGTAGCGCTAGTTGAAAATTGGGGATTGACTAGGCAGACAATCGCTGGTCATCCACTACCCTTGTGTAGTAAGAAAAAATAATTGGCACTTGTCAAGTTAACTTCTCCTACTTGTGTTGGTAATTTGGGTAACTAGGAGCAAGCACTATTAATCCGATCCGTCTTAACATCTACATCTGATAGTTCAAGATATTGTGTATCAATATAGTTGATCTTTTGTAAATGGCTGAACTTGCTTGACTGTCATAATTTATAGCCAGAAGTTACAGCACTAGACGCCCTTAGCGCCTTGCGTGGTGTCAAAAAAAAAAGATGAAAAACGCCCCCAACCCAAGCAACGAACCAACACCAACACCAACATCTCCCAAAGTAGGGCAAAAAAGGCGGCGTCACTTGGCGCTACTCGTCAGTTTTCTCGTCGCTTCGGGAATTGCTGGCGCTTCTGCCTGGACATGGTTTTTTGTCTATCGTCAATTAGCACCCTCAGTTCAGGATACTGTATCAAAAATCCTCAGTCGTCCGGTAAAAATGGGAAAAGTGGAAAGCTTTTCTTTAACTGGTTTGCGGTTTGGGGCGACGGAATTACCTGCAACAGCAACAGACAGCGATCGCGCTTCGGTGCAAAATGTTGATGTCAGCTATAATCTCATCCCCCTTATTCTTAACCGCCGACTAGAACTTGATGTTACTTTGGTTAAGCCTAAAGTTTATATAGAACAAGATGCCGATGGTCAGTGGGTAACCACAAAAATTAAGACGCTGCCCAAAGGAGCAATTGATGTTAAATTACAGACGCTGCAACTAAGGGATGCTGATGTTGAATTACTTCCTAGAGGCGCTGCCAAAAATGTCAGAAAGCCGATTTTTGCTACTTTGAGTTCTGGTAAAAGTCGCTTTTTAAATAATAACAAGTTGATCCAGTTTGAAACTCAAGGTTCTCTTGTAAAAGCCGGAAACTTTACCCTCAAAGGTGAAAGTCGTACGGATACTGGACAAATCAACTTAGCTGTATCAGGTAATAAAATTGGTGCGGCGGAACTAGGGCGCTTAATTCAGCTTCCTTTGTTATTGCAAGCTGGTCAAGTTGATGGCAATTTAGAAATTAATATTACTAGAGACAAACCTTTAACTTTTTCTGGCACAGCAACTCTTGATAAAGTAACAGCGCGACTCGCTCAACTGCCACAACCATTTTCTCAAACTAATGGTCAACTCCGCTTTAAAGGTACACAAGTCCAACTGGAAAAAGTTACTACACTTTTTGGGCAAATTCCGGCGGTTGCTAATGGCACAATTGATACTCAGGCAGATATTAATTTAACGGCACAAACCGCAGCCGTAGACCTGCCCAAAATCCTGCAAGCTTTTAAATTTCCCAAATTACCGATACCTGTCTTAGCTGAGGTGCAAACCGCCTTGCAGGTAACAGGACCACTTGCTAAACCGATAGTTTCGGGGCAAGTTAAGACAACCAAAGTTGCTCAAGTTGACCGTTTAAATTTACAAAATGCTAGTGCCCAATTTCGCTTAGTTGATTCCAAAATTACCATCAGTAATATTGTGGCAACGCCTAGTGTAGGTGGTGTGGTGAAGGGGACGGGAACTGTAACACTTGGGGACAAAGGTACTGCCCAATTTGATGCCCAAGCTAGTAATGTACCAGCAGATGCGATCGCTAAAATCTATGAACTCGATTTACCTTTTCCCCTCGGTTTAATTTCCGGCACAACTCAAATTGCCACCACCCTTGCCAACCCACAAAATTATCGCGCCACAGGTACTGCAGACTTAAACCTCGCCGGCGGTAGTGTTAAGGCAAGAAATATCCAAGTCAATGCTGGCAACTTTAGTACAGAAGTCCAGGCAAATGGCGTCAAAATCGGCAGTTTGGTAACAGTACCTGAGCAATTTAATGTACCAGTTTCTGGTAACTTTAACCTTGCTGGTTCCTTGTCCTCGTTAAGTCTGAGTACAATTCAGGGTAGCGGTAATGGACGTTTAAATATTGCTGGGGGAACTGTTAATGCTAGCGATATTCAACTGGCAAATGGTCGTTTTACCGCACAAATTGAAGCGTCGGAAGTCCAACCAGGGCAACTTGCCTCGGTGCCGGCACAGTTTAATAGTCCGCTTTCTGGTAACTTTAATATTGCTGGTGACTTGGCATCTTTTAGTACTGATACAATAAAAGGTAGCGGTAGTGGTAGTTTAAATCTTGCTGGGGGTAAGGTTAATATTAATGACCTACAACTAGCAGATGGTCGTTTTACTGCTCAAATTCGAGCATCAGGTGTAGAAATTGGGCGTCTGGCAACGGTACCACCACAGTTTAATAGTCCGCTTTCTGGCGTTTTTAATGTATCTGGTGCTTTGGCGTCTTTAAGTCCACAAACTATTAAGGGTAGTGGTAGTGGTAGCTTAAATCTTGCTGGGGGAACTGTTAATGCTAGTAATATCCAATTAGCTGAGGGACGCTTTACGGCACAAGTCCGAGCCAATGGGGTACAGTTGGGAAAACTGGCAGCAGTACCACCACAGCTTGATAGTCCGGTTTCTGGTAATTTTAATGTATCCGGTGACTTGGCGTCTTTAAGCCCACAAACTATTAAGGGTAGCGGTAGTGGTAGTTTAAATGTGGCTGGAGGAACTGTTAATGCGAGTAATATTCAACTGGCAGACGGACGCTTTACGGCACAAGTTGAAGCGAATGGGGTACAAATAGGACAACTTGCGCCAATACCTTCTCAGTTTAATGGTCCAGTTTCAGGCAACTTTAATTTATCTGGTGACTTGGCTTCGTTGAGTCCGTCTACAGTTCAGGGTAGCGGATCAGGACGCTTAAATGTGGGTGGTGGTACGGTTAATTTGAGTGAGGTGCAACTAAATAATGGACGTTTTCAGGCAGTTGTAGAACCTCAAGGTGTGCAGTTGGCTGGGTTTTCGCCTCAGTTGCGGGGAGATGTCGGGGGTAGGTTAAATGTAGCGGGTTCCCTGACGGCACTTTCACCAACGGCTATACAAGCTGAGGGTAGGTTGAATTTTAGTGAGGGGATTTCGATAATTGATCGATCGCTTACTGCTGATATTAGTTGGAATGGTCAACAATTACAAATCCAACAAGCGACGGCGGCAAATTTTAGTGCCAATGGTGTGGTTAATGTCAACTTAAATAATCCTGGTTTACAGGCAATTGATTCTTTTGCTTTGAATGTCAAAGCAGATGACTTAAATTTACAACAGTTGGCACAGACATTGCCTAATGTTACAACGGTTGCTGGCAGAGCTGATTTTAACGGTACGATTGCGGGTACAGTTGCCGCGCCGAATGTTAATGGTAGTGTGAATTTACGAGATTTTGCTGTTGCTGGTTTGCAGTTTGAATCACCTTTAGCTGGCAATGTGGCGACGGTGCCGGGGCAGCAGTTGACTTTAAATTTAAATGGTACTAATGATCAGATTTTTGTAGCATTGACGCCGGATTATCAGCCGGTTGCATTTAATATTAAACGAGGAGAAGCGATCGCTAGTGGTACTCGACAAGGCGATATATTGCAGGTAAATACTGCCAATTTCCCCATTGCCTTAATCAAAGATTTCCCAAATGTGCCTGCAGCAATTGCCACTCAACCGCTTTCTGGTAATATTTCTGGCAACGTAGCTGTTAATCTCAAAACCTTTGATGTTGCTTTAAATAATATCGAACTTAATGGTTCAATTTTTGCTCCGCCCAAAGGTTCTACTGTTGCTAATAGTCGCTACATTCTTTCGGGTAATATTGCCCGCACAGCCGCAGGACCGGAATTCAAAAATATTCAGTTAGAAGTTAAACAGGGAGAACTATCCGTTATTTTAGCGGCGCTACAATCTTTCCAATTGTTGAATGTAACTACAGCAAGTCGTAGCTTTGGTGTTCCACTCGATTCTTTGGTTGTCCCGATTAATTTGCAAAATGAATCACTACAAACCAAGCTTCGGCGTCTCTCAGAAATTAAAGCATTAGAACAACAAGAAGAAGCAATTGCCGCATCATCTCCACTGCCTGATTTTACTAAAGTTCAAGGTAGTTTTACGGGATTAATTGCACTTGATGGTTCTTTAGCATCTGGTGTTAAAGCTAAGGTCAATATTGAAGGTCAAAATTGGCAATTAGATACTTACCAAGTTGATAAAATAAATATAGTAGGTGATGGTAGTTTTCAGAATGGTGTGTTGACACTATTACCGTTACAAATTCAATCAGGTGATAGCTTAATTGCCTACACGGGAACAATAGGCGGCGACGCCCAATCAGGTCAACTACAATTAAGTAAAATTCCTATCGAAGAACTACAAGCTATTCTACAAAAAGTACCAAATCTGCCATCAGCTTTTGTTGGTTTGACTGGTTTAATAGATGCCACTGCCACCCTTTCTGGTAGTATTAAAAATCCCCAAGCAAGGGGTTCGATAACCATTGAACCAAACACAAATCAGGCAGAATTAGAAAGAATTCAAGGCAGTTTTAGTTATGCAAATGCTCGCCTCAACTTTGGCACTACAGTTAACATTGCGGGTGTAGAATCTTCTAGTATTATTAGCGGTAGTATTCCCTACCAATTACCCTTTGCTTCGGTAGCAGCAACTGATAATAGTCTTAATTTGAATATTAATGTCAAAAATGAAGGATTGACTTTATTAAACATACTCAGCAACGGTCAGGTAAGCTGGGTAAATGGTGGTGGGAATGTGCAGTTGGCTATTAATGGATTCTATAACCAAACAGCAAACAATTTAGCACAACTGGAAGCAAAAGGTACTGTTGATCTTGATAATGCCACACTGCAAGCTAATGCCTTGCCGGAACCGATAACTAATGTTTCAGGTAGAGTTTTATTTAATTTTGACCGTGCTCAAATTGACCCTAATAATACGCTGCGCGGTCAACTGAGCGGCGGTGATGTTACTGTTGTCGGTAGTTTGCCATTTGTACCTTCTGCTACTGTCGAAAGTCCTTTAACGGTGAATATTGGAGAATTGCCGATTAATTTGAAGGGACTTTATGCAGGTCGGGTTCAGGGTAATGTAGTAATTACTGGCACGGCGCTATCACCAAAAATTGGCGGTCAAGTTAATTTATTTGATGGTCAAGTATCGCTGGCTGAAGGGGCAACAACAACGACAGTTTCTGCGGGTAATACCGCTGGTGGTGATGATTCAACAAGCCCAAGTGGCATTGAGTTTAATGCTTTGAAATTAACTTTAGGTAAAGATGTCCAAATAACCAGAGCACCTATTGTTAACTTTCTAGCAGATGGAACCCTGACAATTAATGGCACTTTAGATAATTTAAGACCAGAAGGCACGATTACTTTAGAACGTGGTCAGGTTAATCTATTTACAACGCAATTTCGGTTAGCGCGTGGCTATGAAAATACGGCGAAGTTTTTCCCAAATCAAGGACTTGACCCCACATTGGATGTACGCTTAAGAGCATCTGTAACTGAATCAACTCAACGACGCTTGCCAACAGACCCTTTCTCGGCTGAAATTGCTGATAATCCGGTTACAAATTTAGGTAGTGTAAGGACTGTTGATATCCAAGCTAGAGTTGATGGTCCAGTAAGTCAGTTGGCAACTAACCTTGAATTAACGAGTACGCCTGGTCGCAGTGAGTCAGAAATTGTAGCGCTGTTGGGAGGCAGTTTTGTTGATACTTTGGGACGTGGTGATAGTACTTTGGGATTGGCTAATTTAGCCGGTTCAGCTCTTTTAGGAAATGTACAAAATATAATTGGTGATGCTTTGGGTTTGAGTGAGTTTCGCTTGTATCCAACTGTAATTACAGATGAACAAAGACGTACTTCTAATTTAGGTTTAGCGGCGGAAGTTGGAGTTGATATTAGTCGTAATTTCTCGGTTTCTGCACAGAAGATTTTGACGACGGATGATCCTTTTGAATACAGTTTGCGCTATCGTTTAAATGAGCAGCTTCTGTTACGTGGAGCAACTAATTTATCTGGCGATAGTCGGGCGGCGGTGGAATATGAACGACGTTTTTAAAGGGTGATCTTTCGGTTGCTAGGCAATTATTTTAAGTTAAAGCGGTCTTGATAACTTGTACTAGTTTTTCTGGATCAACTGGTTTAGACAGATGCTCTTGAAAGCCTGCGAGTATTGCTTGTTTTTGGTCATATTCTCCAGCATAAGCAGTTAATGCGATCGCAGGTATCTGTTTATTTGCTTGGCTTAGTCTTGCCTGTTTCAGCAACATATAACCATCCATTTCTGGCATTCCAATATCACTAACTAACAAATTATATTGGCTATTTTGCATAACTTGCAACGCCTCTAGCCCTGATGATAAGGCAATTACTTGAGCACCGGCTTGCTCTAGCACAAAAGCCACAAAATTCCTGGAGTCCGCTTCATCATCAACAACGATAATCTTAAACCCTGCTAAGGAATCGGGGCTAAAAGACTTTTTGACGAATTTATCATGGCTCGTTCTAGATTTCTCATTCAATAGCGGTAATCTAACTGTAAACGCCGCCCCAAGCCCTTCCCCGGCACTTTCTGCCCAGACCGTGCCACCGTGGAGTTCAGCAAGTTGCCGCACGATCGCTAATCCTAATCCTAAGCCGCCAAATTTGCGGGTGGTGGCGCTATCTTCCTGCCGGAAACGCTCAAAAACATAGTCCAAAAAGTCTGGACTAATTCCTTTACCCGTATCACTTACCGTGATCTGAGCGTAATCCTCAACTTTCACTAATTTAACTTCAATTCGTCCGTCTTTTGGCGTAAATTTAACAGCGTTGGATAAGAGATTCCAGGCAATTTGCTGTAAGCGTGCCGCATCGCCTGAAACTTGTCCCACAGGCTCTAAAATAGTCTCAATTTGAATTGCTTTGGCAAGTGCTGCAAGTTGCACCGTTTCCAGGGCAGCCGCAATGATCCTTTCCAGCTTTACAGGAGACATATTCAAGCTGAATTTTCCCTGCAAAATGCGCGATACATCAAGTAAGTCGTTGATTAATTGCGATTGTAGAGTGGCGTTGCGCTCAATAGTTTTTAAAGCTTCAGTAGTTTTGCTGGGATTCATTTTGCCTGTTTGCAGCAGCTTCGCCCAGCCCAAAATGGGATTAAGAGGCGATCGCAATTCATGAGACAGCACTGCCAAAAATTCATCTTTAATGCGGTTTGCTGTCTCGGCGGCAACCCGTGCTGCTTCAGCTTCGGCTAACAACTTTTCTTTTTGTTGTTCCAGCAGTTTGGCATCGCTAATATCTTTAAAAAGTACGGCAACTTTTCGGTTTTCAGCCAAACCAATACGAAATGCATAAACATCGTACCAACGATTCATCGCTTCGGCGCGATTCTCAAAGCGTTGGGCAATGCCTGTCTCCACAATTTGCCCGTAAATCTCATACCAATTAGTTTCCATATTTGGCACTAACTGACACATCGTTTTACCTACTGCGTCTTGCAGTCCCGTTTGTTTCTCGAAGGCTGGATTAATTTCCAAAAAACGGTAATCACAAGGTTTATTATTTTCGTCATATAGCATTTCGATGACGCAACAGCCCTCATCAATCGACTCAAACAAAATGCGATAACGTTCCTCAGATTGACGCAAAGCTATTTCTGAAAACTTGCGCTCACTAATATCGCGAAAATAAACTAAAAGTCCTTGGCTTGATGGATAAGCACTGACTTCTGCATAAAAATTGAGCGATAGAGAAAAATCTTCAAACCTAACTGGCACTTGCTCGGCAACTGCTCGCTGCAATTCTTGATAGACTAATGAATCGCTTTGTCCTTCAGCCGGAAAAATCTCCCAAACCGACTTACCAAGTAGTTCATTTCTCGAACGTTGTAATAGTTTTTCGGCGGCATGATTGACATAAGTATAGCGCCACTCAGAATCAAAAGCGCTAAAGGCATCGCTAATAGTTTCTAAAGTATTAATAACTTGTTGATTTGCCGCCTGCAGTGCCAGTTCAGCTTGCTTACGTTCGGTAATTTCCTGCACTACTATATTAATGCCCAAAACCCGTTCAGCATCTTTTAAAGGATAGTAACTAACCAGCCATTCACGTCTAACTCCCGGTTTGGCGCGGTTTGTGCCGCTGATTTCCAAATTAATAATAGGATCACCCGTTTCAATCACCTGCTGATATAGTGGCTCCAAATCATCTGCCATTTCTGGCAAAACTTCGCGCAAAGTGTGCCCAAGATGCTCTTCTATTGACACTCCATTCATTTTCGCTAAATGTTCATTGGCGCGGATATACCGCAAATCTGTGTCAACAAAGCAAAGCCCAACCGGGGCAGTGGCATAAAGCGCTTCAATTTCGGCTAGGCGCAGACTGGCTGTTTGCTGTTGTTGTAAAATTGCCGCCTGAGTATTTTTCTGCTCGGTGATATCTTGAAAATAAACCGCAAGTCCAGATGCCATCGGATAAGCGCGTACCCCATACCAAACATTAAAAGGCGGGTAAAAGGCTTCAAAACTAACGGTAACTTGTTCGGCAATAGCGCGGCGATATTCCTGCTCAAACACAGTACCGACGGCGGCGGGAAACTCTTCCCAAATGTTTTTGCCAATTAAATCATCGAAGGATCGGTTTACCATGCGTGTCATTTGAGGATTGACATAGGTAAATCGCCAGTCTAAATCTAGGGAAAAGAAGGCATCGGAAATGCTCTCTAGGGTAACTAAAAGTTGTTGCGAGGTTGAATCGATTGGGGCGGTTTGTGAGCAAGTGAAGCTGGTAACGACGGCGTAGGGAGTCGATTGATGCGCTTGAAATAAGGGGTTGGCGCTTACCTTCAACCAAACCACTTCTCCGTTTGGCTTAATAAAGCCCATGATCACATTTGAAACCGGCTGCCCCGTTTGCAATGCTACCTGTGGCGGATGCGCCTCACTAGGAAAAGGCGAACCATCTTCGTAGATAGTTTGCCACGCCTTGTTAGTGCAGCCTTGCATTTTTTCTGCCGTAATTCCTAGCAGTTGCTCTGCATAAGGATTACAGGCTTGAATGCTGCCATCTGCCAATTGCAACACCATGCCAACATCTGCCGCAATTTCCCGTGCTTGGTTGGATGACGGCAAATGAGAAGAATTGGAAAGGGAGGTTTGCGGTTGTGCTTCAGTTTTGCCTTGCTGCATCGGGT
Organism: Coleofasciculaceae cyanobacterium; assembly: GCA_049671305.1. Classification (GTDB taxonomy): domain Bacteria; phylum Cyanobacteriota; class Cyanobacteriia; order Cyanobacteriales; family Coleofasciculaceae; genus CADCTM01. The sequence goes on from JBATUR010000073.1 coordinate 30,901, forward strand.
ATCAACAGTCAGTAGACAGGAGGATATGAAATCTTCATCTAGCAAAAGTATGCTCAGACGAAGCAATAGAGAGTAAATATAAATCAGTAATATATATATCTACTCTAAGTCATTATTAGAAAGTATTTCAGCATTCTTAACTTAATATGTTTTTGTTGACAAAATGTTTGCTTACGCCTGATCAATATGCTATGCCAAAAGAGGCGATGCCAGGGCAGATTAAAGTAATTCCGGCTTGAATGGGCAGCGCCTCTATTTGTTCAATTAAAGATCACAGCAATAACACCGTATTATTGTCAATTAAAACAGGTTTGCCATCACTACTAACGGCACTAAATTCCTCGAAGTAGCGACGCGCTGCCGGATAAAAATCAGGAAAATCAAACAGCACATCACCTGCGGCAATATCTGCCCAAAAATAACGTAAACTAGGGACTAGTTTTTCGGCATCGGCTAAGGATAAATTTAGAGGTTCAGCAGTTAGTAGCTTGATCATAAAGGGATAAGAGCGATCGCCAATCCATTCTCGCGAGTACTGTGGTAAATTCTCCCAACCAGGAACTGCTTTAATTTGATGAGACTCAATTTCTAGCCAGTTTTTGCCTTGATGATCGGTTCCCATTTCTAAGATGCGGTAAGGGTGAGGATAGCTGACTAAGGAACCTGTTGTAATATCATAAATGCCATCTTGATAAGCAATATCTTGGACGTGTAAATGTCCGGTAAACACTAAATTTACTCCGGCATCTTGCAACATTTTGCGTAAAACGGGAGCATTTTCTAGCATATACCTACGCCCCAAAGGATGCTTTGTTTGCTCTGGTATATGCTCCAAAACATTATGATGGATCATCACCATAATTAACTTATCTTTATTTTCTGCCAAAACTTGTTCAAGCCAGAGTAATTGCGCCTCATCTAAGCGTCCGATTTGTTTACCTGACGCATTAAATTGGTTAGAATTTAGCCCAATTAATTGCACTCCTGGCACTACTTCACAAGTGTAATAAAGTTGCTCTGGATTGTGATAGCCAAATTGTTGATAATAGTAAGGAAAATCTGGCAGTCCAATTGATTGCCCATCAGGTTGTAAAATTGGAACATCATGGTTTCCTGGTACCACATAAACTGGAAAAGGCAGTTGGCTCAATCTTTTTTGCAACCACTGATGATTATCGGGTTCACCATGTTGGGTTAAGTCACCAGGAAGCAAGAGGAAATCGATATTTAACTGCTGTAAATGATCTAGAATAATTTCTAAGGCTGGAATGCCGACTTCTACCAAATGAAAGCGATTAGCATGATCCCCTATGGTATGGGGTAGCCCGATATGCAGGTCGCTTACTACTGCAAAGCGAAAATTTAAACTCATAGGATAAACTTTATTCAAGCACCGTTAAAACCTTATCTCAATTATCTGTGATCATTTAGCTGTTGATGGAAATTAAACGGGTTATTGTTTTTAAATTTAATGAATTTGTCAGCGCCTGATCTAAGAGATGGCTTAACAGTGCTAAAAAAGATGACTAGTAATTAATGAGGTGTAAAAATTGTCGAAAGTTCGAGTACGTCAACACGTTAATCCACTTAGTAAGAAATATCAAACACCAATTACTCCGCCAAATTGGAGTGAGGTTTACTCAAAACCTCAACAACCATTACACCTAGATATTGGCTGTGCTAGGGGTGAATTTGTCTTAAGTATGGCTCAACTACAACCTGGTTGGAATTTTTTGGGAGTAGAAATTCGCCAGCCTTTGGTGGAGCAAGCTAATGCTAAGGTTAGGGAGTTGGGATTAGATAATCTTTTCTATTTGTTTGGTAATATTAATAACTCATTAGAGCCTCTTTTGGCATCGTTTTCGCCCCAAACCTTGCAACGTGTGACGATTCAATTTCCTGATCCTTGGTTCAAAAAGCGACAAGCAAAACGCCGTGTGGTGCAACCCGAATTAGTAGAAGTTTTGGCAAAGTATTTAACAGTTGGCGGTGTGGTTTTTCTACAGTCTGATGTTGAAGAAGTAGCCCAGGAAATGTGCGATCGCTTTTCTGCCCACCCAGCTTTTCAACGCCAAGCCCCTCATACCTGGCTACCAACCAACCCCCTACCAATTTCTACCGAAAGAGAGCTTTTTACCCTATCTAATGGTGAACCTGTTTATCGCGCCTTATTTGTCCGCAATTAGTACTAAATCCAAGAAGAAAACCACATCCGCAACTGATAATCAGCAGGAGATAAAGGCAGCCCCAAATAAATTGGCATCCAATACACAAAAGCCAACAAAATTACCACAATAACCGTGATACCAGCACTGCGATAATGGGGCTTATTGCGGTTTTGTATCCAACGATCAACTAGCCATGCTAATGCCAATCCAGAAAATACTGAAGCCCCCATATAATGGTACAAAAAAGTACAACGAGTTACCCTTGCCCAAGGCAATAATTGTCCTACCCAATTCAGCACAAGATACAGGGCAATCCAAGTATGAGGTGTGACACCAGGTTTACGCCCACTACCTTCAACAAAACGTTGTATTAATAACAACAATAGTAATAAAATTGCCGCCGTTGAGAGCCACCATAAAAAAGGATTTCCCATCGCGTGGACATCATAAACCACCTTACCGACACCAGCCGGTAAAGGTGGATAAGTTGGCACCAACTCATTTGTATCAATTGCCGTTTGATAAAAATAAGCGATCGGACGCCACATTAAAATCCAACTATACCAACTCGAACAATAGGGATGGACATCTGAACCACTGCCAATTTTTTCATGGAAGAGTAAAATGTCTTGTTGGGCTTGCCAAAAACCTGGTGTAGGATTCATTTGAAGATGAGGAATCCAGAGCAGACTGTAGGTGATAACCGGCAAAAGTCCAAAATACCAAATAACGTGGAAAATATTTAATTGTGTCAGGTTAGGCAAGCAGGTTTGAGATTTAGTTGTCCTTGCTTCCGACTCTTGATTATTGGCTTTTGGTTCAAATTTTTGAATCAGCCAAGCTGCAGCCCAAATTAGATAAACTCCCAGCAAAAACCATAAACCATTCCACTTGATGCAAGCTGATGCTCCAAAAAACACGCCAGATAAGCCCAAATTTGCCCAGCGGCGCTCTTTGGGTTGGTTGAGGGCGATCAAAAGAAATAGGTGTCCCAGCAAGCCAAAAAGCACTAAATAGACGTTATTGAGCGCATATCTAGACTCGACTAGGAATAAGCCATCAGCCGCCGCAAACAAGGCGGCAATTAAGGCAAAACTGCGACGGCGATTGATTTGTAGCGCCAAGGCGGCAACAACTAAGGGAATAAAGGAACCCGTAAAAGCATTAATCCAACGGTAACTCCAAGTCGTCCGCGATGATCCAGCAAAACTATTAACGGTATCTTGTCCAAAGGGTAGGTGTGAACCAATCCAAATGCCAATGGCGATAATATATTGACTTAAAGGCGGATGAGCGTTAAAAAACTGTGTGCCGGTTAAGTAGTTGTTGGCAAACTTGGCATAATAAACTTCGTCAAATACCAAGGCATTAAATCGCTCTAATCCCCAAAAGCGCAGGAATAAAGAGACGAGAAAAATCACAATCATGCCGAAGCTAAACCAGGGGACAGGTAAAATAAGCTTTTTGAACGAAGTCATAAAATCACGCTTGCTTGCTCAACGGTTTTTGGGAATTGCGTTGCCGATTACTCAATTTAGACATTAATTTTAGATGGCTACGGTTCGTCATGCTAGGAAAGTAGGCAAACAAAGATGATTCGAGTAATGACTTTCAATTTGCGTTATGACAAGCCAGATTTAGGTAATTTTGCCTGGAAAATACGCAAAGATGCCATAGCCTCGCTGATTACTACTTATGCGCCGGATTTGATTGGTACTCAAGAAGGCAAGGCGCATCAAATACTAGATTTACATCGCTTGTTACCTGACTATCAAAGTGTGGGATCTGACCGTACTGGTACTGGCATTGATGAATATTGTGCCATTTTCTACCGCTTTGAGCGCTGGCAGTGTCTGAAAAGTGCTGATTTTTGCTTGAGTGATTCTCCTGATGTTGCTGGTAGTATTAGCGATTGGGGGAATTTGCTGCCGCGTATGGTTAGCTTTGCGGTGTTGGCGGCGGGTGAGGATACAGTTACGATTTTTAACACTCATTTGGATTACAAAAGTGCTAGGGCTAGAGATTTGGGTGTGGAGTTGATTTGCCATCGCCTAGGCAATTTAAACTTAAATCAATCTCATGTTTTCCTGACTGGTGACTTTAATGCTGCCCCTGGTACAGTACCACGCCGATTACTTCAGCAGCCTTTGCCCAATCATTTACACTTGCATGATGCTTTAAATAATTGGGAATTAGAGGCACAATTCAGCTTTCATGACTTTACGGGCAAAGCTTTCGATGCTGTTGATACTATCTACTATGACAGCCGATTGAGCTTGCAAAATGTGGTGATACCTGGGCGCTGGCAGGGAATTTTGCCGTCGGATCATTTTCCGATTGTTGCTGATTTTGATTGGGTTTAATACTTGCGTCCATTTATATTGTTCAATTTAAATACGATTGGCTTGGTGGACTTTTTGCCTGGTACACTGTTCTATCAAATATCAATGTGATTATTTAGATAAGTTAAGAGATATGAATAAATAATCAAACAGAGCAGCTTCAGACTTCACGAAAACTTTATTGAATATTTATCGAAAGTTTATTAAAAGTTGACCCAAGATTTGTTAAACCAATTAGTATATCTTTAAGTGGCGAAGAAAAATAATTATCAAGTAATTGCTGATACAATTTTTGAAATTATTCGGCTCTCGTCAAATCTTCTTAAAATCTGCATTTTTAAAGATTGTCTGTTTTTGCTAACAAAAATTAACACTAAAACTGTGATGAGCTTAAAGAAATCAAGCAACACTTGAAACTGTAAAAATTAAGACATAATTATCGCTTTTAATTAGAAAAAGATTTCTGCTAACAATCCTCTTGTTGTTTATATGCTGATTTTAAGCAAAAAGGAGTTTTATGCTTTTTTCAATCTCCTATATGCGTCTTTCCTTAATAAGTAGTTTAGTCGGTTTATCTGTGGCAAATTGTTTCGGCATCGCCGTGCCTGCAGTCGCTCAAAGCAGTGGAAAGGCTTGTAGTATTAGTAACTTTAATAATGATTTCAGAAATTGGGAAGTAATTGGTCATAAAAATCTTCAAACAACTAAATCTCCCACTAATTCTGGAGGGGAAAATCAAGCAGCTTTTATTGATACTTTTTCGGCACAAACGGCGGATATAGTAGAGCTTGCCAATTTTCTCAATACAGAAATTGATCGCTTAAATAAAATGGGAGAAGTTTTTGAAGGTTCTGCTATGAAAACGAATTTTACTGTTGAAGTGGGAGAGATTTTAACGTTTGATTGGAATTTTCTTACTGATGATTTTCAAGCTTCAAATAACGATTTTGCCTTTTTCACGCTTGCTGGCGAAGATATAAAACTAGCCGATACATTTTCCACTTTTTCTAACTCCCTTAATAATCCAACTAGCTTTCTGCACCAAACAGGATTTCAAACTGCAAGCTATACCTTTACAACAGCGGGAACTTATACTTTTGGGGTGGGAGTAGTTGATGTGGGAGATGGTAGTGTTGATTCTGGTTTAATGATTGATAATGTTTCGCTTTCTCGCCCTCCTCTATAAATATTTAGAAATAAGTTGGAACTCGGAGAATTTTAAGAGAACAAAAGAGATTTTCAAGTCTTTTTACTTAAAAGTATGAAATACTAATAAAGTGAAGCCATACTTTCTGGGAATTTATCTTAAATTACTAACAAAAAGTATGGACAAATAGCAACTTATATGTATGGATGCAGTTTTACAAGTTGGCGATCGCCTAATTACCGCTACAGAAATAATTCCTCTATTGGCGAGTTACCAGCTACTGCCGTCGTTGCTGCGGGAAGTAATTATTGATCAAGCGATCGCTTCCTATAACTGTACACCGGAAGAAAAGGCTACAGCTTTAGAACAATTTGCTGCAAAAAATCAACTAACTGACGCCGAAGCTAAACACAATTGGCTGAAATATTACCACCTAAGCGAGGCACAACTAGAAGCCTTGGCGACGCGGGGAATATTAATTGAAAAATTCAAACAAGCTACCTGGAATCATAAATTAGAATCCTATTTCTTGAGCCGCAAAGGACAATTAGACCGAGTAATTTACTCATTAATTAGAACTCAAGACCCAGGAATTGCCCAAGAAATCTATTTTAGAATTCAGGAAAACGAGCAATCATTTGCCGATTTGGCAAGGCAATATTCTCAAGGTTCAGAAGCGCAAACTGGCGGCATGATAGGACCCGTTGAAATCAGTGTACCCCATCCCACGCTTTCACAACTATTGCGTTTAAGTCAGCCGGGGCAATTGTTACCGCCCACACGTTTAGAAGACTGGTTTATTATTATTAGGTTAGAAAAATTTATTCCGGCTCAACTAGACGAGGTGATGCGTCAACGACTCCTGAATGAGTGTTTTACAAACTGGCTTTCTGAGCAGTTAAAACAGCAGTTAATTGGTGGTGCGTAAAGACGTGAAGTTTCAATTTTATATTAAGTTTTTTGAAGCTTAAATAATCATAAACAAAAATTACAAATCATCCCAAAGTCAATCTGCCAGATTAATATTAATTATTATAGTCAAAATAGACTACAAAACTCAAAACCTTGGCTATTTTATGTAACTGTCTAAAAGTCGATAAAATCTTGATGACATAGGAAACGGTTTGCCACGATTTAAGGCTTACAAGCGTGAGTGCCATGATATCTACAAGAAATCTAAGCCGATTATTTACCTTATTGCTACCTGTAATTCCCTTGGGGCTCATCATATTTCATGACCAAACACAGGCACAAACGCCACCCATTACGGCTGAATTAGGCACTCACAGTACGGGAACCACGGTTACAAGCAACGGCAACCAATTTGATATTAGTGGCGGAACACGAGCAGGTGAAAATCTTTTTCATAGTTTTGAAAAATTTGGGCTTAATCAAAACCAAATTGCCAACTTTTTAGCTAATCCTAATATTCAAAATATCCTCGGTCGTGTTGTTGGTGGCGATCCTTCTTTCATTAATGGTTTAATTAAGGTAACAAGTCAAGGCGGAATTGGCAATCATAATCTTGTCTTGATGAATCCATCTGGCATAATTTTTGGGTCTAATTCCAGCTTAAATGTGCCCGCATCTTTTACCGCAACTACCGCCACAGGAATTGGTTTTGGTAATAGCTGGTTTAATGCTTCTGGGAATAATAACTATGCTTTACTAACTGGTAATCTTAACGGTTTTGCCTTTACAACAACTCAGCCCGGTGCAATTATTAATGCAGGTAATTTGAAAGTAGCCCAGGGTAACTTAACTTTATTAGGTGGAACAGTTACTAGTACAGGGCAACTTTCGGCATCAGGAAGACAAATCATTGTAGCAGCAGTTCCGGGTGAAAATCTAGTTAGAATTACTCAACCGGGACAGTTGCTTAGTTTAGAGGTTGCACCATTATCCTCCACAGCAACTCAACTAGAAAATTGGACATTACCAGTTAAATCTTTGCCTGAATTACTAACAGGTGGAAATGGAGAAAATGCGACCAGGCTAAGTGTTAATAATAACGGACAAGTATTACTTACAGATTCCGGTATACCGATAGATACCAACACAGGTACTGTTACCGTTGCGGGTGCTGTTGATGCTGCAAACATGGCATCAAATCAGACCGGAGGATCAGTATATTTGCTAGGAAATAAAGTGGCATTAGTTGAACAAGCAAAAGTTGATGTCTCCGGAGATATTGGAGGAGGTCAGGCATTAATTGGAGGTGATTATCAAGGTCAGGGTCAAGTGCCAACTGCTACGGAAACATTTATCGGTAGTAATGCAATTATTCAAGGTGATGCTATTAGTAACGGCAATGGTGGTAGAGTGATTATTTGGGCAGATAATGCGACTCGTTTTTATGGTAATATCACTGCCCGTGGCGGTATTAATAGTGGTAATGGTGGTTTTGTAGAAGTATCCGGTGAGCAAAACCTAGCATTTGCAGGAATGGTGGATATAGGGGCAACTGTTGGCAAAAATGGTCAGTTATTGTTAGATCCTACCAGCGTTGTGATCGGTACTGATGGAACAAACGACAACCAACTCAATGACCGACAAATTTTAGCAACTGACCCCGGCAATACCTTCTTTATTTCAGCAACCAGAATTGTAGATATTCTCAATAATGGCAATGTTTCAATTGCCGCAACAAATGACATTACAATTAATAGTTTAATTAATGCTAGTGCAAATACTCTAGACTCAAGTCTGACCTTTACTGCACCTTTAATTAACTTAAATGCTTCTATTAATAATAGAGGCAACATTACATTCAACGGTGCTGTTAATAACAGATATACTATTAATCCTCCTTTGCCATTTAATCGCTTCAATAGCATCACTACTGGGGGCAATATTACCTTTAATAACAGCATTGATAGCACTGATACAAGCGGTTTGATTTTGAGGGCAGGAGGAAATGTTGCGCTTTTAGGTACAATTGGTCGCACTAACTCCTTAAGTTCCTTAAATATCCAGCAGGCAAATAATGTTGACTTGCGAGATTTCTCTAATCAGAGATTGGACATAACAGCATCAGGAAACTTGAATATACAAACGCCAGAAAACATAATCTTAGAAGGCAATCAATTTTTGAGGGTTAGAGGAGATGTACAACTAATAGCACCATCAATCACAATTCAAGATATTACTAACAGTTATTTGCAGACAGATAGAGACTTAATTATGCAGTCTCAAAACAATATTTTAATAAACAACATTTCACTAAATGTCGGACAAAATATCAATCTACAAGGGCAGAATATAACACTTCAAGGCAATAGTAACTTGCAAGCACAAGGAGACTTAATACTACAAGCACAAGGCCTCCTCACATTAACAGATAGCCAGTTATATTCACTGGGAAATATGCAATTGCTGGGGCAAGGTAATCAAGGGATTCAGATTCAAGACAGTGTAGCTAATCCCGTAATCCTGATGACAGGCGGCAACCTCAACCTTCAGGGAGATCAAGTAATTAATATTCAAGCCCTGATTAGTCCACAGTCTGTATTTCAAACCAATGGCAGTTTTAATTTAGTTAGTAATGGCACGATTACTGGCAATGGCCGTTTTGTAAGTGGTGGTGATTTTTCGGCTCTTAATTTAGCAGGTGAACTGGGAAATTTTATCTATAATCCTATCAGTTCAAATGGAATTATTAGCTCAAATGGTAATGTTAACTTTGGCAATTATACAGGCGTATCACTTAAGGTAGAAGCTAGAGGTAGTATTCGCGGTGGAGATATCACAATTACTGGAGCTAATACAAATCTTGCTGGTACAGATAAAGATATTGCAATTTTATCGAGTCTACCTGCATTAATATTACAAGCTGGCTTAACTGAATTACGAAATAATCCAACTGTGACCCCAAACCAACCGAGAATAACGGGAGGCACAACCTTTACGGCAACGGCTGGGTCGTTATCACCAGGAAATATTCAAGTCGGAACAATAGATATTACTGCGAGTCCAGGTGGTCGGGTTATTTTGTCAGGCACAGGTAATATTCAAACAGGTAATATTACTACTGAAGCTCTTAGTGCATTTAGCTCACCTAGCGGCGTAGTAAGAAATATTTTAGAGCTAAATGGTACGGTAGAAATCTCAACTGTGGGCAATATTGAAACCGGAAAAATTAACACCAGAGGTTCTAGTTCATATAATAGTTTTGTTTCGTTAGTTTCTACAGCCGGAAGTATCCAAGTTCAATCAATCGAGACGGGTTCAGGTGGGCTCTTTGTTTCAGCTTTTGATTTGTTTCGAGTTACAGGTGTAGTTAATGAAGCTCCAGATTACAGTACTTTTGGAAATAGTAGACGGGTAATAAATTTGCCAGTTAGTATTATTCTCAGACCAACTGATCTCAGCAATCGCAATAATGTCCCACTACGAATTCAATATGGCAATGGTTCTACCTTCATAGCTCAATATCCACAAATTACTGATGGACAATCAACTCCGGCTTTTGTGCAAACTGGTACTTCACCTTTTGCTGTTGGTCCAGTTGTGACAGGTAGACTTTTTCCTGATATAGATTCAGATATTGTTGGCGATACGATTAATCAAACTTATCGTCTATTAAATGCTGACGAATTTCCTACGAATGTTAGTGGTACTGTGGGGGCAATTGCTTATAGAGGCACTGATGCAGGTTTTTATGGGTCTTTTCAAAATCGACCATTCATCCCAGCAGCACCTATTAATCCTCAAGTTGACGCACCAGATACGCCCGTTAGTCAACCCATTAATCCAGTATTACCTGTTAACTCGCCGAGTAGCCCTGATCTAATTGCCAATAACCCTAATAGTTCCTTAGCTAACACTGATCAACTTCCAAAAAACCCAGATTTGCAAGCACAAACTAATGATTCAAACTCTTTAAATAGAGCCACAAATCCTGGAAGAATTCTCAATGTAGACTTATTTCAAATATCTGATAAATGTCAGGCAACTGGCATGAAAATTAATGAAGACGGCACGATAGAATTGACTGGTTCTTGTCTACCTAAAGATGATGAGCAGCCTAAAAATGAAATGTTAAATCCTCCTTAGTTTTTCTTATGATAGGGAGAAAAATAAAAACAAAATCTTCTTTTCTGTCTCTGTTGTAACATCTACTTTTTATTTTAAATAATTGCTATGCAAGTTTTTAAAATTGCTTTAACGACACTGATTATATTTGGTGCAGGTTCAGCTTATTCATCTTCATTATTGATAACGCCGCAACTCTTGGCTCAAACCCAAATCACTAGCAAAACAGCAGCAAGCCAACTATTTAAACAAGGTCTTGAACAGTATCAAAAACGTCAGTTAGAAGCAGCAATTAAGACTTGGCAACAAGCACTTTCTATGTATCAAGAACTGCAAGACCAACAGGGAGAAAAAGCAGCCTTAAGTGGTTTGGGTGCGGCTTACTTGGAGTTAGCAAACTATAGTAAAGCAATTGAATCTATGCAGGCATTGCTACCAATAGCTAAAGCCACAAGCGATCGCAAAACTGAGGCACAGGCTTTAGGAAACTTGGGAATTGCTTACAAAGAATTGGGTAAGTATGACAAAGCTATTAAATCTCAGCAGCAAGCTTTGGTGCTAATGCAGGAAATTAAAGACCGCCAAGGAGAAGGACAAGTTCTCGGCAATTTGGGTAATGCTTATGAAGCAGTGGGTGATTATGATCAATCAATTGATGCTTATCAGCAGAGTTTGAGTATTGCCAAAGAAACTAAAGACCATTCAGGGCAGGCAGTAACTCTAGCAAATATAGGAGCAATTTTTGCTAATTTGGGTAAATATAATCAGGCAATTGATTCATACAAACAAAGTTTAGCAATTGCACAATTTATTAATGACAAAATAGGTGAGGCAAATACTCTCAATAATTTGGGAATTGCTTATCATGCACAAAAAAATATAGCAAAAGCGATTGAATCTTATACCCAAGCTTTATCGATAGCACGAGCCATAAATGATCGCCGCATGGAAGCAATTACTCTCGGTGGATTAGGACTAGCTTATGCCGACCAACGCCAGTATACTAAAGCGATTGAGCAACAACAACAAACTTTAAAAATTGCTCAAGCAATAGGCGATCGCCGTTTAGAAGGTTTAGCGCTAAATAATCAGGGACATACGCTATTTATCTCCGACAAGCTGTCAGAAGCAGAACAAAAGCTTCAAGAAGCAATAAAAGTTTTAGAATCGTTGCGACCCGGATTAACTGATGCTGATAAAATATCAATCTTTGATACACAAGTTTTTAGTTATAACTTACTTCAAAAAATTCACATTGCTCAAAATAAATATGAAGCAGCACTAGAAGTTGCCGAACAGGGCAGGGCGCGTGCTTTTGTCGAATTATTAGCATCGCGTTTATCTCCAGAAGTAGCGGAAAAAAACATTAATATTCAACCACCAACCATCTCCCAAATTAAACAAACAGCCAAAAATCATCAGGCAACTCTGGTAGAATATTCTATCGTTCCTGGCAATGATTTTAAGTTTCAAGGTAAGCTAAAAGCGCCTGCTACTGACTTGTTTATTTGGGTAGTTCAACCAACAGGTAAAGTAGAGTTTCGTAGAGCTGACTTGAAATCTTTGCTAGCACCAGAAAGCAATACCCCGACTACCTTAGAAGAACTCGTGCGTATTAGCCGCAACTCAAATGGACCAGGTGCTATTCGTAGTCAGATAGCAAGAAAACAATTGCATAAATTGCTAATTGAACCGATCGCTGAATTACTGCCCAAAGAGCCAACAGAGCGAGTAATCTTCATTCCCCAAGAATCCTTATTCTTATTACCTTTTCCCGCCTTAGAAGACGCTACAGGGCAATATCTGATCGCAAAACATACCATGTTAACCGCTCCTGCCATTCAAGTACTCGATTTAACTCGCCAACAACAGCAAAGATTGCAAACAAAATATCGTCAACCATTCCCAGGAAAAGATATTATAGTAGTAGGCAATCCCAAAATGCCTGCAGATTTAGAACCCTTACCGGCTGCCGAACAAGAAGCTTTAGCAATAGCGCAAATTTTCAACACAAAACCAATCATCGGTGACCAGGCAACTAAGGTAGATATAGTGCAGAAACTACCCAACGCCCGCCTCGTACATTTGGCGACACATGGCTTACTTAGTGATGCGAAAAAAGTCGGTATACCTGGTGCTTTAGCATTCACTCCTTCTCAAAATGATGATGGTTTCCTCACTTCCACAGAAATCTTAGATTTGAAATTGAATGCTCAATTAGTAGTTTTAAGTGCTTGCAACACAGGGCGAGGAAAAATCACCGGAGATGGCGTAATTGGGCTATCTCGTGCCTTTATTACCTCTGGAGTTTCTAGCCTTGTCGTGTCTTTATGGTCTGTACCAGATGCTCCAACTTCTCTCTTAATGACTGAATTTTATCGTAATCTCCAGAATAATTCTGATAAAGCTCAAGCACTACGCCAAGCAATGTTAATCACCATGAAAAAAACCCCAAATCCCTACAATTGGGCAGCGTTTACATTAATTGGAGAAGCGGATTAAAGCCTTATGCTAGATTACCACTCACTGGTAGCTTGGTTAGTCATTATTAGTGTTGGTTATTTAAATTTTTATCAATAATTGATTAATTATAAATAATCAAATGTTTTATGTGAACTAGTATTATAAGCTTTATGTCTTTTTGTTGTAGATATACATAAATATCTTTAGTTTTTGCTGTCTTCAATCAATGATTTAGCGCCGTTATCAGGCAGAAGATGCAGATTTTTATTTCTGATTTCTGACGTTAGAGATCTGTGTTTTAATTAACCAAGAAACCTGTTTTATCAATTTTTGATCAAGTGGCGCTGCCTCAACTAATAGCAATCTCCTCCAGAAATCAATATAAATAGTTAGTTTTAAGGATTTAATGCAGATAAGGCTGTATCCTATTCTGGAGATCGAGATTCTCTATCAGCTTCTGAGGCAATTGCTTGCTATTTCAAGAGTGCAAAGTTGGCAAGAAATAGTAGTATTTCTTACTGACCGGGTTTTACCCGTCGAACTTACTTTAAATTAAACTAAGAAACAATTTAATTGTCCCAGCTTCGATGACCCATACGACAACAATTCAGGAATTTTTAGCTAGCATTTATCCCTTCGATCAATTGTCATCAGCGGCACGTTTCAAGTTGTCAAGCCAATGTCAACTTTTACGATATCGCATGGGGCAAGCAATTATAGTTCGAGAAAAGATGCCCGCCCATGTCGCTATTTTATTTCAAGGGCAAGCGCGTCTTTTGGGTTACGATCCCCGCAACAATTCACCTGTAACCTTAAAGTTATTGCAACCGGGAGAAATTTTGGGCTGGGTTGGTTTAGTAAGAGGAATGCCTTGTGAAACGGCGATCGCTTCTACTGAATCGGTTTGCCTAGTCCTTAATACTAGCGACTTTTTCGCTTTGCTCGATCAGGAAAAAGTTGTGAGTACTGCTTTGCGATCGCGTTGTGCTTTAATCGAAGTTTTCGAGCTTTTGGGAGCAGAATTAGAGCGCCGCGCTTTAACTGAAGGCAATCTCAAAGAACTTGCCCAGGAAGCCTGGTTAAATGGCATAATTTATCATCTGCCAACTGGCAAAACCATGTCTAGCCAACTTGAGCCTAACCGCGTTTGGTTTGTCAGTGGTGGCGCAAGAGCAAATCAACCTATTGGCACTTGTCTTGATTTTGAAGCCGTTGCTCAATTGTCAGTCACGGGTAGTGGTGCAACTCGGTTAGTGGGAATTCCCGCCTCGCTGCTTGCTCCTAGCCAGACTATTAGCGAGTTGGCGACGCCTGTAGAAGCCGACGAAATTCCTTATGCGCCCACTCAATTAGAAGATAATTCCGCAAGCTACCTTGACAACGAGCGCACAACTCCCAAAAAATATCCCTTCTTTGCGGGTAGAGGGGCGGTTGAGGGTACTTTAGCCTGTTTTCAGATGCTCAGTCAGCATTTAAATATTCCTTTTCGTCGCGATACATTAAGGCGTATCCTTGTCAATCAGCAATCTCGAAGTGGTAATTTATCTTTGCAAAACTGTGGCGCAATTGCCGAAATGAGCGGTTTGAGTGCTCAACTTGTCAACGTACCTGCAGTAGCTGTAAGCCGTTTGCCAACGCCAGCAATGCTTTATTGGCAAGGATGTTGTGCGATTTTGTATGAAACTAGCGATCGCCTTTTAGTCCTCGCTGCCCCAGAAATCGGAATACAGCGCCTCAAACCCACAGAATTTATAGAAAACTGGGGTGAAGAGGGGCAAGTACTATTACTTAAACCCACCAAAGACACTCCACAACAACGCTTTGGTTTAAGCTGGTTTTTACCCTCCTTAATTCGCTACCGTCGGGTTTTAATTGAAGTTTTAATTGCTTCCTTTTTCGTTCAACTATTCGGTTTAGTCAATCCTTTGATGATTCAAGTAATCATTGATAAAGTTATTGTTCAAAATAGTATTGACACACTGAACATTTTAGGGGTTTTACTAGTAGGTGTAGCGATATTTGAAGCCATTTTAACTAGTCTCCGCACCTACTTATTTGTCGATACCACCAACCGTATTGATATGGCTCTCGGTTCAGAAATTATCGATCATCTATTACGCCTACCTTTGCGTTATTTTGAAAAGCGACCAGTTGGCGAGTTATCGACCAGAATTAATGAGTTAGAAAATATTCGTCAATTTCTTACAGGTACAGCTTTAACTGTTGTTTTAGATGCAATTTTTTCGGTCGTCTATATTGTCGTAATGTTCATTTATAGCTGGTTGCTAACAATCGTAACCTTATCAGTAATTCCTTTATTTATTTTACTAACAATCATCGTTTCCCCAATTGTACGGCGACAACTCAGGGCAAAAGCCGAACGCCAAGCCGAAACTCAATCTTATTTAGTTGAAGTATTATCCGGAATTTCTACAGTCAAAGCCCAAAATATAGAATTAAGAGCGCGTTGGCGCTGGCAAGAACGTTATGGAAGGTATGTTAGTGAAGGATTTAATAATGTTTTAACTTCCACAGCAGCGAGTTCGGCTAGCAACTTTTTAAATAAAATTTCGGCATTATTAGTACTTTGGGTAGGTGCTTATTTAGTATTAGATCAAAAATTAACTTTGGGGCAGTTAATTGCCTTCCGAATAATTTCTGGTTATGTTACAGGTCCTTTACTACGACTAGCTCAAATTTGGCAAAATTTTCAGGCAACGGCTTTATCTTTAGAGCGTTTAAGTGATATTGTCGATTCACAACAAGAAGCCCCAGAATCGGATCGTAATAATATTCCTCTACCACAAATTCAAGGCACAGTAAAATATGAAAATGTTTCCTTCCGCTTTGCCACCAGCGGACCACTACAGCTAAGTAATATCAATTTAGAAATTACGGAAGGAACCTTTACAGGTATTGTGGGTATAAGTGGTTCTGGAAAAAGCACTTTAACTAAACTATTAGCACGACTTTATGAGCCAGATGCCGGACGTATTATTGTTGATGGTTATGATATTGGTAAAGTGGAATTGTATTCGCTGAGGCGCCAAATTGGCGTTGTACCGCAAGAAACTTTGTTATTTGATGGTACAGTTCAAGAAAATATTGCTTTAACAAATCCTGATGCGAGTTCAGAAGAAATAATAGAAGCAGCAAAAATTGCCGCCGCACACGAGTTTATTATGAGTTTACCAATGGGTTACAACACTCGTGTTGGCGAGAGAGGGGCGGCACTATCAGGGGGACAAAGACAGCGAATAGCGATCGCAAGAACGGTTCTAAGTTCACCTCGCTTACTAATCTTAGATGAAGCCACAAGTGCTTTAGATTATGATTCTGAGCGACAAGTTTGTTTAAATTTAGCTCAAGCTTTTCAAGGACGTACTGTTTTATTTATTACTCATCGCCTTACTACAATTCGTAACGCTGATCGGATTTTAATGATGGATAAAGGAGCAATAGTAGAGCAAGGTACTCATGAAGAATTAATGTCTCAAAAAGGTCGTTATTATTGTCTTTATTTGCAACAAGAAGCAGCAACTTGAGCAATCCTAGATTAGCATAGAAAAGATTGCTCTTTTAGTCTTAATGTCCTGCATTTACTGAATGCTATGAACCCGAACAAGGCATCCAAATCAAACCAATCTACTTTGAACACAACCTCATCTACTAAGGCTTCTAAGAATAGCAATAAATTTGATCAACCTGTAATTCTTCGACAGTCTAATTTTTGGTCGCGGGCAATTCTTTGGACTATCATCGGTTTCACTAGCTTTGGAATTATTTGGGCGTGTGTTGCCAAAATTGATCAAGCAATTCCCGCCCAAGGAAAATTAGAACCCGAAGGAGCTGTCAAAGAAGTGAAAGCACCTGTTAACGGTGTTGTGCAAGAAATTCTCGTCAAAGATGGGCAGCCTGTTAAACAAGGAGAGGTGCTAATTAAACTCGATACAACTGTTGCTAAAGAGCAACTTTCCTCTCTCAGTAAAATCCGAGAAACCTTAATTAAAGAGAATCAATTTTTAAGTTCAACCTTTAATAATTCTACTATAGAACCTGATTCTGTTCAACTACAACTACCAGAAGCTATAGTTGCTTTGACGAAAAATCGCAGAACATTAATTGCAGAAAATTTACTGTATCGTTCCCAACTTTCTGGAGATTTACAAGCAGCTAATCTCAGTCCAGAACAACGAAATCGTTTGCAAATTATCGAAGCAGAACTTAAGTCTCGTGTCTCATCTAATGAGTTGGAAGTTGGACAACTGCAAAAACAACTTGAACAGAATAAAGTGCAGCTTGCTAATGGTAAAAGTCGCTTGGCTATAGAACAGGAAATTGCTGATAAATTGACTGATTTAAATCTAAAAGGAGGATTTTCCAGCATTCAAGCAAGTAAGCAAGAACAAGAAGCAAAAACCCGAAAAGCCGAAGTTGACCAACTAGTTCAAGAACAAGAGCGCCTACTATTAAAAATTGGACAAGCTCAGGAACAATTAAAAAATACTGTGGCACTTTCTCAAAAAGATTTGCTAACTCAAATCTCAACAAACGAGAAACAAATTGCCGAAATTGATAGTCAATTAAATAAAGTAATCGTTGACAATGGTAAAAAAATTACTGAAATTGATGCTCAATTAAGTCAAGCAAATCAAAACTTAAACTATCAAGAAATTAAAGCTTCTGTGGGCGGCACAGTATTTGATTTGAAACCAGCAGCAGCAGGTTTTGTGATCAATACAACAGAACCACTACTTAAAATTGTTCCGGATGACAGCTTAGTTGCCAAGATATATTTAACAAATAAAGATATTGGTTTTGTCAAAATCGGAATGCCAGTTGATGTGAGGATTGATTCGTTTCCATACAGCGAGTTTGGTGATCTAAAAGGAAAGTTAGAATGGATTGGTTCAGATGCACTACCTCCTGAGCAGATTCGCCCTTTCTATAGTTTCCCAGCAAAGGTTACACTAGATAAGCAGTCACTTGTTATTAATGGGCGTCCCGCATTGTTGAAATCAGGAATGTCTCTTAGTACCAATATTCGGGTGCGAAAGCGTACAGTTATCAGTATTTTTACGGACTTATTTACAGAAAAAACAGAAAGCTTAAAAAATGTTCGCTAGTTATCTCTGTAATTATACTAAGCCGTATTGTTCAAAAATAATCAGGTCATCTAAAAACACGTTTTTTATGGAGAATTAGGTTAAGCAAATGCTTGAAACAGTTAAGATTTTAAACGTAGAGATTGACAATCTTTCAGAAGCCGAAGTTTTAGAACAACTCAAAACAGGTGTTGTTTTCACACCTAATGTAGATCATATTCTGCTGCTGCACAATGATCCAGATTTTGCTGAGGTTTACGAAGAAGCTGACTATAAACTCTGTGATAGCAAAATTCTTTACTTTGTCTCACGGTTTTTAGGCACACCAATTCGAGAAAAGATTTCCGGTTCTGATTTCTTTCCGGCATTTTGTAACTATCACAAAGATAACGAGGAAATTAAAATTTTTCTTTTGGGAGCAAAAGAAGGAGTCGCCCATCAAGCTCAAGAAAATATCAATACTAAAACAGGTAGAGAAATTATTGTTGGTTCCCACTCACCCTCCTTCGGCTTTGAAAAAAGTGAAAAAGAAAGCTTAGAAATTATTGAAATAATCAACAACTCAGGCGCAAATGTTCTTGCCGTTGGTGTTGGTGCACCCAAACAAGAAAAATGGATACACAAATACAAATCTCAACTGTCAAACATCAAAATTTTTCTGGCAATTGGGGCAACAATAGATTTTGAAGCTGGCAACAAACAAAGATCGCCCAAATGGATGACAGAAAGCGGCTTAGAATGGTTACACAGACTACTTTCTGAACCAAAGCGCCTTTGGAAACGATACTTAATTGGTGGACCAATCTTCTGTTGGTTAATCATTAAACAAAAGTTCAGAGTTCGCAGCTTACTCAGTGTGCGGTTGCTGAAATCTTTTAATGACCTTTAATAGCAAAACCTGGGAAAGATTTAGTAATAAAACATTTATTTCAACCGGATCTTTCCCATTTCTCAAAAGCCGCTATCCTCAACCCGCAACAAGTACAATCACGCCAAAAACAATTGCTAAACCCGCCCCAATAAACGACCATAGTCGATGGAAACTCTTGACAACTGTGCCGCTTTCAGTAACAAACTCAGTTAGATCAATCCAAGGGGCAACACCACGACGAAACCAACCCGTAGCGCCAACCTGCGCCCCTAATAAATTCTGCACCCGCTTCATGCCAAATAAGAAATTGCCAATTGGCCCAAAACGTGAGGCAAAATGCAAATAAATCATGCCGGTGCGGTCTTGCAATTTCAAATCAGACCCAAACTGATACCCAGCATCACCGCGACCAATTAATTCGCCCTGAAGCTGCGTTGGTTGACCACGTAACGGACTCGCATAAGGATTAGACATCAACTTCAAAACATCCGACTCTGCTGCCTGCTGGAAATTGGGGAACATCACCAAAGTACGCACAAACAGACCCACCCCTAACCCCACAAAAGCCACACCAACAGGTGCAAGGGGCATCGTTGCCATCATCGTCAACCCAACTACCATGCCCACAAAAAAGCCAATTGGCATTGCCGAATAAAGCAACAAATCCACAACAAAGTTGCCATATAGCTTTTTCTTACTGAGGTTTTTGCCTTCTCCGACGATGCGACCCATATCAAACTCGGTCGGTAAACCCAGTTGTTCCGCATAATTACTCAATGCACGAATCCGCTTACCTGTCAAGGGGTGAGTTGAATTCAACTCCATCCACCAACCCCAGGGATTAAACAAATCCCATAAAAAGACCCTACCAATTTGCCGGGGTTCTGCAGCAATGCGGTATGCCGTACCCGTGCTAGCTGCCGCTTTGTGGTCATAAATACCCAAAGCGCGAGTGCCTTCAATCATACGACTCGGTTCTGGGTTGCGTTTGCCTTCTTCCACAATGCCATAAGCAATTTTCACCAAAGCACGAGAAAGAGCATTGGGGTTGCCCGTGGTTTCGGCGGCAAAGTGGTCGGCAAAATACTCGCGTGTGCGAGACAAAAACAGCAACAGGTAAGTGCCAACAATATAAAAGACATAAGCGATCGCCGCCGCCGTACCCGCCGCATCTTTCAGCTTGCCGCCACCACGTCCCAAACGTCTTGCCGTGACATAAATCAAATAAGTGATTTGCACCAAAGTTGATGCCAAAGTCATTACCGCAAAGTCCCAATGGACGACGTGACCAAGTTCATGGGCATAAACCGTTGCCACTTCCTCATCTTCCAAGTAGGTAAATAGCCCTTGACTAACCACCAAACGGGCGCTGTTGGGCAGGGAACCGTAGGTAAAAGCAGTTGGGTTTTGGTCGTCAATAATTCCCAGTCGGGGCTGTTTGAGTTTTTTTGCCTGACAAACTTGCTCAATTACCCTGGCGGCTTCTGGGCTGTAGTTTGCTACATCATTTAAAGAAACCCAACGTGTTTGATAGAGCCAACTTTGGGTTAAGTCCATCAAAAAGGGAGACAAGAAAAAGGCAGCGATATTAAAGATGACGGTGAAAGTAAGCGCGATCGCTAATCCTTGCAGAGGATTATCATTACCAACAATAAACACCACAGCCAACGACAACACCAAAACCATGCCAAACAACATGGCAAGCGTCACCCCAGACGCCAATGCCAAATTCCCCGACACACTTGCCAACAACTTCACACCAGTTTGAGCCCGACTAGTTTGCCTAGCGCCCACGGGCTGATTATCAGGCGGCTTTGTGACACCAAGAGAAACCAATATTTCCTTTGCCCAGTTGCTGACTTTGGCATTGTCGTTATGGCTTAAATCTTGAGCAAGAGCGATCGCTTCTTCTATATCGCCAGCGTAATGATAAGCTTTCACTAATGCCATCTGTGCCCGGAGGTACTGCTTAGAACCAGGCTCAGTATAATATTGACTAAAATCTTTGAGGATTTGAATAGCGTCGCGGTAACGACCTTCTTTAAGGGCTTCTAAGCCAGCTTGGAGTGACATGGGCATCTCCTTCTAGAGATAAATAAGGTATCGGATCAAGCAATATTCATCGCTACAAGACTACTTACCCAAAATCCGCAAAAGTTACCCGACTTCTGTAGTATTTTTATATCCTTATCAAGGTTGACGGCAAATGCCAAACACAGAAGTATAACCATGTAAAAATGTGCCACCGCCCACTGGACCTATTTCACCATTACAGAAAAAGCCGCCCAACTGAATATTATTTAAGTAGCTCTGAAACAGACGAGAATCAAAATCCGCCTCACCATATAAGCCTTCTCCTCTCCCCAAACAAGCAAACATCAAAGCCCCGACTGCTGCAGGAGAATTAGACCTTTCGGCTTGATAGCTTTGTAGCAACAATTCCAAATCGAATTGAGAAGTACGGGCATCACGCAAGTGGAATTGGATACGTTGACCAGTACGGACACGCCCACCAATAGCGATCGCACCCACACGTTGATCAACTCCCAACAAATTTCTGATTAAAAAATCACCATGCCCCAGCGTCTGCTTAAACTCATCTCTAGCAATACCAACAAACAAAGAATGTTGTGCCAAAAGTCGGTCTTCTTCGCTCAAACTATCAATTAAATCGCGCAAAACCTGCAACGGCGGGTGTGAAGTGGCTTCCGTCGTCATCTTACTACCATCTTGTAGAGCAACTTCTAGCAGAATATTTTGCTCACCCTTGGTCACCTGATAAGTTTGACCAATAGGACGGCAACCTTGCGCCACAATTGTTTCCATAACAATATTGCCACTCAAAGCCACGCCCACAGTGCCTTCGCGGTAAAGTTCATAATTACAAAACAAAGCACTTTCAGCATTGATCCCGCCCGCACTTGCCAAACCGCCTACCTTACTCGCACCAGGGTAAGCAAAATCTAGCCCTTGCAGCAAGTCACTAATGCCAGAGGCGAAGGGTTCAGCCAACAAAATAAACTGAGGATCATCCTGCGGGGCAACACCGACTAAATCAACCCAGGCACCTGGAGGACTATCTAAATCTGGCAAACTATTGGCAGGAACGTAAAATGCTTGAACCTTAACATCAGGCAGATGAGCCACACTCAGACTAATGGCAGGTTTTCCTTCTAGTTCTTGAGCGTTGCCTTGTGGATTCATACCAATAATGCCACTACCGCCACAGCCAATTAAAACGGGTATCGACAAGCGCTCTTTTAGTAAAGGCATCAGGCGAGAATACTCACTGGCGTAAGCAGACGAAATAAATAGTAGTCCTAAGTGTGGGTCAGCAGTCAAAGACTTTTGGATGCGCTCGACAACTTCCGCAACCGCAGCTTCCAGAGAGGGGCGGGTTGATAAGGCATTTGCCCACTGAATTGTATTAGCCATTGGTTTTCCTTTATTCCTCCCTCTGGCGGTGTAGTTTTTAGGCAGTTGGCAATTCA
Source organism: Coleofasciculaceae cyanobacterium (assembly GCA_049671305.1). Lineage (GTDB taxonomy): Bacteria > Cyanobacteriota > Cyanobacteriia > Cyanobacteriales > Coleofasciculaceae > CADCTM01. The sequence goes on from JBATUR010000073.1 coordinate 53,522, forward strand.
AGCCCTTATAATAGCGCCGATTGAGGCAACTCGCTCAGAGATTATGGGCAGAAATTGCAAAAATCACCAGACTTTGCGCCTGCAATGCTTGGGGGCTGAATTTATTAAAGGATGTCTTAATTGAAATTGAAAACTCAATATTCTCATCTGCAAATATAATAATCTTTGCCAAGATATTGTCATATAAGTTAATATATAAAAAGAAAAGCAGGGCTGCACCCAGTTAGTGGTAGCTTAAGAATCGGTCAAATATTAAAAAAAAGACTCAATTCACCACCCTAGAAACGACATTGCGCTATCACTAGAGAGTTGATAAATTACTGCAAAACAGCGGTAGTTCACGGCTGAACAGTCGATAGCTAAACCTGTGGTCTTAAGCCATCAAACCTAAAAAGGTAGTTTAACCTCATATCCTATGTCTAAGATTAGGAAAGAGGACTGTTAACAAAAATTCTCTGTGCGAAAGCGTGCAGTAATCGGGAAGAGGAAAGCAATGAACGATATACATACAAAAATCGAACAAGAGCGTGAGCAAGCACGGGCTGTGTGTGACGTAAAAGGCGGCGAATCAGGTGATTGTGCTGCTGCTTGGGATGTCGTTGAGGAGCTGCAAGCTGAGGCATCAGATCAGCGTCAAAAAGGCAAGCAGAAAAACTCCCTTGAGATCTATTGCGACGCTAACCCAGAAGCGGATGAGTGCCGACTATACGACGACTAATTTTAGCCGGCTGCACTCTGAATAGCAGTCAAGTAATATATGTAGCTGGAACTATCTTAAGTTAGATTTCCAGCTACTTGTTTTGTAAGGTTAAGTGATGCCACAACCTCTCCTCAGAATGTCGTCACTGGAATAACATAGATAAAGCTGATTTTGGCACGCCTAGCAATGCAAGAGCAATTTCTTCGATCGCTAGTCTGGACAGACTACCGATTAGCAGTTTTATTTACGGTGATTATCCCGTTAATTTTGCTGATTTGGGCTTTTGTCAAAAAAGCCGACTCAATACTACGTTTAATGATTATTTACTGGCGCGTTGCCAGCATTTTGGCGTTTACAGTATATGTTTTAATTGCCCAATGGCCCATTGGTTTTGTCTCCGGTTGGGCTGGGCGAATTTTGATTCCTATTGCCCTCTGGTTTTGGATTGATATCAACGAAGATATAGAAGACCAACCACGGCGTCCCTTAAAGTTGGCGCTAACTTCCTGGAGATGGGCAATGACAATTTATAGTGCCCTTGGTGCGATCGCAACTTTACCTTTATTACAATGTGGCTTTATTCCAGGAGTCATCAAAACACCCCTATGTCAAGCTTGGTTAGAACCACCCTTACTATTCAAGCAGTACTTTCATGCCAATGACAAACCTGAATTTTTAGGTTTCTTAGGAATATCGGCACTAGTTCTTTATGTCCTATTCTTGGGTTATTTTGTGCTAATTCGTTTAGGCAAACAAGGGCGTTCAGCGCTAGAACAATAGCTAGTATCAGTGTCTAACAAGAAAGGAAGTCGCCATGACTGATTCAATGGGGCGGCGTTTGGAGCAATATACAATGAAACGCCCCCAAGAAGTCTTAATTGTCAATGCCCAAATTGCTGGTGAAGATGACCAAATCACCATTTTTAAAGGTTTTTCTAGTTCTTTAATGCGTCCCACATCGTTTGATCCCGATGTGCCGATGCTTCCTACTGAGGCAAAGATTATCACAATTGATCGAGTTGCAAGCCCTTACAACCCAGAAGCGCCTCGTTATCTCCAGCAAGGTTTGACTATAGACGCCATAGAACAGCTACTAGCGGACGTTGGAGTATAGGTATTAAGCGTATTTAGGTGCTCTCAGGAAATCTAACAACTGCCACAACATCTATCAAGTTTTGAGGCAATTATTCACTAAAAAAAGAGAAATTTTGGGTGGTGGTATCAAGAGCACCTTTCTATAAGATTGAAGACTAAATTGTTAGGGAAGAGCTGCCTTACCCTGACCAAGTTTTGAGAATTCTACAAACAAAGAAATCTTTACTTAAAGAAATACATGGACAAATTCACAAAAACTTCACAAGTTTAGGCAGTAAATACACTATACCTTAATAAATTTTGCCTTTATTTTCGGCATAATCATAAGTAACGCCTCAAATAAACCTGAGATTAAAGGGAAGCCGAGAAAATGATTGCAATAAACAATAACAATACAATTGGGCAAAACAACCGTAACGAGCCATCCCAAACAGGTTTAATCTCAGAAAAATCAGCGATCGTAATTTGTGGCTTAGGTGTTGCCGTTTTTGCCCTGCCAGTTTTAGTCGTAATTCAAGCCATCAGTGGTTTGTTTTGGGGAGGAGTTACAGTTTATCAGCTACTTAATAATTCTGGTGGCGCGGCAATGGATGAAGTTTAAGCTAACTTTTAAAAGCTAATTTGGTCAGGGTTTTTTCTATTAATTAATACTCAGTTGGGGCAGAGAAGCTAAAGAAGCAGAAATGACCTTTGCCACCAAGCAAGACATAAATCTGAGTCAAACCAACTATTTTTATTGACGCGCAATAGGGGTGGGCAGAGAAAGCTCAGTCCTATAATCCTGTTGACAGCAATAATATAGAGTCAAGCTCAAACTAGCCCCAGAGCAAATTCCTCTGCCCATAGAGACATTGATCATATTTGTGGGAAAACTCTACGGAAGAAAGTGCTATCCTCCACAGTGTGTGTTGTGTGAGGAAAATTTAGTTATGGTTACATCCCCTGCCCGAATTCAGGGTATCAATCGTTTAGAAAGGTCGTCTCGGCTTCAGCAGCAGTCTTCACTTCGAGAAGCGTCAGTGAGCACTGGGGATCTGATGACTCATCTGCCGTTGACACTACCAGCTTCTCCCTTATTTGGTACAGATGGTATTCGGGGACGAGTGGGAGACTTATTAACGGCTGAGTTGGCACTACAAGTTGGTTTCTTTTCTGGTCAAGTTTTGCAAGCGTCGGCAGCAACAGCAGGACCTGTAATTGTCGGACAAGATTCGCGCAATTCTAGCGATATGTTGTCAATGGCGCTGGCTACGGGTTTGACGGCTGCGGGTTTGGAGGTTTGGAATGTTGGTTTGTGTCCAACCCCGGTTGTGGCTTATCTAAGTCGCTTCAGTCATGCAGTTGGTGGGGTGATGATTTCGGCAAGCCATAATCCTCCAGAGGATAATGGCATTAAGTTTTTTGGTGCCGAAGGTACGAAGCTATCGACAGGGTTACAAAAGCAAATTGAGGCGGGTTTAAGAGGTACGGTTAGTGCTGCGCCTAGCCAGCTTAAGGGCAAAAGTTATTACAGACCTGAGTTAATTGCTGATTATGTTGAATCGCTCAAGCGTCCTTTAAATGCTACTAATTTACAGGGAATGCGAATTGTCCTAGATATGGCTTGGGGCGCGGCTGCGGGATTGGCAGGTCAGGTGTTTGCTGATTTGGGGGCACAGGTGTTCTGCTTGCACGATCAGGCAGATGGCGATCGCATTAATGTCAATTGTGGCTCAACCCATCTCCATGCCCTCCAAGAAGCTGTATGGCAGCACTCAGCGGATATGGGTTTTGCTTTTGATGGCGATGCTGACCGAGTGATGGCGGTGGATGCCCAAGGGCGAGTAGTGGATGGGGATTATATTCTCTATTTCTGGGGGCAATTGCTGCGCCAACAAGGGCAGTTGCCTGATGATTTGATTGTCGCAACTGTTATGGCAAATTTGGGCTTTGAGCGGGCTTGGGAGCGCTTGGACGGTAAAATGGTCAGAACTGGAGTAGGCGATCAGTATGTTCAAGCTGAAATGCTCAGTCGTAAAGCGATGTTGGGCGGTGAGCAATCGGGACATATTCTTTGCCATCATTACAGTTTGACTGGGGATGGTTTGCAGACGGCGTTGCATTTGGCGTTTTTGGTACGTCAGTCGGGTGTTTCTTTGAGTGAGTTGGTAAACCAAAGTTTTCAGACTTATCCACAGTTGTTGCGTAATGTGCGGGTGGAAGACCGCGAGACCAGAGTAAACTGGCAACAGTGTGATGCGGTAACAAATGCAATAGCGGATGCTGAGGCAGCAATGGGAAATCAAGGCAGAATTTTGGTTCGAGCTTCGGGTACAGAGCCACTAATCCGCGTTATGGTGGAAGCTGAATCGGCTCAAGTTGCTAACCATTGGGCGTCAGAGCTGATTTTAGTCGTTCAGCAATATCTGGGCTAAAGTTGAGGATGGTTACTTGTCAGTTAAACCAATGACGAATGACCAATAACTAATGACCAATTTGCCATTGATTTCGGTAATTATCCCCACCTACAGAAGGGAAGAACCTCTACGAAAGACGCTGGATGATGTTCTTAAGCAAGATTATCCCGCTTTTGAAGTGTTGGTGGTTGATCAAACTCCGACTCACGAACCGCAAACCCAAGCATATTTAAAACAGTTAGCTGATGCTCAAAAAATTAGCTGGTTTTGTGTTGATTGGGCAAGTTTACCAGGGGCAAGAAATTATGCGGTACGACGGGCGCAAGGGGAAATTATTCTCTTCATTGATGATGATGTGATGCTTCCCGTTGGGTGTTTAAAAGCTCATGCTTGCAACTATCAACGTCAAGAAGTTGGGGCAGTTGCAGGGCGAGTTTTTGACCGAATGAAACTGGCAGAAAAAGGGGGAGTTGGAGATGATTCTCTACTCCCTACTTATACTATTGAAGATTTACCAGAAGCAGCTATGAATCCTGGCATTGCTTGGTATTATCTTGACTTTGTACATACTATAAAAGCGCAGCCTGTCATCTCAGCAAGAGGATGTAATATGTCCTTTCGCCGTGAAATTTTTACGAAATATGGCTTGCAATTTGATGAACAGTTTCGCGGTAGTGCGGTACGAGAAGAATCAGATTTTTGTTTACGATTGCGTCTTACAGGTTATCAGATATGGTACGACCCAGAGGCGCATTTGGTGCATTTAGGTGAGGAGACTGGGGGATGTCATGATCTTAGTACGCGATCGCTTCAATACCAACTTACTTTCTATCACAATCACTTTTTAATGGGACTAAAAAACCTCACCTTTATTGAGCAATTATCTTTTTATCAGCGTTTATTTGATTGTCATGTTTTAGGAAATCCGCCTTGTTATAAAAGTGGTTCACCCATCAAAATTATTAGTCGTGCTGGTTTTTATAGTCTGGGCTTTTTCAATGCTCTTAGTACAATTATTAAATCTACTTTCAATGATGGTCAAAAGTATTCTCAGCAAGATAGTCATTAGTTTGCTTTAACTAATAACAATAGATAAAAGTTATGAGAATATTAGTTGCAAGTCATTCATATATAGTTGACCTCAACTGCGAGAAATTAAAAACATTAGCTAGATTAGAACCAGAAATAGAAGTAACTGTGGTTGTGCCGCGTCGTTGGCGTCCTGGCGGAGTACAGAATAAAATTATCGAAACCCAAGCTTATCAAGAAGGTTCATTTAGAATAGTACCTATCTCTAATTTTAGCGAAAATAACCAAGGATTGCTAACTTTTGGAGCTGAAATTATTCCCTTATTACGTCAATTTAAACCTCAAATTATCCAAGTAGAACAAGGCGCAAAGGCATTAGGTTATGCTCAGTTGATTACACTTAACAAGCTTTTGGGATTGAAATCAAAAAACTTCTTTTTTACTTGGTGGAATTTACCTTATAAACTTAAGTTTCCCGTATCTTTATTAGAAAATTATAACTTACAAAATACCCACGGCTTAATTGTCGGTAATCAAGATGGTGCAGAAATATTGCGTCAACATGGCTACCAAGGACTAATTAAAGTTATGCCTCAATTAGGCGTAGATGAAAAACGATTTTGCCATCAGCCACAACCAGAATTAAGAAGTAAACTAAACATTAAGCCAGATGAATTTGTAGTCGGATTTGTCGGGCGTTTTGTTGAAGAAAAAGGCTTAATTACCTTGGGCAAAGCTCTTTCTGAGTTGCAATATATGCCTTGGAAATGGTTACTTTTAGGACGTGGCTACTTGCAGCAAACTTTGATGGAACTCGCGGACAAATGGGGCATTAAAGAACGTTTAATTTGGGTGGAAAGTGTTGACCATGATCAAGTACCTAGCTATATTAACCTGATGAATACTTTAGTTTTGCCTTCAGAAAATAATAGTCAATTTAAAACACTAACATCAGTGGGTTGGAAAGAGCAGTTTGGTCATGTATTAATAGAAGCAATGGCATCTAAAGTACCAGTAATTGGCTCAAATTCAGGTGAGATTCCTTATGTGATTGAAGATACAGGTTTAATCTTTCCTGAAGGAGATGTTCAGGCTTTGAAAAAATGTTTATTATCGCTAATGGAGCAACCTAAATTAGCAAATAAGTTTGCTAATTTAGGTTATGAACGAGCAATGAGTCAATATACAAATAAGGCTTTGGCACTGCAGCAGCTAGATTTTTATCGAGAAGTAACTGGATAGATATATACTTAAAATTTTTAATGTATCTTGAATTATCTGAATTATTTAAATAGGAAAACACTGTTCTTTGATGTTGTGAGTAAAATTCTGAAAATTCTCCAGATTGTTCCTTCAATTTCTCTAGTTTATGGTGGTCCAAGCCAGATGATTTTGGGTCTTTCTTCAGCACTTGCAGCTCAAGGAATGGAAGTTACAGTAATCACAACTGACTCAAATGGAGATAGTGGTCAAGCGCCTTTAGATGTGCCGTTAAATACGCCTGTGGAGCAGGATGGTTATCAAGTTAGATACTTCCATTGTTCTCCTTTTCGCCGCTACAAATTCTCTATTGAATTGTTACGTTGGCTATCAACAAACAGTGCAAAATTTGACATTGCTCATATTCATGCACTGTTTTCTCCTATCAGTACGGCAGCAGCAACAGTTTCACGAGCTAAAAAATTACCTTATATTTTGCGTCCTTTAGGTACACTTGATCCGGCTGATTTAAGTAAGAAAAAACAGTTGAAAAAACTTTATGCTGCACTTTGGGAAAAGCATAATTTAGCAGGTGCTGCGGCAATTCATTTTACTAGTATTCAAGAGGCAAAAATATCTGAACGTTTTGGAACTCAGACAGAAGATTTGATAATTCCCTTGGGAGTTTGCCCCCCCTTAGTTAGGAAGGAGCATGAGAGGGTAAGGGCTGAGTTTTTAATTCCAGATGATCGGCTTTTGGTATTATTCATGTCTCGTATTGACCCGAAAAAGGGGCTAGATTTGCTAATTCCGGCGTTGGAAAAACTGTTAAAAGAAAATAATATTTTCCACTTCGTCTTAGCAGGAACTAATCCTCAAGACCCAAGTTATGAGAAGCAAATTCAGCAACAAATTGAGGATTCAACTTTAGCGTCGCGCACAACAATTACGGGTTTTGTAACTGGTGAAATTAAAGCCGCCTTATTACAAGAAGCTGCTTTATTTGTCTTGCCTTCTTATTATGAGAACTTTGGAATAGCCGTAGCAGAAGCGATGGTTGCTGGGACGCCAGTAGTGATTTCTGACCAAGTTCATATCTGGCAGGATGTTAAAGATGCCGAGGCGGGATGGGTTTGTGCTTGTGATCTGGAGGCTTTGGCGACGACTTTAAGCGAGGCGCTGCGGGATACTGGAGAGTTGCGGCGACGGGGGAAAAATGCTCAGGATTATGCTTTGAGAAATTATAGTTGGGATGCGATCGCTTCAACAATGATTCAGGCTTATCGGCAAATTCTGGAATAAAACTTGCAAAATAAATCTACATATCATAGCGTGATCGCATTTCCCCTATTAACAACTCCTACCAATCAAATATTTTGATAGATCTCAATTAAATCCCTGCATGACCTAAAGCCAAACCTGCAACCAACATTCCTAATACCAAAAACGGTTGAGCGCTAGCTTGATATTTCACATCATTTTCTAACGGATTACGCAGGAAATACATATCCTGAAAAGTAATTTGAGGAATAATTAGCAACATTAAAATTGCTGCATAAAGATTCTGATGAATGCTGACTAAATAACCGGCAATTCCCGCTTGAAAAATGTCAATCATCAAAACACAAATCCACGCCGCCGTACCGAGTCCAAACATTACAGGTAAAGAATTTAAACCCAATTGGCGATCGCCTTCTACACTCTTAAAATCATTAACTACTGCAATTCCTAGTCCCGCCAAACTATAAAACAGCGTTAAAATTGCGATCGTCCAATTCATTTCACCAAATAAAGCATGACCTGTCCACCAAGGCAGGGCAATATAACTCGCACCCAGGGCATAATTCCCCAACCAGCCATTCTTTTTCAACTTCAAAGGCGGGGCAGAATAAATATAAGCCAGGAATGCACCACCGATCGCAATACAAGTAATTGTCGGGAATTCATGACCAGCCCAACGATCTAAAGTGTAGGCTAAACCAAACCCAGCAAATAACAAAACTAAAATTTGTGTAACGACTTGGGGAACAGAAATTGCACCAGAAGGAATGGGGCGATAAGGTTCATTAATCGCGTCAATGTCGCGGTCATAAAAGTCATTTAAAGTTTGGGTATAACCCACCATCAAAGGACCCGAAAGCAGCATACAAGTTAAAGCTTTCAGAACATCTTCCAGCGTCCAACTATAAGCCCCAGAAGACGCCGCACCACAGACAACGCCCCAAATCAGGGGTATCCAGGTAATCGGTTTCATTAACTGGAGGCGAATCTTCCAAATTGAGGTTTCACCAGAGGCGGCACCTTTCATCCCTAGTAACTGCCGAGTTTTGGCGCTACGTTCAGCGGCGTTGTCTTTAGTCATTTGTGGTTAGTTGTTAGTTATGGGAGCAGTTACCCACTAAAACGAAATTGTCAAGTAATTATTGTGAAATTTAGCACCTTTTACCGGTTGACCGCTCAAAGCTGGCGGCAATAAGATATTGCGCCGTTGATCCCCGGCATCAATGGTGACTTCTGGACCCGATTGAGTGAGCTTGACCTGCTTTTTATCAAAACTGGGCAAAAACAAGCTTACCTGGCGCGTTGAGAGGTCAATGGCGATGGGTTTAGGAGCAAGGGTAGCTTGTTTAAAGTCGGGCATAGCATCCATCAGTGGTTGCCAGTCGGAACCAACGCGGGTGGGAATAAGGTTAAGGGATAACGGGTCGAATTCTGCTGTTAGTTCAGTATTTGCTGACTGGTTGAGTATAGCGCCGCCGACGGTGAGCCCGACTTGTTGTGCGCCACCCCAGAGGTATCTAGCAGTAGCGATCGCCGTTGGGTCATCACTGGTCACCAAATATGCCGCTACACGGTTAGGATCAGCCATTGCCGCCTTACCTTGTTCTAGGATATTAGTGGCTTGTTTGGTTTGTTCTGGGGCGAAATTATCGCCCGACCAGGATACATTAAGAACTGTACTAGTAATGGGCTGAATGAAGGGTGAGACAGACTTCCAGACATCGGAATCTTCTACGACTTTGCGGAAGCGGCGGATATACCAGCTTAGGACTTCTGCCATACCCAACATTCGCAAGCTGGCTTGGTTGCCGTCGCCGTCGTAGATAATTACGTCATATTTGCCGCTATTTTCATATTCGCGGATCGCGTTTAGTGCCAAAGCGCTGTCCATGCCTGGTAAGATAGCGAGTTCTTGACCATAGACATTATTGAGAATAGGCGATCGCAAATATTGCTTTTCCAGTTTTTTAACTTCTTCCCAATTCCGTTCTAGCAGTACCGTACTTTGTAGTTGAACAGCTTGGAAATTCGTATCAATTGCGCTGGGATCAGAACCAACCGTTGCGCCCAGGAGGAGTCCAAAGGCAGGTGTAGGGTCTTGTCCGATGAGTAATACTCGTTGACCGAGGCGGGAAAGTTGTTTAGCAGCAGCGATCGCCATTGTAGTGCGACCAGTGCCGCCTTTGCCCAAAAAAGTAAGTAGCAGGGCCATTGTTAGTTTTCTGCGGGTTTCAGTTCATCTTCAAAAAACCAGGTGCTTGAATTATCTTCAAATAGCACCACGATGCCGACACCACTGCCATCAGTCATTTTGTAGCTTTTGACAGTGCCGACTTTCCCCAGTTTACTGACAATTGCAGGCGATACCCTGTCTCTGAGGCGGTAGACTTTAACTTTTTGCCCGATCTCCATTCCTGTTACTGTGTCCGATAGGATGAACCATTAAATAGTGTAGCCGAATCAGGACGCTAGGATATGCAAAAAGGTAGTCAAAAGTGATGATTTACTTAATCTGTGGTAATAATTTGGCTGTACAAATCCAGGTGAGGGGGAAAATCGTAATTTCTTGCTCAATTTAAGATAAGGTAACGTATCCTCAAATACAGGAAAAGCGGCGTCAAACAACGGGAAGCTTATTTGACCTAGCTTAGAAAAGAAGTGAGGGTTGTGGTGTGGTGGTTATAAGTGAGGCACGAGTGTTACTTAAAGAACTCAAACTATTTTTCCGTCGGATTATTAAGTTGAAGCGCTATTTGCCGATAAATGAACAACAGTGGGCAAAATTTGACTTGTTACGGACATTAGTTCGTCGGGATTTGGAGGCACGATATAAAGGTTCAATACTAGGTAATTTGTGGCCCCTGCTCAATCAATTGTCGCAGTTGCTAATTTACACTTACGTTTTTTCAATTGTCCTGAATGTTAAGTTAACTTTAAAAGGTTTACCTCCCAATAATCTAACTTTTGGCTTATGGTTATTCGCTGGTTTACTACCTTGGATTGCCTTTACTGGGGGATTAATTCAAGCAACGGGTTCAGTACTTGCTCAACCAAATTTAGTCAAAAAAGTGGTATTTCCCCTAGCTTTATTACCCTTAGTACCAATTTTATCAACTTTCATTGAAAGTGCCTTTGGCATGATGGCATTAATTATCTTAGTTGCTTTTTCTTCCCAAACATTGCACCCAACTTTAGCGCTGTTACCGTTAGTTTGGATACCCCAATTATTGTTAACTGCAGGATTAGGATATTTCCTAGCAGGGTTGACGGTATTTTTGCGGGATATTCCCCAGACATTAGGAGTTGTTTTAAATCTTTGGTTTTACATGACACCAATTGTCTATCCCGCTTCGGTTATTCCCCAAGAATTTCGTGAATGGGTGTTTTGGTTAAATCCTTTAGCCACCATTTCTGAAATTTATCGCGATTTATTCTTAGTTGGAGAAATTAAACATTGGGGAGAATGGGGCGTTGCTTCACTAATTTCTCTGGTTATATTTTTCCTGGGAATTGGATTATATCGGCGTTTAAAACCAGCTTTTGCTGATGTTTTGTAGCAGTCAAACTTTATAGTATTCTCGATACCATGCCACAAATTTTTCAACTCCTGTTTCAATGGAAGTATTAGGCTTAAAGCCAACATCCTGCACTAAATCATCGACATCGGCATAAGTTGCCAAGACATCACCTGGTTGTAGAGGTAACATATTCTTCTCGGCTTTTTTGCCTAAGCAGTTTTCTAAAACTTCGATGAAATGCATTAATTCAATTGGTTGATTGTTGCCAATATTATAAAGTTTATAAGGAGCATTACTACTACTAGGATCTGGCGCATCACCAGACCAGTTAGGATTAGCTTCAGGAACTTTATCTAAAACTCGTACTACGCCTTCTACAATGTCATCAACGTAGGTAAAATCTCGCCGCATCTTACCATGATTAAACACATTTATGGGCTGTCCTTCTAAAATTGCTTTGGTAAACAAAAATGGTGCCATATCAGGGCGTCCCCAAGTGCCATAAACTGTAAAAAAGCGCAGTCCAGTAATTGGTAATCTATATAAATGACTATAAGTATGTGCCATTAATTCATTGGCTTTCTTACTCGCCCCATAGATGCTAACAGGATGATCTACAGTATTATGAACAGAAAAAGGAATTTTTGTATTAGCGCCGTATACTGAACTAGAACTTGCAAAAACTAAATGCTCAATGCCTGAATAACGGCAACCTTCAAGAATATTAACAAAGCCAACTAAATTACTTTGGATATAAGCTTGGGGATTTTTTACAGAATAGCGTACACCAACTTGTGCAGCTAAATTGACAACTCCATCAAAATGTTGTGCAGCAAATAGTTGAGTCATGCCTTCTTGGTTTGCCAAGTCTAGTTTTTGGAAACTAAAACCGGGTAATTGTTGCAACTGGGTTAATCGAGCTTGTTTGAGAAATACGTCATAATAATCATTCAGATTATCAATGCCAATTACCTGATCACCTCGGTTTAATAATCTCTGGCAGAGGTGAAAACCGATAAAGCCAGCGGCGCCTGTTACTAAAATTGTTTTCATTGATTTTCTTGCTGTATTAACTATCAAACTAGTTTTAGCAGTAAACCACTTGAGAAGACAAAATGCTCTTCACAGTATGCTACATCACCAGTACAATTTACCAATGGCAAATTGTTTTTACACCCTAACTTAACTTAGTCCGTTGCTGAAATTTGTCAAGATAATTGTGCCAGTTGAGGGCAATTTCGAGAAAAACTAGCTTTTTGGTGGTTCAAGGCAGCACCACTTTTGCTCACAAAATACTTTTGACAGACTCGTTTTATATGACAAATTACGCTACTCATTTTAAAGACAAACGGATTTTAATTACCGGCGGTTTAGGCTTCATTGGCTCTAACTTAGCGTCTAAATTAGTTACCTTGGGAGCAAAAGTCTTACTAGTTGATAGCTTGTTTCCTCAGTATGGCGGCAACTTGTTCAATATTACTCAAATTAAAGACCAAGTTCAGGTCAATATTTCTGATGTGCGTGATCAATTTAGTATGCGCTATCTAGTTCAAGGGCAAGATTACCTGTTCAATTTGGCAGGGCAAACTAGTCATATGGACTCGATGCAAGAGCCTTTTACTGACCTGGATATTAACTGTAAATCACAATTATCGATTCTGGAAGTTTGTCGAAAATATAATCCAGAAGTGAAAATTGTCTTTGCCAGTACCCGCCAAATTTATGGTAAACCTGACTACTTGCCAGTTGATGAAAAACATATCCTCCGTCCGGTAGATGTCAACGGCATTAATAAAATGGCGGGCGAATGGTATCACATCCTCTATAACAATGTGTATGGAATTCCTGCTTGTGCCTTACGCCTGACCAATACTTATGGTCCCAGGATGCGCGTGAAGGACGCCAGACAGACGTTTTTGGGTATTTGGGTAAAAATTCTCTTGTCAGGCAAACCCTTTGAAGTGTGGGATGGTGGACAACTGCGCGACTTTACTTATGTCGATGATGCTGTTGAGGCGATGCTGTTGGCGGCGGTTTCAAAAGAGGCAAATGGGCAGGTATTTAATTTGGGCGGCGAATGTGCTATTGGTTTGAAAGATTTAGCCGAAATGCTAGTTAAGGTTAACGACGGTGGAGAATTTCAGGTGAGGAGTTTTCCAAGCGATCGCAAATCCATTGATATTGGCGACTACTATGCCGATTTTAGCCTGATCCGTTCTACCCTGGGCTGGGAACCACAAGTGCCACTGCAAGAGGGATTAGCCCGAACCGTAGCATATTATCGAGAACATCTAGAACATTATCTGTGAGGAGACACTTTGCTTACTTCATCCTTTTTAGCTCCTGCTGACCCAAAAGCCAACTATTTGGCACATAAAGAAGAAATTGACCAAGCAATTCGTCGCGTTTTGGACAGCGGTTGGTATATCCTCGGTCAAGAAGGGAAGGCGTTTGAACAAGAATTTGCTGACTATTTGGGTGTAAGTCATGGTGTTGGCGTTGGTAATGGCACTGATGCTTTGGAAGTGGCACTGCGGGCTTGTGGCGTGGGCGCTGGTGATGCTGTAATTACGGTATCTCATACGGTTGTGGCGACGGTGGCGGCAATTGAACTTGTTGGAGCAATGCCTGTTTTGGTGGATATTGAGCCAAAAACCTTTACACTTGACCCAAGCCGCCTCGAAGATACGATTAAGCAACATCAAGGTAGCCGCATCAAAGCGATTATTCCTGTCCATTTGTACGGACATCCTGCCGATATGCCTGCGATTATGGAGATTGCTAGGCGTCATGATTTATATGTTATTGAAGACTGTGCTCAATCCCACGGGGCGGCAATTAAAGGGCGCAAAACAGGCGCTTGGGGAGATTTGGCGGCGTTTAGCTTCTACCCAACCAAAAATCTGGGCGCATTGGGGGATGGGGGCGCTGTGGTGACGAATAATGCCGAGTTAGGTCAAAAACTTCGTTTAATAAGGGAATACGGCTGGCAGCGCCGTTATATCAGCGAGATGCCTGGGATGAATACACGCTTAGATGAAATTCAGGCGGCGGTTTTGCGGGTAAAGTTGCAGTATTTGGCTCAAGAAAATAACCAGCGTCGGCAGTTAGGACAAGTTTATAATTCCTGCCTTGCTGATACGCCTTTGGTTTTGCCAGAAGTTAGTGATGATGTGGAGTCGGTCTACCATCAGTATGTGGTGAAAAGTGCCCAACGCGACAACCTACGAGACTTCCTCAAGGATCATGCTGTTGGCACATTAATCCATTATCCAGTACCAGTCCACCGCCAACCAGCATATCAAGAACGAGTAGCGATCGGTAGTGGTGGCTTACCTGAAACTGAAAAAGCGGTAGGCGAGATTTTAAGCTTACCAATGTATCCGCAGATGATTAATGCTCAAGCTCAACAAGTTGCTGATTTGATTGTGCATTGGTGTGAGTAAGTATCCTTTAAAAAGAAAGTAAGTTAACAATCACACCTATTGATTAAATTTCTTTCGTATAATCTTGCAGTTGATTCAAAGTAGACTTTTTTAATGAAACAGGCAGTGATAGATAATCAAGTAGAGCCGTTCAATAACAAATTAAATCGGTTAGATGCACTGCTAGCTCTTCGAGGTTTTGCTTGCTTGATGGTAATAGTTGGTCATTGTGGTATTACTCGTGGCTCAATTACTTATAAAGGTTATGACCTTACGTGGATACTAGTTAGTTCTGGCGAAGTAGCTGTTTGGATTTTTTTTGCTTTGTCTGGTTATCTAATGGGTAAAGTTTTTTATTCTGGACGCTATTCTTTAAATAGTGATGGGGTAATAAACTTTTTTCGTAATCGTGTTCTAAGAATTTTTCCTCTTTATTACTATTCAACTCTAATTTTAGCTTTGTTTTTTAATCCAGAAATTTTAAAAATAGAGCATTGGGGGATTATTCTTAGGACTTTGACATTTACCTACAATTATTCTATTCCGGGGGGAGGGGTAAATCTAGTCCTTTGGTCTCTTTCTATAGAAATACAGTTTTATCTTTGTGTTCCTTTTATTTATGCTTATTTTAAAAGTCATTTACTAAATCGACGACAGATTATATTAGCGTTTATATGTATTACTTTGGTCGCTTTTCTCTTGAGATTTGCTGTATGGATTGCTTTTTATGATCAAATTCATGAGCAAGAATTATATTTAGTTAAATACTGGTATGCACCGCTATTGATGAATTTTGATATATTTTTATATGGTTTTTTAGTCAATGCCTGGTTCAACGTTGAAAAGCTAACGCCTCCTAATCAAAGAGTTTTTAAGCCAATAAAATTGTTAAAATCTCTAAAATACAACCACAAATTATTTGCGATTATATTAGTTTTTTGTTTGTATTTATTTACCGCCCATCATTATTATTTTCAGGAACTACGAGGACTACCGCGACCGATTAGTGGTGTTAGGACTTCTACAACATTCTTTATTTTGCAACCACTTACAGCAATAGTTACTTCTTATTTTATCTTTGCCTTTGAGTCAGGTGCTTATCAAGATTTTCGCAAAAATGAAAAGTTATCATTTGAAGCTACTTTGAGAAATCCTTCAAGAATATTAGAAATTCCTGGTAATTTATCCTATGGATTATATGTTTGGCATATGCCAATTCTCAACAAGATTTACACTGTTTTCACTTCAACCATTCCTGTAGAAGCTTTCGTAGCAAGTTTGACTGCTACTCTGATTTTATCAACTTTATTATCCGTTGTTACCTATTATACAATTGAGCTTCCTGCGGCAAGATGGAAAACTTACCGAAGGACGGAAACTGAAAAATAATTGTTTGTCTATTCTTCATAGGGTAAAGTTATTTTTTTATTGATATTTTATATCAAATTGAAAAGGTACAACTTCAAATCATACCTTTTCCAATCCACTCGCAAAACTTCAACGACAAAAAACCAACCCAGCAGAAATTAAAGCAATTCCTACCCAGCGTAAAGGCGGCACAGGCTCGGAAAATAGCCAGGAGGAAGCGAGGATAATTAAAACAAAGGCAAGGCTTTCCGCGACAGGATAAGCAACTCCCAAGTCAAAGCGACGCAGCACCCAAAACCAGCTAATCACGCCAGAAACTGCGGCAAAACCATACGCCCAAAAGTAGCCATTACTTAAAACTGAATAAATGCCCAGCAAGGGTTCTCGGCGAAACCTTTGCAAATCTACATCATTAATCCATTGTTTCGATGCCAGTTGGGCAACAACGCCTACAGATGTCGAAAAAAGGAGAACTAGCCAGTCAATCAGGGTGTTTTTCACAACAATTTTATGCACAAGAACTTTGATATCCTAAAGCAAAATTTAGTTATTTAGGCTTTTCTTGCCACGGCAAAAACTGAGGAACCAACGGGTAAAGAAATTTGTTCAGTTAGTTGTATTTCCTGAAGAATCAACGCCGTCAATACTTTGTTAATAATACCAGGAAGTGGTTTTAAATCAGAGCGGGGTGTTTTTTTGTTCGCCAAAGCCAGTGATAATGGTCTCCATAAGGCAACAACGGGAAATAATGTTGTATTCCAGTAAGTCATTTTCTCAACCACAAACCCCGCATCAGTTAACAGCTTACTTAACCTTTGTTTGGTGTAGCGGCGTTCCTCATGTCCGGCTAAACTATGTTCACCTTTTAAGAAGTTAAATGCCGCTAAATTAATCAGCACTGTCCCACCAGATTTGAGAACACGATAAAATTCAGTAAAAGCTTGAGCGTCATCTACCCCTTCGCTACAAACCACATCTAGGGACATTACTAAATCAAAATATTCGTTAAGAAAAGGTAAATTTTCCACCGAAGCCTGTTTAACCGTGCCGATATGGCGCTGCTGGGTAAATTCTACCGCCGAAGCAATAAAGTCAATACCAGTCAGTTGCACTTGGGGTAAAACTTTGTGAAGTTTTGCCATCACCCCACCCGTCCCACAGCCAGCATCTAGTACCTTTTGGGGGGAGTTTGTTAAGACTTTCAGGGCATTTTGTACAACAAGCTGATGCATCCCAGTGTACCACCAGTAAGAATCCTCGACTGAGCGCATGGTTTCGTATTCATAAAGCTCCATAATTTAAATAGCCACTCAACTTGACAACAATCTTTAATTGAACAATAATCTCACAAGTTCCTGAAAATAATCACAGAGTTACTACTGCTAAAATACGTTTTTTGAGGCATAACTGTCTCAGTTGTAAGGTTTTTGCCGCCTCGAAATCCTGTTTTTAGATTTTTCCTGAATTTTAGAGATGTTAGGCGTATTTTTAAGCTATTAGGGACTTTTTGAAAGTTTCAGAAGCTGAAAGTGTGATGTAGTGGTCGAAGAAAATGGATAGGATCTGCTCTCTTAGTATTGTTATTCCGGTTTATAACAGCGCCGATACTATTGCTAGTTTGGTTGAACAGTTGGCTAATTTACCGATTGAAGGTGGACATGAGCTGATTTTGGTGAATGATGGCAGTAAAGATAATACTGCAGAAGTTTGTGAAAATCTTGTTCCTTCTGCAACTTTTCCGGTAAAGTTTATTAATTTATCTCGCAATTTTGGTGAGCATAATGCCGTAATGGCAGGGCTTCGTTTTGCGCGTGGTGAATATGTGATCACAATGGATGATGATTTGCAAAATCCACCGTCAGAAGTTGTCAAATTATTTAATTATGCACGTGAACAAAAGCAGGATGTTATTTACACTTATTATAAACAGAAAAAACATTCAATTTGGCGTAATTTTGGTAGTTGGTTAACAAATCAGATGGCTGATATTTTGCTGGATAAGCCGAAGGATTTATATCTTTGTAGTTTTCGATGTATGAGCGCTTTTTTAGTGCAGGAAGTTGGTAAGTATGAGGGACCATTTCCTTATGTTGATGGTTTAATTCTTCAGGTAACGCAAAGTATTGGAAAACTTGAAGTTGCTCATGCGGCTCGTCAGCAGGGACAAAGTAGTTATAATTTGCGAAGATTAGTACGTTTGTGGCTGAATATGTTTCTGAATTTTTCTGTTATTCCACTACGAATTAGTACTGCTTTTGGTTTTTTATTTAGTGCAGTAGGTTTTATCGGCACAGTGTATGTTGTTGTTGACCATTTTCTGGAAGATTCACCGACTTTAGGATGGTCTTCGTTGATGTTTACGCTGCTGCTTTTTTGTGGAGTTCAATTGTTGATTTTGGGTATTGCGGGAGAATATATTGGGCGGCTTTATTTGACGACGAATAAGCGTCCTCAGTTTGTGGTGCGGAATGTGGTGATGCAGCAGTCGTCTGAGGCTTATAGTAGCATTGGTAGGGAGGAAATGCGGTCGATTAACGGCGTCTCTGGCTCATCACCAACTCATCCTTTAAGGTAGAAACTCATCTGATTATCCACCAGAAATTGCCTTTCATAGAAAATTACCAAAAACTTTCAGGCTTAAGGATTATTTTACGGAAAATTACTTTCGAGTTCAGGTTGTGGGTCAAGAAACAAAATTAATGGGTGAGCGTCGGTTACAACTAGCGTTTCCTGATGTAATCTAGATGTTGCAAAAATAATAACGGTGCGATGAGTGAGATTGCTATTTCGTTAAAGAATGTCTCGAAGTGCTATAAGCGCTACAGTCGTCCAGTGGATCGACTGAAGGAATTGTTATTACCTGGGAAGAGTCATGCTCAGAATTTTTGGGCGTTGCAGGATATTAATCTGGATGTGAAGAAAGGAGAAACCCTAGGAATTATTGGGCAAAATGGCTCTGGTAAAAGTACGCTTTTGCAAATTATTGCTGGGACTCTAACACCAACTACGGGTGAGGTAGAGGTAAATGGTCGTATATCAGCTTTACTAGAACTTGGTAGTGGATTTAATCCAGAGTTTACAGGGCGGCAGAATGTATTTTTTAATGGGCGGATTTTGGGGTTAAGTCAAGAACAGATAGAAGAAAAGTTTGATAAGATTGCGGCTTTTGCGGAGATTGGGGATTTCCTCGATCAGCCTGTCAAAACTTATTCCAGTGGTATGGTCGTACGGTTAGCTTTTGCGGTTGTTGCCAACACAGAACCTCAACTTCTAATTGTAGATGAAGCTTTGGCTGTAGGAGATGCCAAGTTTCAAGCTCGCTGTATGAAGCGAATTCGTCAGATGAAAGAAGAGGGCGTAACAATTCTGTTTGTTTCTCATGATTCATCAAGTGTCAAGATGCTCTGCGAAAAAGGTGTTTTAATAAGTAATGGAAGAATACTGGAAGCCGGTACTCCTAAGAATGTAGTTAATCGTTATATTGCTCTTTTAAGTTCAGATCAAACTCAAAAAGAGGCTAAGGAAATAGCTTCACTTCAAGAAGATGATAATTTCATTAAAGATAAAAATGATGGAGAGATGCATAGACATGGCAACAAATTAGCCATCATTAAAGATGTTAAAATCACCGACAGCAATAATCAATTAGTAACAAAATTAAATACAAAATCTATTTTTAATATTCTAATTTTGCTAGAAGCAAAATCTGATTTATCTGATTTGGTAGTAGGAATTTCTATTAAAAATTTAATGGGAGTAGTTATATATGGAACTAATACTAATTTAATGAAAATAAAATGTCCTCAGCTTGAGGAACTGCAACAAGTTACGGCAAAATTTCAAATGAATTGCAATTTAAATAAAGGAGTTTATACAGTAACAGTAGGAATACATTCAGAGGAAGGAATGAGCTATGATTGGGTTGATGAAATGATAGTTTTTGAAGTAATTAATTATAATATTTGTGATGGGCTGATCGAAATGAACTCTAGATTTGAAATTAGCCAAGTTAATGCAAGTAAAGTTTAAATATCAGGAACTAGGTAAATGATTTAATCAAGCAATTTAAATATTAATGATGAGGAATTAACGTAGCAGGTTCATGAGTAAGTTATTCAACAGGAAAAAATTATCAGCCGCTCTATTCTTGTAAATGAGTTAGACAGTGTGGGGATTAGTTTATGTGGAAGCTCTTTTAAAAGAAGCTAATTTTTATTATAATGTCTCACAGGATTTCTAGAAGTACTTAAATCTTAATGAATAAACATGATTGAAAATACTGAAATTAACGTTGAACAATTAATACAAAAAATCAGAAATGAGGTGGAGAATAATCGCAAAAGTTCTACTGATGTAGAAACAAAACCTATTGATGTAAGTATTAGAAGAAACCCCACGAATATTAGCTATATAGAAACACTTTTGAACGATGCAGATTTCTATTCTCAAGTGCCTACAGAATTTCCTGAAAAATTCAATCGCTTCCCGTTGAATCTAAGTAAGTGGTTACAAAAGTTTTTTTTGAAAATATATAGTTTTTTATTCAAAAAGCAAAGAGTAGTTAATTCTTCTTTAAACCAAGCTTTGAAAGAGTCTCTGGTACTAAATCAGCGATTAAGTGATCAGATAAATACACTTCAAGAACAATTGAATAGCTTAAACAATCGCGTCACGGTTACTGAAGGACGGCTTTCAGAAACGAGCTATCATTTTAATGCTACTGGTGAGCGATTGACTGAGATCGGAGGGCAATGTGTTGCTAGTAGTGAACAACTTTCAAAAATGAGCAATCATCTTAATGAAATGAATAATCATCTTAATGAAATGAATAATCATCTCATTATTACTGATGGCAGACTGGCTGAGACGAAGCATCACCTTGATATAGCTAACGAACGCATTACATCTATCAATGATTGTTTCAATAAAAATGATAGCTATCTAAAAAATGATTTAGTGCAGCAAAAGCGCTTAATTACTATGTTTTTGGAAGAGGCTAGACAACGTTTGCCAAAACCTTTTAACCAAAAGCAGCTTCAAACTTTTGTAGATAAAGAAGATCATTTATTAGATGCATTTTATGCTGCTTTTGAAGAACAATTTCGTGGCAGTCGCGAAGATATCTTGAGCAGATTAAAAGTTTACTTACATTTAATCGAAGAAACGAAGTTTGGCACGTCAGCTTCACCCTTTCTTGATCTAGGCTGTGGGCGAGGTGAGTGGTTAGAATTACTGCAAAATTCTGGATATGCAGCACAGGGATTGGATATCAACAAAGCAATGATTGAACAATGCCGCGTTAGAGGACTGAAAGTAGTTGAGACTGATGCACTTTCTTACTTGCGAACATTGCCAGATAATAGTTTAGGAGCAGTAACTGGTTTTCATATCATTGAACATCTACCTTTAACCGTCCTATTCAAATTACTAGATGAAACAGTTAGGGTGCTAAAGACTGGAGGAATAGCAATTTTTGAAACTCCTAATCCTGAAAATATACTGGTAAGTAGTCATACATTTTATTTAGATCCAACTCATAGGCATCCCTTGCCGAGTGAGCTAAGTAAATTTCTGTTGGAATCAAAAAATCTAGCTCGTGTGAAGGTGATGAATCTTCATCCTTACCCTGATAAATTTAAACTATCTGGATCTGATTTAGCTGAACGCTTTAACCAATACTTTTATGGAGCACAAGATTATGCAGTAATTGGTTATAAATTATGAGAATAGCAGTTACTACAGTTCAAGTACCTTTCATTCGTGGGGGTGCAGAAATATTAGCTGAAGGACTAATCAAAGCTATTCGTGAAGCTGGACATGAAGTTGATGAAATCTCAATGCCATTCCGCTTTTATCCTGTAAGTGAAGTCAGACGAAGTATGGATATATGGGAAAGCGAAAATTTTGAATATATGAATGGATACGCGCTGGATGTAGTCATTTGCTTAAAGTTTCCAACTTTTTATTTGAAGCATCCCAACAAAGTAGCTTGGTTAATTCACCAACATCGTTCTGTTTACGAACTTTGGGATACTCCTTTCACAGAGGGATTATCAAACACAAGTGAAGGCAAAAATTTAAGGCAGGATATTATAAAGCGCGATACAAAAGCCTTAAAAAGTTTTAAAAATTTATACACTATAGCAAGAACTGTATCTGAACGTCTTCAGCATTTCAATCAAATTAGCTCTATTCCTCTTTATAATCCTCCTAGATTAGCTAATTATTTTTATACTGCTCCCGCTGAACCATATATTTTCTTTCCTAGTCGATTAGAAGATCTAAAACGACAAGACTTACTGATAAAATCTATGCGTTATGTTAAATCACCAGTTGTTGCTTTATTGGCTGGAGAGGGAGGCAAGAAAACTGATTTAAAGCATTTGATTTCTCAATTAAATCTGAATCAGCGAGTGCGTTTGTTGGGGCAGATTACTGATGACGAAATGCTGGGTTTCTACGCTCACAGCTTGGGTGTGTTTTTTGGATCCTATAGCGAAGATTATGGCTACGTCACCCTAGAAGCAATGTTAGCAGCAAAGCCAGTAATTACCTGTAGTGACTCAGGAGGATCATTAGAGTTTGTTGTTAATGGAGAAACAGGCTTTGTTGTTGAGCCAAATCCGGAAGCGGTAGCGCAAGCAATAGATGAATTATACTTTAATCAAAAAGGCGCGGCAGAAATGGGCAAGGCTGGACTGGAAAGGTATCATGTTTTAGATATCTCGTGGGATAATGTTGTACAAAAGCTTTTAAATAATTAGTGAATATGAACTATTTAACACGTTTATCTGATGCAATCAAAAGCATAAATCCCATAAAGAAGCATAATGTTTCTACTAAATATGTGTACCGTCCAGAGGTTGACTCAATCAGCTTTGAAGATAGTATAACAGCCCTCAAAAAATCTGGTTGGAAAGTTGTTGATTCAGGCATCGATAATACTTCTCCTGCTATTGTCTTAGATATCCTAAGTCTTGCTCGTAAGTCGGGAATTAATTTCATAGATTATGAAATTGATCTAGAGAAATATCATAATTACTTTAATGATGCGGAATACAAAACCAGATATCCAGAGTATTATCTAGGCAACCAAATTGAAAAATCTCTTGAGCATTATTTAGCCCTCTCACTTTTAAATTTGAGTGAGGAAGATGTCTTCATAGATCTTGCTAGCGAACATTCTCCCATACCGGAAATTTATGCCCGTCTCACCGGAGCTACTACCTATAGCCAGGATATTATGTATCCACCAGGAATTAATGGTAATCGTATAGGTGGTGATGCCTGTTCGATGCCTGTAACCGATGGGTTTGCATCAAAAGCAACTTTAACTTGTTCCATAGAACATTTTGAAGGGGATGCAGATACCAGATTGTTTCATGAATTAGGCAGAATTCTGAAACCAGGCGGCGTGGTTTGTGTAGTTCCATTTTATATTTTTAAAGAACAAGCAACGCAAACAGACCCAACAGTTAGCGTACCATCTGGCGTAGATTTTGATCGAGGAACAACTGTTTACTGTGCAGAAGGTTGGGCAAACCGACATGGCAGATTTTATAGCCCAAGTTGTTTTATAAAGCGGATAATTAAGCCCGTTAAGGATAAATTTAAATTCGATTTTTATTATCTAAAGAATGCCTCCGAAGTAGATACATCGGTGTATGCTAGATTTGCTGTTACTGCCACACGTCTATAACTTATCATCTCCTAATGTTTGAGAAAAATGTTTAATATTGAACTGGAATATCCAACATCAAGCAAGAATGTACCACGTTATACCCCAGGAAACACGAACAAATGTATTGAGCAAGTTTTAACAAAAAATAGTGCTCGATATCACACTTTGTTAAGTTCTTTCACCAAGTATTTTCATCAGTTAAGTAAGATAAATGCTCATGCTGATGAAAACTCAAATGTTCCTTACTATAAAAACCTATTTTTACCAGGATTAGATGCTGTCTCACTTTACTGCTTACTGGCTGAAGCTAAACCGAATACATATCTAGAAATCGGTTCAGGCAACTCAACAAAATTTGCGAGGCAAGCAATTGTTGACAATAATTTAAACACACGAATCGTCTCAATAGATCCCTATCCACGAGCCGAAATTGACCAGTTGTGTGATCAAGTGATTCGGACGCCTTTAGAAGAAATTAATTTAGATATATTCGATAGCTTAGGAGAAAATGACATCGTATTTTTTGATGGCTCACATAGATGTTTTATGAATTCTGATGTGACAGTTTTATTTCTTGATATAATGCCCAAGCTAAAATCTGGGATTTATCTTCAGATACATGATATTTTTTTGCCAGTAGATTATCCAATAGAATGGAAAGAAAGATACTATAACGAACAGTATTTATTAGGCGCTCTATTAGCTAACGGCTTAGAAAAATATGAGATAATATTACCTAATTTTTATATATCTTTAAAAGCTGAACTGATGAATATAGTGACGCCACTATGGACATCAAAACAAAATTTCCAAGAAGTTGAAAAGCATGGCTGTAGCTTTTGGATGCGAAAGAAATGAGAATTGCTATCGTTGCGCCCAGCGCTGTTCCCTTCTGTATTGGAGGTGCTGAAAATCTTTGGTGGGGACTCTTAAACTCAATCAATCAGTATACTTCCCACCAAGCGGAATTAATTAAACTGCCAAGCCCAGAAAGAAATTTTTGGGAATTAATTGATAGTTATAAGCATTTTTCACAACTAGATCTTAGCCATTTTGATTTGATTATTTCTGGAAAATATCCAGCTTGGATGGTGCAACATCCTAATCATATTTGCTATATGCTACATCGATTACGTGGCTTATACGATACTTATCACTTTACTCGCTGTCCACAGCAGTATATTACTAAGCATTCGGGTATTATTTCCTTACAAAAATTCCTAAGTAGTAATCAGGGTTCAAGAGAGAGTTTGAGTGAAGCTTTTGAAAGGTTAAAACAGCTTCGTTTTAGCCAAGATTTGCCAGACAATGCCTTTCAGTTTCCTGGCTCATTATCGCGAGAAATTATACATTTTTTAGATGGTGTAGGCTTGGGAAATCAGGCAATTACCAAATATGCAGCTATCTCTCGTAATGTAGCAAATCGAGTCAATTATTTTCCTGTTGGGAGTGCTGTTAATGTTATTTACCCTCCTTCCAATCTCAAGTTTTTTCACAGAGGAAGTAACGATTATTTGTTCACTGTTAGTCGCTTGGATGGCGCTAAACGAATTCGTCTCTTAATTGAGGCTATGAAGTATGTAAAAACGAATATTGAACTGAGAATTGCTGGAACAGGTCCCGATGCTGATACTCTCAAGCAATTAGCAGGAAACGATCAAAGAATTGTGTTTTTAGGGTTTGTAAATGATCAGCAAATCATAGAACTTTATGCCGATGCGTTGGCTGTACCTTACTTTCCTTATGATGAAGATTATGGGCTAGTTGTTATAGAGGCAATGATGAGTGCCAAACCAGTGCTAACGACTACAGATTCAGGTGGACCAAATGAGTTTGTTTGTAATGGAGAAACCGGATATTCAGTAAAACCTGAACCCCAAGCAATAGCAGAACGTATTGATTATCTCTGCGAACATACAGACGAAGCGCGACAAATGGGACTTACCGCGCAGAAGTTAGTGCAAGGAATTACTTGGGAAAATACTGTTAACAAACTGCTTGGAGAAACTGAGGAAAAGATAATTACTACAGCTCCTAAGAAGCGAAAAAAACTTACAGTTGCTTTAACTTTTCCAGTCTTTCCGCCAAGGGGAGGTGGTCAAATTCGCGTTTTTCATCTCTATCGTAATTTAGCACGTTGGTTCGACATTGAGTTAGTTACATTTACTAATCCTAACGAAAAATTATGTAGAATTGAAATCGCTCCTGGACTGTGGGAAATTCAAATTCCTCAATCTCACAAACATCATGCTGAAGAAATAGCTATTGATAAAAAAGTAGGCGTTCCCATTACAGATGTAGTAATGCCACAGCTATATCAGCTTACACCGGCTTATGTAGAGGCTTTGAGGGAGTCCTCTGCTACTTCAGATGTTATTATTGCTTCCCATCCCTATCTCTTGCCCGCAATTCAAAAAGTAAGTAATAAACCGATTTGGTATGAAGCTCATAATGTTGAATTGGAACTAAAAAAAAGCATCCTTCCAGATAATCCGATAGCTCATGAATTACTAGCCGCAACGCGCCAGGTTGAGCAAGAATGTTCTCAAGTTAGCAAGCTGATTATGGTTTGCTGTAGTGATGATGGCAAATTGCTTAATCAAATTTATGGTACGGAGCAAGACAAAATTGTTGAAGTTCCTAATGGTGTGGATATAGAATCTGTTCGCTATGTTTCCTTAGAAAAGCGTAGTTTAAATCAAAAAAATATGGAATTAGACAGCAGTTTTACAGCATTATTTATGGGTAGTTGGCATGGACCAAATTTAGAAGCGGTGCGGCATATTTTTAAAATTGCTCAAGAACTTACTCAGATTAACTTCCTAATTGTTGGTAGTGTAGGTTGGGCTTTCAAAAATGAAAAAACCCCAAAAAATGTTGGGTTTATGGGAGCAGTAGATGATGAAACTAAACAAATTGCTCTTGGCATAGCTGACGTAGCACTCAACACCGTAACCTTTGGTTCAGGTACTAACCTGAAGATGCTAGAATATCTTGCTGCAGGAATTCCGGTTATTTCCACACCTGTTGGAGCAAGAGGATTAGGAGTAGAAAATGGGAAACACTGTGTGGTTGTAGAAATAGCGGACTTTGCCGAAGCGATCGCTAATCTGAAAGCGGAAGACTTTGCCAGCAAGCAGATGCGGGTGGAAACTGCCAGAGGATATGTTCAAGAAAAGTTTGATTGGCAGGTGATCTCCAATAATTTGTACAAATTTTTAAATAAATTAAATTTAGTATGAGGTAAATAGTGAATTTAATAAAAAACTTCAGGAAAACCTCCCAACTCAATAGTCCCCTTTTTCATACATTCTCAATATTCCTATTTTTCTCTATTCTCTTCACCATTTTTTTTGCCCCAGTCATCTTTTCAGAACGCTTATTAGCACCAGGAGATGGCATCACTTATTATGTACCTGCTTTCTATTCGCACCGCACACTGTGGACAGATTTAATCCTTTCCGGCTTTCCTGTAGCAGCAGATCCACAAGTTGAAACTTGGTATCCAATTTCTCTAATTCTTTCTTTAATTCCTAACTCTTGGAATGCCTTTGTTGTTTCTGCTTATGTATTAGCAAGCTGCTTTACTTATGGCTATGTTTATAGCCTCACCAATTCAAGATTGGCAGGGCTAATTAGTGGCATTGTCTACAGTATGAGTGGCTTTATGATGGCTCACCTGGGTCATACAACAATAATTCATGCTGCGGCATGGATGCCATTACTGATATGGACAGCAGATAGACTTAGCGATCGCCTTAGTGCCTGGTGGTTTGTGATCGGAACTGGTGCTGTTGCCTGTACTATTCTGGCAGGGCATCCTCAAATCTCTTTGTATGGAATTGGTTTGAGTGCAGCTTATGCATTTTTGTTAGGCTGGACTACCCCTGTTGGTCGCTGGAAATATTATGGAACATTCCTCGCTGTCATCATCCTAGGCGTTTTCCTGGCTGCCATCCAAATTGTGCCAACAGCGGAACTTTCCGGGTTGAGCTTGCGAGCCAAAATGACTTTCCAGGACTTTGCTAGTCATTCCCTACCACCCGATCAGATCACTCAGCTTATATTTCCTTATCTATTTGGAGGCGGTGGACCTTTTTTGCCAGATTCTCAACCACCATACTTTGGTGGCTGGAATCTCACAGAAGTCACCGGCTACATTGGGCTACTTCCCCCCCTATTGGCAGTCATTGGTTTTTTAGTGCATCGAGATAAACCCATTGCCCGATTTTGGTTGGTAGTTGCTGTACTAACACTTTTGTTATCCCTTGGGAGTGGAACACCCCTAGCTAGACTACTGTATTATTTGCCCGCCTACAACAAGTTTCGTGCTCAAGGACGGCACTTTATTGAAATGGCTTTAGCCGTGAGTGTGCTGGCAGGTTTCGGCGTTAGTGCCATGCAAAAGCAGTTAGTTCCGAAGCCTCTAGTCTGGAAAACAGTTTTGGTCAGTACCTTGATTGTGATCCTCAACTTAGTAAGTATTTTCGTTTTTTCTAATAAAATCCAGCAAAAGGCGATCGCTGCGGATGTTGGTATAACGGAACCTCTGAGCTTTTTTCCCTGGACTAACCCAGCCGTAGGAGTACCATTAGTAATTTTCTTTCTGGTAGTCACAGTTCTAATTTACTTTTACCGGAGTCTGAAAAAGCCGTCGAGACTAAGTGTTTTCTTGCTGCTAATAATTTTAGTGATTGATCTAGGAAGTTTCGGCAGGTTTTATGCATGGGAAGCTGCCGCACCCAACCAAGATGTCTTGACTCCAACTGCTGTAATGAGCAGATACCGCAAACTTCTCAACGAAAATAAGCAGCGGATTTTTGCGACTAGAGGTGGAATCGGGAATTTTGACGAGATTCCCCCAAATATCTCCAGGATTTGGGGGATTCCCAATGCCAGCGGCTACGGTCCCCTGATTTTGTCCAGATATAGCGAGTTGCTTTCTGTGGAAGGTGGAGGGGATATATCGAGCGGATGGGATGATCTTAACGACCAAAGCTTGGACATCACAGCCGTGCGCTATGTCTCTGTACCGCTCCCAGAGCTGCCTGTGGATACTGCTAATGTGACCAGTAACAAAGGAATTCTTTGGGCTGCTGATGATTTGACTTTGGCAATGGGAGTTACTTGTGGCGTAGAAACTCAACCTCAGTCTGTTAAGTTGAAACTTTCATCTCAACCCAAAGCAACGGCAATTGCAATTGTCAGTTCACTGGGTTGCTCTACAAAGTTACTTAATAATGCCGAAGTCTTGCAAGTTTCGGTGAAAGATACCACAGGGAAGGTTGTTACAAAAAGTCTGCTCGCTGGAAAGAACACTTCTGAATGGGCTTATGACTGTAGCGATGTGCTACCTCAAATGCAGCATAACAAAGCTCCCATTTTTAGCAGCCTTCTACATCAGAGACAAGGTTATCCAGACTGTCAAATTCACAAGTACCTGAGTGTATTGCCCCTAGGTCAAATCAATAATGTAGAGGAAATAGACCTCAAATGGGTAGGATCATCAGCGTCAATAAATATTCAAAAAATTAGCTTGTTTGATGAGCAAACTAAGCAATCATACCCAGTTAATAACAGCCATATTTCTCGGAATTACACAACTCGTTGGCAGCAAGTTGAAGATATTCAGCAAACACGCCCCTTCTTTTTTGGAGCTCGCATTTACGAAAACCTCCGGGCAATGCCTAGAGTTTGGTTAGTTCCGGAGGTAGTAAGTGCCAAGAAAGATCAGGTATTAAATGCTATCAAATCCTCTAAATTACCTGATGAACGTTCCTTTGAACCATCCCAAGTTGCCCTTATCGAAAAACCTCTCAATTTCAAGGTAGAGAAACTAGATCCAGCAGCTACTGCCAAAATTATCAACTTAGCAGATACTCAATTAGAAATTAAAACAAGTTCCTCCTCGCCTGCCTTTATGGTATTAAGTGATATCTATTATCCAGGCTGGGAAGCAAAAATTGATGGTAAACCCACCAAGATATTTCAAACTAACTATGCACTGCGTGGGGTACAAATTCCAGCAGGTGAACATACTATCAAGTTTGAATTCAAGCCTGTAAGTTTTCATATTGGTGCAGGAATTAGTGCAGCTTCCTTATTTCTTTTGGGATATTTAGCCTGGAAGCTTCAGAAAGATCAAAAAATTATTCTGACCAATGAGTAATTTACCTCAAATACAGAGCCATAACTTTTTAAAAAAGTCAGAGATATAAATAAATATCTTACATAGCAATTAAATTATTCCTCAATCTGTGGGCATAAATTGTGGTAGGATACTGAACTTGAATTACTGAATTGGGCTACACACCAAATAAGGAGTTAGGGATGACATGGATTGGTAAGAAAGTATTAGTAACTGGTGCAGGTGGCTTCGTTGCTAGCCATTTATGCGAAGCCATGCTCGAAGCAGGCGCTGACGTTACGGCGATGATTCACTACAACTCACAGAATAGTTGGGGTAATTTGGAGTTTTTATCTCCTCAACATCGCGCAGCACTTAATGTAGTAGCTGGAAACATTGAAGATAGCGATTTTGTAGCACGTCAAGTTAAGAACAATCAGGTAGTTTTTCACCTCGCTGCACTGATAGCAATTCCCTATTCTTATATCGCGCCTCGCAGCTATATTCGCACCAATATAGAAGGGACATTAAATGTGTTGGAAGCGGCGCGAAACTTTGATTTAGAAAAAGTAGTCCATACATCAACTTCAGAAACTTACGGAACCGCTATTTATACCCCCATTGATGAAAATCATCCCTTACAAGGTCAGTCACCTTACTCAGCTTCTAAAATTGGTGCAGATAAAATTGCCGAAAGCTATTATTTATCCTTTGAACTACCAGTTTCAACTATTCGTCCATTTAATACTTATGGACCCCGCCAATCAGCACGTGCGGTAATTCCAACTATCATTAGTCAAGCGCTTACTCAAAAAGAAATCAGCTTGGGATCACTAGACCCAGTACGCGATTTAACTTATGTTAAAGACACGGTGAGGGGTTTTATTAAAGTTGCAGAATCTGAAAAGACAATTGGGCAAGTAACTAATGTTGGTTTTGGTCAAGGTATTACTATCGGGGAGTTAGCAAAAACAATTTTATCGGTGATGGGAAGTGACAAACAAATTGTACTCGATAGTAAAAGAGTTCGTCCGAGTAAAAGTGAAGTATTTAAACTGATCTGTGATAATACTAAGGCACAAACAACAATTGGCTGGCAACCTGAATATTCATTAGAGGCAGGCTTAAAAGAAGTTATTGACTTTGTGTCAAATAATCAGGGTATATTTAAATCCGATCAGTATGCTGTGTGAGGACGAAATCAATGCAAGCTCTAATTCTTGCAGGCGGTAGGGGAACTCGGCTGCATCCATATACGACTGTACTTCCAAAGCCATTAATGCCAGTGGGTGATTATCCCATTTTGGAGATTATCTTACGGCAACTTAAGGGTGCAGGAGCCACTGAAATTATTTTGGCGGTGGGATATTTAAGTCAATTACTCCAGGCTTTTTTTCAAAATGGCGATCGCTTAGGATTGAAGATTAGTTACTCATTTGAAGAGCAAGCTTTGGGAACGGCAGGACCAATTTCGTTAGTAATTGACCAACTAGAAGAGGATTTCTTGGTGATGAACGGTGATTTAATGACAACATTAAATTATCAAAATTTATTTGCTTTTCATAAAGATAAAGGAGCTGCTGCTACTATTGGCACTTATCAACGAGAAGTTAGAATTGATTTTGGCGTCATTGAAAGCGATGAAAATAATCAACTTGTTCGTTATATCGAGAAACCTACCTACCATTTTGATGTAAGTATGGGTGTGAATGTATTAAATAAAAACGCCATCAAACCTTACTTAAAAAAAGGTGAATATTTAGATATTCCCGACCTAATGTTGAAATTATGCAAAGATGGTCATCCCGTACATTGCTATCGGGAACCTTGTTATTGGCTAGATATTGGTCGAATAGACGATTATCGTGCAGCTACCGAAATATTTGAATCTAGACAAGCAGAGTTTCTGCCAAATTTGTCATGCGAACATTAATTACAGGTGCTAGTGGGTTTTGTGGAAAGCATTTAATTGCTTATTTAGAGAGTCTGGGATTAGAAATTCATACTCTTGGTAGAACATTTGCATCTAAGAATCACCACTATCTAACTGATATTGCTGACGTTTCTGCCATAGCATCCATCATCAAAATTGTTCAACCAAACTATGTATTTCATCTTGCTGGTGTAGCCAGTTCCCAAGATCCAACGTTATTTTATCAAGTTAATACAGTTTACGCAGCTACCCTACTTTATGCTTTAGAAATTACAGGATATCAAGACTGTCCTGTAATGTTAGTTGGCACATCCGCTGAATACGGTATGGTGAGTTCAGAACAATTACCAATTCACGAAAAAACACCTGCACATCCCTATAGCAACTACGGCATTAGTAAGCTTTCACAAACTCTCATGGGATCAGCACTTTCCAAACAAGGTAGACCATTAGTAATGGTTAGACCATTTAATATTATTGGCTGTGGTATGCCAGAATATCTTTCTATCCAAAGCTTTGTTAAACAAATAAATAAGATTATTCAAGGTCAACAACCGCCCTTACTCAAAGTTGGTAATTTAAGTAGTTCCAGAGACTTTATTGATGTTAAGGAAGTAGTGAAAATTTATTGGAAATTGATTCAAATGCCAAGTGCTTATGGGCAAGTCATTAATATTTGTTCGGGGCAAGGTACAGTGATGGAAGATATACTTCTGAAACTGGTAGAACTATCTAAAGTGGATGTAGAAATTCAGACTGAATCTGGTCGATTCAAAACTGTTGATGTTCCGGTGCATTATGGAAGCGTTGAAAAACTGCAATCTCTGATTGGTTCTTCACCGGCGACAAATCTTGACTCAATTCTTACTTCCATATTGGCTGTAACAACAGAGAAGCGCAATGAAAAAAACCTTAACTGTTATTAGTCCTGTATATAACGAAGAAGAGGTGATTAGAGATTTCTACATTGAACTCAGTAGAGTATTAGTAGATTTATCTTATCGCTATGAATGCAAAATTTTATTTGTTGTTGATCAAAGTACAGATGCAACTTGGGAAATTCTCAAATCAATTGCAGAACAAGATCATTCTGTACAAATTATCTTGCTATCTTCACGTTTTGGTCATCAGATGTCGCTTTTAGCAGGAATTGACAATAGTAATTCTGATGTAATTGTCATGTTAGATAGCGATTTGCAGCATCCACCGGAACTGATTCCTGAGATGTTGATTAAGTATGAACAAGGTTATGATATTGTTTATACAATTAGACAGGATTCACCAGAAATTAGCTTTTTCAAACGCTCCACTTCTAAGCTTTTTTACAGCTTTATTAACAAAATTTCTAATATTACTATTAATGAAAGTGCGGCTGATTTTAGACTTATATCGCACCGGGTAGCAGAAGTATTTAGAAAACAAATTAGAGAGAGAAATCAGTTTCTTAGGGGGCTTTTTAGTTGGGTAGGTTTTAGAAGCACAGGCATTAAATTTCAAGTAAGGAAAAGGCGGGCTGGAAGAAGCAAGTACTCTTTAAGTAGAATGTTTCAATTTGGCTTTGAGGGAGTAGTTTCCTTTAGCAAAAAGCCCTTAAAAGCAGCAATTTATGTAGGCTTAGGCTTTGCTATACTTAGTTTTCTCTTTGCACTTGTCTCTTTAGTTCAATACTTCATTTATGCCTCATTTCCCTCTGGTTGGACAACCATAGTGATGTTAATATCAATTTCTAGTGGTGTTCAGCTAATTTTTTTGGGAATAGTAGGAGAATATATCGGAGCAATTTTTGACGAAGTTAAAGGTAGACCACACTATATAGTTGAGGAAACAGTTAATTTAGAAAATGATGAATAATTGTATTGTATGTAATAGTACCAAGGCTGAACCTTTATATCCTGGTATCTTAAAATGTCAAGAATGTAGTCATGTAGTTGCTGATTTATTACTGAGTGATCAAGAACTATTCGAGCTATATAAGAAAGATTATTTCTTTGGAGACGAATACAGTGATTATGTTGCTGACAAAAAAATAATCCAAAAAAATTTCAAGTTAAGATTGAATACTCTCAAGGCTTTTTTGAAGCCAAATCACACAAAACTGTTTGAAATTGGCTGTGCTTATGGCTTCTTTTTAGATGTTGCTCAAAGTCATTTTAATCAAGTCCAGGGAATAGATATTACCACTGATGGAATTAGATACGCCCGCGATGTTTTAAACCTTGATGTGTTGCAATCGGATCTACTCAAACATGATTTTGGTGAACAAAAGTTTGATGTGGTATGTATGTGGGATACAATCGAACATCTGCGTCAGCCTGAGCAATATATTGAGAAGATTAGTAAACAGATGGAAAGTGGGGCACTATTAGCTATTACTACTGGAGATATTGGTAGTTCAAATGCTCGTATTAGAAAGGAAAAATGGCGCCTAATTCACCCACCTACTCACATCCATTATTTTTCTAAAAAAAGTCTGGCAAATATGCTCAACAATTATGGATTTGATGTTGTTTACAATAGATATTGTGGCTTTTATCGCAGTGTAGATAATATTGCCTACAACATATTTGTACTGCGCCAGAAACAGCCAAAACTATACCAAGTGCTGAAGTCGCTCAAATTAACGGAATTGGATTTTTATCTAAATTTGTATGACATTATGTATGTAATTGCTCGTAAATCTTAAACCATATTTAGCAGTATCTTAGCGATTAGTTGATAGAAGCAATAGCTAGATATAGATTTTAGGAACTTCCGTTAACATGAATTTAGTTTAATGTTTACTACTATTGCACTCACTATTGAAATTTATTTATTTTTTCTGTTGATGGGTTGGGGTGCAACTCGTTTGATTTTGCCAGAGAGTACGCGCCCCTATCAGTTTTGGATAGCCCCTTGGTTTGGGTTAATAGTTGCCGATATTTCTGTTGTCTGGTGCAGTCGTCTTGGACTAGCAACCAATCAAAGCGTTTATTTAGTTATTTTACTTGGAATTGGCTTACTAGCTATTTGTCGATTTTGTAAGGTTCCGCTTTCAGTTTCCTTACAAAAGTTTGATGCAATCATTGCAGTTGGGTCACTTATCCCGTTGTTCCTGGCTTTATACCCGTTGTTAGCTGTCAGTTCAGATCCAACAACAATTTCGCTGGAAAACAATGATCCAGCAATTTACTCTATCGCAGCAGATTTTTTGAAGTCTCATAGTATTCAACAGCGACCAGATATTGTTACAGAATATCCTACAACACGGGTGATATCAGATGCGCTTATTCCTGGTCATCGTCCCGGATGCTGGCTAATACTTAGTCTACTTGCCTCACAATTCAATTTACAAACTTATCAAATTTTTACTTTAACAATAGGAGTCTTTTATGCATTGACTCCACCTTTAATAACTATCTTTACTTGGGTGGTGACAAGACGCTATTTTGCGGCGTTAATTGCACTTACAATTAGTATTCTAAACGTTAATTTTCTTTATTTTAATTATCAAGGCTTTGCAGGACAAATCTTCGCTCAAGGTAGTTTTATTTTGGCATTTTTGTGGCTCTATTTAGCAGAGCGTGGCGATGAACCTTATAAATATTACATACTTCCACTAGCACTAACTATTTCCTCTCTGTTCACACTTTATGCTGAGATGGGTGTCTTCTTTATTCTGCCAGTATCTTTATACGTTGTCTTAAAATGTATCCATAAAAGTCATCAAAAACTCAAAATAATTAAAAATTTTGCTTTGGTATCTGCTGTCGCAGTACTAATTGATCCCAAGGCTGTTTGGCAAGGAATAAAATTAATGATCATCTGGTCTAGTGGGAAATCAGGACCATTCATTTCGAGATGGGCATTTCCAGTAGATCTTGTTGGATTCCTTAGTGTTCATTCTGATGTAACTTATTCAGATCTTTTGCTGATAATTAGTAACTTAATCATAATTGGTGTGATGGGTTTTGGTTTGTTCCGTTTGGACAACAAAACTCTTGGCATATCAATTTTGACATTTGGGCTAACGGTGTCAGCATGGCTAGGTATAATTCGCCAATTTACTTATGGCTATTACAAAGCTACAGGTTTTTTAATATTTGCTGTTATTATTGTTTTCTCTATTGGTTTAGCTTCAATCGTTCCCAGGCGTATTCCTCAGTTTAGTAGATATTTTATTCAATTTGTGATACTTTGCTTTGTCGGAGTTTTCTGTGTTATGGCTAGCTTGCCAATGTTCCAAACTATGGTAGCTAAACATTTACGTGTAACCCCCGAACTAATCAATTTATCGGAAGTGTCTGTAGTTGCTAAAAAAGAAGTTCTATACTTAGGCACATCTAGTTTTTGGGAGCAGTTTTGGGCGATCAATTTTCTGGATGGCAATCCTATTGTCTTTACAACTCTTGACCCTTATTTTCCGTTGAAAAAGGTTAGCTATACTATGGGAAAAAATGGTTTCGTGCTTATACCTAATAAGCAAGATGAATTCATCCTTAATACTGATGAAATACCTTGGAAAAACAAAGATTACTTACTAACTCCTATAGACAAAATTATTGTTAAAAAGGGAAAAAACTGGTGGAAAATAGATAATTGGTGGTTAGATAAATCTGATTCAAAAATATTTCACTGGCTCAATCAGGATGCGACACTTGAAATTGAAAATAAATGGAAACAACTCGTTCCAATTCGCTTGAGTTTAAAATTAGTACCGATTCAATCTAAAACGACAGTTGATGTATATTTGAATAACAATGTTGTTGAAACAATTAGATTAAAAGATGTCGCAAAATTTTACCCAGTATCTGGCAACTTCAAGCCTGGAAATAACGAGATGCGGTTTCATGTGCGGGAGGGTGCTATCCAGCCACCAGGAGACACTCGACAGATTACCTTTGGTATAAATGCAATCCGCTTTGCAACTGAACGCGAGTAGGCTAATAGATGGTTGATAAATTATGCAAATAGGCGAAATTAACACAACTTGTTGAAATCAGTAATTAAGCGTTGAGAAGACAAAAATATATAGCCCATAAATTCAAATAAAAACAGTTTGATTTAGTAAATAAATTAAATGAACAAAAAAGCACTAATCACCGGCTTGACCGGACAAGACGGCTCATATCTCGCCGAATTACTCATAACTAAAGGCTACCAAGTATTCGGCTTAGTCCGTCGCTCTAGTTCCAGCAACATCAGCCGTATCAGCCACCTTTCCGACACCGTTAAGATCCTTTCCGGCGACCTTTTAGATCAATGCTCATTAATGGATGCGATCGCACAATCTCAACCCGACGAAATCTACAACCTCGCCTCCCAAAGCTACGTCCCCCTCTCCTGGACACAACCCGCCCTCACCGCCGAATACACTGCGATCGGCGTCTCCCGTCTCCTAGAATCGATCCGGCGCTGCAAACCCGACACCCGCTTCTACCAAGCCTCCAGCAGCGAAGTCTTCGGACAACCCGATGAATCTCCACAAACCGAACGCACCGCCTTCCGCCCCCGCAACCCCTACGGCGTCGCCAAAGCCTACGCCCACTGGATGACCATCAACTACCGACAGCAGTACAATCTCTATGGTTGCTGCGGCATCACCTACACCCATGAATCCCCCCGACGCGGCACAGAATTTGTATTTAGAAAAATCACTAACGCCGCCGCCATGATAAAACTTGGACTTGCCAACGAATTGAAACTTGGCAACCTCGATGCCCGTCGTGATTGGTGTTACGCCAAAGATGCTGTTTACGCCATGTGGATGATGTTACAACAAGAAAAACCAGATGATTATATTATTGCCAGTGGTGAAACCCATTCTGTTAAAGAATTAGTAGAATTTGCCTTCAATTGTGTAGGTTTAAATTGGCAAGATTATGTTTCCGTAGACCCAGCTTTTTACCGACCAGATGAGCCCATTCAACTAGTAGGTTGTATTGATAAAATTAAAACAAAACTGCATTGGAAACCTCATTATTCCCTTGAGCAACTGGTTGAAGTTATGGTAGACCATGACCTCAAACAGTTAAGTGACGGAAAGTTAGCAGGTTCCTGATGCTAAAAGTTGTCGTTGATGCCACAGCTATTCAGCAAAAACCTAGTGGTGTTGGTCTTTATGTTGCTAATTTAATTCACTCACTTCACCAACTGCAAGGCCAGGAAAACTTTCAACTAGGCATTAGTTTTCAGCCTGGTTTTAAGAATTGGTTACAAGGAAACTTAGCGGTTCCAGAATTAATTAATCAGTATAACAACATTCACATCCTGCCGTTACCAGTCAAGCTTTCTAATCTCTTCGTATCTCTATCACCAAATCCTTTAATTTCCAATTACTTTGATCGTTGCTTCGGTCATCCCGATATTATTCAAGGTACTAATTATTCTGTATATTGCTGCCATAGTAAAAATATTCTAAATATTTATGACCTTTCTTTTATTAAATATCCAGACTATACAGATTCCGTGGTTAAAACCTACGAAAAGCGTCTTAAACATTGCTTAAAATGGACTGATTTAGTCATAACTATTTCAGAAAACTCTAAACAAGATATTGTTAAATATTTAGGAGTAAAACCTGAAAAAGTTTACGTTACACCTTTAGCTAGTCGTTACTATCCTGAATATCTAGCTGATCAACCTACTGAGCAAATAGTTAACTCAACTAATTATGACTTTTCAAATCCTTACCTTCTATTTGTCAGTACTATCGAACCGAGAAAAAATATTAATGCCCTTATTTCAGCTTTCAATTATTTAAAACAAAACCATAAAATAGACCATCACTTAGTGCTAATTGGGCAAAAAGGCTGGCATTATGAGCCCATATTTGCTGCAATTGATGCCTCACCTTGGAAAAGTCAAATTCATCACCTAAATTACTTATCCGATCAATTAGTTGCTTTATTTTATGCCAAAGCTGACGCCTTTGTTTATCCTTCCCATTATGAAGGTTTTGGTTTGCCTGTATTGGAAGCGATGACATTAGGTGCACCTGTAATTACCTCAAATACATCTTCTCTTCCAGAAGTTGCAGGAGATGCCGCTGTATTCGTTAAACCTGATGATTCAATGCAGCTTGCCGAGGCTATTTTGCAAGTAATTACTGACTCTAAGTTGCGTAAAGAATTAGTAGAAAAAGGTCAAGAAAGAGCCAAGCTATTTTCTTGGGAAAGAACAGCAAAAGCCACAATTAAAGCTTATCAAGCCTTATTATCATGAGTAATAAGAAAGATTCCCTGCTCATCAATCTCTCTTTTCTTTTTGCTAAACCTACTGGTATTAGCATTTATGCTGCCAATCTTTTCCCTTATTTAAAAACACTCAATCCGACTCTCCTAATTTCACCTGTAGCGGCTAAATTTGAGCAAGAATCTGCTGATTACTCCAGCTACTCTGTACCATCAGGTATGACTCCTGCACAAGGCACAAAAGGACATATCCGCCGCCTTTTATGGACACAATTACAACTGCCAAAAATTTATCAAAAAC
Organism: Coleofasciculaceae cyanobacterium; assembly: GCA_049671305.1. Lineage (GTDB taxonomy): Bacteria > Cyanobacteriota > Cyanobacteriia > Cyanobacteriales > Coleofasciculaceae > CADCTM01. The sequence goes on from JBATUR010000073.1 coordinate 92,745, forward strand.
TACATTCTCCTCTACTATTTTCTCCCCTGCCAGAAGCACCTATTTTTACAAAATGTCGCTACGTTATTACTGTCCACGATTTAATTCCGCGACGTTTTCCACGTCGCGGTTCACCTCTAACAACTTATTTTAAATACTATCTTCCCCAAGTTCTTGCCCAAGCACAACATATCCTCTGTGACTCTCAGTCAACTGCTAATGATATTATCAATTTTTATAATATTTCATCTGACAAAATTACTCCCGTTCTCCTTGCCCATAACCCGAATCATTTCCGATTTCTTGACTTACCAACTAGCAATTATTTCTTATACGTTGGAAGGCATGATCCTTATAAAAATTTGCAACGATTAATTGACGCTTTTGCAGGTTTAGTTAATAATTATAACTACGAACTTTGGATTGCAGGACCCGCTGATCAACGTTATACACCAATTCTTCAGGCACAAGTAGAAAGTTTGAATTTAACTAATCAAGTAAAATTCCTCAACTATATAGATTACAATCAATTACCAATCATTATCAACCAAGCAATTGCTCTCGTTTTCCCTAGTCTTTGGGAAGGTTTTGGTTTGCCTGTTTTGGAAGCAATGGCTTGTGGTACTCCTGTAATTACTTCCAATATTTCTTCGTTACCAGAAGTTGTGGGTGAGGCGGCAATTTTGATTGATCCAAACAACACAAACGAGATTACTGAAGCGATGCAAATGCTTGCTAATGATACAAATTTGCGATCGCATTTTAGCACCCTTAGCCTCAAGCAAGCTAGTCAATTTAGCTGGAAAAAAACCGGAATTGCCACAAGAGAAGTCCTCAAACAATATCTGTAATTTTGCTCAAACTATCTACCGTTGCCACATCACTAAAACCACACCAAAAACAATAAAAGCCATACCAAATATGCGAGTTCCCGGAATTTGTTCTTGAAATACGAAATGACCCAATATAATTGCTAAAACATAAGTTAAAGCAACCGCCGGACTAGCAATGCTAAGTTTTACACGAGTCAGCAGCAAAATATAAGCAATTGCTCCCAAAGCGTAGCAAACTAAACCAGCTAACAACTCCGGCGTAGTAACAATACTCAAAATATGACTGACAACATTACTACCATTAACTTTTCCTAACTTCAAGGCACCTGCTTTCAAGAAAAATTGCCCTGATACACTGGCAATAATTGAAATCAGTAATAAAACAAACTCTTGTAAAGTCACAGCATAAATCCTTGGGCAGTCGCTTGGTTAAATAATTTCTTGCTAACTTTTAAAACAATACTAGAAGTGATTGTAAATAATCAAAAGCGCAATCCCAAGATGTATTTTGCCATCTGGAGATAAACGCCTATAAAATCAAAGATAAACTATTAATAAAACGTAGTATTGCCTCAAATTTTCCTAGTGACGACCTATAACCCCTAGACGCTGGCAGCAGGCAGTCAAAATTGCCGTAGACATTTCTGGACAATGTTTGTAGCAACAACTGACTACAATTGTTTTGGGGGTAAAATTGCCAGCATCTCTAAATCCCTCAACTATTTATTAGGAACTCGGTTATGACTCTGCCTATTGTTGCTGTTATTGGACGCCCAAACGTGGGCAAATCAACCCTTGTCAATCGTTTAGCCTGCGTTACAGATGCAATTGTACACGACCAACCAGGGGTGACACGCGATCGCACTTATCGTACTGCCTTTTGGCAAGACCGCGAATACGTCGTAGTTGACACGGGCGGCTTGATTTTTGATGATGACACCGAATTCCTCCCCCTGATTCGAGAACAAGCCTTCGCTGCCCTTGCAGAATCCAGTGCCGCCATATTTGTCGTCGATGGTCAAGGCGGTTTAACCGAATCTGATGGCGAAATTGCCCGTTGGTTACGTCAACAAAGCGTACCAGTTTTGCTTGCTGTGAATAAATGTGAATCGCCGCAACAAGGCATGATCCAAGCTGCCGAATTTTGGGAATTAGGTTTAGGTGAACCCTATCCAGTTTCAGCAATTCACGGTGGTGGTACTGGTGAATTACTTGATCAATTAATCACCTTCTTACCAACAGTTGCCGAACCCGCAGAAACTCAAGAAATAAAAGTAGCAATTGTTGGACGACCTAATGTTGGCAAGTCTAGCTTATTAAACGCTTTCACAGGTGAAAATCGCTCGATTGTTAGCCCAATTTCTGGCACCACCCGCGATGCTATTGATATGGTTGTCGAACGTCCTGGAAACCCAGAAAAAGACATCGCCAGCAAAACTTACCGACTAATTGATACTGCCGGAATTCGTAAGAAGAAAAACGTTGAATATGGTCCCGAATTTTTTGGCATAAATCGCGCCTTTAAAGCAATTCGTCGTTCTGATGTAGTATTACTAGTAATTGATGCAGTTGATGGCGTTACCGAACAAGATCAAAAACTAGCTGGACGCATTGCCGATGAAGGCAAAGCTGCTGTAATTGTTGTCAATAAATGGGATGCCGTAGAAAAAGATTCTTACACAATCTACGAGTACGAAAAACTCGCCAAAAGCCGTCTGTCATTTATCGAATGGTCAGAAATGATTTTTGTTAGTGCCTTAACCGGACAAAGAGTTGAAAAAATTCTTGATTTAGTTGATGTAGCCGCCGAACAATATCAGCGTCGTGTCACAACTTCGGTAATTAATGAAGTGCTGCAAGAGGCTGTTAGTTGGCATTCTCCACCCACAAACCGTCAAGGACGCCAAGGTAAAATTTATTATGGTACTCAGGTAAAAAGTCAGCCGCCAACTATTGCCTTATTTGTAAATGAGCCGGCACGTTTTAATGACAATTACCGTCGTTATATTGAAGGTCAATTTCGCCAACAATTAGGCTTTACTGGCACACCAATACGCTTATTATGGCGTGGTAAGAAAACTCGCGATGGGGGAGATTCACATATTTCAGCAAACCGCGCCACTCGTGTTTAGTTATCCTGTTTGCGGCGCTAATAGCTGTACTTACTGATCAGTCTGGGATGGATCTGTTAGCGACTATATGATCACAAATGACTAAAAATGGACTTATTGCGATCGCTTCCCCTTGGACTATATCTAGAACAACCCATTACCTGGCTCCATCAAATAGATTCTAGAGTCAAATTTATTTGGTTGATGAGCTTTCTTTTAGCTCCTTTGGTAGATAATCCTTACTGGCGTCTATCAATGGTTGTTGTGCTGGTTCTGCTAACTTTATCAGCGGCAATTCCTTGGCGTGTTTGGCGTAATCAAATGGGTTGGTTGTTGGTAGTAGCAGGCTTGGTTTTTCTGTTAAGTGCGATCGCTCCTGATGGTTTTGCCGTCAACCCGACTCCGCGCCTACCCGCCAGCATCACCCTGCCTCAACCAACAGACTATCGCTATGTTATTTGGAGTGCAGGACCTGCTGTTGTGACACGCCGTAGCCTTGATTTGGCTGTGCGCGTCAGCACGTTGCTCTTTACCTTAATTTACAGCACCAACTTGTTCTTATTGACCACCGCGCCGGAAGAAATTACCGCTGGTTTAGAAAGCTTAATGCGACCCTTGCGCCGCTTCAACCTGCCTGTAACCGAAATTACACTTACCCTAACCCTGTCCTTGCGCTTTATCCCCTTAGTCTTGGAAGAAGTGCAAAACTTAGTCAGGAGTGTACGCACACGCGCCATCAACTGGAAAAAATTAGGCATTCGCAAAAGCCTGCAAGTTTGGTTAATGGTATCAGAACGCCTTTTGGAAAATCTCCTACTCAGAGCCGAGCAAATTGCCAGCGCCATGACAGTACGGGGCTTTACCAGTCCTTCCGAGCATCGGGTACAGTGGCATCAACTACGCCTTGGTCGGGGTGACTGGGTTGCCATTGTACTGTTGTTCTTGTTTTGGGGCATCGGCATAGGTGGGACTTTGTTATGATGCTACGGCTGGGTACAGATCTTGTCTACATTCCGCGTATTGCTGGTGCACTAGAGCGTTTTGGCGATCGCTTTTTGCAGCGTATCTATACCACAACTGAACAACAAGATTGTGGTTGTCTTCCTCCACAAACACCCAACATAAACCAGCTAGCAGGGCGCTGGGCAGCCAAGGAAGCCGTCGCTAAGGCACTTTTGACCGGATTTCGTGGTTTTTCATATACCGACATCGAGATTCGGCGTCAAGCCAATGGTGCACCACAAGTCTCGTTGCACAATAACGCCGCCGCCCTAGCTGCTAGCTTAGGAAAATGTCAATGGCAGTTGAGCCTCAGTCATGACCGTGATTATTGCGTAGCCACAGTGCTGTTGATTTGTGAATGTTGATTATTAAATAGTTAGTATAAATATTTGCAATCAACATCAACCACAACTCTCGATGAATCCCGAATCAGGCTATTATCTGCATATCTTGAACTAAAAATTAAACTCCCTGATTGCTTGAGACTGCTCCCACTCCCCTAGTTAGGGATGGGTATTTTGTGAATGTTAATGAATACTGAAACTTACCTAAATCACCCCACGTTTGGTCTACTTTATCGAGTTTGTCTGGTCGAAGAAGGGCGGGAACTATTTACTACCCTCTACGCCCAACGCTTATTTTTTGTTGTGGCAACAACTCCTAATGGTCTAACCTTTGAACCACTTGGTCGTTCAGAAGCCCGTCTTTTGGTAGAGTCTCGCTTGCGCCTACTGCGTCGTGCCGGTCCTCTTAGTGATTATGAGCAGCTTCAACGCATCCACAAACAAACTTTCCAATGATTAAAGACTGTTGAGATTAATGAGTTTAATTACCCAACGCCTTGTTACAATTCGTCAACAGCTACCTCCACAAGTCCGCTTAATTGCCGTTACCAAACAAGTTTCAGTAGATGCAATGCGAGAAGCTTATGCGGCTGGTGTACGGGATTTTGGTGAAAGCAAAGTCCAAGAAGCGGAAGCCAAAGTTGCCCAACTTGCTGATTTGTCTGACCTCAATTGGCATTTTATCGGGCATCTCCAGACGAATAAAGTCAAGAAAGCTTTGGAAATATTTAATTGGATTCATACCTGTGACAGCCTAAAATTAGCTCAACGCCTAAATCGATTAGCTACTGAGTTATCTCGGCAACCAAAAGTCTGTCTACAGGTAAAATTAATGTCAGACCCCAATAAATTTGGTTGGATGGCAGATGAACTTTTAGGGGATCTACCAAAACTTGCTGAATGCGATGCTTTGAATTTTCAAGGTTTGATGACAATTCTGCCATTTGGATTGTCCGAAACTCAAAGTCAGGCTCTTTTTAGCAGTTGCCGTGAACTTGCCCAAAAAATTAAGGCGCAAAATTATACCAATTTACAACAAATTTCAGAGCTTTCGATGGGGATGTCTGGGGACTATCACCTCGCTGTGCAAGCAGGCGCAACGATGATACGCTTGGGTACAGTTATTTTTGGCGAACGCACTGCCCAAAGCATGGGCTAATATATTGCCATCATAACTTTATGATTGATATTGTCATACATATAGTTTCGGGTGTATCACAATCAAATAAATTGCCGTGAGGAGGCTGATGTATACTTATTGACTTAATTTTGATCAGGTTTAACTTGATGACTTGAGTTAAGTGAGCCATATCTAATCTTGGCAATCACAACAAGTATATGTTGAAGATGGCTAACTTAAAGACAGTGGCTTATTGAGGTTTTAGCATCAAGTATCAAATAGGAATGGAGAGCAAACGATGAACAACATTTTTACCAAGTTAAGAGATTTTGTTGGACTTAATGAGCCAGCAGAATATGAATACGAGTACGAAGATGTAGATGGAGAAACTTATCAAAATCTCTATCAACAAGAGCAACAGCCGGTTCAACAAGTCCCAGTGCCGCCTGTGGTGGAAGAGGAACGCCCACGCCGTCGTGTCAACAGGGAACGTACAGTTGTAGGAACAGATGCAGGAATAGGAGCTAGTACCATGAACAATGTAATTGGGATGCCTGGTGTGAATGGACTTTCGGAAGTAGCAGTAATTGAGCCTCGTTCTTTTGAGGAAATGCCCCAGGTAATTCAGGCGCTTCGTGAGCGTAAGTCGGTGGTTCTAAATTTAACGATTATGGACCCAGACCAAGCGCAACGGGCGGTAGATTTTGTGGCTGGTGGTACTTATGCGATTGATGGTCATCAAGAGCGTATTGGTGAGAGTATTTTCTTGTTCACACCTAGCTGTGTTCAGGTTAGCACTCAGTCGGGCGTAGTTCATGATGTTTCTGCCCAAAATATGCGATCGCCTCGACAACCTGCTCCTGCACCTGCTTGGGCACCAGAGCAAGACCGCATGGCTCAGTAATGATTTGATCTTTAATTTTTGAATTAAAGGTTGTGTTTGATTTTGGCTCACTAATTGGGATAAAGGGGTGTTAGGGTGTCTATTCAGCTTGGAATGATTGGTGGCGGGGTAATGGGAGAGGCTCTCTTATCCCGTTTAATTAATCAGCAGGTTTATCACCCTGATCAGATTTTAGTGAGTGATCCTGTCTCGGCACGATGTGCGGCTTTGGCAGAGCAGTATGGTGTGCAGGTGACATCAGATAATCAAGCAGCAGCGGCGGCGGCAGATGTTTTGTTGTTGGCTATTAAGCCTCAAGTTTTTGAGGTGGTGGCAGCAAATATCGCGGTTGATGAGGGTTCAGAAGCGCCGCTGCCTGTTGTGATTTCAATTTTGGCGGGTGTATCTTTGGGTAAATTGCAAGCTGCTTTTGGGCGGCAACCTGTGATCCGGGCGATGCCGAATACGCCGGCGACTGTGGGGGCGGGAATGACGGCTTTGGCGGCGGGGCAGGGGGTAACGCTGCAGCAGATGGCACAGGCAAGGGCGATTTTTGAGTCGGTGGGTGAGGTTGTGGAGGTGCCGGAGTCGTTGATGGATGCGGTGACGGGTTTATCGGGTTCGGGACCTGCTTATGTGGCGATGATGATTGAGGCTTTGGCTGATGGTGGTGTGGCGGCTGGTTTGCCAAGAGCGATCGCTTCTCAGTTGGCTTTATCGACGGTTTTGGGTACGGCTCAGTTGTTGCAAAAGTCTGAATTGCATCCGGCTGTGTTGAAGGATCGGGTTACTAGCCCTGGCGGCACGACGATTGCCGGGGTTGCTGAGTTGGAGCGTGGTGGGTTTCGTTCGGCGCTAATTGAGGCGGTACAGGCGGCTGCACGGCGCTCTGGGGAGTTGGGTAAGTAGGTTTTGGTGGATAATGTAGGCTTTGCAGAAGTATTTTGTTTGAATCCCTGAAAGGGATTATTGGCGATTCAGAGCATTGGCATTTTGCTATTTAAAATCACGCCTTTAGTTGGGTCGTTTCAATCCCTGAAAGGGATTAATTACGATTCAGAGGTCACCGTACCTGAACCATCATTATCGACACTAGACAACTGGTTTCAATCCCTGAAAGGGATTAATTACGATTCAGAGTAATTTTCAATGAGTTTATTACAGTCAGCTTGCCGGTTTCAATCCCTGAAAGGGATTAATTACGATTCAGAGGCAATAATCGCAGGCGACCCCGACCAAGAAGGAAGTTTCAATCCCTGAAAGGGATTAATTACGATTCAGAGTGGGAGATTCTTGATTTAGATCAAGAATTTGTTCGTTTCAATCCCTGAAAGGGATTAATTACGATTCAGAGGTACAGTAGTCACTGTCAAAGATGAGATAGTTAGTTTCAATCCCTGAAAGGGATTAATTACGATTCAGAGTGATTATGCAAATAGAAAGCGTACTAAATTAAGGTTTCAATCCCTGAAAGGGATTAATTACGATTCAGAGATGAGGTAAAAGGCTTTTCAAGAGGAGTGAGAAGTTTCAATCCCTGAAAGGGATTAATTACGATTCAGAGCCGTAAGGTTGTCGTTATTCCTGGGATGAATAATGTTTCAATCCCTGAAAGGGATTAATTACGATTCAGAGGTTGTACCAATAAGGGGGAAGAGGAATAGAAAGGTTTCAATCCCTGAAAGGGATTAATTACGATTCAGAGAAATTCAGCATCAGCGCGTCTTTCGATTGACTCAGCGTTTCAATCCCTGAAAGGGATTAATTACGATTCAGAGAGCGGGACTCCGAAACCCATACTCTATTTAATTTTCAAGGTGCGTTTGCGACTACCTCTTTAAAAATATCATTACAGCCATCGATCTGGCAAGAGGCAATCTTCACATAAACCCTCAAAACCAGTCCCAGCAAGCATTACAGAGTTTGCGACTACCTCCACTCTCAGCAAAAAGGCTGCATCCCCCAACAGATAAGGAATACAGCCCCAAAAATCCAATCCTTCAAAAAAACACCTATCGGTAGTCGCTAATCCTTACCAAAAACCCTCATCACAAAGCCAACAAAACAACACCACCTAACTACCCTCAACCTCTTGAGGCAGCGCCTTACCAATTTGTGGTTCAGTTCCAGCCAAGATACGCTCAATATTACTACGATGACGCAAAATCACATACAAACCCGCCGCTCCAGCAAATAACTGATAAGGCAACGGTTCTCCCAAAACAATCATCAGCACAGAAACCGCGATCGCACTCACAATAGAACCCAAAGAAACAATGCGCCACAGCGCCAACACCACGCCAAACACAGCCAACGCCCCCAACCCCACAGGCAAAGACATCGCCAGCAACACACCCAAACTCGTCGCCACCGACTTACCGCCTGTAAAATTAATCCAAATCGACTTACTATGTCCCAACACCGCCGCCAAAGCTGCCAACGCCACCAACCAAGGTTGCCAACTCAAAGGCAGTCTCGAATCAGTTAAGGCATAAAAGCCATTGACAAGAGCGATCGCTCCCACACCTTTCAAAGCGTCAACCAACAAAACCACCAGGGCTGGAGCCTTCCCTAGCGTCCTCAGAACATTAGTTGAACCAGTAGATCCAGACCCCTCCTGCCGGATATCAATACCCTTCAGCAGTCGCCCTGCCAAATAACCAGTTGGCAAAGAACCCAACAAATAAGCGGCAATTAATAATAATCCACTCCAGATCAATTCTTGAAGCGGTAATTGAGAATTGGCAATTGGCAATTGTAAGACAAACAACATTCCACTCAACATCAATATCGGTGCCATCTTCTTTAATATTGGTAGTTAGTAGACATTTGTTGCGGGTCAGGAGCAAACGCCAACCACAAAGGAAACTGCAACAAAGAAAGATTAATTAACTCTTCTGTCTCATCAATCAAAACTAACGGTAGCTGCTTTTGAGCCAATAAGCGATCGGCTTTTTGTACCAACGCCGAAGGTTCCTCAAATAAAACAATACCCCGTTCTGGACCAAAATCCGAGCGAGAAATACCCAAACAATCTTGCATTCCTCGGCGCCATTCTCCCAATCTTTCGGGAGTATTAGCAATAATCAAAGTCCGTAAGCGATCGCCATATAATGTCCTCAATACCGAAATTGTCGCCGAAGCAATCAAAACATTCTGCAAGCGACTACCCATAGTTTTTATCGCCCCGCGCCCACCTTGAGTAAAGAACCAATTTGCCACTCTTTCAGCATGAACCGGTTCAAAAGTACGACGCAATTGCCAAGGCGGACCATAATAATCAGGCAGAGTGCGATATTGATCCAAAATTTTTCTAATCTGTCTGGCTTGCTCTTGAAAACCCTGTTCAGCAAACTTTGGTGTTAAACTCTTTTCCTGTTTAGGAATTCGTACTTCTTCAATAATCTGCTTTTGTGGTTGACTTGGTGGTGCCAAATCTAATTGCTCGGCAGCACTCGCTAAATCTTGTAAACTACCTACCAAATAATCTTTAAAACCCTGAACCCGAATCGCGATATCTTGAGAAGTACCAGCAAAACTAGTCCGCATTTCAGCACGAATACGTTCCCGACGACGCTCTAATTGTTCTAGAGAAACTTGCAAACTTTGCTTACGTTGCTCCAACTCACTCACGCCTTCTTGCAGCATTCGTTCTACTGCCGCTTGAGTTTGTGCCAAATTATCTGAGAGAATTTTATTTTCACGTTCTTGTAAAGTAGCAATTTTTTCTCTCAATTCTTGCTCTTGGCGCCGAAGGTTTGCCACAGTTTCAGTTAATTCTGCCACTTGACGAGAATCATCTGATTCAAAACTAGCAACTTCTTGTTCAACTTCTACTGGTGGCTGCAATTCACTCAATTGACTATTAAGATCAATTTGCTCCAAAGTTGAGTCACTATCAGTTGGCAGCGACAAAGAAATCGGAATTAATTCATCTTCAACCGTTAATTCTTCTTCATTTAAATCCTCATCTTCAACCCTTGATTCTACTTCATTTAAATCCTCATCTTCAACCCTTGACTCTACTTCATTTAAATCCTCATCTTCAACCGTTGACGGATCAGATGCCTCAACTGTCGGCTGTTGTGGCTGCTGTTTTTCTTCAGCCTTGGGTTGTTCCGATTCTTGGTGGATATTTGCTTCGTCTGAATTCATTTAACAAATAATAACTAATAATTTCTACCTTGACATCTTGACTAAAATACAACCAACTCAAATTTTAGGGCAGTGTTGTTCCAGACAAGTTTGTAACATTTTCGGATCAAATAAAATCGGTAAAAAGTGGATACTTTTAACTTCTTTGAAATAAAACAAAATCGGCACAGGTTGCCAAAAAATTCGCCAATTTTGCCAATCTTGATAAGGAAAGCGGCGCAGCATGGTTTCGCCTCGATACAAGTCCAAAGCAGTTTCTGTAAATTGTAAACGGATGGTTGCTGCCTGAAACATCAAAAATAAGCCCAAAACAGCAATCACCAAACTAACCCAAATTTGTACCAAAATCAGCGGTAAAGAGCAAACCACCAAAGCGATCGGTAATTTGTAGCTAGGAGCCAGTTCAACAGTTTGTGTAGATGAAGCAGTCACTTTGTTTAAATCTCGTTACTATAAAATGCCCATCAATATGATTCCATTTTAAAGCGTCTTGTGTCTCTACCTCAGCAGATATCTGATAGACCAATACTTAATTAAGTACTGCGCTGCCGGTGCCTTGAAACATTACCCAAGATAAGAAAAAATTAGAAATAAAGATTGCTAGCAACGCCGTAACCACAGCCGTCGTTGTTGACTGACCAACGCCTTTTGCCCCGCCGGTGGTAGTTAGCCCCCAACTACAGCCAATTACGGCAATTAAGGAGCCAAAAAAAGCCGCTTTGAGCGCCGCACTCAATAAGTCCCAAACTCCCAACAAATTACGAACCGAATCCAGAAATACGGTTTCAGAAATGCTATACAGATTTATGGCAACAAGCAAGCCGCCTGTCATACCCACAATAATCGCCAAAATCGTTAAAATCGGCAGCATAAAACAGCAAGCAATCACACGGGGAATTACGAGATAATCAATGGGATCAGTTTTGAGCATATACAGCGCGTCAATTTGCTCTGTAACACGCATTGTGCCAATTTCGGCAGCAAAAGCAGAACCAACTCGTCCTGCCAAAACTACAGCCGTCAGTACGGGTGCAAGTTCACGAGTTAAGGCTAGTGCTAAAACGCCCCCAACGGCAGTAGTTGCCCCAAAGTTGATAAACTCTCGTGCCACTTGAATCGTAAAAACTGCACCCACAAAACCCGCAGTTACCAGAGCAATCACTAAAGATTCTGGACCAACGGCAGCGCATTGATCAAGGGTGTTACGCCGATGTATTTTGCCATTCAAGAGATGAAGTATGACTTGCCCACCCAAGAAGAATGCTTCTAATAAGCGTTGTAGCCACAACCCTAAGCCAGAACTTGATGTAGTTTCACTCATTGTTGTGTCCTTAGTTGGAAAGAAAATAACCAAAGACTACTAACTAATGACTTTATTTTGGTTCATTGGATTCTACACGAAAGCGTTCAACTGATGTCAATAGGTCACGAGCAACGCTGACCAAGTTACTCAAGGCGCCGGAAACTCGTTGTGCTTCCTGTGAGGTTTCTTGGGCAGTAAGTTCTACAGACTGCATGACTTGGGCAACGGCACGAGAGGTTTCGGTTTGTTCGACGGTATCGGCGGTAATTGAGCGTACAAGGGCGTCAATGCGGTTGGATACTTGAATGATATCTTCAAGCGATCGCTTTGCCTGTTCTGCCCGTTTTGTTCCTTCAATTACCTGCTGTGTGCCTTCTTCCATCGCTGTCATTACTGATCCAGTATCGCTCTGAATTTGTAAAACAATATGCTCGATTTCCTTCAATGCCTTAGCTGCCCTATCTGCTAGCTGTCGCACCTCGTCGGCAACGATCGCAAATCCCCTACCCGCTTCTCCTGCCCGTGCTGCCTCAATACTGGCATTAAGCGCCAGCAAGTTGGTACGGGAGGCAATTTGAGAAATCAAGGCGACGATTTTGGAAATCTCTTGGGATGATTCTGCCAATCGCTTGACTTTGCGTGTTGTTTCTGCTACGGTTTCTCGAATTTGTAAAATACCGGCAACAGTACGTTCTACCGCTTCACCACCTTTAAGAGCAGTTGCCGAAGCCGAACGAGCCACTTCTTCAGCTTCTCTAGCGCTTTCTGCCACACGTTGAATTGAGTCAGTCATCACCTGTACCGAATTCAGGGTAACAGCCAATTCCTCAGCTTGGCGCAAAGCATCACTAGACAAACTACGAGCAAACAATTCACTATCAGTCGAACCACGAGTTACCTGACGCGCCGCTTGCTTAACCTGTTGGACAATTTCCCGGAGGTTTTGAATAGTTAGGTTAAACGAATCAGCAACTGCGCCCAAAACGTCGGCTGTAACTTCTGCTTGTACAGTCAAGTCACCCCGTGCCGCTCCTTCCACATCATCCAGCAAACGAATCACCTGACGCTGCAAATCTTCTTTTGCTTGTTCTTGTTCTTCTGCCTTACGTTGGGCTTCCGAAGTCGTCGTCAAAATCACCCGTGCCATTTGATTAAAGCCGGTTGCCAGTTTGCCAAATTCGTCCTCCGAGTAAATCGTGGCATTGGCAGTCATATTGCCCTGAGAAACCGCGTCAAACTGGGCTTGCAGGTCTTTGGTCGAGCGTTGAACTTGCTTTGTGGTGATTCTACCCAAAGCGAAGGTCGTGCCTGCACTAGCCACACCAGCCGCGATCGCCATTAAGCTACCTGTCCAGCGCAAAGGAGCAATTAAGTCGGGCTTATCTTTGCTAGCAACACCAGCCGAAACAAAGCTAATAATTGCCACCACCAAAGCCGAGACAACTCCCGCCGCCAGCGCCGTGATCCATTGCTTTTGAGCAAGAGGCGCATTTTCAAAAGGAGCCAGCAAGCCTTGTTCAACAACGACAACAGGTTCCTCGCTGTCTTTGGTTTGATTAAAAATCGGAATTTGTTCGTTAGTGCTGCTGATGCTAAACATTTCATCATTAGCACTAGACCGTTGGCGATCGCCTTCTCGCTCACTAAAGTCTGGAGCTGCCTCGCCGTAGCCGTTACCTAAAGAGTCACGCTCTTCGTTTAAGCCTAAACGCTCGGCTGCTCCCGGCATTGTGCCGCTGTTACTAAGAACATCAAAATCTGCCTCATCACGCTCTCTAGATGGCGCTTCGCGGTCACCCAAAGCGAAATCTGGCATCGAGTTTAAATCATCACCAAAAACATCAAACTCGTCCAAAAAGCCATCTCTAGGACGAGTCTCGCTATCTAGCCCCGAAGTATAGGCACTGCTATCATGAGCATCGGCAACATCCTCCATTGCAAAGGTTTCGCTGCCAAAGGTTTCATCAAAATTGTCAAAGCTGAAGTCGTCATTACCACTAAATCCATTTTGGTCATAAGGCATATCAAAGCCTTGATCATCATCTTGAGCAAAGCTTTGATTTGATGAACCTTCGCCGCTGATGCCAAACTGGTTTCTCTCGTTAGAGGAATAGGTATTATCAAGCTCTCCTGGTGGAGTTAGAAGCGTTTCATCTTCAAAGACTGGATAGCTTGAGTTGTCAGGTTGAGCCATACCTTGGTTACCCAAAGGAAATGACTCTGAAGGATCTTCTGGTGGCAAGTCCTCAAAGGCGTCTGCTGCTGGGTAAGGAGCAGTTTCGTCACCTGCGCTTGGTGGCATAACAAAGGTCATACTTGACTCATCATCACCTGCCCCATCCAAGAAAAAGTCGTCGCTAATGTCACTAAGATCGTCATCATCAGCTCCACCAAAAATATTGCCACTCAGTTCAAATTCACTGATGTCGTCTAGTTCTTGGTCTTCAAATGAGTCGTTTTCGTACTGCGAAGGCGCTGTTTGGGCAAATGGGTCATCATTTGTACCAGTAGGCTGTCCGGTTTCAGATGCTGCCGGCTGATCACCAAAAGGTGACGTTATATCTTGAGGCAGAAAATCTTCTCCCAAGTCGCCATCAAAATCTAGACTAGCCAGGTCAAATTCTTCTGGGTGCTGGTTATGGTCTAGTTCTTGCCAACTTTCAAAAGTCGGTGCATCGTTCAAATCATCGGTTTCATCCCAATCATGAACGTCGCCGTCAAAACCTTCCTGTGGCTCCCTCGACTCCGATTCAGAGGAGGGGAATTGGTTGGTGTATTCTAAACCATTGTTGGCATAGTTGATGAAATCCGGTTCTGAGGTTAGGGAAAGTACCAACTCGTACTGTTCTCGTGCCACATCATACTGCTGCAGCCCATAGCAGTAGATATGACCCCGTAGTAGACGCACACTTGGGTCATCGGGAAAATCATCAATCAATCGATTACATATTGCGGCAGCCTCCTGGTAATTGCCTTGCATATAGGCTTTTTCCGCTTGTCCGTATTCCTGTGCGTAGTCCGTACCTGATGCCATTTGCCTCCTCCCGTGTCCGTAGGAAAAAGTACTGATTTTTTGACTTTGTTGGGTTAGTTGTAGATGAGTGAGCGATCGCTCATCTACATTCCACAATAGTCATCTTTTTCCGATTACCTTAACTTACATCTCATGCCGCCCACCTTGCCGAGCGTAAAATCGCTACCTGATCTAAAAGTCGCAGCAGTTGACTAGATTCTTGATCTAACAACCACTCGCCTTTTAAAAAGGGCGCCATACTATCTGGAACATTCATCGGCATTTGTACACTGTCCACATCCAACCAATCCATCTCACCAAGCCTGTCAATCGCCAATCCCAGCATAGTGTCTTGGTCTTCAACTGCAATAATCGGAATTTCTGGTCGGTCTGTATTTAAGATGATTCCATCTCCCAAAAACTGACCCAGATCAGACACCCAAATCACCCTGCCTCGAATATTTATTGTCCCCAATAACAAAGGGGAAGCGTTAGGAATTGCTGTGATCCGGTCAGGAGGCTGAGAAAGTACTTCTTTAATACCCGTTGCTGGCAGGGCAAATTCATTACCAGATGGAACGTAAAACCGCAAGTGCAGTTCACCTTCAGGGCTTTCTAATTCCTGAAATTCTGGAGCTTGGTCTTTGCCACTACCTGTTAAAAAATCCGGATTACCTACCATTCCCTTAGTTACCTATATTTTCTATCCTCTAAGAAGCTGTTTAACTGTCCCAATCAGCTCTGTCGGCTGGAAGGGTTTGGCAATGTAAGCATCTGCCCCCTGCTTCATGCCCCAATAGCGATCAAATTCCTCCCCTTTTGAAGAACACATTACCACTGGGACGTGCTGAGTCTTGGGATCGGCTTTGAGACGGCGACAAACCTCATAACCGTTCATTCGGGGCATGACAATATCCAAGACTACGACATCCGGGTTAGAGCGCTGAATGTGTTCCAATGCTTCCACACCATCACTCGCTACGGCAACCGTCAACCCACTTCCTTTAAGGAGGTCTGAGATCATCTGCCGTTGTGCAAGGCTGTCTTCTACAACCAGAACTGTACTCATAACTCCATACCTGACTCACCGATGACCGGGATGAACTCCAAACCTGACCTTGGGCTACATGATTAAACTTATGTTAATGATTAAAGTATCCCTCATTAGGCTTTAATCATTGCTAGACTTCTTTAAATCTTTTTACCTGTAGCTTGAAAGGTCACAACAAGACTACAACTCGGCGTGGCATTAATCGCAAGTATTGCTTATGCCGATGCTGGCTTAGTAATATCAATTTCTGTTAGCTCATCTGAGGTATCGGTGATAGAAATGTCATTGTTACATTTTTCTAGGTCGCCTGTACCAACATATTTTTCTAACAGCATCAATAATTCATTTGCCCCAAATGGTTTGGTTAGATAGTCGGTTGAGCCAACCATCCTAGCTCTTACTCGGTCGATAAAGCCGTCTTTGCCCGTTAGCATAATAATTGGAGTCTGCCGAAATGCTGTCGATTTTCTCAGCATCCCACAAATTTCGTATCCATCCAGTTCTGGCATGGCAAGGTCACAGAGGATCAAATCTGGTTTGAGTTGAAAAACTAAGGTCAAGGCTTCTACAGGATTTTGAATGGCTGTAATTTTATAACCTTTAGCCTGTAAGGTATACTCTACAGTTTTTCCGATCGCTAAGTCATCATCAATACAAACAATTTGCGGCACTTGGGTGACTGGTTTTAGTTCCCATTCCCGTCGCACAATTGGTGTCTCTGCTGGAGGCGTCAGCAATTGCACCCAACCATGTTGTACATAAGGATAAATCGCCCGTGCTACGGTCAAAATATCACGATTGAGATAGCGGGACAACTGTCGCAAGGATGTTTTACCATCTGCCCATTGATTTAAGGTTCTAAAGGCTCTTTCTGGTAGTGCTGCCTTTAACTGCAATTGGTCTGTAATAGTTGGACACTGATTAGGTGATTGAATTTGAGGATGAAATTGCTTCCATTCCTGCACCTGCTTCATGATTTTGGTGACTAAGGGGGCAATTTCTAAGGTTGTCAGTTGTGGCGCTAATGCTGGACTAACCTCAAACACAAAATAGCCGTTATGCACGCTCAACAAGTCAAAAAGCGTTTCTTTGACCATACTTTGAATGATGCTACGTCCTTGGGCGGGTGTCAGGACGTGTTTTTCTAGCAGCGCCCACAAATAGCCGTATTCTGGGGCGTTAATTGCAGAAATTGCTGGTAGTTCTAAATTATCAAGGGCAGTGTCGGCTTGATAACGACGTAAATAGTCACGTAGGCGTGATAAGCTGCCTCCACTATTGGCAGCATAAGCAATTTGTCCATTCAAAAAGAATACAAACCAAAATGGTCCTGCGCTTCTTTTGACTTTAGATTCGGGGTAGGGACGAGTAAAAGTCAAGCCCTTATTGCTAGCATCACCACCTAATAGAATGTTGGTGTGAGGGCTTTGGGCTTCAACCAACAACTCACCTGTACGCTGACCTAGTTCGATCAGTTGTAGGATACTGCGGATATCAATTTCATTCAACGTTCCCTGCATTTAATGAAAACGTACTCCTAAGAACCTTTTGATCAATCTGAAAATTTTTACAGTCCCTGTCCTGTTTTTGTGAGCTATGTCTTGTTGCTGTTTGAAGTTTATAACGCTTGGTGAATGGGTTGTTATGGTGTTATTTAAAAGGGAAAAGGCTCCTTCTTGAGGTCAAGCCGAGCAGTTTTTGCTGATTCGGTGTAGCCGTTGCCCACAAGATCAAGGATTAATTGGTGATTAATCTCGGTTGGGTTTTCTTACTGTTGAAAGACACAGTAAAGACAAGCATTGTATCTGTAAAAGCTACCTTATGGTTAGGGAGTGCCAGGAAATGCCAGCAATTTAACGTTGGTTCCTCTTGGGTGAATTTTTACTGCTGCTTCATAACACGATTTTTTGCTAAATAAAGGTTAATTTTTCTGGGCAGAGGGCGATAATTATTTGAAG